>DASYDQ010000042.1:0-1665 GCA_036499485.1 Pseudolysinimonas sp. | reverse complement strand
ACGATGCGCGCATTCGCCGCCGGCGAGATCGACGTGCTGGTCGCCACCACGGTGATCGAGGTCGGGGTGGACGTGCCGAACGCCTCGACCATGGTGGTGCTCGACGCGGACCGCTTCGGCGTGGCGCAGTTGCACCAGCTGCGCGGCCGCATCGGTCGCGGCGGGGTGCCGGGCCTGTGCCTGTTCGTCACCCGGGCGTCGCCGGATACGCCCGCACGCGAACGGGTGGATGCCGTGGCCGCCACCCTCGACGGCTTCGCCCTTGCGCAGGTCGACCTCGAGCTGCGGCGAGAGGGCAACGTGCTGGGACGCGCGCAATCCGGCGGCCGCTCCTCGCTCAAGCTGCTGCGGGTCGCGCGCGATGGTGACCTGATCGCGGAGGCGCGGGCGCTGGCATCCGAGGTGCTGGCTGCTGACCCCGAGCTGGCCGAGCATCCTGCGCTCCGGCAGGCGCTGGCGGCGCGGTTGGATGCCGCAGAGGCGGCGTTCCTGGCGAAGAGCTAGAACTCAGCCCGAGTACGGCCACTCCCAGGCATAGTCGCATCCACAGGCCGCTCGAGGATTGTAGGAGAGATAGACCGATCCTGGAGCGACGTCGAGCAGGACCGATCCGGTCAGGGTCTGCGATGCACCGATCGAATCCGGCAGCGACGGCACCGAGAGGTCGCAGTCGTCGTCGGCGGAGGAAGCGCCGGTTCCGCCGGCGACGATGCCGGGCGTGTCTGGCGGGTAGAAGTACCAGTTGTCGGGTGTGAACGTGATCGTCGGGTCGCCGCCTTCGATGCCCATGCCGGCCGTGGTGACCACCTGAAGGTCGACTTCGACGTAGCGGCCGTTGGTCGGCGGGGGTGCTCCCGGGTTGAGGCAATGGGGGTCGGTGACGATCCGAGTGACCGTGAAGGTCACGACGTGAGTCCGCCCATCCGACGACAGGATCCCCGCCTTCTGGCCGACCATCTTGGGGACATTGCCGCGCTCGGATGTCGAGCCGTCACCGTAGCGCTCGAAGGGAGCGGGCGCTGCCGCCGCCCCGGCATCCTGCGCCGGACTCGGCGTCGACGCACCGGTGATGGTTGCCAGAGCCGATAGCAGCCCGCCCGGAGCGAGGGCGAACTGAACCGCAGCGTATCTCGTGAGGCCGGCCGCGAGCAGCATGACCACGACCGTTGCAACCGCGGCGACGATCAGACCCTTCTGCCAGGGACGCATGTGGTGAGTCTGACTGTCCCAAGTCCGTGCTACCAACCCCCGTTCGGGTGAACTCGGCGTCGCCCGTTAGTCTCGAACCATGACCAGGATCGCCGTCGTCCCCGGTTCGTTCGACCCGGCAACGTTGGGGCACATCGATGTGATCAAGCGTGCGGCGGGCATCTTCGATCAGTTGCATGTGCTGGTGGTGCACAACCCGGACAAGACGGCGCTGCTGCCGATCGCGCAACGGGTCTCGTTGCTGCAAGAGGCGATCGCAGCATCCGGTGCGGGCAAGAACATTCTGGTCACGAGCTGGAGCGTCGGGCTGCTGGTCGACTACTGCACGGATGTCGGCGCGAGCGTTCTGGTGAAGGGCATCCGCTCCCAGGTGGATGTTGCCTACGAGACCCCGATGGCGATCGTCAACCGCGACCTGGCCGATGTCGAGACGATCTTCATGCTTCCCGACCCCGC
>DASYDQ010000041.1:0-1606 GCA_036499485.1 Pseudolysinimonas sp. | reverse complement strand
GTGCTCGAGCTGAGCCTGCGCGAGGCGCTGCAGCTCGGCCACAGCTACATCGGCACGGAGCACATCCTGCTCGGCCTGATCCGCGAGGGCGAGGGCGTCGCCGCCCAGGTGCTCGTCAAGCTGGGTGCCGACCTGAACCGGGTTCGGCAGCAGGTCATCCAGTTGCTCAGCGGCTACCAGGGCAAGGAGCAGGTCGCCGTCGGCGGCAACGACGCGACGCCCGACAAGGGCTCGCAGATCCTCGACCAGTTCGGCCGCAACCTCACCCAGGCCGCTCGCGACGGCAAGCTCGACCCGGTCATCGGGCGCGAGAAAGAGATGGAGCGGGTCATGCAGATCCTCTCCCGCCGTTCGAAGAACAACCCTGTCCTGATCGGGGAACCGGGCGTCGGCAAGACCGCCGTCGTCGAGGGCCTCGCCCAGGCGATCGTGCGCGGCGACGTGCCCGAGACCCTGAAGGACAAGCAGCTCTACACGCTCGACCTCGGCTCGCTCATCGCCGGCAGCCGCTACCGCGGTGACTTCGAGGAGCGCCTGAAGAAGGTCACCAAGGAGATCCGCACGCGCGGCGACATCATCACGTTCATCGACGAGATCCACACCCTGGTGGGTGCGGGGGCGGCCGAGGGCGCGATCGACGCGGCCAGCATCCTGAAGCCGCTGCTCGCGCGCGGTGAGCTCCAGACCATCGGGGCCACGACGCTCGACGAGTACCGCAAGCACTTCGAGAAGGATGCCGCTCTCGAGCGCCGCTTCCAGCCGGTGCAGGTGCACGAGCCCTCGCTGCCGCACACGATCAACATCCTCAAGGGACTCCGCGACAAGTACGAGGCGTTCCACAAGGTGTCCATCACGGATGGCGCGATCGTCGCGGCGGCGAACCTGTCCGACCGCTACGTGAGCGACCGCTTCCTGCCCGACAAGGCCATCGACCTGATCGACGAGGCAGGCGCCCGCCTGCGCCTGTCGATCCTGTCGGCCCCGCCGGAGCTGCGCGAGTTCGACGACAAGATCGCCGGCGTCCGCGCCACCAAGGAAGCCGCCATCGAAGACCAGGACTTCGAGAAGGCCGCATCGCTGCGCGACGAGGAGAAGAAGCTGCTCGGTGAGCGGCTGCGCCTCGAGAAGCAGTGGCGTGCCGGGGATGTCGCGGCATCCGGAACCGTGGACGAGGGCGTCATCGCCGAGGTGCTGGCGAACGCGACCGGCATCCCGGTGTTCAAGCTCACCGAGGAGGAGAGCTCGCGCCTCATCTTCATGGAGAAGGCCCTGCACGAGCGCGTGATCGGTCAGGAGGAGGCCATCTCGGTGCTCTCCAAGACGATCCGCCGCACGCGCGCCGGCCTGAAGGACCCGAAGCGGCCCTCCGGCTCGTTCATCTTCGCCGGCCCCACGGGTGTCGGAAAGACCGAGCTGGCCAAGGCGCTCGCCGAGTTCCTGTTCGACGATGAGGACGCGCTGATCGCGCTCGACATGAGCGAGTACGGCGAGAAGCACACCGTCTCGCGGCTGTTCGGTGCCCCTCCCGGGTTCGTCGGCTTCGAAGAGGGCGGCCAGCTCACCGAGAAGGTGCGCCGCAAGCCGTTCAGCGTCGTGCTCTTCGACG
>DASYDQ010000040.1:0-10401 GCA_036499485.1 Pseudolysinimonas sp. | reverse complement strand
GACCGCGCTCACGTTGCCAGACTCTTCGGTCTTCTGGTGACGCTGGATCAGGCCCTCGGCCACGGCATCCGCGATGATGCGGGTGAGCAGGCCGACCGAGCGGATCGCGTCGTCGTTACCGGGGATCGGGTACTGGAGCTCGTCGGGGTCTGCGTTGGTGTCGAGGATGCCGATCACCGGGATGCCGAGCTTGGTCGCCTCGTTGACCGCGAGGTGCTCGCGCTTGGCATCGACGACCCACACGGCCGACGGCGTCTTGGTGAGGTTGCGGATACCACCAAGCGTCTTGTGCAGCTTGACGAGCTCGCGCTTCTGGATCAGGAGCTCCTTCTTGGTGAAGCCCTTGGTCGTGTCGTCGAAGTCGATCTCTTCGAGCTCCTTCATGCGCGCGAGGCGCTTGGAGACCGTCTGGAAGTTGGTCAGCAGACCGCCGAGCCAGCGCTGGTTGACGTAGGGCTGGCCCACGCGCGTCGCCTGCTCGGCGATGGCCTCCTGGGCCTGCTTCTTGGTGCCGACGAAGAGGATGGTGCCGCCGTGGGCGACCGTCTCCTTGACGTAGTCGTAGGTGGTGTCGATGTGCTTGAGCGACTGCTGCAGGTCGATGATGTGGCTGCCCGAGCGCTCGGTCAGGATGAAGCGCTTCATCTTCGGGTTCCAGCGGCGGGTCTGGTGTCCGAAGTGGACGCCGCTGTCGAGCAGCTGGCGGATGGTGACGACGGCCATGGTCGTGTCCTCTTTCTGGGCAGGCGTGCGCCTGCGCGATTCTTCTCAGTTGTTCGCCGTGACGCCGGATGGCTCACGATCCCTGGTGCCCGGGCGCACATCCACTTTTCTGCTCTCGCAGAGTGACTGAAGGAGGTGGAGGCCGGTGCCGCGATTCAGTGCCGATTGCTCGGCATCGCGTGGGCACGCGTAGTCACCCCGCCGGAGCGGAGTGCGTCTGAAAGTGTAGCAGCCGGGCGGGGCTCCTTCCCTGGTCGTCGGTTCCCGGCCTCTCCCCCACCTCGCCGGACTGGCCCTTGCGTGACACCCGACCGGCGAGGCTGGCCGCATGTGGTTCCGGATGGCGGCTCTCGCGTTGCTCGTCGGTGCGGCCGTCGGTGGCTCGCCCGAGGTGCCGGCCGCGGCCGCGCCTGGCGGTCCGAACGCTTCCGTCGCCGGGCTCGGCACGGCCTCGCCGCCCGTGGCGTCGCTCGGATCGTGGGCATGGCCGGTCTCCGGAGCGCACGCCATCGCGCGGCCCTACCTCGCGCCTGCCGGCCCGTATGCCGCCGGCCACCGGGGTGTCGACATCCGTTCGACCGACGGCGCGCCGGTGCTGGCGCCCGCCGGCGGCGTCGTGCACTTCGCCGGCTTCGTCGTCGACCGGCCCGTGCTGTCGATCGAGCACTCGGGCGGCCTGCTGTCGAGCTACGAGCCGGTGACGACCACGCTCGTCGCGGGCGATCGCGTGTCGCGCGGTGAGGCGATCGGCACGCTCCTGCCTGGGCACTGCGCGTCGACGTGCCTGCATCTCGGGGTGCGCGTCGACGGGGAGTACGTCAACCCGCTGCTGTTCCTGGGTGGGGTGGGGTGGTCGGTGCTGTATCCCCGCGGGTGACTCAGGTCACGCCCTGGGATGAGCTGCTTGGTAGCTCTGCTTCAGGCGCTCGGCCGAGACGTGGGTGTAGATCTGCGTGGTCGACAGGCTGGCGTGGCCGAGGATCTCCTGCACCGCGCGCAGATCGGCTCCCCCATCCAGCAGGTGGGTCGCGGCGGTGTGCCGGAAGGCGTGCGGGCCGGACGGGCCGCTCCCCGGGAGTTCGTGCAGCAGGCGCGCCACGAGTTCGTACACCGAGCGCGTGTTCATCGCGGCGCCCCGCGAGTTCAGGAACAGGATGCCGGGGTCCGTTCCGTCGCCACGCAGGCCCGGTCGCGCATCCGCCAGGTACCGGTCGAGCGCGTGCGCCGCCGGCACCCCGAACGGGACCACGCGCTCCTTGCCGCCCTTGCCGAGCACCCGAGCGGTGAGCCGTGAGCGATCCACGTCGCCGAGCTTGAGTCCGGTGAGCTCGCTCACGCGCATGGCGGTCGCGTACAGCAACTCGATGATCGCCTGGTCGCGGAGGGCGACGGGATCTCCGCCGTCCGACCGGGCCGTCAGGCCCTCGAAGATGCCGGTCATCTGCCCGCGGGTGAGCACCCTCGGCAGGTGCTGCTCGGGTCGCGGGGCCTTCAGGCGAGCGGCGGCATCCGCGGAGGTCTCGCCGGTGGTCACGAGCCACCGGGTGAAGCCGCGGACCGCGGCCGAGCGGCGGGACAGGCTCGACGCGGCCAGCCCGGCGTTGCTGCCCTGCCAGAGCCAGTCGCGCAGGGTCTCCAGGTCGAGCTCACGCACGTCGAAGGGGTCGGGCGCCCGACCCGACGCGTCGTCGGCGATGGCGTCGTCGGCTGGGACGGGGTCGTCGGTTGCGACGGCGCGCGACTCGACGAAAGCGGCGAGGTCGCCGAGGTCGCCGCGATAGGCGCGCACCGTGTGCTCGCTGAAGCCGCGGTCGGCCGTCAGGTGACGGGCGAAGCCGTCGATCGCGGCACGCAACTCCATGCGCCCATGGTCGTCGCTACGCCGAACGGTCCGCTTCCGCCACGCTGAAGGTCGAGGTCTTGCTGGAGAAGGCTTCGCGGCGCTCCTCGGGCGTCATGGACGCGAGTCTTTCCAGGAACGCGCCCGAGAATCCGGCGACCTGGGTGAAGTCACCGATCGGCACGATCGAGTGCGTGACGCTGTCGGTGTAGCTGTCGTTGTAGAGGTTGACCAGGTTGATCGACTGCCCGCCGTCGACGCCGAGGAGGGTGTCCTGCGGCGCGCTGGTGTCGATCGTGTAGCAGGTGGCCGAGGCGACCGAGACGGGGACACCCGCGAAAGTGCCGCTGGTCGAGTAGTGCAGGTGGCCGGCGAGGATGCTGCGCACATCCGTTCCGCGGATCACGTCGGCGAACTTCTGCTGCTCCTGCAACTCGATGATTGCCATGATCTCGATCGGGCTGGGCAGCGGCGGGTGGTGGAGCGCGAGCAGCGTGCCGTGCGCCGCCGGAACGGCGAGCACCTCCTCGAGCCAGGAGAGCTGGTCGTCGGTCAACTGGCCGTGGTGGTAGCCCGGAACGGAGCTGTCGAGCGCCACGATGCGGAGGCCGTCGATGTCGTAGACACGGTCCTGCGGTGCCGCGTCGTCGGCCTTGCCGCAGAACAGGATCGAGGAGTACGGGCCGCGCTCGTCGTGGTTGCCCATGACCCAGATGATCTGGGATCCCATTCGCTTGGCGACGGGCTCGATCTCGGCCTTGAGCCGTTCGTAGGCGTCCGGCTCGCCGAGGTCTGCCAGGTCGCCGGTGATGACGATGGCGCTCGGGTTCGTCCCGGAGCGTTCGAGCTGCTCGAGGGCGCGGGCGAGCGTGCGGTCGGTGTCGAGCACGCCGTACAGCGGGCGCTTGCCGCCGAGGTAGTGGGTGTCGCTGAGGTGCGCGATGGTGTGCGTGGGCGGGGCATAGTGACCGAGCTGGACCATGCTGCGCACTTTAGTCGCGACAGGTGACGGGTCAGTTCCTTCGAGCCTCCAGCTGCTTGAGCGTGTACCTGGTCCAGCCGGCCGGAAGCTCGTGCACGATCCCCTCGAGCTCGAGCAGCCCGAGTTCGGCGCGCACTCGGTCCGCGGCGAGCCCCGACAGGGCCGCGATCCGGTCCACCGAACGGCCGGAGCGGTCGCTGATGGCGTCGAGGAGCCGGAGACGCGTGCCGGTCGGGTCGATCGCCGATGAGATCGGACGCGACGTGGTCGATGTGTCTCGCGTCGACGGCGCGGTCTCCGGAACCGCGCCGTCGCCGGGCACCAGTTCCGCCATCTCGTCGGCGTTCGTCACGAGGATCGCCGGCGTCTCGCGGAGGAGCCGATGACATCCGGCCGAGGCCGCGCTGGTGACCGGGCCAGGAACGGCGCCGACCGGGCGTCCGAGCGTGGCCGCGTGACCGGCGGTGTTGAGGGAGCCGGACCGCCAACCCGCCTCCACCACCACCGTCGCGCGGCTGGCGGCCGCAATCAATCGATTGCGTTGAAGAAAGCGCCATTTCGTCGGTGCCGTGCCAGGTGGCACCTCCGAGACCACGGCCCCGCGCTCGACGATCCGGGTCAGCAGGGCTTCGTGCCCTGCCGGATAGAAGCGGTCGACTCCTCCCGCGAGGAACGCGACGGTCGGACCCGAACTTGCCAGCGCGGCGCGGTGCGCGATCCCGTCGATGCCGTAGGCGGCACCCGAGACGATCGTGAAACCGCGGTCGGCCAGCCCGCTCGCGGCCTCGATGGTCACGTGCTCCCCGTATCCAGTGGCCGCACGCGCCCCGACCACCGCGATCGAGCGCTCCAGGCGGCCGAGAAGGGCCCGGTCGCCACGCACCCAGAGGGCCAGCGGCGCGTGCTCGCCGAGCTCGTCCACTCCTGTCGGCCAATCCGGATCGCCCGGGACGAGCAATGAGACCCCGAACCGCGCCGCCTGCCGGAGGGCCAGCAGCACCGCGGGCGCCGCGACGCGTCCCCGCCAGCGCTTCGCAGCATCCACATGTTCTTGATGACTCAGTTCCTCGTCGTTGACCGCCGCCGTCGCCGCCTCGAGCGCGGAGACGTCGAGATCGTCGTCTGTGCGGTGCTGCGGCCACGGAACCGAGGTGAGCGCCGCCAGGGAGGCCTCGGCGCCGAGCGCCGCGATCAGGTGGCCGGCGTCGCGGTCGCCGGGTTCCGAGATCCCGCTCCACGCGGCGCGCGCGAAGCGTTCCGCGATCGCATCGCGGTCGAGCTCGGCATGGTCGGGTGAAAGCGCCCGGATCAGTGGCGCGACGGTCGACTCCGCGAGTCCGAGGATGGTCATGCGTTCTCCTTCACGGCGACGTGCTTCATCGGGCTGCCTTTCGCAGGTACAGCGCTCGGCCGACATGGTCGGCGTCGGGGCGCGGGGTGCCGTCGAGGTCGCAGAGCGTCCACGCCAGCCGGAGCACGCGGTCGTAGCCGCGCATGGTGATGCCTCCCCGTTCCAGCGCGCGGTCCAAGGAGGCGGTCGCCCCGGCGGCGGGGGCGCCAGCGGGCGAGCGCAACCAGGCCCCCGCGACGTGCGCATTGACGCGCCACGGTGTGTCGCGGAGTCGCTCGATGGCTGCAGCCCGCGCCGACAGGATGCGGCGCCGCGCCGACGCCGTGTCGAGACGCCCCGACTGGGCGGCAGCCCGCAGTTGGGCGGCGGTGATGCGGTGCACATCCATCCGGATGTCGACCCGGTCCAGGAGGGGGCCGCTCAACCGCCCGAGATACCGCCGGACCGCGAAGGGGGTGCACCGGCACTCGCCGTCGCGGGTCCCCGCGTTGCCGCACGGGCACGGGTTGGCGGCGAGCACCAGCTGGAACCGCGCCGGAAAACGCGCCGTCGCGGTCGCCCGCGAGATCGAGATGATGCCCGATTCGAGCGGCTGCCGGAGCGCGTCAAGGGCGGCAGGGGCGAACTCGGGGGCCTCGTCGAGGAACAGCACCCCGTGCGCGGCTCGCGCCGCGGCGCCGGGACGGATCACCCCACTGCCGCCGCCCACGATCGCCGCGGCACTGGCGGTGTGGTGCGGCGCCTCCAGCGGAGGACGGGTCGACAGCCCGCCCCGCACCGGGATCCCGGCGAGCGAACGGATCGACGCGACCTCGAGGGCCTCGTGTGGCGTGAGCTCCGGGAGCAGACCGGGTAGCCGAGCGGCCAGCATCGTCTTGCCGGCGCCGGGCGGACCGAGCAGGAAGACGTGGTGACCGCCGGCCGCGGCGACCTGCATCGCCTCCACGGCATCCGGGTTGCCGATGACGTCGGCCAGGTCACCTGAGTCGTCGAGAGCGGGGTCGGGCACTGTCGGAATCAGCGCCTCGAGCGGGACCGGCTCGAGTTCGGCTCCGTGCCAGATCGCCGCATCGCGCAGGGACACCACCGGCACGACCCGTGCACCGGGCACGAGCGCCGCTTCGTCGGCGTTGCCGGCCGGCACGAGCACGGTGTCGAACCCCGCGCGCACCGCGGCCAGCACCGCGGGGAGGATGCCCGCCAGCGGTCGTAGGCGGCCGTCAAGCCCGAGCTCGCCCAGGTGCACGACGCGCGCCACCGAGGCGGCCGAGACCTGCCCATCGGCAGCCAGCGCGGCGAGCGCGATCCCGAGATCGAAACCCGAGCCGTGCTTCGGCAGCGCCGCGGGCGAGAGGTTGACGGTCAGCTTGCGCGAGGGCAGCGGCAGGCCGGAGTTGCCGGCCGCCGAGCGCACCCGGTCGCGCGCCTCGCCGAGGGCCGCATCCGGCAACCCGATCAGCACGAACGACGGCAGGTTGCTCGAGATGTCGGCCTCGATCTCGACCACGGCCCCCTCGAGTCCGAGGAGGGAGATCGCGTGCGCGCGCCCGATGGCCATCAGAAGACCCGCTCGAGATGCTCAACCGTCGCCGGCAGGTTGCGCGGCGCGATCACCGCCACGGCGTCGATCCGGATGCGGCCTGCCCCCGGGTGCGCCTCGCACCACGCCCCCGCCAGTCGCCGCAGTCGCGCGAGCTTGGCCGCCGTGATCGCCTCCAGCGGATGCCCGAACGCGACGCTTGACCGCGTCTTGACCTCGACGAACACCGTCTCGTCGCCGTCGCGCAGCACGAGGTCGATCTCGCCCTGCGAGCAGCGCCAGTTGCGGTCGAGCAGGGTCAGCCCACGGCGGACGAGGTGACGCTCGGCGATCCGCTCGCCACGGATCCCGAGTTCGTCTTTGGCAGCCACGGCACGAGGATGCGGCAGCCGGGCAGCCGCCGACCGCGCCGAACGCCGCCCGGGGGCAGAGCGCGATCCGTCATGCCTGGGGAGGACGCCGCCTAGGCTCGAGCCGTGCTCCTGCTCGCGATCCTGCTGCTCGTCAACGCCGTCTTCAACGTGCTGGTCTGGCCGACGTTCTACCGGCGCATCGCGAAGGACCCGCGGGCGCGGGACGCGAACGGCAAGGCCACCCGGTTCCTGACCGTGCACACGGTGCTGATCGGGGCGGCGCTGGTTCTGGCGGCCGTGTCGGCCATCGCCGCCATCGTCTGCCTCATCCGGATGTAGCGGGTCTCGATACGCGCGTCGCGCTGCTCGACCGCCTAGGGCGCCAAGCTCTCCAGCACCGCGATCTGCGGCACGAAGAACGTCGTCCCCGTGACGGCGGTCGACACATCCAGGATGCGGTCGTACTGCCCGGGCGGGGCTCCCTGGAACATGCGCTGCAGCATCCGCTCGATCACCCAGAGCTGACCGGCGTAGCCGATGAAGTAGGTGCCGAACTCGGCATGCCCTGGCCGGCCGAACGGCATGTTGTCGCGCAGGATGTCGTGCTCGGTGCCATCCGCGTCGGTGATCGTGTTGAGGTCCTTGTGCGAGGGGCGGGCGCCGTCGGCGAGTTCGAGTTCGACGTTGTCGGCCTTGGTGCGACCGATGATCGCCTCCTGTTCGCTGGTGCCCAGCGCCGCCCACGCGGCCAGGTCGTGCAGGTACTTCTGCACCACCACGTAGCTGCCGCCGGCGAACTCCGGGTCGTCGTCGGCGGAAACCAGGGCCGAGTCGAGCATCGCGCGACCGGTGGGGTTCTCGGTGCCGTCCACGAAGCCGAGCAGGTCGCGCGCCTCGAAGTAGCGGAAACCCTGCACCTCGTCGACGACGGTGACCGCGTCTCCGAGCGCCGCGAGCAGCAGCTTCTCGAACTCGAAGCACAGGTCGTCGCGCTCGGCGCGGATGTGGAACAACAGGTCGCCCGGGGTCGACGGCGCGTTCTGAGCCACCCCCTGGATCGCCGAGAAGGGCCGCAGCTGCGAGGGCCGCGGGGTGATCGCCAGCCGATCCCAGGCCGCCGAACCGATGCCGATGTTGCACGAGAGCCGGCCGTCCAGGCCGCGGAACCCCACCGTGCGCACCAGCGCCCCCGGGTCGCTCAGCACCTCGCGGGCCGTCGCGAGCGCGGCATCCCCTTCGGCGATCGTGACCACCAGGAACACCGCGTAGCGCGAGAGAGGAGCGTCGACGCTCTGCGGTTCGATCGGGACGCGATCCCAGTTGCTGCCGTCGGCCATGGCCACATTCTGGCCCGGATTCCGCAGCCAGAGTTACTCGTCGAGCGCGAGTTCCTTGGGCAGCTCGAGGTCCTTGTCGCCGCGGACCTCGACGTTGACGTCCTTGAAGGTCAGCACGCGCACGCTCTTCACGAAGCGGTCGGAGCGATAGACGTCCCACACCCAGACGTCGTTCATCGTGAGCTCGAAGTAGAAGTCGTTCTCGGTGTCCCGGCGCTCCAGGTTCACCTCGTTGGCGAGGTAGAACCGCCGCTCGGTCTCGACCACGTACTTGAACTGCCCCACCACGTCGCGGTACTCGCGGTAGAGAGCCAGTTCGACCTCGCGGTCGTAGTCTTCGAACTCGTCCTCGTCCATCGGAGTGAGTCTAGATGAGCGCGCGGAAGTCAGCCCGCGATGTCGAGGGCGGGCTGCCTCAGCCAGCTCCAGCGGTGCAACGGGCTCGGCCCGATCTGATCGATCGCCGCGTAGTGCTCGCTGCTCGCGTAGCCCTTGTTGCCGCTCCAGTGATACCCGGGGTGCACCGCGTCGGCATCGATCATCAGACGGTCCCGGTGCACCTTGGCCAGCACCGATGCCGCGGCCACGACCGCACAGTCCCTGTCCGCTTTGACGCGCGTCGTGACGGTCGGGCGAGGCGCGCCATCCGGAATCGCTCCCCCGCGCGCGATCGCCGGAGTCAGCCAGTCGTGCGAGCCGTCGAGCAGCACGACCGCGCCGCCCATGGCGACGCCGATGTCGTGCAGCTCGGCCAGCGCCCGCGCTGCGGCGAGCCCGAGTGCCGCGATGATGCCGATGCGCTCGACCTCCTCGTTGGAGGCGAGACCGACAGCCGACTGGACGCTCCACGCGGCGACGACGGGGTAGAGCTCCTCGCGCTTGGGCTCGCTGAGCATCTTCGAGTCGCGGAGCCCCTTCGGAGCGCCGCCGGCCCGACCGGCGAACACGCTGAGTCCGACCGCGACCGGCCCGGCGATGGCGCCGCGGCCGACCTCGTCGCAGCCGATGACCAGTTCCGCCCCCTCGCGGAGCATCGCCCGCTCCATCCGGAGCGTCGGATCGGTGACGCCCGAGTGCTTGGCCCCGGTCTGCGTGGCGACCATCAGCCGCCGCTCGTGGTCGGGGTCGGCGACGCGGTGGGGCTCGGCGTCTGGTTCGTGTTGTTCTGGCCGGAGCCGTCACCCGACTCGACGCCCGAGAAGACCACCGGATAATTGTCGAGCAGGGTCCAGTGGTCGATCGGCCAGCTGATCAGCACCGCGCGGCCGACGACGTCGTCGAACGGCACGAAGCCGTTGCCCGGCTTGTCGCGGTTGTACCGGGAATCCGCCGAGTTGTAGCGGTTGTCCCCCATCACCCAGAGCGAGTTCTTGGGCACGGTGACCGAGAAGTCGTCGCGGGACACCTTGGTCACCCCCGGCGGCAGCAGGAGGTACTTCGACTCGTCGAGCGCCACCCCGTTGACCGTCATCTGGCCGTAGGCGTTGCAGCAGGCGACGACATCCCCCGGCAGCCCGATCACCCGCTTGATGAGGTGGTCGTTGCTGTCGGGTGCCGTGAGTCCGACGATCGAGAGAGCCCAGTCGAAGAAGGCGGCGACGCCGTTCGGCTCCGGGGTGGTCTCGGTGGCGGGGTCGAGCCATCCGCCGGGATCCTTGAACACCACGACATCGCCGTGCTGGATCGGCATCAGCTTCGGCTCGAGCTCGTTGACGATGATCCGGTCGTTGATCTGGAGCGTGTTCTCCATCGAGCCGGACGGGATGTAGAACGAGCGGATCAGGAAGGTCTTGATCAGAAACGAGATGAGGATCGCCGCGAGCAGGATCAGCAGGATGTCGCGGATGAACCGCCAGGCGGACCGGCCGCGGCTCGGCCGCTCATCCCTGCCGTCGTCGCTACCGGACGATCGGGGCGACGATGGGCCCTCCGGAGTGGTGGCGGTCGCCGTCAAAGCGTCGAGCGACTGGGCGCTGAGAGCCTGCGCGCTCAACGGCCTGCGCGCCGACGGCGCATCGTTCTGTGTCATGTCATCCCTGCGGTCCTGGCAAGCATATGTTGCCCACCCGGGAGTTCCGAGCCTGCGACTCGCGGCTTAACGGCAACGATCCCGGCTGGCCGTGAGGCCGGGCCGGGATCGTTACGGGAGGGGCGACTCAGGCGTCGCGCTTCTCCTTGATCTTGGCCTTCTTGCCGCGCAGGTTGCGCAGGTAGTAGAGCTTCGCGCGGCGCACGTCGCCGCGAGTGACGAGCTCGATGTGGTCGATGACCGGCG
>DASYDQ010000039.1:0-1932 GCA_036499485.1 Pseudolysinimonas sp. | reverse complement strand
TTTCATGGTGCGCACGATCTGGTCGTTGAGGATGGTGATGGTGCGGTCGACGCCGGCGCGTCCGCCTGCCATGAGGCCGTAGAGGTATGCGCGCCCGATCATGGTGAAGTGGGCGCCGAGGGCGATGCAGGCGACGATGTCTGCGCCGGACATGATGCCGGTGTCGACGCCGATCTGCACCTTCTTGCCCCGCAGTTCGTGCACGACATCCGGGAGCAGGTGGAACGGGATGGGGGCGCGGTCCAGTTGTCGGCCGCCGTGGTTGGACAGCAGGATCCCGTCCACACCGAGGTCGGCCAGTTTGGCGGCATCCCGCACGTTCTGGACCCCTTTGATGACGAGTTTGCCGGGCCACATGCCGCGGATCACGTCGAGGTCCTTGAAGGAGATGGTCGGGTCCATGGCCGCGTCGAGGAGTTCGCCGACGGTGCCGCCGGTGGAGGACAGCGACGCGAACTGCAGTGGGGGTGTGGTGAGGAAGTCCCACCACCACCACGGGCGGGGGATCGCGTTCAGGATCGTGCCTGGGGTCAGCTGCGGGGGGATGGAGAAGCCGTTGCGTTTGTCCCGCAACCGGGCGCCGGCGACGGGGGTGTCGACGGTGAAGTGCAGGGTGTCGAACCCGGCGGCGGCGGCTCGGCGGGTGAGCTCGTAGCTGATCTCACGGTCGCGCATCACATACAGCTGGAACCAGTTGCGACCATCCGGGTTGGCGGCCTTCACGTCTTCGATCGAGGTCGTGCCCAGCGTCGACAGGGTGAACGGGATGCCCGCAGCACCGGCCGCGCCGGCGCCCGCGATCTCACCCTCGGTCTGCATCAGGCGGGTGAACCCGGTCGGCGCGATCGCGAACGGCAACGCAGACGGGCCACCCAGGATCGTCGACGAGGTATCCACCTCCGCCATCCCACGCAGGACCGACGGACTGAACTCGATGTCCTCGAACGCCTGCCTGGCCCGTGCCAGCGAGATCTCCTGCTCTGCCGACCCGTCCGTGTAATCGAACGCGGCCCTCGGGGTGCGCCGCATAGCGATCGCACGCAGATCAGCGATCGTCAGCGCCGCATCCAGTCGCCGCTTCTTCGCATTCAACGTCGGCTTCTTGAACCGCATCAACGACGCAAGATCGCGCGGGTTCGGGAACTGGCGGGTGGTCACGTGTGCTCCGATCGAAGGCGGAGCTCCTGCATCCCGCCGTCGACAGCGAGGGAGGTGCCCGTCGTCGAGAGCGATCGCGGGCTCGCCAAGAACGCGACCGCCTCGGCCACCTCGTCGGGCGAGACCAGTCGACCGTGCGGTTGGCGCGCGGCGAGTGCCGCGCGTTCGGCATCCGGGTCGTGCGCCTTCGAGAGCAAACGGTCGATCCACGGGGTGTCTGCGGTGCCTGGGCTGACCGCGTTCACCCGGATGCCGGCTCTGACGTAGTCGGCGGCCATCGCGCGAGTCATGGCGAGCACCGCTCCCTTCGACGCCGAGTAGAGCACCCTCTCGGGGAGCCCGGCGCTGGCCGCGATCGACGCGGTGTTCACGATAGCCGCGTTGGGCGATCGGCGAAGGTGCGGAATGGCGGCGCGGGCGACCCGCGCCATGCCGACCACATTGATGTCGAGCACTCGAGCCCATTCGGTGTCGTCGTTGGCCTCGACTGTGCCTTGCGCTCCGATTCCGGCGTTGTTCACGACGATGTCGAGGCGCCCCAGGCGATCGATCACCTGCCGCACTCCTGCTCGCACACTGGCGTCGTCGGCGACATCGACGGCGACAGCGAGGGCAACCCCGGCGGCAGACTCAGGAGCGACGTCGAAAACCGCGACCGTCGCTCCTCGCTCCGTCAGCGTGCGGGCGATCGCCGCGCCGATGCCGGAGGCGCCGCCTGTGACGATCGCGACCAGTTCGTGGAATTCGGAGTCCATCCCGTGCCTTTCAAATGAC
>DASYDQ010000038.1:0-89306 GCA_036499485.1 Pseudolysinimonas sp. | reverse complement strand
CGCGTTCGCCGGCAAGATGGCGATCGAATCGGTCGACAGGGCCATGCGCGGCCAGACCAGTCCCTCGCCGATCTGGGAAGGCGAGGACGGCGTCATCGCGTGGCTGCTCGACGGGCCGGAAGGCCGGTACGAGGTCCCCCTTCCCGAGGCGGGAGAGGCCAAGCGTGCGATCCTCGACACCTATACGAAGGAGCACTCGGCCGAGTACCAGGCGCAGGCCTGGATCGACCTGGCGCGCAAGCTCGGGGCGCAGCATCCGGAGTTGAAGGATCCCGCGAACGTCGACAGGATCGTGCTGGCCACCAGCCACCACACGCACTTCGTCATCGGCTCGGGAGCGGGCGATCCGCAGAAATACGACCCCAAGGCCAGTCGCGAAACGCTCGATCACTCGGTGCCGTACATCTTCGCGGTCGCCCTGCAGGACGGCACCTGGAACCACGTCGACTCCTACGCGCCGGAGCGGGCGGGTCGGGCGGACACGGTCGCGCTGTGGCACAAGATCACCACGGTCGAAGACCCGGAGTGGACCCGCCGCTACCACTCGAACGACCCCGCCGAGAAGGCCTTCGGCGGCCGCGTCGAGATCGCGCTGGCGAACGGCGAAACGCTCGTCGACGAGATCGCGGTGGCCGACGCGCACCCGCTCGGTGCCCGCCCGTTCGCCCGCGAGAACTACATCGGCAAGTTCCGCAGCCTTGCCGCCGGTGTTCTGGAGGACGGCGAGATCGAGCGCTTCCTCGATGTCGCGCAGCGTCTGCCGAAGCTCAGCGCCGCCGAACTCGGCGGCCTCACCGTCTGGACGCCGGGCCTCCCGACGCCCCCGAAGGGACTGTTCTAGCCATGCTCGAAACGAAGATCCCCGCCGCCGAGAAGCGCGCGAACTTCCGGACCGCGCTCGCCAGCGGGAAGCTGCTCCGGATGCCGGGCGCCTTCAACCCGCTGAGCGCTCAGCTCATCCAGGACAAGGGCTTCGAGGGCGTGTACGTCTCCGGCGCTGTGCTCGCCGCGGACCTCGGCCTCCCCGACATCGGCCTCACCACCCTGACCGAGGTATCGCAGCGGGCCGGGCAGATCGCCCGAGTCACCGACCTGCCGGCCCTGGTCGACGCCGACACCGGGTTCGGCGAGCCGATGAACGTGGCGCGCACCGTGCAGATCATCGAGGATGCGGGCCTGGCTGGGCTCCACATCGAGGACCAGGTCAACCCGAAGCGCTGCGGTCACCTCGACGGCAAGGAGGTCGTCGACGAGAACACCGCGCTCAAGCGCATCCGTGCGGCGGCCGCGGGCCGGCGGGACCCGAACTTCCTGATCATGGCCCGCACCGACATCCGCGGGGTCGAGGGTCTCGACGCGGCCATCGACCGCGCGAAGAAGCTGGTGGACGCGGGAGCCGACGCGATCTTCCCCGAGGCCATGGCATCCCTTGAGGAGTTCGCCGCGATCCGGGCCGCTGTCGACGTGCCGATCCTGGCCAACATGACCGAGTTCGGCAAGAGCGAGCTCTTCACGACGCAGCAGCTCGCCGATGTCGGCGTCAACATCGTGATCTTCCCGGTGTCGCTGCTTCGTCTCGCGATGGGGGCCGCCGAGCGCGGGCTCGACACGATCACCGCCGAGGGCTCGCTGACCTCGAAGGTGCCCGAGATGCAGACCAGGGCCCGGCTCTACGAACTCGTCGACTACGCGGGATACTCCGAGTTCGACGACGGCATCTTCACCTTCGACCTGAGCAACAATCGAATCAACTGACACAGGGACGGGACCGACATGACCGATATCAGGAAGGGGCTGGCCGGCGTCGTCGTCGACACGACGGCGATCTCCAAGGTGAACCCCGAGACCAACTCCCTGCTCTACCGGGGCTACCCGGTCCAGGAGCTGGCGGCCGCTTGCTCCTTCGAGCAGGTCGCCTGGCTGCTGTGGCACGGCGAGCTGCCGTCCGACTCCGAGCTGGCGGCGTTCCAGAAGGCCGAACGCGCCGGGCGCGCGCTCGCGCCCAACGTGAAGGCCGCCATCGACCTCACGCCCGCGACGGCGCATCCGATGGATGTCGTGCGCACCGCGGTCAGCGTGCTCGGCGCGAACGACTCGCAGGCCGAAGACAGCTCGCCGGAGTCGGAGCTCGCGAAGTCGGTCCGGCTGTTCGCTGCCGTGCCGGCCATGGTCGCCTACGACCAGCGCCGCCGCCGCGGTCAGGACCTGATCGAGCCGCGCGACGACCTCGACTACTCGCACAACTTCCTCTGGATGACGTTCGGCGAGGAGGCCACCGAGACCGAGGCCGACGTCTTCCGGATCTCGATGGTGCTGTACGCCGAGCACTCCTTCAACGCGTCGACCTTCACCGCGCGCGTCATCACGAGCACGCTGGCCGACCTGCACTCCGCGGTGGTGGGCGCGATCGGCGCTCTCAAGGGTCCGCTGCACGGCGGCGCCAACGAGGCCGTGATGCACATCTTCGACGAGATCGGCACGGCCGACAAGGCGGAGGCGTGGCTCGACACCGCGCTCTCCGAGAAGCGCAAGATCATGGGATTCGGCCACCGTGTCTACAAGAACGGCGACTCGCGCGTTCCCACGATGAAGGCGGCGCTCGACCGCCTCGTCAGTGCTCGACACGACGCGGGGGAGCACGACGCCCAGGACATGCTCGATCTCTACGACACGCTCGCCGCCGCGATGGATGCGCGCAAGACGATCAAGCCCAACCTTGACTACCCGAGCGGACCGGCCTACCACCTGCTGGGATTCGACACCCCGACCTTCACGCCGCTCTTCGTGGCGAGCCGCGTCACCGGCTGGACGGCGCACATCATGGAGCAGCGGGCGTCCAACGCGCTGATCCGCCCGTTGTCGGAGTACGACGGGCCCGACGAGCGCCACCTCCCCTAGCGGCTGAACGTTCCCGCCCCCGGCCGACGTTCCTCCTTCGAAGGGTGGTACGTTCCGCACATGTCCCGGATCCTGGCGGTGGCGCCGGCACTGCCGGAGCACGTCTACGCCCAGTCCGACATCACGGCGGAGCTGTCGGGCATCATCACGGATGATCGCACCAAGCGCGCGGTCATGTCGCGGTTCCATGCCGCGAGCGGCATCGGTCACCGCCACACGGTGCTGCCGCTCGAGGAGTACCGCGATCTCCGGTCCTTCGGGCAGGCGAATGACCTGTGGATCAGGGAGGGCACCGCGCTCGCCGCGCGGGCCGTGGCCGCGGCGCTCGCCACGGCGGGGCTGGACGCCGATCAGGTCGACTACCTGCTCTTCACCTCCGTGACCGGGATGGCGGCCCCATCGATCGACGCGCGGCTGGTGCCGATCCTGGGCCTGCGTCCCAACATCAAGCGGATGCCGTCGTTCGGCCTTGGCTGCGTGGCCGGGGCCGCCGGGCTGGCGCGCGTGCACGACTACCTGCTCGGGCATCCGGACGACATCGCGGTGCTCGTCTCGGTCGAGCTCTGCTCGCTGACGCTGCAGCGCGACGACGACTCGGTCGCCAACTTCGTGGCGAGCGGGCTGTTCGGGGATGGCGCGGCCGCCGTGGTCCTCGCAGGGGATCGCCGCGCGGCCGAACTGGGCCTGCCCGGGCCGGAGATCCTGGGCACCCGCAGCGCCCTCTACCCCGACAGCGAGAGCGTGATCGGGTGGGACATCGGCGGAACCGGGTTCCGGATCGTGCTGACCGCAGCCGTTTCCGACACGATCGACGCCAACATCGACGCCGACGTGCGCGGCTTGCTGCATGATCACGCGGTCGACTTCGACGACGTCGGCGCGTGGATCGCGCATCCGGGCGGACCGCGTGTGCTCGAGGCCTTCGAGCACGGCCTGCACCTCGACCACGACGAGCTCGAGCACAGCTGGCGCTCGCTCGACGCGGTCGGCAACCTGTCGTCATCGTCGGTGCTGCACGTGCTCTCCGACATGCTCGATCAACCCGTCGGCACCAACGGCGTGCTGTTCGCGCTCGGGCCGGGGGTCACCAGCGAGTACGTGCTGCTGCGGTGGGCGGCGTGAGTCCGATGGGCGGGGTGGTCGGCTCGGCGGGGCCCATCCCGCTCTCGGTGATCCTGTTCACGGTGCTGATCCTCCTGACCGGCGTGGAGCGGATCGTGGAGACCGTCATTTCGGCTCGCAACGCACGCTGGGCGTTCGAGCGCGGCGGCATGGAGACCAACAAGGGCCAGCTCCCGTGGATGATCGCGCTCCATGTCGGGATGCTGCTGGGCGCGCTTGCCGAGGTGTGGCTGCTCGGGCGGCCGTTCCTGCCGCTGCTCGGATGGCCGATGCTCCTGATCGCGCTCGCGTGCCAAGCGGGACGGTACTGGGTCATCCGGTCGCTCGGACATCAATGGAATACGCGGATCGTGGTCGTGCCGGGCATGCCGCTGGTCACGACCGGGCCATATCGCTGGGGCCGCGTGCCCCACCCCAACTACGTCATCGTGGTGATCGAGGGAGCGGCGCTGCCCCTCGTGCACACCGCCTGGATCACGGCTCTCGCGTTCACCGTGCTGAATGCCGTGCTCCTGCTCGGCTTTCGGGTGCCCGCAGAGGACCGCGCGCTGGCGGGGGCGGCGCGGATCGGCACGGGAGTCAAGACGTGACCGCGCAGACGCAGGTGCTGGTGGCGGGCGGCGGCCCGATCGGGCTGGCATCCGCGATCGAGGCGCGGCTGGCCGGACTGGATGCGACCGTGGTCGAGCCACGCACCGGGGTGATCGACAAGGCCTGCGGCGAGGGCCTGATGCCCGGCGCGATGCCGGCGCTCGCGCGACTCGGCGTCGCCCCGCGCGGGTTCCCGCTTCGCGGCATCGACTATCGCGACGGCCGGCGCAGCGCCCAGCACCGATTCGTCGTGGGGAATGCGCTGGGGGTGCGGAGGACGACCCTGCACGCGGCGCTTCGAGAGCGGGCCGATGACCTGGGCGTCCACTTCGTGACGGACCGCGTCGACGCGATCGAGCAGGACGCCACCGGCGTCACCGCGGCCGGCATCCGCGCCGACTGGCTGCTCGCGGCCGACGGGTTGCACTCCAGCGTCGCGCGTGCGACGGGATTGCACGCCGAGACGCCACGTGCCCGCCGCCGCTACGGCCTCCGCCGCCACTACGCGATGGACCCGTGGTCCGACCTCATCGAGGTGCACTGGACGCGGCTTGGCGAGCTCTACGTCACGCCGACGGCCGACGGCTTGGTCGGCCTCTCGCTGCTGACCCGGCAGGGTATCAAGTTCGGCGACGCGCTGGCCGCGAGCCCCGAGCTCGCCGCGCGCGTGCGCGGACTCGAACCGGCGACCGAACTGCGCGGCGCCGGTCCGTTCCGCCAGATCACGCGAGCCCGCACCTCGGGCCGCGTGCTGCTGGTCGGGGACGCCTCGGGGTATGTCGACGCGCTCACGGGGGAGGGCATCCGGATCGGGATCGCGCAGGCGCGCGCCGCCGTCGACGCGATCGTGAACGAGGATCCCACCCGCTACGAGAAGGCGTGGACCGAGGTGACCCGCGACTTCCGGCGCCTCACCGGGACGATCGTTCGGGTGGCCACCTCGCCCGTACGGCGGTTCATCGTGCCGGTCGCCAGCGCAGCGCCCGGCATCTTCGAGGCCGCCGTCGAGCGCATCGCGCGCTGAGGCGACTACTCGCCCGGACCGTCAAGGCCCAGGAGCGGCAGCAGCTCGGCCGGGCGATCGACCACGGCGACCGCGCCGGCCGCCTCGGCTGGCGCGCCATAGCCCCAGGTGACGAAGATCGTCGGGACGCCGTGGTGCGCAGCGCCCTCCACGTCGTGATGGCGGTCGCCGATCAGCACCGGACGCGACAGGTCGGCGCCGCCGGCCCGCAACCGGCGCAGGGCCTCCTCGACGACGTCCTTCTTGGCGCTGCGGACCTCGTCGTCGCTGGCTCCGGTGAGCTCGTCGAAGACATCGGCCACGTCGAAGTGCTCCAGCACGGCACGAGCCGGGGTCTCGGGCTTCGAGGTCGCGAGCGACAGCGGCAGGTCGGACTCTCCGATGGCGCGCAGCACGTCGACGATGCCGGGGTAGAGCGCGGCGTCGTACACGCCCGTCGACAGGTACTTCTCGCGGTAGATGTCGAGCGCGCGCTGCGACTGCTCGACGTCGAAGCCGGCCAGGTCGCGGAACGAGTCCAGGATCGGCGGCCCGACCCAGGCCAGCAGTTCCGCCGGCGTCGGAACCGGCAGCCCCAGCCGCTCGAAGGTGTACGCCAGCGTGGCGGTGATGCCGGGGGCCGAGTCGACGATGGTCCCGTCGAGGTCGAACAGGATCGCGGTGTAGGGCAGACGCCCCGACGTCGCCATCAGAACAGCCGCGAGTGCCCGGTCTCGAGCCCCCGCATCGCGTCGTAGTCCAGAACCAGGCACCGGATGCCGCGATCCTCCGCCAGCGTGCGTGCCTGCGGTTTGATCTCCTGCGCGGCGAACACGCCGCTGACGGGGGCCAGCAGGGGGTCCCGGTTCATGAGCTCGAGGTACCGGGTCAGCTGCTCGACCCCGTCGATGTCGCCGCGCCGCTTGATCTCGATGGCGACGCTGGCACCTGCGGCATCCCGCGCCAGGATGTCGACCGGCCCGATCGCGGTCATGTACTCGCGGCGCACCAGGGTGAAGCCGGCGCCGAGCAGCTCGATCTGCTCCGCGAGCAGCCGCTGAAGCTCGGCCTCGACGCCGTCCTTCTGCAGCCCCGGATCGATGCCGAGTTCATGACTCGAATCGTGGATCACCTCATGGATCGAGATGACGAGCATGTCTGCGGTCTTGGCGTTGGTGACCCGCCAGAGCTGCGTGACGCCGGCCGATGCGCGGTCGTCATCGACGTCCTCCTCGACGAAGGTGGCCGGCGGGCTCATCCAGTTGAGCGGCTTGTAGCTGAGCGAGTCACTGTGCACGAGCACGCTGCCGTCCGCCTTGACGACGAGGAGGCGGGTGGCGAGCGGGAGGTGCGCGCTCAAACGTCCTGCGTAGTCGACGGAACACCGGGCAACGACGAGACGCACGCAGTGAGCCTAGTTGGCGGGCACGGCAGCGGCCGGCGTCAGCGGGTCTCGGCGTCGACCCCCGGAGGCGGCTCGACGGCCTGGGCGCGGGCGAAGCGGCCGATCCGTTCGCGCGCCGCGGGCGCCGCGAGCACGGACAGCACGATGAGCACGAGCACGATCCACAGTGCGTTGAGGATCCCGATCTGGTTGCCGACGAAGCCGATCAGGGGCGGCCCGACCAGGAACGCGACGTATCCGATCGTCGCGACGGCGCCCACGCGCGCGGCCGCGCGTGCCGGGTCGTCGCCGGCAGCCGACATGCCCATCGGGAAGCCCAGCGATGCGCCGATCCCCCAGAGCACGATGCCGATGACGGCGATGGGCACGGAGGGGACCAGGATGACGATGGCCAGCCCGACGGCCGCCGCTGCCCCCGATGCGCGCAGCGCCACGACGCGCCCGACGCGATCGATGATCGGGCCGCCGACGATCCGGCCGAGGGTCATCGACACCGTGAAGACGCCGAACAGCAGGGCACCCTGCCCGTTGTCGACGCCGCGGTCGTCGACCATCCCGAGCGCCAGCCAGTCGTTGGCCGATCCCTCGGTGAACGCCATCCCGAGCACGATGAGACCGATCAGCAGGGTGCGGGGTTCGAGCCAGATGCTCATCCGGTCGCGGAAGGTCTGCGGCGCGGCGGGGGCGCCGTGCTCGTCGATCTGGTCGTCGTCGGGGATGAAGCGCGCCACGATGGGGACGGCGACGATCAGCAGCACCCCGATCGCCCCGAGGTGCCAGACCGGGTCGATCCCGGCGAAGGCGGCGGCGGATCCCAGCCCCGCGCCTGCCACGGTGCCGAGGCTCCAGCTCGCGTGGAACAGGGGCATGATCGTCCGACCGGCGGCGCCCTCGACGGCGGCGCCCTCCACGTTCATCGCCACGTCGCAGATCGCGCTGCAGAATCCGTAGACCAGCAGCGCTGCCAGCACCACCCCGAAGCTGGAGAGCACGGTCGTTCCGAATCCGACGACCGCGAGAGCGACCCCCGCGCCGATCAGGGCGAGGCGGATGGACTGCCGTCCGCCCAGCCAGTGCACGATGTGGCTGGCCAGAACGAGCCCGATGACCGACCCCGCCGAGATCCCGAAGATCAGGATGCCGACCTGGGCGACGGTGATGCCGAGGTGATCGCGGACGCTCGGGATGCGGGCGACCCAGGCCGATATCCCGAAGCCGTTGAGCGCGAACGCGACGAAGACGGCGTTGCGCCAGGCGGTCGGGCGGCTGGAGCGGGTGGCGGCGCTGCTCACAAGGATCTCCGGCGGGGACGGGGGTCGAATCGATTCGATCGAATCGATTCGAGTACGCTACCAAGCCATGGACGACGGGGCAACATCGACGCGGGCGGGACGGCCGACCCTGGCCGCGGTCGCAGCGCGCGCCGGCGTCTCGCCCTCGACGGCGTCGCTCGCCTTCAGCGGCACCGGTCCCGTCTCGGAGTCCACGCGCTCCCGCGTGCTGGCCGCAGCAGCCGAGCTGGACTACGCGGGTCCGGATCCGGTTGCCCGCTCCCTGCGCCGGGGCCGTTCCGGTGTGGTCGCCGTGGTCACCGAGGATCGTCTCGAGGACGCGTTCCGCGATCCGATGAATCTGGCGGTGCTCGACGGCATCGGCGAGGCTTTCGGAGACGAACGACTCGGCCTGCTGGTGCTGCCGCTCGTCGGGCACGATCGTCTCGAACTCCTGGACTCCGCAATGGATGCGGCGATCCTGCTGGGCTGCGGCACCGATCTCGTGGCGACGGTGGACGCCCTGCGACGTCGCCGGGTCCCGATCATCGGGATCGAGACGGCGCCGAGCGAAGGAGTGATCGCGATCGATCTCGACAACCGCGATGCCAGCCGTCGCGGAGCCGAACTGCTGCGCTCCCTCGGCCATCGCGACGCGGCGGTCGTGGCGCTCCCCCTGGACTCCGGCCGAGAACGGCGACGCCTCGGCCCGCGGGAATCGGCGGGAACGGCCTTCGTGGCCATCGAACGGCTGGCCGGCGTTCGCCTCGTGTTCCCGCACGCGACCGGGATCGCGACCGCATCGAGTTCGGTCGCCGACGGCGTGCGCGCGGGCCGCGCCCTGCTCGACGTTCCAGCGGGCGATCGCCCGACGGCGATCATCGCACAGAGCGATCTGCTGGCCGCGGGGGTGCTCGTGGCGGCCGACGAACTCGGCATCGCCGTCCCCGCGCAACTGAGCGTCGTCGGCTTCGACGGCGTGCGCTTCGATGGCAGCGGAGTGCCGGAACTCACGACGCTCGTGCAGCCGGCCTCCGAGAAGGGCCGCGCCGCGGGACTCGCGGTCCTCGCAGCACTCGCCGGCGAGGCCCCGCGCCCGGCCGCCTTGACGTCGGAACTGCGGACCGGAGCGACGACCGGTCCCGCCGCGTCGAGGCCGTGACGGCGACGACTAGCCGAAGCGCTCAACGAGGCGGTCGTATGTCGCGTCGAGCTCGGCGTCCACCTTCTGTCGCGCGGAGTCGGCCAGGTACCAGTCGGTGATCTCGCAGGCACCGTCGGCGAAGGGGATGGTGGCCTGCCACCCGGAAACGAGCGACTTGACCCGGGAGTTGTCGAACACCACGCTGTGGGCCTTGTCGCCGAGCAGCCCGTCGCCGTAGTCCACCTCGCGCGCCAGGGTCTCCGAGGCCACGTGCACGATGCGCGGTTCGACGTCGAGCGCTCCCGCGAGCACCCCGGCGATCGCATCCCAGGTCAGCGACTCGTCCGAGGTGATCTGCACGGGCGATCCGAGGGCGTGCGGGTTGCCGAGCAGGCCGACGAAGGCACGGGCGAAGTCGCGGGCGTGGGTGAGGGTCCAGAGCGAGGTGCCGTCACCGTGCACCACGATCGGGACGCCCCGCCGCATCCGATCGAGGGCCGTCCAGCCGCCGTCAAGGGGGATGAGTGTGGAGTCGTAGGTGTGCGACGGCCGCACGATCGTCATCGGGAAGCCGCTCTCGCGATACGCCGCGACCAGCAGGTCCTCACAGGCGGTCTTGTTGCGCGAGTACTCCCAGAACGGATTCCGCAGCGGCGTCGACTCGACGATCGGCAAGTGGGCGACCGGCTTCTGGTACGCCGAGGCCGAGGAGATGAAGACGTACTGGCCGGTGCGTCCCGTGAAGAGCTCGACGTCGGCCGCGACCTGGTCGGGCAGGAAGGCGCGGAAGTTCACGACGACGTCGAAGTCGCGCGCAGCGACGGCAGCGCGCACGGATGCGGCGTCCCCCGCATCACCGACCAGGGACTCGACGCCCTCGATCGGCGGCCGCGTCGTGCTCGTTCCCCGGTTGAGCACCGTGACGGCCATCCCTCGTTCGACCGCGAGGCGCGTGACCGAGCCGCTGATGATGCCGTTGCCGCCGATGATGAGAACGCGTTGAGTCGTCACGATCTCTTAGGCTCCCACCATGACGTCTGCGCCACAAACCAGCCCCCAGCCGAGCGCCTCCGGAATCAAGACCGACGAGCTCGACCCCGCCATCCGGCCGCAGGACGACCTCTTCCGCCACGTCAACGAGAAATGGATCGACCGCACCGAGATCCCGAGCGACAAGGCGCGCTGGGGCTCGTTCTACCTGCTCGCCGAGGCGGCCGAGAAGGCGGTGCACGAGATCATCGAGGAGTCGCAGTCGGCCGAGCCGGGCACCGAAGCGCGCAAGGTGGGTGACCTCTACAGCAGCTTCCTCGACGAGGATCGCATCGAGAAGGTCGGTCTCTCGGCTCTGTCGGGCGATCTCGACGCCGTCGCGATGGTCGACTCGATCCCGGCGCTCGTCGCCGAGCTCGGCCGCTTCGAGCGACTCGGCACCAGCGGGTTCCTCCAGGCCTTCGTCGACAACGATCCTGGCGATCCGGAGCGGTACCTGGTCTTCCTCGAGCAGGGCGGTATCGGCTTGCCCGACGAGTCGTACTTCCGCGAGGAGAAGTTCGCCGACATCCGTGCCGGCTATCAGACCTTCCTCGAGCGGATGTTCACGCTCGCCGGTCTCAGCGATGCCACGGCCCGTGCCGCCCGCGTCTTCGCGCTCGAGACCGAGATCGCGGCGCAGCACTGGGACAACGTGCGCACCCGCGACAGCCAGGCCACCTACAACCCGATGCCGTGGGCCGACGTCGAGACCCTTGCCGGCCCGGCCCCGATGGCCGGCTGGCTGACGGCGCTCGATGTTCCGGATGGCGCGTTCGCGGAGGTCGTGGTGCGCGAACCGAGTTTCGTCTCGGGTCTCGGCAGCCTGTTGACGGCCGAGCGCCTCGACAGCTGGACGGACTGGCTGCGCTGGCAGCTCATCCGTTCCTCTGCGCCGTACCTGACCCGGGAGGTCGTCGAGGCCAACTTCGAGTTCTACGGCAAGACGCTCACCGGCACCCCCGAGCTGCGCGCCCGCTGGAAGCGCGGCGTCTCGATCGTCGAGGGCGCGATGGGAGAGGCCGTCGGGCGCATCTATGTCGAGCGGCACTTCAGCGCGACGGCAAAGACCGAGATGGACGCTCTGGTCGCCCGCCTCATCGACGCCTACCGCGAGAGCATCACGAACCTCGACTGGATGACCGAGGAGACCCGGCGGCGAGCCCTCGAGAAGCTCTCGAAGTTCACGCCCAAGATCGGCTACCCGACGGTATGGCGCGAGTACTCGAACCTGGTCATCGTGCCCGACGATCTGCTGGCGAACGTGCGGGCGACCACGGAGTTCGAGTTCCAGCGGGAGCTGGGCAAGATCGGCAAGCCGATCGACCGCACCGAGTGGTTCATGACGCCGCAGACGATCAACGCGTACTACAACCCGGGGTTCAACGAGATCGTGTTCCCCGCGGCGATCCTGCAGTACCCGTTCTTCGACGAGAGCCGGGATGCCGCGGCGAACTTCGGCGCGATCGGCGCCGTGATCGGCCACGAGATCGGTCACGGTTTCGACGACCAGGGCTCGCAGTACGACGGCGACGGTCGCCTCACCAATTGGTGGACCGACGAGGACCGCGCCGCGTTCGAGCAGCGCACCGCCGCACTGATCGCGCAGTACGACGCGCTCGAGCCGAAGGCGCTCCCCGGGCATCACGTCAACGGAGCGTTGACCATCGGCGAGAACATCGGCGACCTCGGCGGTCTCGCCATCGCCTGGAAGGCCTATCTGCTCTCGCTCGACGGGGCCGAGCCTCCGGTCATCGATGGGATGACGGGTGCCGAGCGCTTCTTCCTCAGCTGGGGGCAGGCCTGGCAGATCAAGATCCGCGACGAGGAGGCCCTCCGGTTGCTGTCGATCGATCCGCATTCGCCCAACGAGTTCCGCTGCAATCAGATCGTGCGCAACATCGACGAGTTCGCCGACACCTTCGGCCTGACGGAGTCTGATGCGCTCTGGCTCGCGCCGGCCGAGCGAGTGCGCATCTGGTAGTACGGCCCGTACCATGGTCGGCAACCCTGGCGCACCGAGAAAGCTCCCCCTGTGACCGAAGTCGCGCACATCCGCGAGCGGCGCGACCGCGTGCGCGCCCCCCGGGTTCCGCGGCATCTGGCCAGTGAGCCGGGGGAGAACTTCTCGAGCAGCTTCACGGCGCTCGGCGATCTCGCCTACGAGGGAGCGCAGGTCTCGGCATCGGTCACCGACCTCGACTCCGGCCGCTCACTGCTGGGCATCGACGAGCGGATCGTGCTGCCGACGGCAAGCATCGGCAAGATCCTGCTGCTGGTCGAGGTGTCAGCGCGGCTGACCGATCGGGATTTCTCGGGCTACGGCATTCTCGACAAGACGCCGCGGGATGCCGTAGGCGAGTCCGGCATCTGGCAGCACCTGCAGGCGCCGTCGCTCCCAGTCGCCGATCTCGCCACCCTCGTCGGCGCCACGAGCGACAACCTGGCGACCAATGTGCTGCTGCGCCAGGTGGGACTCGAGTCCGTGCGGGCCCGTACCGAGTCCCTCGGCCTGCTGCGCACGGCGTTGCTCGATCTGGTGCGCGACAGCCGGGGCCCCGATGACGCGCCGCAGCTGTCGGTCGGCTCGACCGCCGAGCTCAGCTGGCTGTTCGGCGCGCTGGCCCGCGGCGAGGTCGTCGACACGCTGACGAGCAGCCGCGTGCTGGGCTGGCTGTCGCTCAACTCGGATCTCTCGATGGTGGCCGGCGCGTTCGGCCTCGATCCTTTGTCGCACCGCGGCGTCGATCACGGGATGCTGCTGGTCAACAAGACCGGCGCCGACTCGGGGGTGCGCTCCGAGGCCGGGGTCATGCGCGGTCCGCGCGCCGCCGTCTGCTATGCCGTGTCGGTGCAGTTCAACGACAGCGGGATCGCGGCCCGGTTGCGCGTGCTGGACGCGATGCGGACCGTCGGCTTCGACCTGCTGGAGTACGTGCACTAGCGCCTCTCGAGGCCAGCTCTCTCCCGCGCCGGCTTGGACAGAGGTTGCTCTTGTCCTCCTAAAGGCGGACCTGCTACGGTGACGGCCAGCCACTTGGGCTCGTGTCCCCCGCACGTGCCGACCCCCGATCCGTGGCAGAGCAGCACACCCGCACACCCCCGAACTCCACGCGGTCCGACTCGACGATGAGCCGCGGCCCGATGCCCCACCCGATTGCCACCGGCCTGCTTACCCGTCGTGCCGGATCCCCCAGACATCCCCCGTGTCTCCGGCGCTTCGCGCCGTCCTCAGCAAGGAGGCCCTTCGTGTTCAAGAAAATCCTCGCCGGCGTGAGCTCCGTGTCGCTCGCGCTCGGCGTCATCGCCCTCACCTCGCTCGCCGGTCCGGTCGGTGCGGCGTCCGCCACCTCCAGCGGCGCGCCCGCCCCGAAGGACGGCGAGACCTGCGTCACCTTCGGCGAGGCCGACAAGCAGACGTTCTACAACGGCGGCCTGACGATCACCAAGGGCGCCATCACCGTGACCATCGCGACCCAGTACCAGGCGGGCAAGAACTGGCAGGTCTCGAGTTCGGGCGACCCGCTCGCGACCATCACGATCAACTCCAATGGTGGCTGGCAGGATCGCACCGGCCAGACCACCCTCAACGGCGACTTCGGCGCCGACATCGTGGGCGCAGTCATCTGCACCCACGCCGCGGCCGTGGTCGTGACGCCGCCGCCGCCCCCCGTCGACCCCACCCCCTACGTGCTCGCCGCGTGGCTGATGCCGAGCTGGGACGCCGGCGCGGATCCCTTCCACACCTCGACATGGCCGCAGACGCTCGCCGCGCACGTGGACCTCGCCACCAAGAACCTGAACGCGCTCGACGCTCAGTTGACCACCTGCGGCACCTCGTACCAGGTGGACCTCTACAACGACAGCACGGTCACCACGACGCTCATCACGGGTGCGCACCTGGACAATCCGGGGGTTCCCCCGGAGGACTTCCCCTCGCCTGCCGGGTGGGGCGTGACCTACAAGCTGGTGCACAACGCGGACTGCCTGCCGCAGGATGCCACGGCGGGGGCGAGCGTCTCGACGCCGACCTGTCGCGTGAGCGGAGTCGCCACCTTCACGCTCCTGCACGCCGATTGGACCGACACCACGGGTCCCGAGGACCAGACCGCCGGCGACCACACGCGCACGGCGCACGCCCAGACCGGCCACCTGTTCTCGAACGGGACCGACACGATGGACGTGAGTTACACCATCCCCTCCCAGCTCGACCCGAAGAGCTCGGACTGCTTCCACCCGGTGCCGGTCAAGCCGAGCCACAGCGCGATCCACGGCTGCGGCGTCTACGGCTCGATCACGCTGGTGAACACGGCGTTCGTGACCTACGCGATCACCTTCGGTGATGGCACGCAGGGATTGAACGTCGTGACCGCCACCGCGGTGCCGCCGTACACCTTCTCGTCGCACACGCAGACCTGGTGGCTGATCGACCTCGGCCACTACAAGGACTGCTACCACCCGGAGGTGAAGGTGCACCTCGACAGAACGTGCATGTACGACGCGAACACGCAGGCCTCGATCGAGAACCTCGCCGTCACCTTCGACAACAGCGGATCGACCGTGCCGGTGACCTTCACGATCCCGAGCGCGGGCATCTCGGAGGTGGTCGCCGGCGGTGACACCGATCAGGTGACGATCACGATCCCCACCACGGGCAGCGCCGCGATCAAGGTCTACGCCGATGGCCATCTACTGAAGAAGATCCACGAGATCGGTTCCTTCACGGGATGCGTCCCTCTCACGGTGACGGCCGACCCCGGCACGGCAGCGACCTGTTCCCCCGACGGCTCGCTGGCGAACGGCTCGGTCGACGTGGACTTCATGCCGGCCTCGGTCAGCTACCAGATCACCGGTGGCAGCCCGAGCGTGAACATCACGGCGGCAGCCGCCTCCACCCCGCTGCCTCCCGGCACCTACACGGTGACCGCGACGGCGCAGCCGGGCTTCGTGCTCACCGGGCCGTCGAGCTGGAGCGAGACGATCGACGATCCCTCGCCGTGTCCCCAGCCGCCGGCCTGCGGGCTGAGCGTCGCGTCGGTTTCCCTGCTGTCGACCGCCGCCGTGGTCGACTGCGACCCGCCGACCCTCTCCTCCTGGCCGACGGATGCCGACCCGACGCAGCCGACCTGCGCGGGGAAGGACGGCTCCTTGACCGTCGGACTGGATTTCGGCGTCTCGTTCTTCGACAAGGTGGACTACTTCCTGGACGGGACTCCGATCGCCACCCCGACGATCCCACTCGCCCCGGGCAGCTACACCGTGACGGCGTCGCCGCACACCCTGGGTGACGGTCTGACCGGGCCGGCGAGCTTCCCGATCACGATCACGCCGAGCTCGCTGGCCTGCGCCGATCTCAAGACGCTGGCTCTGACCGGGTCGGATCCGACGGGATGGATCGGCCTCGGGTCCGGCCTGCTGGCCGCCGGCCTGGCTCTGATCGCCATCCGTCTGGGGCGTCGCCGCGGCGACGCGGAGAACCGGGCTTAGGCCGGGACGGTCACGGTGCCCCGCATGCGGATCGTCGCGTGCGGGGCACCCGTGAAACTCGGGCTTGTCCCCCAAACGTGGGACCTGCTACGTTGAGCCAGTCGCGTGAGCGCCGTGTCCCCCCGCACGGCCGCTGTCCCCCTCAGACGCGGCAGAATACGGTGATCCCCGCACCCGAAATCCGACGACGCCCCCGCCCCGTCGAGCGCTGCTAACCCGAAGTTCGCGCGCTCGAGCTTGCCCCCTTCTCGTTCCGGCTCATCCGCTGCTGCCGGGCCTCTCCCCCTTATTTGCGCGCTCGCTCGCGCACTTTCCTGACCTCAGCTGAAGGAATTCCCCGTGTTGAAGAAACTTCTCGCCGCCCTGGGCACTCTTGCCCTTGTTCTCGGAATCGTGGCGCTCGTCGCCGGTCCGGCCAGCGCGCACAACCACTCCGTCGATGCGAGCTGCCAAGCCGGAGTCTCCATCAACCTCAACAGCTACGACACGAGCAAGGGCAACGCCAACCACGTGACGGTGACGCTCGACACCAAGATCGTGGATGACGAGTCGTTCGGCAGCGGGGTGAACAAGACCTTCGCGTGGCCGGCTCCACTGGCGACGCATCACTACACGGTGGCCGTCACCGCATGGGATGACAAGACGGGTTCCAACAACTGGACCTTCACCACGAGCGGCGAGAAGGACAATTGCCAGCTCATCGTGACGCCGGCGCAGGCGACCTCGACCAACGCGGTGTGCACGGACACCAACACGGTCGGCAACGGCGGCTACACGATCCCGGGCAACTCGACCGGAGTCAGTGGCTACGAGATCCTCGTCGGCGGCAACACCTGGCAGAGCGTCTCGGCGGGATTCCACCCCCTGGGCGCCGGGGCGACCGTCAACATCCGTGCGGATGCCGCGACGGGATACACATTCACCGGCACCTACACCTGGACCTTCACGATCACCAGCCCCGACAAGAGCAAGTGCATCGTGCCCGATCAGCCCACGCCGACGTACACCACGTGCACAACCCCGGGCAATTCGTCGCCGGCCTCGTACACAATCCCGGCCGACTCGAGCCACTATCACTTCACGCTGACGGGCAGCAACGCGAAGCTGACCGCGGGCTCGCACTCGGTGACCCCTGTGATCGTCATCAACATCACCTTGGTGCTCGACAACGGCTCGATCGTTCCCGACAAGACGCCGACGACGTGGAGTTTCACCTTCAAGTCGGCGGGCGACTGCTTCGGCCAGACCACTCCTGCTGCCCCGACGCCGCAGTACACCGTGTGCTCAGCGACACCGGGTCAGGCTTCCGACAACGGGTTCACGATCACGGCCACGGCGGGCGTCACCTACCAGGTCAAGAACGCGCAGGGCGGCTGGGATGATCTGACTGCGGGCTTCCACCCCTACCTCGACGGAAAGACCGCGGGCGCGGTGGAGATCCAGGCCATCGCAAGTGGGCCATACACGATCACCCCCGGCGCGGTCACCGATTGGAAGTTCACCTTCTCGGCCGCAAAGGACTGCCTCGTCACGGTCGTGCCGAAGACCGACTCCACGCCGGTCACCTGCGACGCTGCCCACCCCGGGCAGGAGTCGCCGGGGACCTACACGCTCTACGCGGTGACGGGTGTGCTCTACAAGGTGCAGGTCGACAGCGGTTCGTTCACGTCGAAGACTGCAGGGACCTACGACGAGGCGTCCGGTCACACCGTGACGGTCATGGCGACGGGCGACACCGCGAACGGGTACCGCATCGACGGTGACCCGAAGACGTTCCCGACGTTCACCTTCAGCACGGCCGGCGACTGCCGCGTCTCTGTTCCCGCGGGTGACCCGAAGTTCGTGGACGGCGTCTGCGACGCGAACGCTCCCGGCACCGCCATCCAGGGCACCTACACGGTGTTCCTCGCCGACCACGTGCACTACGACGCGACGGTGAATGGCGGGAAGTCGACGACGCTGACCGTGGGCGTCGATAACAAGGCGAACCCCGGCGATGTCGTGGTCATCACGCCGGTGGCCGACACCGGTTACGTGATCTCGCCGGTCATCGCGGCCGAACTGCTGACCCACACCTTCGCGAACCCGGGCGACTGCCTCGTGAAGACGCCGTTCGTCAAGCCGGCGCCGACCGATCAGTCCTGCATCCCTGCTGGCGGCCCTGGCGGAGTCCAGCTCTCGGCGCTGGCGGAGACCCCGCTGGCCAACGCATCGGTGAGCTCCAGCAAGCTGAGTACCGCGTCGCTGGTCGACGCGAAGCTGACGGCGGTTGCTTCGGCTCCGGCGGCGCTGCCGGCGGCGCCGGCTCCGGGTGACACGCTCACGCTGGCGTTCATCACCATTCCGAGCCTCGTCGACTCGCCTCACGCGATCTACTTCATCAACGACGTGATCGCCGCCCCGGGCAAGCACATCCTGGATCCGGGCACCTACAAGGTGTCGGCGATGCCCGAGACCGGGTATTTCTTCGACGGCTACGACGGACCGTGGGAGGAGACGCTGCTCTCCGCTGAGCCCTGCGGCGATCTGATCACCCACCCGCTGGTCGACCCGAGTGCCACGCAGGTGCAGATGGGATGCTTCACGGGCGGCTCATACACGCTGTCGAACGACCTGTCCGACCCTGCGGCCCTCACCTGGACCGTCAACGGTTCGGTCGTGGGCGAAGGCAAGTACGTGGTCAACTCGCCGAGCACGGTGGTCATTCACGTGAGCGCCAACGGGCCGTCCTACGGCCTCGAAGCGGGAGCGACGACGGATTGGACCTTCCACTTCGTTCAGCCGACCACCTGTGATCTGAAGACTCTGGCCCTGACCGGCTCCACGCCGGTCGGTTGGATCGCACTCGGCTACGCCATGCTGGTCTCCGGACTGGCCCTCCTCGCGGTGCGCTTCGCGCGGCGCCGCGGCGAGCAGGCCTAGCCGCCCGACGGCGTCGTCCCGCCCCCGTGTGCTGAGACACGAGGGGCGGGGCGTCGCTTCTCGCCCGCGCAGGCGAGCCCGTACCCCCCAACGGGGGCATGTCCTCCTTTTGGGGGACTGGTAGCGTGGAGTCGTCCCATCGGACCGCGGACCCGAAACCCGCGGCCGTCCCGGGATCCCCCGAGGGCGCACCCCCGCCGGCCGCATCCCCCGATGCAGCCGGAGCGCCCGAACAACTCGCGCAGGCATCCCTAGTGCCTGCGTGATCTCTCAGCTAGGACATCCCCTGTGTTCAAATTCGTCGCGTCCGCGGCCGCCGTTCTGGTCGCCGTCTCACTCTCCCTGATCGGTGTGGCCGGCTCTGCCGTCGCCGCTGGCTCGGGCGACGCCATCCCTTACACCCTCACGACGACCTCGTTGACACTGCCATCGGGCGACACCTTCAACGCCAGCGGCCCGACCAGCGACGGCAACATCAAGTACATCCCGCTGTCCCAGTACGTCGCCGGCCAGACGTACACGAACCAGGGTTCGAACTGGACCGTGCTGAACATCAACTTCCACATCGAGCAGAACGCCGGCTTCGGTGCCTCGATGATCGGCACGTCCACGTTGCCCTTCGACTCCGCGGCGAGCGGAGGCGCATTCAGGGGCACTCTCCCGTCGACGGGGTACTGCATCGTCTGGGCGCAGGTCGACGGCTTCAACGAGCATTTCGGCGAGGGGAGCCAGACTCCGCTCTGCACCACCCCGGTGACCACGGCGGATGCTGCGGCCGGCGCGCCGACGAAGATGGTGGCGACCTGCGGCACCGGCCAAACGCTCGCCCTCGGTACGGCGACCAACGCCACCTGGGGCACCGTGACCGGAGGAACCGGGCCGAGCAGCTACTCGGTGACCGCGACCGCGACCGCGGGTCACACCTTCCCGGACGGCACCACCACCAAGACCTTCACCGGCAGCCTGACCGGCCCTCTCTCTGCCAGCAACCCCGCGTGCAAGACCGCGCCCGTGTGCATCCCGGATTCCTCGGTGAGTTACACCTACCTGCCTGGCAGCAACAGCGGCGTCATCACGGTGACCGACATCGCGAACTCGACCGGCGTGCTGTGCCATCCGTTCTGGGTGACGGCGACCGCGTGGCTCTACACGCAGGATGCGGTCTGGCCGCAGGTTCTCGACACCGCGACCACCCAGTACCTGCCCGAGATCTCGGCGCCGGGCAGCTACCCCTACGCGGCCCAGGTCACCTGCGGTCAGGGCGACATCTACGCCTCCACCATGTCTCAGCCGATGCCGACCGCCGTGTTGAACGGACCGAACACCCCGTACACGGAGCACTTCCTTCACGACATGGGGTTCACCGGCCCGACGCCGACCTACGTGCAGCAGGCCACCTCGTGCAACACCGTGACGCCGGTCTCCCCGAGCGCCAGCGTGATCACGAGTTGCGGCGTCTACGGCTCGGTCTCCGTGCCGGCGAGTACGGCGGCCATCACCTACACCGTGACGGGTTCGGGGAACGTGGGCGACTACACGATCACGGCGAAGGTCAACAGCCCGTACACGCTGAAGGCCGGCGCGACCACGTCGTGGACGTTCCACCTCGGCCAGTACGCACCGTGCGTGACCGCGTGCACCACGGTCACGGCCGCACCCGTGTCGACCAATCTCGACAACGCCGGCTGGACCTTCGGCGAGTCGAAGAGCGGCGGCCACCACGAGTACGTCGCGAGTGGCCTGCACATCTGGACGGACGGCTCGGGATCGAGCGACAAGTCGGCCGGCTACGTGAGCACGAGCTTCCCGCTGAGCCAGGCCGGAACGACGAACCTCGGCTACGCGAACGGCAGCGGGCAGTCCGCGCCGGGACTGCAGCTCAGCGTCTACGTGAACGGCGCCTTCTTCGGCAACCTCGTCGATGAGCCGCTCTTCACCGGATGGTGGAGCAGCCACGCGGTCACCGGCATGCCGGCGGGACCCAACCCGAGCTACCAGCTCTCCTACGGATCGCTCAACGACTACCTCTTCGCGTGGGCCCAGCAGGGCGTGACGAACGTGCAGGTCGAGGCCGTCGGCTACTCGCTCGGTTCGGGTGCGAAGGGTGACGGCATCGTGACCTCGATCACGGCCGGCTGCAGCAGCTACTCCTTCAGCTCGAAGACCTACGCGCCCACGGCGAGCTACACGCTCGGCGCCTGCTACCCCAACGGCACCTTCTCGTCGAAGAACCTCTTCTTCCACTTCGACAACAGCGCGTCTGACGTGCCGGTGACGTTCACCGTGGCGGGCACCACGATCTCCGACCAGGTCGCCGCACATGCGACCGACACGGTCGAGGGCACGCCGATCTGGGATCTGGGCGGCAGCTACGACGTGTACGCGGATGGCGTGCTCCTCACCGGCCTGACGATCCCGTCGTTCACCGGGTGCCTCGACAGTCACCCGGGCGACCCCTCGGTCAGCCCGGAGGTCTGCACGAACGGCTTCGTGAGCAACGGATCGATCACGGTCGACCTCAAGCCGAGCCTGCTCTACACGATCACCGGCGTCGGCAACCCGACGAACATCACCGAGGTCACCTCGACCGAGACGTTCCTTCCGGCAGGCACCTACAAGGTGGGCGTCACGGCCCGGCCCGGCTTCGTGCTGAGCGGCGCTGACAGCTGGCCGCTCACCCGGATCGTGCTTCCCCCGGTGCACTGCGAGACGATCACCCCGCTCGCCGCGACGATCACGACCGAGCTGGGCTGCACGACCGACGGCAGCTACACGATCCCGCAGCAGAACGGCGTGGCCTGGAAGGTGAACGGTGTGGACACGCTGCCCGGCAGCTATCCCGTGGCTGCGGCGACGACGGTCGATGTGACGGCGTCACCGGTCGACTCGACCTGGGGCTTCGCCCCGGGCGCCCAGACCGATTGGCCGCTCAGGTTCGATGCTCCCGTCGGGTGCGACCTGGGAACCCTCGCCGACCAGCCGACCAACGCGACGGCGGCCGACGAGACCTGCGGACCCGATGGGTCGCCGGCCGACGGATCGATCACGGTCGGACAGGTGATGGGCGTCGACTTCTCGAAGGTCGTCGACTACAAGATCGATGGCAAGCCGGTGACGCAGGTCACCACTCAGCTGCCCGCAGGCAGCTACGACGTGACCGCGACGCCTCAGGGCACGGACGGGCTCGACGGGCCGAGCCAGTGGACGCTGACCATCGCGAGCGGCGCCGCGGTCTGCGGTGACCTGAAGACCCTGGCTCTGACCGGCAGCAACGAGTTCGGCTGGATCGTGCTCGCGATCATCCTGCTGCAGCTCGGCGTGGGAGCGCTCGCGATCCGCGCCGCCCTGAACCGCCGCCGTGGGGGCCAGCACCGGGTCGGTTGAGTCTCGGCGCGTCCGGTGCTGGGAACCGGGCGCGTCGATCGAAACCGGGCGCCCCGTTCCTCCGCTGAGAGAGGGCGGGGCGCTCGTGTTCACGCGGTGGCGGCGCCGGACCCCGCGTCGGACTCGGCGGCAGGCGATTCGAGCTGCAGGCCGTAGAGCGCGTCGAGCCCCGCGAGGAACTCCGCGGAACGCCCCTCGGCGGCCAGCCGTCGGGCACGCACCGACGGCGTGTGCACGAGCACCCCCGCCAGGTGGCGCAGCGCCTCCTCCGTGCCGGTGTCGGCGCCGCGCGAGCGGACTCGCTCCAGCTCGTCCTCCAGGGCGGCGAGCACGTAGCCGCGCAGGGCGACGATGCCCGGTGCGGCCTCGGCTTCTGCGCCGAACTCCGCCGCGGCCGTCGCGACGAGCTCCTGCGCACCCTCGCCGAGCTCCGAGAGCGGCGCGTGGACGGCCAGCAGCTCCAGGTCGAGCAGCTCGACGCCCGGGAGCCCCGCGACGGCGGGCTCGACGTTGCGCGGAAGGCCGAGGTCGATGATCAGGCGGCGGGCGGCATCCGGGATGTCTGCGGCCGTCACGGTGTAACGCGCCGTGCAGGTGATGACGATCTCGGCGTCGGCCATGGCCGAGCGCAGCTCGTGCTCGGCGCGCACGCCGTAGCGGGCGGCGAAGTTGTCCGCGCGACCGGTGGCGGAGAAGACCCGGATGTCGCGGGCCCCCCGGGCGCGAAGCGCCGCGATCGTCGTCGCCGCGTAGTGCCCGGTGCCGACCACCAGCACGGGGACGTCGGCCCAGTCCGTGACTCGCGACGCGGCGAGGTCGAGAGCGAGCCGGACCAGCGACCTCCCGGCCCCGCCCAGATCGGTCGCCTGCCGCACCTGACGCGAGGTTCGTGCCGCTCGCTGGAACGCGCGCTCCAGCGAGCTGCTCGTCGTGCGCTCCTGGCGGGCGGTCGTCAGCGCGCGTTGGACCTGGCCGCTGATCTCGTCCTCGCCGACCACGACCGACTCGAGGCCCGAGCTCACGGCGAAGAGATGTCGGACCGCGGCATCGTCGCTCAGCAGTTCTGCCGAGCCTCGCAGCAGCGCCGCGTCCTCACCCACGGAGCGGGCGAGGGTGGAGAAGACCAGGTCGGCGGCGGCGCCGGGATCCGTGGCGAGCACGTCATCGACATCCAGATAGGCCTCGAAGCGGTTGCAGGTGGCGAGAACGACGGCGCCACGGACGGCGGCGTCGGAGGCGAGGAGGTCGGCAGCGGTGGTCGACACCTCGCGGGACACGCGATCGAGAAGGGCGAAGTCAGCAGTGCGGTGGCTCGCCGTCACGCACAAGAGCACCCTTCATCGTAGGCGTCGTGCGGCTGAGCGGGCGCCGGGAGCGGGGTGAGGTCCGGGTGACCCGGCAGGAGTCGCCTAGCCTGGATAGGTGCCCGAATCCGCCGGCAGTCTGCTGCCGCCCGACCATCCCCTGCGTGACGGTCGCACCGCCGACTCGCCCGTGATCCGCGCGTATCGGGGGGATCGCCCGGCATCCCGCCCCGTCTGGTTCATGCGGCAGGCGGGTCGCTCGCTTCCCGAGTACCGCGAGTTGCGGATCGGCACCGAGATGCTCGACGTCTGTCTGACGCCCGAGTTGGCGAGCGAGATCACCCTGCAGCCGGTGCGCCGTCACGGGGTGGATGCGGCGGTCTTCTTCAGCGACATCGTCGTGCCCGTGAAACTGGCCGGCGTCGATGTCCGCATCGTGCCAGGGCGCGGTCCGGTGTTCGACGAACCGATCCGGACCGCCTCCGACGTGCTGCGCCTCCCGCCCCTCGACCCGGACGCCCTGGCACCAATCCGCGAGGCCGTCGCGCGCACGGTGGCCGAGCTCGGCTCGACCCCGCTCATCGCCTTCGGCGGTGCGCCATTCACCCTGGCGTCGTACCTGATCGAGGGCGGCCCGTCCAAGGATCAGCTGCGAGCCCGCACGATGATGTACGCCGATCCGCACAGCTGGGCGACCCTGCTGAACTGGTGCGCCGATGTCACGGGTGCGTTCATCCGCGCGCAGGTGGAGGCCGGCGCCAGCGCGGCCCAGCTGTTCGACTCCTGGGTGGGGTCTCTCTCACGGCGCGACTACCAGCGCCGGGTCCTGCCGCACTCCGAGCGCGCCCTGAGTGCGCTGCGGGGCTTCGAGGTGCCGAAGGTGCACTTCGGCGTCGACAGCGCCGAGGTGCTCGATCTGATGGCGGGGATCGCCGACGTCGTCGGCGTCGACTGGCGGCTCCCCCTCGACGAGGCCAACGAGCGGCTCGGCGGGAGGTTCCCGCTGCAAGGCAACATCGATCCCGCCCTGCTCGCCGCTCCGTGGCCGACCCTGGCCGCCCACGTGCGCGATGTGCTCGATCGCGGCGCCGCGGCCCCTTCCCACGTCGTCAACCTCGGGCACGGCGTTCCTCCGGACACCGACCCGGACGTGCTGACGCGCATCGTCGAGCTCGTGCACGAGCTGGGCTAGGCCACGAGCTGATGGAGCCGTCGTCCCGTGTGATCGTCGTCGGCGCGGGAGTCGCCGGACTCGTCGCGGCTCGCCGCCTGGTGCTCGGCGGCCGCGATGTCACGGTGCTCGAGGGCTCGGGCCGGGCCGGCGGTCAGGTCGCCCGTCACGCCGTCGGCGGGCTCGAGTTGGATGCCGGCGCCGAGTCCTTCGCCACGCGCGGCGGCATCGTGGCCGACCTGGCCGGTCGCCTGGGTCTGGCCGACGACATCGTGCGCCCGGTGGACTCCCCCGCCTGGCTGTTCCGCGCCGACGGCACGGCGATGCCGCTGCCCGCGACCAGCCTGCTCGGCATCCCGTCCGTGCCGCTCGCCCGCGACGTGATCGACGCGATCGGGATGCGCGCGGCTCTGCGTGCGTCACTCGACCTCGTGCTGCCCAACGTCGTCGGGGGCGAGGCGGCGAATCTCGGCGAGCTCGTTCGCCGACGGATGGGGTCCGCGGTTCTCGAGCAGCTGGTGGCGCCCGTCGTCCGCGGAGTGCATTCGGTCGACCCCGACGACCTCCCGGTGGAGCGCGCGAACCCGGGACTGCGCTCCGCCCTTCGCCGCGACGGCTCGCTCGCCCACGCGGTGGCCGGCATCCGGGGGGACTCGCCCGCCGGGTCTCAGGTGGCGGGCATCCGTGGCGGCGTGGTGCGGCTGGTCGACCGGCTGCTCGCCGATCTTCAGCGCTTCGGCGTCGAGGTGCGGCTGGACGCGACCCCGAGCGTCGTGGCGCCCGACCGGGTGATCGTCGGCGGGGAGCGGCTCGACGGCGAGGTGCTGATCGCGGCACCCGAGGCACGCCATGGCCGGTCGATCAGCCTCGTCACCCTGGTCGTCGACGCCCGCGAGCTGGATGCCGCCCCCCGCGGCACTGGCATGCTGGTCGAGCTCGGCGCTCCGGGCGTCCGAGCCCGGGCGCTGACGCACCTGACCGCGAAGTGGCCCTGGATCGCCGAGGAGGCGGGCGGACTCCACGCGTTGCGGCTCTCGTACGACGGCCTCGTCGCCGGCACCGAGGCCGTCGCCCAGGCTGTCGCGGACGCCAGCGTGCTGCTCGGCATCCCCCTCGACGCGCCGGTGGACGCCGACGTCGTGACCTGGGAACGAGCCGTGCCTCGAACGCATGCCGTTGACGGAATGCACTATGTCGGGGAGGCTGGTGCCGGCACCGGATTGGCCGCCGTGATCGCACAGGCGGAGTCCGAAGCCGACAGTCTCCTGAGCGGCAGCCCGGAGACGCAGGGCTAGGCTGGACCGATCAGCCATCAAGGAATGGAGCGTTCCATGAAAGGCAAGATCCTCTTCGTCGCCGGACTCGGCCTGGGCTACGTGCTGGGCACGCGGGCGGGCCGCGAACGTTACGAGCAGCTGAAGTCCTCGGCCATGAAGCTGTGGAACGACCCGCGCGTCCAGCGCCAGGTCGACAACGCCGAGGCGTTCGTGAAAGACAAGGCGCCGGATGTCGCCGAGTTCGTCAGCGACAACGCGAAGAAGGTCGTGTCGCAGGTGACGGGCCGCAAGCCGGCCGCGAAGCCGGCGACGCGCACCTCGACGGCGGCCAAGTCGGGCACCGCGAAGTCCAGCTGATCGGCGCCTGAGCCATCATGTCTCAGACCAGCACACCCGGCGGCTCGTCGCCGCGGGATGCCGCATCCGGAGCGGTCCGTTCGACGCGCTCGCTGCTGACGCTCCTCACCGACGTGCCCGCGCTGATCCAGGAGTTGTTCCACCGCGAGGTCGAGCTGCTCAAGGTGGAGCTGCTCGGCAAGCTCAAGGCGCTCGGCGCGGGGGCGGGAATCCTCGCCGGCGCCGTCGTCGTGCTCTTGTTCATGATCGGCGTGCTCCTGACGTCCGCCGTGCTGGCACTCAGCCAGGTGCTCCCGGGCTGGCTGGCCGCGCTCATCGTCGCGGCGTTCCTGTTGATCGTGGCGGGCATCCTGGCACTGATCGGCTACCGGATTCTGAAGCGCGGCATCCCGCCGGTCCCGACGGAGTCGATCGACAGCCTGCAGAAGGACTACCGGGCCATCAGAGGAATCGGAAAGCGAGCAGACGCATGAGCACTCCCCAGAATTCGAAGACGACGGCCGCCAAGGCGCAGGCCCAGAAGGCGCGCGACGACCTCGCGGAAACGCTTGACGCGATCGAGGACAAGCTGAACGTCCCCAAGCGCGTCACCGAACTCGGCGAACAGGCCGCGGCGGCCTACCGCCGGAACCCGGTGCCGTGGATCGTCGGCGGCGCGGCCGTCGCGGTCATCGCGGTCGGACTCGTCGCCTGGGCCATCTTCAGCGGCGACGACGACTGAGGCTTCCTCCCGATTCGCCCCAGCGGCGCCGCTCGGGGGAGGATGGAGGGGTGAGCAGCAGCTCGACCCCACTTTCCGACCCGACGGACGCACCCGGCTACACGCTGTGGGCGGTCCTGCGTCGCGATACGACAGCGCATCCGCGCGTCGGCGACGGCGAATCCCTCGAGCATGCCATCGAGAAGGTCGAGGCGTCCGGCGACATCGTGCGCGGGATCTACGACGTCTCGGGACTCCGCGCCGACGCCGACCTCATGCTCTGGCTGACCGGCCCGAGCGCCGAAAGCCTGCAGCGCTCACTCCGGACCCTTCGCCGTTCGACCGAACTGACGCCCCTGCTGCCGACCTGGAACGCGCTCGGCGTGCACCGCGACGCCGAGTTCAGCCGAAGCCATGCGCCATCATTCCTGCGCGGCCTGCCGCCGAAGGCCTGGGTCACCGTCTACCCCTTCGTGCGCAGCTACGACTGGTACCTGCTGCCCGATGACGAGCGGCGCACGATGCTCGCCGACCACGGCCGCAAGGGCTCCGAGTACCCGCAGGTGCAGGCCAACACGGTGGCGTCCTTCGCGCTCGGCGACTACGAGTGGATCCTGGCGCTCGAGGCCGACGACCCGATCGATCTCGTCGACCTGATGCGTCACCTGCGCAACACCGAGGCTCGGCGGCATGTGCGCGAGGAGATCCCGTTCTTCACCGGTCGGCGCGTCAGCGCCGGTGACGTACCGGAGATCCTCGCGTGACCATCACCAACAACGGCACCGACCGGATCCTGGCCGCGACGGATGCCGCCGCATCCGGCCCCGAGCACGTCGAGTCGCCCGTCCGCTACGACGCGGTCGTGCTGGCGGGCTTCGGCGGGCCCGAGGGCCAGGACGACGTCATCCCCTTCCTCCGGAACGTGACGCGAGGTCGGGGCATCCCCGACGAGCGCCTCGAGGAGGTCGCCCACCACTACCGCCACTTCGGTGGGGTGAGCCCGATCAACGAACAGAACCGGGTGCTCAAGGCGGCGCTCGAGGCCGAGCTCGCCGCGCGTGGGATCGACCTGCCGGTGTTGTGGGGCAACCGCAACTGGGATCCGTACCTGCGCGATGCGCTGACCGAGGCGTACGAGCGCGGCTTCACCCAGCTGCTCGGTCTGGCGACGAGCGCCTACAGCTCCTACTCGAGCTGCCGGCAGTACCGCGAGGACTTCGCCATGGCGCTGGACGAGACGGGGCTCGGTGAGACGTTGCGGATCGACAAGGTCCGCCAGTTCTTCGACCACCCCGGATTCGTCGAGCCCTTCGTCGACGGGCTGCGCACCGCGATCGCCGAGCTCGTGGAGCGCGGCATCGACGAGAGCGCCATTCGCATCCTGTTCTCGACGCACAGCATCCCGAGGGGGGATGCCGCGGCCTCCGGCCCGCGCGACCGCGACTGGCCCGACGGCGGTGCGTACGCGACGCAGCACCGGGCGGTCGCCGAGGTGGTCGTGCGCGAGGCGGGAACCGACATCCCGTGGCAGCTCGTCTACCAGAGCCGCTCGGGGCCGCCAACGCAGCCGTGGCTCGAGCCCGACGTGAACGAGGTGATCGACGGATTCGCGAGCCAGGGGGTCGAGGCCGTCGTGATCGTGCCCCTCGGCTTCGTGAGCGACCACATGGAGGTGCTCTGGGACCTCGACACCGAGGCCACCGAGACCGCCGAGGCGCACGGGATGGTCGCGATCCGCACGCCGACGCCTGGCGCCCATCCGGCCTATGTGCGCGGCCTGGTCGACCTCGTGCTCGAGCGCGTCGAGGGCACCCCGACGGCCGATCGCCCGGCGCTGACCGAGCTCGGGCCCTGGTACGACGTGTGCCGTCCTGGCTGCTGCGAGAACGCGCGGCTCGGCTTCAAGCAGGCGATCGCGGGCGTGCTGCCGTGACGCTCCGGATCGGCACCCGTGGCAGCGCCCTCGCCCTCGCCCAGGCGCAGACCGTCGCGTCGAAGCTCGACGGTGAGCTCGTCGTCATCCACTCGGAAGGCGACCGCTCGACGGCGTCGCTCGCGTCGCTTGGCGGGTCCGGCGTCTTCGCCGCCGCACTGCGCGAGGCGTTGCTGGCCGGTGAGGTGGATGCCGTGATCCACTCCTACAAGGATCTCCCGACCGCGCCGGCCCCCGGCCTGTCGATCGGCGCCGTCCCGGTGCGTGCCGACGCGCGGGACGCCCTGTGCGCGCGCGACGGCCTCACCCTGGCCGAGCTGCCGGCGGGTGCACGGGTCGGCACCGGCTCGCCGCGACGCCGGGCGCAGCTGCTCTCCCGTCGATCCGACCTCGAGGTCGTGGAACTGCGCGGCAACGTCGATACCCGGCTCGGCCGTGTCGGATCCGACGATGCCGATCGCCACCTGGATGCCGTGATCCTCGCCACCGCCGGCCTCGACCGCCTGAAGCGGCCGGACGCGATCACCGAATACTTCGGCATCGACGGCTGGCCGACCGCTCCGGCGCAGGGCGCCTTGGCCGTCGAGGTCCGCGCCGGCGACGAGAAGTCGGTGGCGAAGGTCGACCACCGCACCTCGCGGCTCACCGCCGAATCCGAGCGGGCCGTGCTCGCGCTGCTCGAGGCGGGCTGCTCCGCGCCGGTCGGCGCGCACGCGATCCTGGACGACGGGCTGCTCTTTCTCAGCGCGCGGGTCTACCGCGAGGACGGCGGCGAATACCTCACGAGCTCGCACGCCCTCTATCCCGAGGATGCGGACGACCCGATCGGCGAGCTCGCCAAACGGGTCGCCGACGAACTGCTCGCCGGCGGGGCGGCCGAGCTGGCCCCGCTCAGCGGGAGCCGCGACGCCCGGGGCCCGGGAGGTACCGAGTGACCGGGGATGCGCCGGGCAAGCCTGCGCCGGGCAAGCCGCTCGCCGGCTGGCGCGTGCTCGTTCCCCGCGGCGGCAAGTGGGGCGACGGGGTGGCGGCGGCCCTCCGCGGTTTCGGTGCGGTCCCCGTGATCGCGCCGCTGATCAACTTCGCCGGCGCCGAGGATCCGAACGCGCTCGCCAACGCCCTGCACGAGCTGAGCGACGGCCAGTTCGACTGGATCGTCATCACCAGCGCGACCACCGTCGATGTGCTCACCAGCCAGGGGACGCGCGTCCCCGATTCGACCCGGATCGCGGCCGTCGGCGAGACGACCGCGGCGGCCCTCGGGCTGGCGGGGTACCGCGTGGACTTCATCCCGAGCTCCGACAACTCGGCGCGCGGGCTGGTCAAGGAGTGGCCGGCCAGCGACATCCGGGGGCGCGTGCTGATCCCGCAGTCGGACATCGCCGAGCCGACCCTGGTCGCCGGACTGTCCAAGCTCGGTTTCGCGGTCGAGTTCGTGACCGCGTACCGCACCGTCGGCGTCCCGGTCGCCCCCGAGGTGGCGGCGGATGTCGCATCCGGACGCATCCGTGCGGTGCTGGTCACCTCCGGCAGCGTCGCCCGGCAGATCGCGGCCCAGCTCGCACCGCTGCCCGAGGAGACCGTGGTCGCCTGCATCGGCCCCCGTACCGCCTTCGACGCGCGCGCGGCCGGGTTGCCCGTGCATGTCATCGCCGAGGAACGGTCGTCGGACTCGCTCATCGCGGCCCTGGTCGAATACACGGAGGCGGAATGAGGGCGGCCGATGGCGAGCTGCCCCAGAACGTGCGGCCGGTCATCCGCCCGCGCCGTCTCCGCGCGACTGCGGCGCTGCGGCGCCTGACCCAGCAGACCCGCGTCAACCCGGCTGAGCTGATCCTGCCGATGTTCATCCGGGAGGGCGCGAGCGAGGCGGTGCCGATCGGTTCGATGCCGGGCGTGGTGCAGCACTCGCTCGACTCCTTCCGGGCCGAGTTGCAGCGCGCCGCCCTGGCGGGCATCGGTGGGGTGATGCTCTTCGGGGTCCCCGAGCATAAGGACGCGACCGGAACGGGCGCGACCGACCCCGACGGCATCCTGAACGTGGCGACCCGCATCGCGGTATCGGAGGTCGGCGACGCCCTGGTGGTGCAGACCGACCTCTGCCTCGACGAGTTCACCGATCACGGGCACTGCGGCGTTCTGGATGCCGCGGGCCGGGTCGACAACGACGCCAGCCTGGTGCGCTACCGCGACATGGGTCTTGCGCAGGCCGAGGCCGGCTCGGCCCTGCTCGGACTCAGCGGCATGATGGACGGCCAGGTGCGCGCCGTGCGCGACGCCCTCGACGCGGCCGGGCACAGCGACACCGCGATCCTCGGCTACGCCGCCAAGTACGCGTCGGCGTTCTTCGGGCCGTTCCGCGAGGCGGTCGGCTCGTCGCTGAAGGGCGACCGCCGCACCTACCAACTGGACCCGGCGAACCGCCGCGAAGGCGCACGCGAGGTGCTGCTCGACGTCGAGGAGGGTGCCGACGTGGTCATGGTGAAGCCCGCCATGTCGTACCTCGACGTGCTGGCGGATGCCGCGGCATCCAGCCCGGTGCCGGTCTGGGCGTACCAGGTCAGCGGCGAGTACTCGATGGTCGAAGCCGCGGCGGCCCACGGGTGGATCGACCGGGAGCGCGCCATCGACGAGACCCTGGTCGGCATCCGCCGGGCGGGCGCCGAGGCGGTCCTGACGTACTGGGCGGTCGAGGCGGCAGAGCGGTGGAGCGCGGCGTGAACGCGGCCGGCGACACGACCGGGAGCATGCGGCCCGTCGGCAATGACGCGGCATTCAGCCGGGCCAAGGCAGCCATCCCGGGCGGCGTGAACTCGCCGGTGCGCGCCTACGGTTCGGTCGGCGGCACGCCGCGGTTCCTGGTGTCGGCTCGCGGCGCGTCGGTCACCGACGTCGAGGGCCGCGAATACGTCGACCTGGTGATGTCGTGGGGCCCCGCGCTGCTCGGCCACGCCCATCCCGCGGTGGTCGACGCGGTGCAGCGGGCCGCGTCGCGCGGGCTGTCGTTCGGCGCCTCGACGCCGGGCGAGACCGAACTGGCCGAGTTGGTGCGCTCCCGCCTCCAGGTCGGCGATCCCCGTGGCGGGGATGCCAGGGGCATCGAGAAACTGCGCCTGGTCTCGACCGGCACCGAGGCGACGATGACGGCGATCCGGCTCGCGCGTGGCGCGACCGGACGCGAGCTGCTGATCAAGTTCGCCGGCCACTACCACGGCCACTCGGACGGCCTGCTGGCGGAGGCCGGGTCGGGAGTCGCGACGCTCGGGCTGCCGGGCTCCGCGGGAGTGCCAGAAGCCATCGCCGCCCTGACCCTCGTGCTGCCGTACAACGACCTCGGCGCCGTGCGCGCGGCATTCGCGGCGCATCCCGGACGCATCGCGGCGATCATCACGGAGGCAGCGGGGGCCAACGCCGGCGTGCTCGCGCCGAGCCGTGGCTTCAACCGCGCGCTCGCCGGGCTCGCGCACGAGAACGGCGCCCTGCTGATCCTCGACGAGGTGCTCACGGGATTCCGCGTCGGACCGGCCGGCTGGTGGGGACTCGAGGCGGCGCGGGTCGTTCCGGACGGCGCCGGCTGGACTCCCGATCTCGTCACCTTCGGCAAGGTCCTCGGCGGCGGGATGCCGCTGGCCGCTCTCGGCGGACGTGCGCAGCTGCTCGATCAGCTGGCCCCGCTCGGGCCGGTGTACCAGGCCGGCACGCTCTCCGGGAATCCGCTGGCTGTCGCGGCCGGGCTGGCGACCCTTCAGCACGCGTCTCCCGAGGTCTACCAGCGCGTGGATCGCGCAGCGGACGCTGTCGCGTCCGCCCTGCACGAGGCGCTCGATGCCGAGGGCGTCGCCCACGTCATCCCGCGCGCCGGCAGCCTGTTCTCGCTGGGCTTCCGTGCGGATCCGATCCGCGACTACGCGGATGCTCAGTCCCAGGAGAGCTGGCGGTATCCGGCCTTCTTCCACGCCATGCTCGATGCCGGAGTCAGCCTTCCGCCGAGCGTCTTCGAGGCGTGGTTCCTCTCGGCCGCGCACGACGACAGCGTCATCGACCGGATCGTGGCCGCGCTGCCCGCGGCGGCGAAGGCAGCCGCAGCCGCGACGCCGCCGGCCTGACCGAACGACCCGCCCGCGAGGCTAGCTCGCGGTGGTGATCGCGACGATCAGGAAGATCAGCCCGATCAGGGGTGCTGCGCCCTGCGTCACGGCGGCACGCGCCAGCTTGGGGTTGGAGAACAGCAGCACGATCGAGGCGAGCAGCATGCTCAGCAGGACGAAGATGGACAACGCCGCGCCCGCCTGCTGAAGGTTGCTCCCGAGGAGCATCACCAATCCCGCGAAGGCGCCGAGGGCGAGGAACACGTTGTAGAAGCCCTGGTTGAAGGCCATCGGTCGAAGCGTCTCCGCCTCTGCCTGGGTCTTCAGGCCGAAGCGCTTCCAGGTGCTCGGCCGGTTCCAGAGCACGCTCTCGAGCAGGAAGATGAAGAGGTGGATCAGGCCGGCGATGCCGACGAAGATCGCTCCGATGATCAGGAAGACGGTGCTCATCCCGTCAGTGTGGCACTCTTGCGGGCCGGGTCGGCTCAGCCGAACAGCACCGCGGCCTCGTCGTACCGGCTCTGCGGAACGACCTTGAGGCGGCCGAGCGCATCCTCGAAGGGGACGTGCACGATCTGGGTGCCGCGCAGGGCCACCATGCGGCCCCAGTGCCCGGAGCGGATCGACTCGATCGCGGCCATCCCGTAGCGGGTCGCGAGCACCCGGTCGTAGGCCGTCGGGGTCCCGCCGCGCTGGATGTGGCCGAGTGTGGTGGCCCGGGTCTCGATGCCGGTGCGGGCTTCGATCTCGGGCGCGAGCTGATCGCCGATTCCGCCGAGCCGCGGACGGCCGAAGGCGTCGAGGCCGCGCTCGGAATGGGCGTCGTCCATGGTGTCCAGCTTGAAACCCTCGGCCACGCAGATCAGTGGTGCGCGTCCGCGGTCGTGCGCCGACTCGACCCATCTGATGATCTGGTCCATGCTGGTGCGCTGCTCGGGGATCAGGATGGCGTGGGCGCCGGCCGCCATGCCCGAGTGGAGGGCGATCCATCCCACGTGCCGGCCCATCACCTCGGCCACCATGCAGCGACCGTGCGAGTCGCCCGTGGTGCGGAGCCGGTCCATCGAGTCGGTGGCGATCTGGACGGCCGTGTCGAAGCCGAAGGTGTAGTCGGTGGCCGACAGGTCGTTGTCGATCGTCTTGGGAACGCCCACGATCTTGATGCCGGCATCCGTCAACCGCTTCGCCGCGGCCAAGGTGCCCTCGCCACCGATCGCGATGAGCGCCTCGATGCCGTTCTCCTCCATCACCTCGGCGACGCGCTCGGCGCCGCCGCTCTCGAAGGGGTTGGTGCGTGAGGTGCCCAGGATCGTGCCACCCTGCTTCGAGATGCCCATCACCTGCGGGTTGGCCAACGGCATGATGTCGCCATCGACAACACCCTTCCAGCCGTTGCGGAAACCGACGAACTCCATGTCGTGCAACCGGATGCCGGTGAAGACGGCCGCGCGGATGACCGCGTTCAGGCCCGGGCAGTCGCCGCCACTGGTGAGGATGCCGATGCTCATGCAGCAATCCTGCCGTGTTTCCACCCGGGTGACGTTCGTCTTCGCGCTGGTGGGGCTCATCATCGGGCCCGGCGTTCACGAGGTGAGCGGCGTCACGTCGCACCTGCTCCTGACCTGCGCACGCGGGCGGCGGGTCGTGTCTCGTCGTCCGCGCCGCTTAGGCTCGCCCCGATGGATCCGATCCGCTCCCGCTACGAGCCGCACCGCGAGGTCTCGCTGCGCCTCACGCTGGGGCCGCTCGCCCAGGGCAGCACCGATCCGACCATCCAGCGGGATGCCGCGGGCCTCTGGCTGACCATGTCGACGCCTGCCGGCGCCGCGACCCTGCATCTCACCGCCCGCGCGGGCGGGGTCGACGCAGCCGCCTGGGGCGCCGGATCCGAGCACGCGATCGCCGGGGTCCCGGCTCTGCTCGGCGCCGACGACGACGAGACCGGATTCGACCCGAGCCGCCATCCCGTGGTGGCCGAGCTGCATCATCGCGCGCCCGGCCTCCGGCTGACGCGGGCCGCGCGCATCCTGCCCTTCCTCATTCCGACGGTGCTGGCGCAGAAGGTCACCGGCATCGAGGCGAAGCGCGCCTGGCGCGAACTGGTGCGCCGGCACGGCGAGCCGGCGCCCGGCCCGGCTCCGCTCGGCATGCGGGTCGCGCCCACCGCCGCCGTGTGGCGCCGGGTGCCGTCCTGGGAGTGGCACCACGCCGGGGTCGGTCCGCAGCGGTCCGACACGGTGATGCGCATCGCGGCGGTCGGCGAGTCGCTCGAACGCGCGGCCGATGACGCGATCCCCGACGTGCTGCGCAAGCTCCGCAGCATCCCGGGCGTCGGCATCTGGACGGCGCACGAGACGGTGCAGCGCTCGCACGGCGACCCGGATGCGGTGAGCATCGGCGACTTCCACACCAGCAAGCGCGTGGGATGGGCGCTGACCGGTGAGCGCGTCGACGACGACGGGATGATGCAACTGCTCGAGCCATGGCGCGGCCACCGGCAGCGGGTGGTGCGGCTGATCGAGGCTGCGGGCATCGCCTACGAGCGGCACGGGCCGCGCATGACGATCGTCGACAACCGCAGCCGCTGAGTCCGATCCCGCCCGGTTTCGGAGCAGTGGGCCACCTGGGGGACCCGCCGCGTACCCCCCTTGTGGGGGTCATTGGTGCAGGGTTAGCGTCGCCGGACAGGCACTCAGACGCCCCCCGGAATATTCCAGGAAAGGAACACCATGGTCGACCCCTCTCGTCACCCGACTCGATGGAGGAGGGGCGTCACGATCGCCGCCTCCCTCGGTGCTGCGTTCGCACTGGCCGTCGGCGGGGTCTCGGCCGCGTCGGCTGCCGCGCCCGCGACCACCAGCTACCCCGGCGCGATTCCGAGCTGGGCCACGCCCGCGAACGATCAGGGCGCCGCCGACCCCACGGTGACATATGAGGGCGAGCTGTACCTGCCGCTGCGCAACCCGGCCGCCGCGCAGGCCCTCGCGACCGCCGTCTCGACGCCGGGGGTCGGGTACCGTCTGAGCCAATCGCCCGCACAATGGATCTCGCGTTTCGCGCCGACGAAGGCGGACAGCGACGGCGTCGTCTCCTTTCTGACGGCAGCCGGATTCACGATCAGCGCGGTCCCGGCCAGTCGCGAGTACGTGGTCTTCCGCGGGACGGCCGATCAGTTCGACGCCACGTTCGGGACGAGCATCCACCGCTATGCGCATGGAGGCACGAGCCTGCTTGCCCCGTCGACGGTGCCGTCGCTGCCCTCGAGCATCGCAGTGAAGGTGTCAGGGCTCTCGCTCGACCAGGCGAGACTGCTGACGCACCCGGACTCGGTGAAGCAAGGGGATATCCCCGGTGAGAGCGACATCAAGACCTTCGGCCGGCAGGCTGCCGCTCCACTGATCACCGCGCCGTGCTCCACGTACTACGGCCAGAAGTCGGCGACGGTGCCGGCCGCATACAGCGGAACGACCAGCTATCCCACGTTCATCTGCGGCTACACGCCGGCGCAGTTGCGGTCTGCGTACGGCATCTCGGCGCTTCCGAAGTCGACCAACGGCGCCGGGCAGACGGTCGCAATCATCGACGCCTACGCGTCACCGACGATCGTCGCCGATGTCAACGCGTATTCGGCAGCTCTGGGTGAGCCGCCGCTGACCTCGGCCACCTATCAGCAGATCGTGCCGACCACGGACCAGTTCGTCGACAAGGAGGCCTGCCAGGAGCCGAGCGGATGGCAGGGCGAGCAGACTCTCGACGTCGAGTCGGTGCACGCCATTGCCCCGGGGGCCAAGGTGCTCTACGTCGGCGGCTACAACTGCGGCGGCGGCCTCGATGTCGCCATGTCGAAAATCCTCGACGGTGGCCTGTCCAACATCGTCAGCAACAGCTACGGCGATGAGGGCGAGGATGTTGGTGCCGACGTGCTCGCGGGCGAGACCAACCTGTACCTGCAGGCGGCCGGTGAGGGGATCGGTCTCTACTTCTCGAGCGGGGACAACGGCGACGAGACGCCGAACGGCTTGTCACCTCAGCCCGACTTCCCGGCCTCGTCGCCGTGGGTGACCGCGGTCGGGGGCACGTCCCTGGGGATCGACGAGAAGGGCGCGATCTCCGCCGAGACCGGGTGGGGCGATCTGCTGGACAAGATCGTGGCGGATCCGACGACGCCTGCGGGTCTCGCCTATGCGGATCCATTGCCTGGTTCCGTCTATGGAGGCGGCGCGGGCGGTGGCAGGAGCACGGTGTTCGCGCAACCGGCCTACCAGCGCGGTGTGGTTCCGGCAGCGCTCGCGCAAGGGAACCGCGTGATGCCCGACATCGCGGCGCTCGCGGACCCCTACACGGGGTTCCTGATCGGAATCAGCCCGATCAACGACGACACGACGTTGACGACCGATCCGTTCGAGAACGAGACGTACGGTGGCACCTCGCTGGCCTCGCCACTGACAGCAGCGCAGATCGCGCTCGTGCAGCAGACCACGCACTCGAGGGTCGGATTCGCCAACCCGACCCTCTATGCGATCGACCGCGTGCTCCCGGCGTCCTACCGTGACGTGCGGCCGTCGGGCACCCCGCTCGCACTCGCGTACACCAGCGCCAACAGCGGGAACAGCTACCTCGTCTCCCTGGACCTCGACACCTCCTTGAAGACGGCCGTCAGGTACGACGACGTCACCGGGATCGGCGGGGTCTCGTTCTCCTTGCTGCGTCTGCTGGGGCAGGGGAGGCACTAGCAGACGAGCGTCGGGGCCGGAGGGGCGCGAACGCGTGCCCTCCGGCCCCGTGCGGGTCACCGTCGGCAGGTCAGAATGGCACGGTGAACCTCTTCTTCCGCGTGATCTGGTTGTTCCTGACGGTGAGGCGCAAGACGCCGTTGAACTTCCGGGACGTCGACCGACTGCCCATGCGTGCCCGTTGGACCGACCTCGACCCGCTGCGCCACGTGAACAATGGCGTCTATCTCTCGATGATGGATCTCGGCCGCGTCGACTTGATGGTGCGCTCGGGCGTCTGGAAGAAGCTGACGGATGCGGGCTTCTACCCGGTCGTCGCCAGCCAGACGATCACCTACCGCAAGTCGTTGCAGTGGCGGCAGCGGTTCGTCCTCGAGACCCGGATGGCCGGCTACCACGACAAGGGGCTCTTCGTGGAGCAGCGTTTCGTGGTCGACGGCGAGATCTACGCGCAGGCCTTCGTGAAGGCCCGCTTCCTCAAGCGCGCCGGGGGAACGGTGTCGATCGAGGAGCTCAACGAGGTGGCAGGCGAGGACCTGACGAAGATCCGGCTGGAACCCTGGGTCACGCGCTGGGCCGACGACGTCGCGCTGCCGTCGACCCGCGCTGAGGCTCCCAGCGAATGGGACGAGGCGCCCGCGGCCTAGCCGATCGTGATCTGGTGGCCGGCGTCGTTCGGATCGAACCGCACGGGCAGCACCTTGCCCGCCTGCCAGTTGCCGAGAGCCGCCGCCGCGATCACCTGGCGGTGCACGGTGCGGAAGCCCGGCTGACCGTCGGCCACGACATCCATCGTCACGTCGTAGACGGGGGTGTCGGCGAGCTTCGTGCCCGTGTCGGCGATCGCGACCACCGTGGCCGAGCCGTGCACCCCGGCGTTCATCGCCGCCATGTTCGCGAAGGGGTCGTAGCTCACCCCGTTCACGCCGGCCGGCGCGCCGGCCGCTGCGGCCTTCTGCATCGCGACGGCGGCTTCTGCGCCGTCGGCCATGTCGTGGATCTTCTCGGTCCACGACTTCTTCGGCATCTGCTGCGAGGCGTCCCACGCGCGCCCCATGTCATCGAGAACACCCATGATCGCCGCCTTCCTACTTGAACGGCTTGCTGCCGAAGGCGACCTTGTTCTTGTCGGCAGGGTCGATGCGGGCGTCCAAGGTGGTGCCGTCGGCGTAGCCGGTGAGGGTCTGCGGTGGGATGATCTCGGTCTTGGTGACCTCGTAGGCCTTTCCGCCATCCGGGACCACCGAGAGCGTCAGCGAGTACACCGAGTTGCCCGCGACCTTCTCGCCGGTGTCGGTCTTGCTGACAATGGTCGCCTTCGCGGCGCTGCCTACGGTCAGGATGCGGTTGTTCTCGTCGGCACTGGCTTGGATCTTGTCGCGGTCGGCGCCCATCGTCGCGGTCATCTCACCGGCGTTGGCCATCGTGACGTCGCTCGCGGCGTTGCCGTAGCCGCTGTCCTTCATCATCTTGTCGGCCATCGCCTGCGCGTCGGCGGCCTGCTTCTGCCAGTCGGCACCCGCAGCCGCGGCGCCTCCCACGTTGTCGAACAGTCCCACGGTGGATCCCTTCGAATCGAGCCGCCCGAGCGAGCGAGCAGGCCCGAGCGTAGACCCGGCGGAATCCGCGCGATAGCCCCCGGAACTCAGGGCTTCGGCCTGACTTCGGCCGCCGCTAGTCGGTCTCGAGCAATGCCATGGCCGCGTTGTGCCCGCCGATCCCGCTCACCGCGCCGCCGCGCTGGGCGCCCGCCCCGCAGAGCAGGATCCGCGGATACGCGGTCGCGACACCCCAGCGCTCCGCCGGAGTCTGTCTCGCGGCGTCGTCCTCGGTGAAGGGCCAGTCCAGCGGACCGTGGAAGATGTTGCCCCCTGGCATGCGCAGGGCATGCTCGAGGTCGAGCGTGGTCTTGGTCTCGAGGCAGGGACGACCATCGGCATCCGTCATCAGCAGGCTCTCGAGGGGCTCGGCGAGCACGGCGTCGAGGGAGCGCAGCACGGCCGCCTCGAGCTCCGCGCGCCGGGCGTCGTTGCTCGCCTCGGTCACCAGCCGGTCGGGGGTCTGCAGCGCGAACACGGTGAGCGTCTGCGCGCCCGCCGCCTGCAGCTCGGGCGACAGGATGCTCGGGTCGGTCAGCGAGTGGCAGTAGATCTCGACGGGCAGCGGGTCGGGGATGCGGCCGGCCACGGCCTCGTCGTACGCCGCGCCCAGCCGCCCGAACCCCTCGTGCGCGTGGAAGGTGCCGCCGAACGCCGCCACCGGATCCAGCCGCGAGTCGCGCAACCGCGGAAGACGTGTCAGCAGCATGTTCACCTTGCCCTGCGCCCCCTCCGGACGCGCCGCCTCCTCGCCGAGCAGCCGCCCGAGTTCGAACGGGGCGACGTTGGCGAGCACGGCGTCGGCGACGAGGCGGTGCTCGGTGTCGCCGCGTCGGTACCTGATCTCGCCGTCGGGGGTGATCCCGCTCACCTCGGCTCCAGTGACCAGCTCGGCCCCGGCATCGCGGGCGGCGGTGCGCAGGGCACCGCTCACTGCGCCCATCCCCCCGATCGGAACGTCCCAGTCTCCGGTTCCCCCGCCGATCACGTGGTACAGGAAGCAGCGGTTCGCGGCCAGGCTCGGATCGACGGCGGGCGCGAAGGTGCCGATGAGGCCATCGGTGAGCACGACGCCGCGCACCAGGTCGTCCGCGAAGGTCTGCTCGACCGTTGCGCCGATCGGGTGCTCGATCAGCCGCTCCCAGAGGGCGTCGTCGCCGAGCATCCGGCGCGTCTCCGTGCGGGTCATCAGCGGCTCGGTCACGGTCGGGAACAGGCTGCGGGCGAGCCGGGCGGTGCCGCCGTAGAAGGAGTCCCAGGCGTCCGCATCGGATGCCGCCCCGATCGCCGCGAACGACTCCGCCGTGGCGGCCGGGTCGCCGGTGTCGACCAGCAGGCCGGCATCCGTTCCGGGAAGCGGCGTGTACGACGAGTAGCGCCTGCGGGCCAGCCGGATGTCGAGCTTCAGGTCGTCGATGACGCGCTGCGGCAGCAGGCTCACCAGGTACGAGTAGCGCGACAGCCGCGCGTCCACCCCGGGGAACGCCTGAGCCGAGACCGCGGCTCCCCCCGTCTCGGCGAGGCGCTCGAGCACGATCACGCGCTTGCCGGCGAGCGCCAGATAGGCGGCGGCGGTCAGGCCGTTGTGGCCGCCTCCGACGATCGCCACGTCGTAGCGGGCGGTGCCCGCGGGTCGCGAGGCCGGCGTGACGTTCAGGCCGACGCCGTCTCGCGAGAGGAGGGCGACGTGCGGGGCATCCCCTTCTCTTCGGCGATCTCGCACGCCTCGGGACTCAGCTTGTCGAGCACACTCAGGGCGCCGTCGCCGAGCGCGCGCTGCTGCTGCTCGCTGAGGACGTCGAAGAAGAGTTCGCGAATAGTGCGGCTGTGGTTGCGCATCGCGCCGAGCAGCACGCGCGATCCCTGCGCGGTCGGGGCGATCCAGGTGCCGCGGCCGTCGGTGTCGCACTCGGTGCGGACCACCAGCTCGCGCGACTCCATGCGCGCGACCTGGTGTGAGACGCGGCTCTTCTCCCAGGCCAGCAGCTCGGCGAGCTCGCCGGTGCGGAGCTGATGGTCGTCGGCTCGCTGGAGCATCAGAAGCACCGAGTAGTCGGCGTGCGAGATGCCGGCGTCGGACTGCAGCCGGCGGTCGAGTTCGCGCATGAGCTGACTGCTCATCGCCATGAAGTCGCGCCAGACCGCCCAGTCCTGATCGCTCAGCTGCTCGTCGGCCGTCATAGCTGGCATGGTACTCGTCAGCCCGCGATCGGGCCGGATGCCGCCGGTGCCGCAGATCGGAACCGGATCCGGTCGATCCGCGCAGAAAAACTGCGCCGGATCGCGAACTGTCGACCTCGCCGCTCTCCCTCCGCGAGACTTGAGGGGTGATCCCCGACTCGACAGCGCAGCCGACCGGCCTCCCCACCGCCGAGGAAACCGTCGCCATGGTGCGCGGGTGGCTGAGGGACAGCGCCGACGTGAAGCCCGACCCCAGCGCGCAGCGGCTGGCCGGCGTGCTCAAGGATCCGCGGGGGCTCGAGTTCACCCTCGGATTCGTCGACAAGGTCGTCCGCCCGGAGGACCTTCGGGTCGCGGGTAAGAACCTCGAGCTGCTCGCGCACCGCATTCCCCGCTTCCTGCCCTGGTACCTGCGGACCGCGATCGCGGTCGGCGGTGGCTTCGCACGGATCCTTCCCTGGCCGATCATCCCGATCTCGCGCACCGTGCTGCGGCGCATGGTCGCGCACCTGGTGGTCGACGCCGACCCGAAGAAGCTCGGCAAGACACTGCAAAGACTGCGGACCCGCGGCATCCGGCTGAATGTCAACCTGCTGGGCGAGGCGGTGCTCGGCGACCGGGAGGCGCGCAGCCGCCTGGGCGGGACGCAGCAGCTGCTCGCCCGCGACGATGTCGACTACGTGTCGGTGAAGGTCTCGTCCGTGGTGGGTCAGCTGTCGATGTGGGGTTTCGACGAGACCGTGACGCGGGTTGTCGAGCGGCTCACTCCCCTCTACGAGCAGGCCGCGGCATCCCGCAGCGCGAAGTTCATCAACCTCGACATGGAGGAGTTCCGCGACCTCGACCTCACGATCGCGGTGTTCACCGCGCTGCTCGAGCAGCCGGCGCTCGCCCACCTCGAGGCCGGGATCGTGCTGCAGGCCTACCTGCCCGACTCCGTCGCCGCGCTCGACCGGCTCACGGGCTGGGCTCGGCATCGCGTCGCCGAAGGCGGCGCCGGGATCAAGGTGCGCATCGTGAAGGGCGCCAACCTCGCGATGGAGAACGTCGACGCCCGTGTGCATGGCTGGCCGTTGGCGACCTGGTCGAGCAAGCAGCAGACCGACACCAACTACAAGCGGCTGTTGAACCGCGCGTTCACCCCGCAGAACACGGATGCCGTGCGCATCGGCGTCGCCGGCCACAACCTGTTCGACCTCGCCTTCGCCTGGCTGCTGGCCAACAAGCGCGGCGTGCAGCACCGCGTCGAGATGGAGATGCTGCTGGGCATGGCCGCGGCCCAGGCCGATGCGGTGCGGAAGGCGACCGGAAGCCTGCTGCTCTACACGCCGGTCGTGCATCCGGGCGAGTTCGATTCCGCCATCAGCTACCTGGTGCGCCGTCTCGAGGAGAACGCCTCGAGCGAGAACTTCATGTCGGGCGTCTTCGAACTGGATGACCCGAAGATCTTCGCCCGCGAGGCGGACCGTTTTGCGGCGTCTCTGGCCGAACTCGATGACCGGGTGCCGCCGTCCCACCGCGTCCAGGACCGGCTGCACCCCGACCTTCCGACCGCGCGACTCGCCTTCGACAACGAGCCGGACACCGATCCGGCGATCGCCGTCAACCGCGAGTGGGGCCGTGCGTTGCTGGAGCGGAGCACGCACACCGATGTGGGCGTGGCCACTCTCTCGGCCTCGACCATCACGGACCGCGACGTGCTCGTGAGGCGCGTCCGCGATACCGCGGCCGCCGGCGCCGACTGGGGTCGCACGACGGGCGTTGCCCGCGCGGAGCTGCTCGACCGCGTCGGCGAGGTGCTCTCGGTGTTCCGCGGGCGCCTGATCGAGGTCATGGCCGCCGAGACCGGCAAGACGATCGCCGAGGCGGACGTCGAGGTCAGCGAGGCGGTCGACTTCGCGCACTTCTACGCGGCACGCGCTCGCGAGCTGGACTCCATCGAGGGGGCGAGGTTCGTCCCCGAGGCGCTGACGCTCGTCGTTCCCCCGTGGAACTTCCCGGTGTCGATTCCGGCCGGCGGGGTGCTGTCCGCCTTGGCGTCGGGCAGCGCCGTGCTGCTCAAGCCCGCGCCTCAGGCTCGTCGTTGCGGTGCCGTGCTGGCCGAGGCGATCTGGGAGGGAGGCATCCCGCGCGAGGTCTTCGGCCTGGTGGATGTCGCCGAGAACGAGCTGGGCCAGGCTCTGGTCACCGCGCCCGAGGTCGGCCGAGTGGTGCTCACCGGCGGCTACGACACCGCCGCACTGTTCCGCTCCTGGAATCCGCAGTTGCCCCTGCTCGCCGAGACCAGCGGCAAGAACGCGATCATCGTGACCCCGAGCGCCGATCTCGACCTGGCGGTGAACGACGTGGTGAAGAGCGCGTTCGGCAACGCCGGGCAGAAGTGCTCCGCCGCGTCACTCGTGATCCTGGTGGGCTCCGTCGGCACCTCCGAGCGCTTCCGCCGGCAACTCGCCGATGCCGCGAACACCCTGGCGGTCGGCTATCCGAGCGATCCGGCCGTGCAGATGGGCCCCGTCGTCGAGGCGGCGCAGGGCAAACTCGCGCGTGGGCTCACGACCCTCGCGGAGGGTGAGAGCTGGCTGGTCAAGCCGCGTCAGCTCGACGATACGGATCGGCTGTGGTCGCCGGGGGTGCGTGACGGCGTTGCCGCAGGGAGCGAGTTCCATCTGACCGAGTACTTCGGTCCCGTGCTGGGGATCATGGAAGCACCGACCCTCGACGACGCGATCGCACTGCAGAACCAGGTCGCCTACGGGCTGACGGCGGGCATCCACTCCCTCGACCCCGACGAGGTGAGCAGATGGCTCGACCGCGTGCAGGCCGGCAACCTCTACGTCAACCGGCCGATCACCGGGGCGATCGTTCGGCGGCAGCCGTTCGGCGGCTGGAAGCGCTCGGCGGTCGGCCCCGGCGCGAAGGCCGGAGGCCCGAACACCCTGTTCGTGCTCGGCTCGTGGACGACAGTGGCGGCGCCCGAGAGCGGCGAACTCCACCTCGACGGGGTGAACGGCCGGGTCTCCGCCGTGATCGAGGCCGCACAGCCGGCGATCGACTACCGGGAGTTCGAGACGGTGCGCCGCGGCGTGCTGAGCGACGCCGATGCCTGGGACCACGAGTTCTCGGTCGCGCGCGACGTCTCGGCGCTGGGCGTCGAACGCAACGTGTTCCGTTATCGGCCGACGGACGTCACGATCCGGCTGGCCGAAGGCGGCTCGCTCGCCGAGTTCATGCGGGTGCTTGCGGCCGGCGTGCTTGCCAGGGCGCCACTCCGGCTCAGTTCGGCGATCCCCCTGCCCGCGGGGCTGCTGCCGCTGATCGGCGCCGCGCACCTCGGGGGCGAACGCCTGCTCGGCATCGAGTCGCTGACCATCGAATCGGATGCCGCCTTCGCTGCGAGCGCGCGCACCCGCCTGCCCGCCCGGGTGCGGCTGGTCGCAGCGCCGGATTCCGCGGCGGCCGCCGACCTGGCGGTCGCGCTCGGCGGCTCACCCGACGTCGCGGTCTGGGCGGGTCCGGTCACCAGCGCCGGCCGGATCGAGCTGCTGCCGTTCCTGCGCGAGCAGGCCGTGTCGATCACGGCCCATCGCTTCGGCAACCCGGACCGGGGGATGATCGGCCTCGTGCTCTGACCCGCGAAAGCACGTGGTTTCACGTACTTTCGCGGGTGGGTGCGGGGCTGGCCTGTACTTTCACCGGGGGATCAGGGCGGCGCGGGCGTAGTCGAGGGCGGCATCCGGGCTGACGCCCAGGGCCCGCGTGCGGGACGCGTAGGTCGCGGCGGCCTCCTGCGCGGCGTGCGCCGCGGCATCCGTCGACATGGCGATGAAACTGCCCGAGCGTCCGCGCGTCTCGATGACGCCCGCGATCTCGAGCTCGCGGTACGAGCGGGCCACGGTGTTCGTGGCAAGGCCGAGCTGCTCGGCGAGCGCGCGGACCGTCGGCAGTTTCGTGCCGGGAGCCAGGGAGCCGTCGGAGATTCCTTCGAGCACCTGCTGCCGCAACTGCTCGAAGGGCGGGGTCGCGTCGTGTGTGTCGATCGAGAAGTTCACGATGCGCTCGGTGCGTGAGCCTCGAGGAACTCGTAGACCTCGGTGAGGTCGACGCCGGTGAAGGTCCCGGTCGGCAGCGCCGCCAGCAAGGACGATTCCAGCCGCGCGCTCGGCCACGCCTTGTCGGCCCAGCGCTCCGCGAGTCCGCTCGGGGGCTGCCGGCAGCAGGCGGGATCCGGGCACTGCGACACCATCCGCCGCGTCGTGTCGCGCCCGCGGAACCACTTGGCGTGCGCGAACGGTGTGCCGACGCTCACCGAGAACCCCGGTCGCCGTGCTCTGGATGCTCGAGGTGCACCACGAGGTGCCCGCCGGCTTGTCGGTGTACTGGTGGTACGGGCTGAACCGGTCCTCGACGTCGAAAACCTGGCGTGCGCTCCACTTGCGACAGACGAACTGACCCTCGACCGCCCCGAGCGCGTCGGTCGGAAAGGCCACGCCGTCGTTCTCGTAGGCCTTCGACAGCGCGCCGCTCTCGTGCACCTTGAGGAAATGCACGGGCAGGCCGAGATGCTGAGTCGCCAGGTTGGTGAACCGGTGCGCCGCGGTCTCGTAGCTGACCGCGAAGGCGTCGCGCAGGTCCTCGACCGAGAGCTCGCGGGCCTCCTTGGCGGCCGTCAAGAAGTCCACCGCGCTCTGCTCGGGCAGCATCAGGGCGCCGGCCAGGTAGTTGGTCTCGACCCGCTGGCGCAGGAACTCGGCGAAGTCCTGCGGCTCGGGACTGCCGAGCACATGAGCGGCCAGGGCCTGCAGAAGCTCGGAGCGCGGGTCGCCGGCGCTCTGCCGCACCGGCAGGTAGATCCGACCGTTGGCCTGATCGGTGACGCTGCGCGTGGTGCTTGGCAGGTCGGCCACGTAGTGCAGGGTGAAGCCGAGATGGGCGGCGAGATCCGAGGCCGTGCGCTGCGAAAGCGGCCCGCCCCGGTGGCCGACCGCGGCGAGCAGGTCACGAGCGGTCCTCTCGAGCTCGGGGAAGTAGTTGCCGCGCTTGCGCTGCTCGGCACGCAGCTCGGTGTTGGCCCGGCGCGCCTCCTCGGGGGTTGCCGCCCGCTCGCGGTGCAGCCGCTCCAGCTCGTCGTGCAGCCCGAGGATCGTCTCGATCGCCTCGTCGCTCAGGGTCTTGCGCACCGGCAGTGCCGGCAACGGCAGGCTCGCGTACAGCGGACCGCGCTGCGCCCGCTCCAGCGCGATCTCGAGCGCGGCCCGCCTCGACGGCGGCTCGGAGCTGAGCAGCTCGTCGAGGGTGGTGCCGAGGGCCTGGGCGAGCTTCTGCAGCTCGCCCAGCTTGAGCTCGCGCTTGCCGTTCTCGATCACCGACACCTGCGAGGGCGCGCGCCCGATCGCGGTGGCGAGGGCGTCGAGGGTGAGGCCGCGGTCCACCCGGAGCTGACGGATGCGACGGCCGATCGTGAGCGAGTCGAGCACATCATCATCGTCGACGGCCGCGCTCTGCTTCTGTGCCATGCATCCCAGGATGCCATGCCCCTTCTTCGAGAAAACAGAAAGGTGGCGATATTTCTGGGTACCAATCTCGCGAAGACAGCGTGTCGCGGCCGCAGAGTCGACGCAGACCAAGTGAAGGAGCACCCTATGACCACCATCCCGACTTACGCCGGAGACCAGACCCAGACCGCCGCCGAGCTCGAGGCCGAATGGGCCGCCGACCCGCGGTGGAGCGACGTGCGCCGCGACTACGCCGCGGAGGACGTCATCGCCCTGCGCGGCCCGGTTCGTGAGGAGCAGACGCTCGCTCGTCGCGGCGCCGAGAAGCTGTGGCAGCTGATTCAGAACAACGGCGAGAACCCCGATGAGTGGGTCGCCGCACTCGGAGCCATCACCGGCAACCAGGCCTTGCAGCAGATGCGCGCCGGGCTGCAGGCGATCTACCTGAGCGGCTGGCAGGTCGCCGCCGACGGCAACCTCAGCGGGCAGACCTACCCCGACCAGAGCTTGTATCCCGCCAACTCCGTTCCCGCAGTGGTGAGGCGTATCAATAACGCACTGCTGCGCGCTGGGCAGATCGAGTTTGCCGAGGGCGAGACCACGCGCGACTGGATCGCGCCGATCGTCGCCGACGCCGAGGCCGGCTTCGGCGGCCCCCTCAACGCCTACGAACTGATGCTCTCGATGATCGAGGCCGGCGCGGCGGGCGTGCACTGGGAGGATCAACTCGCGAGCGAGAAGAAGTGCGGCCACATGGGCGGCAAGGTGCTCGTGCCGACCGGCCAGCACATCCGCACCCTCAACGCGGCACGGCTCGCCGCCGACGTCGCCGGTGTGCCGAGCATCATCATCGCCCGCACCGACTCGCTCGCCGCGACCCTGCTGACCAGCGACCACGACGAGCGCGACCGCGAGTTCCTGACCGGAACCCGCACGGCCGAAGGCTTCTACGAGGTGCAGAACGGGATCGGGCCGGTCCTGGCGCGCGGACATGCCTATGCCCCCTACGCCGACCTGCTCTGGGTGGAGTCGGCGGAGCCCGACCTCGAGCTCGCGCGCACCTTCGCCGAGAGCATTCACTCCGAGTTCCCCGACCAGAAGCTGGCGTACAACTGCTCGCCGAGCTTCAACTGGAAGCGCCACCTGGATGACGCGCAGATCGCGAGCTTCCAGCGGGAACTGAGCGCCATGGGCTACGCGTTCCAGTTCATCACCCTCGCCGGTTTCCACTCCCTCAACCACGGGATGTTCGAACTCGCCTCCGGCTACCGCGACCGTCAGATGAGCGCGTACGTGGAGCTGCAAGAGGCCGAGTTCGCGGCGGAGAGCCGCGGCTACACCGCGACCAAGCACCAGCGGGAGGTGGGCACCGGCTACTTCGATCGGATCGCCACCGCCCTCAACCCCGACAGCGCGACCCTCGCGCTCGTGGGCTCGACCGAGTCCGCGCAATTCAGCGCTGGAGCTTAGAGCGGAGGTCATTTCTGACCTCCGCCGCGACGCCAGCTCCGATCGCCGTCTCGGTGATCGGTTCGACTTGAAGGAGATAGACATGAACACGAATGACCGGATGCAGGTGCTCGCCGAGCCGGCCAGCCGCTTCGACGAGATCCTCACCCCCGAGGCGCTCGCCTTCCTCACCCGGCTGCACGACCAGTTCGCCGGCCGCCGCCACGACCGCCTCGACGCCCGGATGCAGCGGCGCGCCGCGATCGACAACGGCCGCGACCTCCGCTTCCTCGACGAGACGCGCGGCGTCCGCGAGGACGCGAGCTGGCAGGTCGCCGGCCCCGGTCCCGGGCTCGAGGACCGCCGTGTCGAGATCACCGGACCGACCGATCGCAAGATGGCGATCAACGCCCTGAACTCGGGCGCGAAGGTCTGGCTGGCCGACCAGGAGGATGCCACCAGCCCGACCTGGGCGAACGTGATCGGCGGCCAGCTCACCTTGAGTGACGCCATCCGCGGGCAGCTGGACTTCACGAGCGCCGACGGCAAGGAGTATCAGGTCGACGCCGAGCGCACCCCGACCATCGTCATGCGCCCGCGCGGCTGGCACCTGGTCGAGAAGCACCTGCGCTACATCGACCCGGCGGGCATCGCGAGTCCGGCATCCGGCTCGCTGGTCGACTTCGGTCTCTACTTCTTCCACAACGCGAAGGAGCTGATCGCCCGCGGCAGCGGTCCGTACTTCTACCTGGCGAAGACCGAGAACCACCTCGAGGCCCGGCTCTGGGACGACATCTTCACCTTCAGCGAGAACGCGCTCGGCATCCCGCACGGCACGATCCGCGCCACGGTGCTGATCGAGACGATCCCGGCCGCGTTCGAGATGGACGAGATCCTCTACGAGCTGCGCGATCACTGCGCCGGCCTGAACGCCGGCCGCTGGGACTACATCTTCTCGATCATCAAGAACTTCCGCGGCCGCGGCGCGAGTTTCGTGCTGCCGGACCGCGCGAAGATCACGATGACGGTCCCCTTCATGCGGGCATACACCGAGCTGCTCGTGCAGGCCTGCCACAAGCGCGGAGCGCACGCCATCGGGGGCATGAGTGCCTTCATCCCGAATCGGCGCAATCCGGCGGTGACTCAGCGGGCGCTCGAGCAGGTCACGGCCGACAAGCGCAGGGAAGCCGGCGACGGATTCGACGGCACCTGGGTCGCGCATCCGGATCTGATCGAGACGGCGCGCGCCGAGTTCGACGCCGTCCTCGGCGATCGCCCCAACCAGGTGGATCGCCAGCGCTCCGACGTGCACGTGGAGGCGGCCGACCTGCTCGACCTGCGCATCGACGGCGAGGTGACCGACGAGGGCGTGCGCGCCAACGTCTCGATCGCAGTCCGTTACCTCGAGAGTTGGCTGCGCGGCGTCGGCGCGGCGGCGATCGACGACCTCATGGAGGACGCCGCGACCGCCGAGATCAGCCGCTCACAGCTCTGGCAGTGGATGCACCAGGGGATCGTGACGCAGCAGAGCACGCCGATCACGCGAGAGCTGGTCGAGCGCTTGCTCGACGAGACGCTCGCAAGCGCCACCCGGATCCCGGAAGACAAGTTCGACGAGGCGGCGGAGGTGTTCCGGCTGGTGACGCTGGGTGATGACTACCCGACGTTCCTGACCATCCCGGCCTACTCGCGCTACCTCGTCGACGACACCGCGTCCGTCGCGACGGGTCCGATCCGGACCCTGGTCGGCGCCGCGGCGTAGAACGAGGTGCGGCCACCCCGAGAGCTCGGATCCCGCGTCAGTCGTAGCTGCGGTGGATCAGGTGCGACAGCACGATCGCACTGCGGGTGTGATCCACCGACGGCGCGATCCGCACCCGCTCCAGCGCGTCCTCCAGGGAGGGGATGTTGCGCGAGCGGATGTGCACCATGGCGTCGGCTGAACCCGTGACGGTCGAGGCATCCACCACTTCTGGCACGCCGGACAGGATGCGCTTGAGCTCATCGGGAGCGACGGTGCCCCGGCAGAACAACTCGACGTAGGCCTCGGTCGCCAGGCCGTCGACGGCGGGGTCGACCTGGATCGTGAACGCGCGGATGACGCCGTCGGCCACGAGCCGGTCCACGCGTCGCTTCACCGCCGAGGCCGACAGCCCCACGCGCTCGCCGATGTCGCCGTAGCCGGCCCGAGCGTTCTGGCGGAGCAGGTCGAGGATGCCATAGTCGAGATTGTCCACTGCGCCATGATATGGAGATTCCTTGCATTCGGCGAGGTGATCACGCTGATTCCCTGCGCCGCACGCTCTGAACGTCCGGATGCGTGCGTGCGAAACTGAAGGCATGACCATGACCCAGCCCTCCGCCTCAGCCCCCGAACGCGTCGCGACGCGCCGAACCGTGCTGATGTGCCGCCCGGATCATTTCACGGTCAGCTACCGGATCAACCCGTGGATGCATCCGGAGGACCCCACCGACACGAGCCTCGCCGTGCGGCAGTGGGAGACCCTCTACGCGAAGTATCAGGAGCTCGGCTACGAGGTGCACCTGATCGACGGGCTCGGCGGACTGCCCGACATGGTCTACGCCGCGAACGGCGGGTTCGTGCTCGACGGCATCGCCTACGGCGCGAAGTTCCAGTACCCGGAGCGCCAGCCGGAAGGACCCGCCTACATGGAGTGGTTCGGCGCGAACGGCTTCACCGTGGCCGAGCCGGTCTCCACCAACGAGGGCGAGGGCGACTTCCTGCTCGTCGGCGACACCATCTACGCGGGCACCGGGTTCCGCAGCGACGCCGCAAGTCACGACGAGTTGCGCCGGATCTACAACCGTGAGGTCGTGACGCTGACCCTGGTCGACCCGAGCTTCTACCACCTGGACACGGCGCTCGCGGTTCTGGATTCGAACGGCGGCCCCGGGTCGATCGCCTTCCTCTCCAAGGCCTTCGACGCGGCCTCACTCGACATCCTCGACGAGCGGTTCCCGGATGCCATCCAGGTCAACGATGCCGACGCCGCCGTGCTCGGCCTCAACTCCTTCAGCGACGGCAAGAACGTGGTCATCGCCTCGCGAGCGACCGACTTCGAGCGTCAGCTGCGCGAGCGCGGCTTCACCCCTCACGGCCTCGACTTGAGCGAGCTCCTCCTCGGCGGTGGCGGAGTCAAGTGCTGCACCTTGGAACTGCGACGATGACCCCGGGTAACTCGACAGATCCGACAACGCTTTCCACGAAGAGCGCCAGATACATCGAACAAGTCGAGGAGTTCGGCGCGCACAACTACCACCCGCTCGACGTCGTCGTCCACGAGGGCTTCGGCGCCTGGGTCACCGACGTCGATGGCAAGCGCTACCTCGACTGCCTCGCCGCGTACTCGGCGGTGAACTTCGGCCACGGGCATCCGGTGCTCGTCGATGCGGCCAAGGCTCAACTCGACCGCATCACCCTGACCAGTCGCGCCTTCCACAACGACATGCTCGGCCCCTTCCTCGAGGGCCTCGCGAAGCTGGCGGGCAAAGACATGGTGCTCCCGATGAACACCGGCGCCGAGGCCGTGGAGTCGGCGATCAAAGTCGCGCGCGCCTGGGGCTATCGCGTGAAGGGGGTCGAGCACGATCGCGCGACGATCGTCGTGATGGACGGCAACTTCCACGGCCGCACCACCACCATCATCAGCTTCAGCAGCGATCCGGAGGCGCGCGCCGACTTCGGCCCGTACACCCCGGGCTTCGTCTCGGTTCCGTACGGGGATGCCGCGGCCCTCGAGTCCGCCTTGGACAGCCCGCTAGGGCGTGACGTCGTCGCGGTGCTGGTCGAGCCGATCCAGGGGGAGGCCGGCGTCATCGTCCCGCCCGCGGACTACCTCCCCGCGGTGCGGCGGCTCACGAAGGAACGCGACATCCTGTTCATCGCCGACGAGATCCAGTCGGGACTCGGACGGACCGGCGCGACCTTCCAATGCGACAACGCGGGCGTGATCCCCGACCTGTACCTGCTCGGCAAGGCGCTCGGCGGCGGCATCGTGCCGGTCAGCGCCGTCGTCGGCGACGCGGACATCCTCGGGGTGCTGCATCCGGGCGAGCACGGCTCGACCTTCGGGGGCAACCCGCTGGCGGCGGCGGTCGGCCTCGCCGTGGTCGGCCTGCTCGAGAGCGGCGACTACCAGCGTCGCGCCGCCGAGCTCGGTGAGCACCTGCAGGGCCGGCTGCGCGCCCTGATCGGCCACGGGGTGGTCGCGGTACGTGGTGCGGGGCTGTGGGCGGGGATCGACATCGATCCCGCTCTCGGCACGGGCCGGCAGCTGTGCGAACTGCTGGCGGAGCGAGGCGTGCTCGCGAAGGACACGCACGGGTCGACCATCCGCCTCGCGCCGCCGATCGTCGTCGAGCGTGACGACTTGGACTGGGCCGTCGCGCAGTTGACCGAGGTGCTCGGTACGCTCGGCGCGTGAGCCTGCCCTTCGAGTTCCACGATCCGATCCGCACCGAGCGGCTGGTCATCCGGCCGATGACGACCGGCGATCTGGATGACGTCTACGCCTACCAGTCCGACCAGGGGAACCATCGTTACCTCCTGAACGACGCACGATCGCGCGAGGAGGTCGTCGAAGCCATCGACAAGTACGTCGCTGCGACTCGACTGGCGGCCGACCACGACTGGATCCAGCCGGCGGTCGAGTTGGACGGCCGGGTCATCGGCCAGCTCTTCCTGTCGATCGTCAGCGTCGAGAACCTCGGCGCCGAGGTCGGCTGGGTCTTCCACCCCGACCATCACGGCAAGGGCTACGCACGCGAGGCGGCCACCGCGCTGCTCGACCTCGCGTTCGGCGCATTGGGGATGCACCGGGTGCGCGCCGAGCTCGATCCGCTCAATGCGGCGTCGATCGCGCTGTGCCGGCGCCTCGGCATGCGCGAGGAGGCCTTCTTCGTGAAAGACATCATGCTGCGCGGCAAATGGGATGACACCGGCATCTACGCGATCCTCGAAGACGAGTGGGCGGCGCGCACAGCGTGAGGGCCGGGGGCGCTGAACTCGATGCCGCCGATCCGCTTGCGCGGTATCGCGAGCGGTTCCTGCCCGCGCCGGGCGTCGCGGCGTACCTCGACGGCAACTCTCTCGGGCGGCCGCTCGCGGCATCCGTCGATCGGGTCGACGCGGTCATGCGCGAGCAGTGGGCGGAGCGCCTGATCCGCGGCTGGGATGAGAGCTGGCTCGAGTTGCCGGTGCAGATCGGCGACGAGCTCGGGCGGGTCACGCTCGGCGCGGCATCCGGTCAGACCGTGATCGGGGACTCGACGACGGTGCTGCTCTACAAGCTGATTCGGGCGGCGCTCGAGCTGCGTCCGGGCCGCACCGAGATCGTCATCGACCGCGACGACTTCCCGACCGATCGCTACCTGGTCGAGTCGATCGCGGCCGAGCGCGGGCTCACGGTGCGCTGGATCGACGAGGCGGATGTCACGCCCGAACGCGTCGCGTCGGTGCTCACCGACCGCACCGCCGTCGTGGTGCTGAGCGCGATCGCGTACCGCTCCGGATACCTGGCAGACCTCCCCGAGATCACTTCCCTCGTGCACGAGTCGGGCGCCCTGATGCTCTGGGACCTCTGTCATTCGGCCGGCGTCCTGCCGCACGAGCTCGACGCCTGGGGCGTGGATCTCGCGGTCGGCTGCGGCTACAAGTACCTCAACGGCGGACCGGGCGCTCCCGCCTTCGCCTACGTCGCCGCCCGGCTGCATGACGGCTTCCGGCAGCCGATCACCGGATGGATCGGCTCGGCCCGACCGTTCGAGATGGGCCAGGGCTATCAGCCCGGTGACGGGATGCGCCGCGTCCTCAGCGGCACCCCATCGATCCTCGCGATGGCCGGCCTGCAGGGCACCGTCGCGTTGATCGAGGAGGCGGGGATCGACGCCATCCGGGCCAAGTCCATCGCCCTCACCGAGTTCGCGATCGCGGCCGCCGACGAGCTTCTTCCGGATGCCGCACTCGCGAGTCCGCGCGACCCGGCTCGTCGCGGATCCCACGTGACGCTCGACCACCCGGCGTTCGAGGCGCTCATGCCGCGCCTGTGGGAGCGCGGCGTGATTCCCGACTTCCGGCGGCCGAGCGGAATCCGGTTGGGGCTGTCGCCGCTCTCGACCTCCTTCGCCGAGGTGGAGGTCGGCGTGCGCGCGATCGCCGAGGAGCTCCGCGTCGAGACCGCTCGCTAGGCTCACCGCATGGGAGCCGGTCCGCGTCAATTGCATGTGCGGATGCGCGGCCGCAGCAGCACGGAGGCCCGCCGCGCCTCGAGTCCGCTCGAGCTGCTCTTCGACCTGACCTTCGTGGTCGCGGTCGCCTCGCTCACCGGGGAGCTCGCACACGACCTCGTCCTCGGGCATCCGGCGGGCATCGCCGCGTTTCTGATGGTGTTCGCCGCCGTGTGGTGGGCCTGGGTCAACTTCACCTGGTTCGCTTCGGCCTTCGACGTGGACGACGCGCTGTACCGGGGGCTCACCCTGGTGCAGATGGCGGGCGTGCTGGTGGTGGCGGCCGGGGTCTCGGCGGCGTTCGAGCACAATGACTTCCGCGCCATCACGATCGGCTACGTCGTCATGCGCGTCGCGATGGTCGGGCAGTGGATCCGTGCCGGAGTCGAGCATCCGGAGACGCGCGAGGCCGCGTTCAAGTACGCGGGCGGCATCATCGCGGTCCAGGTCCTGTGGGTGCTGCGGCTGCTGCTTCCCGCGGAATGGCAGACCCCGACCTTTCTCGTTTTGATCATCGCCGAGATGACGGTGCCCGTGTGGGCCGAGTGGCGCGTGCGCACGAGCTGGCATCCCGGTCATATCGCCGAGCGCTACTCGCTGTTCGTGATCATCCTGCTGGGGGAGGTGATCGCCGCTGCCACCGGGGCGATGCAGCGAGCGCTCGAGGAATCCGGGCTGACCCCAGTGCTCGTCGCGATCGGTCTGGCGGGCCTCGTGCTGGTGTTCGCCATCTGGTGGCTCTACTTCCTCGAGCCGACCGAAGCCGGTCTGCGGCGCCGGCCGAGCTGGTCGTACTTCTGGGGGTACGGCCACTACGTTCCGTTCGCGGCGATCGCAGCCGTCGGCGCGGGCCTCGAAGTCGCGGTCGACGCGGCGGGCCACGAACCCTGGATCGGGTTGATCGCGACGGGCTACGCTCTCGCTCTCCCGGTCGCCGTCTTCTTCGTCGTGCTCTACGTGCTCCATCGCCCGTTCGGCGTGCCGGGAGAGGTGCCAGGGCTTGTCCTCTTTCCGGCGGCGACGCTGGCGCTGCTGACCCCGCTCGCTGCTCCCGTGGTCGGGATCGCCGGGACGGTCGTCGGGCTCGCGCTGGTCGGTGCGCTGGCCGTCGCGGCGACTCTGCTGAGCCAGCGGCAGCAGCCGAGCCCGGCGACCGACGCGACCGCGGACTAGCCTCGAGACGTGTCTGCACTGACCCCGGAACTGCTCGGCCGCATCCGCTCCCGCGCCGCCGGCTACGACCGCGACAACGCCTTCTTCGCCGAGGATCTCGACGAGTTGCGCGCGGCCGGCTACCTCGCGCCGCGCAGCCTGCTCGAGACCGCTCGAGACCAGCGTCTGCTCGCGAGCTATGCACCCGCGACGGCGCTGGGGATCAACATGCACCTGGTCTGGGTCGGCGTCGCCCGGGTGCTGCATGACCGCGGCGACAGCAGCCTCGACTGGGTGCTCTCGGATGCCGAGAAGGGCGAACTCTTCGCCTTCGGCAACTCGGAGGGCGGCAACGACCTCGTTCTCTGGAACTCGCTGACCCGCGTCGACCGCGTCGACGGGGGCTTCGCCTTCACCGGGACGAAGATCTTCACCTCCCTCGCCCCCGCCTGGACCCGGCTCGGCATCTTCGGCAAGCAGACCGGGGGAGAGGGCGCCGAGGAGGGTCCGCGCCTGGTGCACGGCTTCCTGAGACGTGACACGGCCGAAACCCCCGTTGCAGGTGTCGCGACCCTGGATGACTGGGACACCCTTGGGATGCGGGCCACCCAGAGCAACACCACGAAGCTCGATCACGCGGTGGTCGCCGACGCCGACGTCTCGCGCTTCCTACCGGTCGGACCGAACGCCGACCCCTTCGTGTTCGGGATCTTCAGCAACTTCCTGCTGCTGATCGGCTCGGTGTACGCGGGCATCGCGGACCGCGCGCTCGAGCTCGCCGTCGAGGCGGCGCAGAAGCGCACCAGTCTCAAGAACGGCGGGGCCGCCCTGGCACATGACCCCGACATCCGGTGGCGGATCGCGGATGCCGCGCTTCGGCTCGACGGCCTTCGTCCCGAGCTCGAGGGCCTGGCCTCCGACGTCGACACCCTCGTCAACCACGGCGGCGACTGGTTCCGCTACCTGACGGGAGCCAAGCACCGCTCGACCGAGGCCGCGCGCTACGTGGTGGATCAGGCGTTGCGGGTCGCGGGCGGCGGCGGGTACCGCTCAGCGAGCGAGCTCGCCCGCCTGCAGCGCGACGTGCTCGCGGGCATCTACCACCCCTCCGACACGGAGTCCATCCACAACACCGTGGCGGGTGCGCTCCTGGGCGCGCTGAGCTAGCGCGGAGAGAGCTGGAACAGCGGCATCCGCCGTCCCTCGGTGGTCTTCTCGTATTCGAGGAAGTTCGGCATCTTGGTGGTGAACGCCGTCCACGCGGCCGGGTACTCATCGTCGCCCAGCTCGGTCGCCGTCACGTTCACGGTCTCGATGCCGTCGGCCTCGGCGGGGACCTCGATCTCGAACTCGGGGTGCTTCTTGAGGTTGTGGTACCAGCCAGGGTGCCTGGGCGAGCCGGCGGCCGACGCCATCACGAGCCAGCCGTCGTCGTTGCGCATGCTGGCGACCGGGATGAGTCGCTCGTCGCCGGACTTGGCTCCGATGGTGTGCATGATCACCAGGCCGCGTCCGAACTGCCCGGCGGTGCCATGCCCGTCGCGGAATGCGGTGATCATCTTGTCGTTCCAGTCGCTCATGCGATCCATCCCTCTTCTCGCAGCCACGCTGCGCACAGTGTCGTCCAGGCCTCGGCGGTGCCTTCGCCGGCGGCGAAGGCCAATCCGTGCCTCCCCCGGGAGAACACGTGCAGGGCGTGCGGGATTCCATTCGCGGCGAGCGCGTTTCCGAGCAGATAGCTGTGCTGCACCGGTACCGAGGCGTCCTCTGCGGTATGCCAGACGAAGAAGGGCGGTGCCTCCGCCGTCACCAGCCGGTCGAGGGATGTCGCGGCCCGCAGTTCGGGGGAGGCGTCGAGGCCGATCAGCTGCATCCGCGAGTGGGCGTGGGTCTCGAGCTCCATCGAGACCACCGGGTAGCAGAGGATCGCGAGATCGACTCGTTCGTCGGCTGTGGCATCCGGAGCCAGGGTCGCGTGACCGGCCGCGTGACCGCCTGCCGAGAAGCCCAGGAGCCCGACGCGCTCCGCTCCCGCCGCCCGCACCCGGCGCACCTCGGCCCGGACGGCGTCGAGGGGACCGGGGTGCCGCGTCTGCACCGGATACGCGAACACCGAGGCCGCCACCCCGACACCCCGCAGCCACTCCGCGATCGGCTCGCCCTCGTGCGGCGCGAGATCGGTGTAGCCGCCGCCCGGCAGCACGATGATGTGGTCGGACATGCCTCCATCCTGGCGCGTCGGCACGGCATCTCTAGGCTGGACGCATGACCCGTCCCATCGTGTTCATCGGCGACAGCATCACGGATGCCGGTCGCCGGGAGGATCCCGATCGTCTCGGTCACGGCTACGTGCGGCTCATCGCCGAGGCGCTCGCGTCCCGCGGAGACGTCCGCCCGGTCATCAACACCGGCATCAGTGGCGATCGCGCCGTCGACCTCCGGGGGCGGTGGGAGACCGACGCCCTCGACCACGATCCCGAGCTGCTCTCGGTCTACGTCGGGGTCAACGACACCTGGCGCCGCTATGACAGCGACGACCCGACGACGGCCGACGATTTCGCGGCCACCTATTGGACCCTGCTCGATGATGCGCAGGAGCGGCTCGCTCCGAGGATGATCCTGGTCGAGCCGTTCGTGCTCCCGGTGACCGCCGAGCAGCAGCGCTGGGGAGCCGAGGATCTGGATGCCAAGCGTGCGGTGGTGGCGCAGCTGGCGGTCGAGTTCGGGGCAGCCTTCGTGCCGCTGCAGTCGCTGCTTGCCGAGGCGGCGGCGCAGGGCGACGGCAATGCCTCCCTCGCCGCGGACGGCGTGCATCCGACGCCGCTCGGCAGCGAACTGATCGCCGGAGCGTGGCTCGCCGCTGAAGCGGGTCTCTGAGGCCGCCTCCTACGCGGCGGCCGGCCTCCGGCGCAGCACCCGCGCGGTCGTGATCGCCAGCACCACGATCCCGATCGCCTCGACGACGATCGTCTCGGGCACGAGCGTGAACGTCCACGACTCGCTGATGCCGAACAGCCCCACCGTGAGCGCCAGGAAGAGCGATGCCAGGCTCGCGATGATGAACAGCAGGCTCAACACGGTCGCGATCTTGAGGAGCCGGCCGCGCGCCACCAGCATCGCGATAGCGAGCACGAGAGCCGCGACGGCGTTCAGCACGAAAAGCACACCCAGTGTGCCCCCGACCCCGTCGAAGACGAGGAACAGGTGGAAGCCGCCCATCACCAGGAGAAGAATCGCGCTGACGATCCTCAAAACTCTCGGTCCGCTCTGTGCGCTGCCGGCCATCTCGGTCACCTGCCCTTCGTCGCGGGCCTCGCGTGCGGAGGCCGTCAGAAGGTGACACGATCCCGAGCCGCCGGGGGTTCAGTTCCGCCGTGAAACCGGTTCAGGATTTCTTGGCGGCGGCCGCGCTCTTGGCCCGCGGGATGAGCCGCTCGAGTTGGGTGACGTGCCCAGGATTCAGCTCCGCGAGGGATGCGACGCCGAGCAGCTTCATGGTGCGCACGAGCTGCTCGCTGAGGATGGCGATGGTGCGGTCGACCCCGGCGCGCCCGCCGGCCATCAGGCCGTAGAGGTACGCGCGGCCGATCATGGTGAAGTCCGCGCCGAGGGCGATCGAGGCGACGATGTCGGCGCCCGACATGATGCCGGTGTCGACGCCGATCTCGACGTCCGCGCCGACCTCGCGGGCGACATCCGGGAGCAGGTGGAAGGGGATCGGGGCGCGGTCCAGCTGACGGCCGCCGTGGTTGCTGAGCACGATGCCGTCGACGCCGAGCGAGGCGAGCTTGGCGGCATCCTGAACGTTCTGCACCCCCTTGATCACGATCTTGCCGGGCCAGATCCCGCGGATCACGTCGAGATCTTTGAACGAGATCGTCGGATCCATCGCCGCGTCCAGTAACTCGCCCACGGTTCCACCCGTCGAAGAGAGCGAGGCGAACTCGAGTTTGGGTGTTGTGAGGAAGTCCCACCACCACCACGGACGCGGAATCGCATTGATGATCGTGCCCAGCGTGAGCTGGGGCGGAATCGAGAAGCCGTTGCGCTTGTCGCGCAGACGCGCGCCGGCGACCGGGGTGTCGACCGTGAAGTGCAGCGTGTCGAAGCCGGCGGCGGCGGCGCGGCGGGTGAGCTCGTAGCTGATCTCGCGATCGCGCATCACGTACAGCTGGAACCAGTTGCGACCATCCGGGTTCGCCCGCTTCACATCCTCGATCGATGTCGTCCCGAGGGTGGAGAGCGTGAAGGGGATTCCCGAGGCGCGGGCTGCGCTCGCGCCCGCGATCTCACCTTCGGTCTGCATCAACCGGGTGAATCCGGTCGGTGCGATCGCGAACGGCAGAGCCATCGGACCGCCGAGGACGGTCGATGAGGTATCAACGTCAGCCATGCCGCGCAAGATCGACGGGCTGAACTCGATGTCCTCGAACGCCTGCCGGGCACGCGCCAGTGAGATCTCCTGCTCGGCGGACCCGTCGGTGTAGTCGAAGGCCGCTTTCGGCGTGCGCCGCTTCGCGATGGTCCGAAGGTCGGCGATGGTCAACGCCGACGCAAGCCGCCTGCGTTTGCCGTTGAGGTCGGGCGCTTTGAACTTCATCAGGTCGAAGACGTCCTTCGGCCGGGGGAACTGTCTCGTGACCATCAGTCGTCTCCGTGGGCTGTGCTGTCGTGGCTCGGGGTGAGGTGGATGAGGAGGGCGTCGCGAGCGCCGTCGATGTGATCGCGGGTGAGGCGTGCGGCCAGCGCCGGGTCGCCGGCGATGATCGCGTCGAGGATGCCCTGGTGCTGGGCGGCGACGGTGGCCGCGTCGAGCAGATGGTGGGCGTGCACCTGCCCGATCCCGAGCTCGACCTCACCCATGAGGAGTGCGTGCAGGCGGGCGAGCCGTGGGCTCGGCTGCCCGGCGCCGAGGGCGCGGTGAAAGGCGATGTCGAACGGCGCGAAGTCGCCGGGATGCCGAAGCAGCTCGCGCTGCGCCGCCACGGCGGCGGGCGGAACCGCGCCCGTCCGCGCGAGTGCGGCGGACACCGCGGACTCGACGATCGCCCGATTGTCGAACACGTCGCGGATGTCGTCGGGGCCGAGCGTCGGCACGCGGGCCGCAGCATTGGGCTCGCGGTGCAGCAGGCCGTCCGCAACCAACTGCTCGATCGCGATCTTCGCGGTGGGCCGGCTGACACCGAAGGCGAGAGCGACAGCCGACTCGGTGACGGCCTGGCCGGGGCGCTGGCTCTGGCTGAGGATCGCCGCGCGAAGCGCGTCGTAGATCACGCTCGGCCGCGCCGTGGTCGATCCGCTCAACGACATCCGGTCGCCCCTTCGCTCATCATGGATTGTCAGACAATCTACTTGATCGTCAGACAATTGGGAAGGCGGCCGCGGGTTGGTCACCCGCGCGGCTGGTAGCGCACGACCGGGAACGCCGCGACGACGAGCGCGCGCAGGGCCTCGAGGTCGCCGGTGACCAGACCCTGGGCGCGCGCCTGAACCAGCACGTTGCCGATCGCGGTCGCCTCAACGGGGCCGGCGAGCACCGGCAGCCCGGCCGCGTCGGCGGTGAGCTGGCAGAGCAGACCGTTCTGGCTGCCGCCGCCCACGATGTGCACGACCGACACCGGCCGGCCGCTCAGTTCCGAGGCCGACGCGATGTGACGGGCGTAGGCATCCGCCAGGCTCTGCAGGATCGAGCGGACCAGATCCGGGCGTGAGGCGGGAGCCGCGAGGCCACGCGAGGCGAACCAGGCCTCGATGCGCGTCACCATGTCGCCGGGAGCGAGGAACGCCTCGTCGTCCACGTCGAACACCGGGACGGGCGCGGTCACCTCGCCGGCCTGGGCGAGCAGGGTCGGCAGCGAGATGGTCTCGCCGCTGCGTTCCCAGTCACGCACGCATTCGCTGAGCAGCCAGAGGCCCATCACGTTGTGCAGGTAGCGCACCCGTCCGTCCACGCCGCCCTCGTTGGTGAAGCCGGCGAGCCGGCTGGCCTCGGTGAGCACGGGACGCTCGAGTTCCACCCCGACGAGCGACCACGTGCCGCTCGAGATGTAGGCGAAATCGGATCCGGATGCCGGGATGGCGACGATCGCCGATGCCGTGTCGTGCGATCCGACCGTGGTGACCACCACGCTCGTCGATCCGATGCCGCGCACCGCGGACGGGGCGAGCCCTCCGATCTCGGTCCCCGCGTCGACGAGGGAGCGGAAGATGTGGGGTGGGATCCCGAGTCGTTCGGCCAGCGCGAAGTCCCACTCGCCGGTCGCGACGCCGAGCAGGCCGGTGGTTGAGGCGTTGGTGCGCTCGGCCACGCTGCGTCCGGTCAGCCAGTAGCCAAGCAGATCGGGCAGCAGCAGAAACGAGTCGGCGAGGTCGAGCGTGCCGGCCGTTCGATCCGCGGTGAGCTGGAAGAGCGTGTTGAACGGCAGGTGCTGCAAGCCGTTCGCGGCGTACAGCTCGCCGGGCGAGACGACGGCGTGCACGGCGTCGACGGCAGGCAGGTTTCGCTCGTCGCGGTAGGCGTAGGGGGTGCCCAGCATCCGTCCATCGCGCATCAGGGCGTAGTCGACGGCCCAGGAGTCGATGCCGATGCTGCGCAGCTGCGGCTCCTGGCGCACCGCGGCGGCGAGCCCCTCGACCACGTCGCGGTAGAGCTCGAGCACGCTCCAGTGCAGGCCGTCGAGCGTGCGCACCGGTGCGTTGGCGAAGCGTGCGACGTCGGTCAGCCGCAGCTCGTCATGACCCACGTAACCCAGGATGACGCGACCGCTCGTCGCGCCGAGGTCGACCGCCGCGACCGCGCCCCCACTCGCCCTGCGTGCCACGATGCGCCCTAACGCAGGAACGCGGCCGCGACGCCCGCGTCCACCGGGATGTGCAGCCCGGTCGTGTGCGACAGGTCCGGCCCGGTCAGCACCGCGACCGCGTTCGCGACGTTCTCGGGCAGCACCTCCCGCTTGAGGATGGTGCGCTGGGCGTAGAAGGCGCCGAGGTCCTGCTCGTCGATCCCGTAGGTCTTCGCCCGGTTGGCCCCCCAGCCGCTGGCGAAGATGCCCGAGCCGCGCACCACGCCGTCGGGGTTGATCCCGTTGACCTTGATGCCGTGCTCGCCGAGCTCCACTGCGAGCAGCCGCACCTGGTGGGCCTGGTCGGCTTTGGTCGCCGAGTAGGCGATGTTGTTCGGGCCGGCGAACACGGAGTTCTTCGACGCGATGTAGACCACGTCGCCGCCCATGCCCTGTCCGATCAGCACGGGCGCCGTGGCCTTGCTCACCAGGAACGAGCCCTTGGCCATGATGTCGTGCTGGAAGTCCCAGTCCTTCTCCGTGGTCTCGAGCAATGACTTGCTCAACGAGACGCCCGCGTTGTTGACGACGATGTCGATGCCGCCGAAGGCGAGCACGGCATCCTGCACGCCGCGGGCGATCGCGTCGGCGTCGGTGACATTCACCTGGACTCCGATCGCGACGTCGCTGCTGTTGGGATATGCAGCGCCGATCTCGGCGGCGGCCGCCTGGGCGTTCTTCAGGTCGAGGTCGGCGATGACGACGCAGGCGCCGTCCGCCGCGAGCCGGGTGGCGATGGCCTTGCCGATGCCCGACGCGGCTCCGGTCACGAGGGCGATGCGCGTCGCGTGGGACTTCGGCTTCGGCATCCGCTGCAGCTTGGCCTCCTCGAGCGCCCAGTACTCGATGCGGAACTTCTCGCTCTCGGGGATCGGCTGGTACGTCGAGATCGACTCGGCTCCGCGCATCACGTTGATGGCGTTGACGTAGAACTCGCCTGCGACGCGGGCGGTCTGCTTGTTCGCGCCGTAGCTGAACATGCCGACGCCGGGTACCAGCACGACGAGGGGGTCGGCGCCGCGGATCGCCGGGCTGTCGGCGGTGGCGTAGCGGTCGTAGTAGGCGGTGTAGTCGCGCCGGTACTCCTCGTGCAGCTCCTTCAGCCGCGCGATCGAATCCTCCACGGATGCCCCGGCCGGAAGGTCGAGCAGCATCGGCTTGATCTTGGTGCGCAGGAAGTGGTCGGGGCAGCTCGTGCCGAGCGCCGCCAGCTTCGGCGCGTTCGCCGATGCCAGAAAGTCGAGCACGACCTCCGAGTCGGTGAAGTGACCGACCATCGGGTGGTCGTGGCTGGCGATTCCGCGGATCGTCGGCGCGATCGCGGCGGCCTTGGCGCGCCGTTCGGCCGACGGCAGGGCCTTGTTCTTCACCACCTCGCGCCCGAACGGCGCCTTCTTGCCGTTCTGGGCCAGGTACTCCTCGGCGGTGCGGATGATCCAGAGGCTGTTGGCCTCGCACTCCTTGCTGGACTTCCCCCAAGCCGTGATGCCGTGGCCGCCCAGGATGCAGCCGATCGCGTCCGGGTGCTGCTCCTTGATCGCGGCGATGTCGAGCCCGAGCTGAAAGCCGGGGCGACGCCATGGCACCCAGACCACCTTGTCGCCGAAGGCCTTCTTGGTGAGCTTCTCGCCGTCCTTCGCGGTGGCGAAGGCGATGCCCGAATCGGGATGCAGGTGGTCGACGTGCTTCGCATCGACGAGTCCGTGCATCGCGGTGTCGATCGATGGCGCCGCGCCGCCCTTGCCGAACAGGCAGAAGTCGAAGGCCGCGACCATCTCGTCCTCGCGCTCGACGCCGGGGTAGACGCCGACGAGAGCGCGCACCCGGTCCATCCGCAGCACGGCGAGCCCGGACTCGGTCAGGGTGCCCAGGTCGCCGCCCGAGCCCTTCACCCAGAGCAGCTCGACCGGTTCGCCCGTGACCGGGTCGGTCTGGGTGCCCTTCGCGGAGGTGTTGCCGCCGGCGTAGTTGGTGTTCTTCGGGTCGGCGCCGAGACGGTTGCTGCGCGAGACGAGGTCGGATGCGGTGCTCATGGTTCCTTCAGCGGTGGTCGTGGGCCGTGGATGGGTCAGTCGGCGAGAGCCGCAAGCTGGTCCTCGAGATGGAACACCTCGCGCAGCTGCGGGGCGCCCTGGTCGGGGCGGTCGCCGTCGAGGGAGACGAAGAAGCGCGCGGCCTCAGCCTCCCACTCGGCCGTGTCGGGGTCGAGGGCGAGCGCCTCAGCGGATGCCGCGTCGTCGTCGACCTCGTAGTAGCCGATCAGCATCCCGTCCTCGCGCAGGAAAAGCGAGTAGTTGCGGCGGCCCGATCGTTCGATCGCCCGCAGCATCGTCGGCCACACGGCGGTGTGCCGCTCGATGTACTCGTCGATCAGCTCGGGCCGGACGCGCAACTCGAAGCAGACCCGCTGGGGCGCGGCGGACAGAGTCGACCCGCCCGCCATCAGGCTCCCCAGCCCGCCTGGGTGCCGCCAACCCGGCCTGCGGCGATCTCGGCCTGGTATCCGGATGCCGCATAGGCGGCGTAGGGGTCGGCGGGCAGGCCGCGCGACTCGCGCCACTGGGCGAGCGCCGGGCGCACATCCGTGTAGAAGGCGTCCATCAGGATGCCATTGGATCCCAGCACGTCGCCCGCGTTCTGCGCCGCGGTCAGCGCGTCGCCATCGACGAGCAGCGCGCGCGCGGTCATCTCCTGCACGTTGAGCACGGAGCGGATCTGGCCGGGGATCTTGTCCTCGACGTTGTGGCACTGGTCGAGCATGAACGCGACGCCGGAGTCCGCGCCGTAGCCGCCTCCGCGGATGACCTCGTAGAGGATGCGGAACAGCTGGAACGGATCCGCCGCGCCGACGATGAGGTCGTCGTCGGCATAGAAGCGCGAGTTGAAATCGAAACTGCCGAGCTTTCCGAGGCGCAGCAGCTGAGCGACGATGAACTCGATGTTGGTGCCGGGTGCGTGGTGGCCGGTGTCGAGGCAGACCAGGGCTTTGTCGCCGAGGGCCTGCACCTGCACGTACGACGTTCCCCAGTCAGGAACATCCGTGTGGTAGAACGCCGGCTCGAAGAACTTGTACTCGAGCACGAGTCGCTGCTCGTCGCCGATGCGCGCGTAGATCTTCTGCAGCGAGTCCGCGAGCCGGTCCTGGCGGCCGCGGATGTCGCCCTGACCCGGATAGTTGGTGCCGTCGGCGAGCCAGATCTTGAGGTCGCGCGATCCGGTCTGGTTCATGATGTCGATGCACTCGAAATGGTGGTCGATCGCCTTCTGGCGGATCTTGGGATCGACGTGCGTCAGCGACCCGAACTTGTAGTCGTCGTCCTGGAAGGTGTTCGAGTTGATCGTGCCGAGGTCGACGCCGAGGCCCTGCGCGTACTCCCGGAGCGCGGCGTAATCGTCGACCCTGTCCCACGGGATGTGCAGGGCGACCGTCGGGGACAGCGCGGTGTACTTGTTGACCTGGGCGGCGTCCGCGATCTTCTCCTGCGGGGTGCGGGGAGTGCCCGGGGTGCCGAAGACCTTGAAGCGCGTGCCGGAGTTGCCGAAGGCCCAGGAGGGCAGCTCGATCGCCTGCTCGGCGAGACGGGGTGCGATGGAGGCGAAGTCAGTCATGACGGTGAGTTCCTGTTCGAGCGGCACACGCCGCCAATGAACGTTCGGGGAGGGGTCCGTCCGGCCGGGACGACCGGACGGACCCCGTTGTCGACCTAGAAGTTGAACTGGTCGATGTTGCTGGCGTTGTACTTGAAGGGGTCGCCGAGGAGGACGGTGCCGTCCGCGCCGACCTTGAAGGTGCCGAGGGTTCCGGCCTTGAAGCTGTCACCCTCCTTGCCCGTGATGGTGCCGTCGATCAGGGCCTTCGCGGCGTAGGCCGCGAGGTAGCCGAGGTCACCCGGGTTCCAGAGCGCGAACTCCTTGACCGTGCCGTCCTTGACGTAGGCCTTCATCTGGTTCGGCGTGCCGAGACCCGTCACCGCGACCTTGCCCTTGTAGGCCGAGGTCGAGATGTAGCGAGCGGCAGCCGCGATGCCGACCGTGGTGGGCGAGATGATGCCCTTCAGGTTCGGGTAGGTCTGCAGCAGCGCCGCGGTCTTGTCGAAGGAGGTCTGGTCGTCGTCGTTGCCGTACACCACGTCGTCGAGCTTGATGTTCGGGTGGTCGGCGGCCAGTTCCTTCTTCATGATGTCGATCCAGGCGTTCTGGTTGGTCGCGTTGGCCGCGGCCGACAGGATGGCGATCTCACCCGAGTCGCCGATCTGCTCCGAGATCATGTCCACCTCGACCTTGGCGATGCCGTCGGCGGTCGCCTGGTTGATGAAGAGGTCGCGGCATCCCACAGCGGTGTCGGAGTCGAATGTGACGACCTTGACTCCGGCCTTCTGCGCCTGGTTGATGGCCGAGCACGGGGCCTTCTGGTCATCGGCCGACAGCACGATGGCGCCGACCTGCTTCTGGGTCAGCGTGTTGATGTAGCTGACCTGGGCATCCGGGGCGGCGGTGGCGGGGCCGACCTCCGCGTAGGTGCCCTTGAACTCGGCGATGGCCTTCTTGCCGCCGGCGTCCGAGGTGTCGAAGTAGGCGTTGCCGAGGTTCTTCGGGAGGAAGGTGATGGCGTAGTTCTTGCTGCCGCTGTCACCGGAGCTGCTTCCGCCGGAGGCGGCGCATCCGGCCAGCAGCATCGCGGCGGCCGCCAGGGTGGCTACCCCGGCAAGTCGAACGCTGTGACGAGTCTGGAACATCGTTGTTTCCCTTTCTTGGTGACGTGGTGTTTCACATGGCTGCATCGGCGCGGGCGGAACGGTCAGCTGGATGCCGGACCGTTCGTCACGCGTCGCTTTCTCCCCGCGCTGAGCCGCGTGCGTTGCAGCCAGGCGAGGAAGCTGGTGAGGATCACCGAGAGCACGAGGAGCGTGCCGGTGATCACGTTGATGACGTCCGAGGTGATGCCCGCGAGGCGCAGCGCGCTGGCGAGCACGCCGATCACGAGGGCTCCGGCCAGGACCCCGGGGAGCGCTCCGCGACCGCCGAAGATCGACACGCCGCCGAGCAGGACGGCGGCGACCACCGAGAGCTCGAGGCCGGTCGCGTTGTCACCGCGGGCACTGCCGAAGCGCAGCGTGTAGAAGATCCCGGCGAGCGCCGAGACCAGGCCGGCCAGTACGAAGAGGATGAACTTGGTGCGCTGGATCTTCACGCCCGAGAACACCGCGGCGTCCGGGCTGAGGCCGATCGCGTAGATGCCGCGACCGAAGGGCGTGAAGTGCAGCAGCACGCCGAAGACGATGGCCAGCACGGCGATCACGATCGTGACCGAGGGGATCAGCGTGCCGGGGATGGTCGAGGTGGCCAGATCCGTCCAGAACGCCGGGAACGAGGTCACCGCGGTCGTGCCGAGCAGACCCTGCGCCACGCCGCGGTAGAGCGCGAGCGTGCCGATGGTCACCGCGAGCGACGGCAGGCCGACCCGCGTCACCAAAAGGCCGTTGACGGCCCCGCCGACCGCCCCCACCACGAGCGCGACGCCGGCTGCCGCCGGGAAGGGCCAGTGCGCCTGGGTCAGCAGGCCGATCACCGAGCTGGAGAGTCCCATCGCGCTGGCGACCGAGAGGTCGATCTCGCCCGTGATGATGATCAGCGTCATCGGCAGCGAGATCAGCAGCACCGGCGCCATGTCGAGCAGCAGGAAGTTGTAGGTGATCGGCGCCGCGAAATGCGGGACCGTCGCGCTGGCGACGACGATCACGACGACGAGAAGCCCGATGATCGCGGCCTCGCGGCGCAGCAGCAGGCGCTGCCAGAACGGTCGTCCGTATCCGGGGTAGTTGCGTGCTCCGGACGCCGCGTTCGCGGCCGAGCCGGTAGTGGGAGGCGTGGTGGTGGTCATGCCTGGGAGTCCTCCATCACCGTCAGTCGTCTCGCTTGTCGCAGGGCGAGGATGCGGTCGAGCACGATGGCGGCGATGATGAGGGCGCCCACTACGGCCTGCTGCCAGAAGTCCTGGATGCCGAGCACCGGCAGGGCGCGATTGATGGTGAGCAGGAGCATCGCGCCGATCGCCGCCCCCCACACCGAGCCGATGCCGCCGAAGATCGCGACGCCGCCGATGACCGCGGCGCCGACCGCCTGCAGCTCGAAGCCCGAGCCGGCCTGCGAGTCGACGGTGCCGTAGCGGGCCACGTAGAGCACTCCCGCCAGTCCGGCGAGGGCTCCGCTGACGATGAACGCGAGCAGCACCCGCCGGCCGACCTTGAGGCCGTACAAGTTGGCGGCATCCGGGTCGGAGCCGATCGCGTAGAACTCCCGGCCGCCCCGGGTGTTGCGCAGGTACCAGGCAGCGGCGATGAGGACGACCGCGGCGATGATCGTGATGACCGGGATGTAGAGCAGCTGGGCGGTGCCGATCATCTGGAAGTCGTTCGGGATGTCGGTCGAGTTGATGCGGTTGCTTCCGGTCCACAGCACATTGATGCCGCGGAAGGCATACAACGTGCCGAGCGTGATGACGAGCGACGGCACCTTGGCGATCGAGATCAGCAGGCCGTTGACGGCACCGAGGGCGGCCCCTCCGGCGATCGCGATCAGGGCGACCAGCAGCCAGGGGATGTCGGTGTACTTGAAGAGCGTTCCTGCCGTGTACGCGGTGAGCCCGATGACGGAGCCGACCGAGAGGTCGACGTTGCGGGTGATGATCACCATCGCCTCGCCGACCGCGATCAGCAGCACGAGCATCGGGGTCACGAGCAGGTCGCGGAAGCCGTCCTGGCTGAAGACGAACGACGGATTCTTGACCGTGGTGGCGATCACCACCAGCAGAAAGGCCAGCAGGATGCCGGTCTCGCGTGCGCGGGTCAGCCGCTTGAGCGAGTTCATGCGGCAGCTCCGGTCGCCGCGCGCATGACGGACTCGGCGGTCGCATCTGCGCGCTCGATCGTGGCCGTGATCCGGCCCTCGCGCATGACCAGCACGCGATCGGCCATGCCGAGCACCTCGGGCAGCTCCGACGAGATCATCAGGATGCCCAGGCCCTCGCCGGCGAGCTGCGAGAGCAGGCGGTGCACCTCGGCCTTTGTTCCGACGTCGATGCCGCGCGTTGGCTCATCGACGATGAGCACCCTCGGCTCGGTCGCCAGCCACTTCGCCAGCACCACCTTCTGCTGGTTCCCGCCCGAGAAGGTGCCGACCTCGGCGTCGAGCGCGGAGCTCTTGACCTCGAGGCGGCTGGCCCAGACCCGGCTCGCCTCGTTCTCGCGTCGCCCGGTGATGAAGAGTCCGGCCGCCGAGAGGCGCTGCCTGATGGCGATGGTCAGGTTCTCGGCGACGGAGGCGCCGATCACCAGGCCCTCCCGGCGGCGATCCTCGGGCACGAGCGCCAGCCCGGCGCGCATGGCGGCCGCCGGATCGTGCCCCGGCACGCGGCTGCCCGCCAAGACCACCGTGCCGCCGTCATAGCCGTCGACACCGAAGACGGCGCGGGCGACCTCGCTGCGACCGGCCCCGACGAGTCCCGCCAATCCGACGATCTCACCCGAGCGCACCTGAAAGCTGATGTCGTCGAAGATGCCGGCGGAGGTCAGGCCCTTCACGTCGAGCAGGACGTCGCCGATGGTGGTCTGCTGCTTCGGGAACAGGTCGGCGACATCGCGCCCGACCATCTGCCGGACGATCTCGTCGACATCGGTGTCCGCGATCTTCGCGGTCGAGATGTAGGCGCCGTCCCGCATCACCGTGACGGAGTCGCAGAGGGCGAAGACCTCGTCGAAGCGGTGCGAGATGAAGAGCAGGGCGCGGCCCTCATCGCGCAGGCTGCGTGCGACCGCGAAGAGCCGGTCGACCTCGACGCCGCTGAGGGCGGCGGTGGGCTCGTCCATGATCAGCACGCGGGCGTCGAGGCTGATCGCCTTCGCGATCTCGATGATCTGCTGATCCGCGATCGACAGGCCGCGCGCTTGGCGATCCGGGTTGATCCTGACCCCGAGGCGCTGGAACAACGCGATCGCCTCGGCGTGCATCGACTTCCGGTCGATCCGGCCGAAGGAGCGGAGTGGCTGGCGGCCCATGAAGATGTTCTCGGTGACCGTGAGATCGGGGAAGAGCGTCGGCTCCTGATAGATCACGGCGATGCCCGCGGCCTTCGCCTCGGCAGTCGAGCGGAACTCGACCGGCCGACCCTCGAGAAGGAACTCGCCGGAGTCCGGCTGGTAGAGGCCGGCGATGATCTTCACCAACGTGGACTTGCCCGCACCGTTCTCGCCGACGAGCGCCATGATCTTGCCGTGCTCGAGAGTCAGGGTCCCGGAACGCAGGGCGACGACGGCTCCGAAGCTCTTCGAGATCGTGCGCAACTCCAGTGCGGGGGTCGCACGCGGTGCGGGGGTGGCGGGGGATGCCATGCGGTGTGTGGCCTCTCCATCGAGGATGAAACGATTCAGTTGGGTGCGCGCATCACTCTAGGCAACCGCGTCGAGGCGCGTCAAGCCAGGGAGTGAATCGTTACAGAACGCCGGCGTCGCGGACGCCGCGTGCGACGAGGTAGTCGTTGGCGAAGCGGCCGTCCGGGTCCAGGCGCCCGAACAGCGCGCGCGCATCGGCGAGTCGCGGGTGCACGCGGGCGAGGGTCGCGGCATCCACCGAGTTGACCTTGCCCCAGTGCGGACGTGCCGAGAACGGTGCGAGCGCGGCCTCGATATCGGGCAGCAGAACGCGCACGGCCTCCGGTTCGGGCTTCCAGGTGAAGTGGATCGCGAGCGTCTTGCGCCCGTACGATCCGCTCAACCAGAGCGGGTCGGGAGCGGTTGTGCGCAGCTCGGTGATGTGAAGGTGCGGCGCGATGCGCGGCCCCAGCTCGCGGACGGCTCGCAGCGCGGCCGGACCGCCGGCGCGGTCGACGAAGTACTCGGTCTGGATCTCGTCGCCGACGCTCGGGGTCGCGTCGAGCCGGAAGTGAGGAAGGCGTTCGAGCCACGGGCCCGGGATGCCCCCGGAGATCGTGTGATTGTCGGTCGCCGTGCCGAAGAGACCTGTCTCCGGCCCGCTCAGGCGGTGGGCGCCGCGCCACTCGTCGGGCACGCCGCCCGAGACGTCGCCCCCCTCGAGACGGGTCTTCCAGATCATCAACCCGATCTCATCGCCCAGCCAGTCGGTGAACAGGCTGACGCTGTAGGCCGCGCCGGTCACGGTCTCGAGGTCGTCGAGAACGTCATCCCATGGCAGCCCCGTGAACGAGTCCTGCCGCATCCGGAAGCTCGGCTCGACCGCGAGCGTGGTGCGCACCACGATGCCGGCCGCGCCGAGTCCGACCACCAGCCCGTCGAAGTCCGGATCACCCTGCCGCACCGTCAGGAGCGAGCCGTCCGCGGTCACCAGTTCGAGTGTGCGGACCGAGGTGGCGAGAACGCCGTTGAGGTTGCCCGAGCCGTGGGTCGCCGTCGCGGTGGCACCGCCCACCGAGATGTGCGGCAGCGATCCCATGTTGTGCAAGGCCTTGCCGTTGGCCTCCAGCCAGACGGCCAGCTCGCCGTAGCGGATGCCGCTTCCGACCGTGACCGTGCCCTCGGCCTCATCGAGCACCGGGTCGGGCTCGATCCCGGTGACGGTCAGCAGGGTGCCGTCGGTGTCCGCCAGCCCGTTGAACGAGTGCCGGGTGCCCAGCGCGCGGACCCGCTGCCGCGCGGTCGCCGCCTCGGACACGACCCGCTGCACCTCGGCGATCGACGTCGCGTTCTCGAGCCGCGGAGCGGTGAAGGTGTACGTCCCGGCCCAGGTGCGTTCCGCCATGCCGCCAGCCTGTCACAGCGGCAAGACGCCCATCGCTACTGTGAGGCGACCCATTCACTCATCAGGGGGAGATCCCATGTTCCATCTCATCACTGCGCTCACCGACGGCGGGATGTCGTTCGACTATTCGGCCAACGCGCCAACGACCTCCGCCGGCAGCCTGATCGGCTATCTGCTCTTCACGATCATCGCGCTGCGTCCGGTGTTCGCGAAGGCCGGCTACAACGGCTGGACCGCGCTCATCCCGATCTACAACATCTACGTGCTCGTCAAGATCGGCGGTTTCCACGGCGCGTTCGTGATCCTGTACCTGATCCCGATCGTGGGCTGGATCTTCGGCATCGTGCTCGCCGTCCGGATCGGCAAGAACTTCGGCAAGGGCGGCGCCTTCAGCTTCTTCCTGCTCTGGCTGCTCTCGTTCATCGGGTACTGCATCATCGGCTACGGCTCGGCGACCTATCAGGGCCCGGCGCGCGTCAAGGCGTAGTCCGGCTCGAACCAGAACGGCGGTCGTCCCTCGCGGGCGGCCGCCGTCCCGCGTTTCGGGTTAGCGTGAGCCCATGGCCCGTGAAGACGTCGACGTCCCCGATCTGACCGGCACGTTCGCGATCGTCACGGGAGCGAATTCGGGGCTCGGCTTCGGCCTGACCCGGCGCCTCGCCGCCGCAGGCGCCGAGGTCGTGATGGCGGTGAGAAACCTTGAGAAGGGCGAAGCCGCGCGGGGCGCGCTGCTGGCGGCGAACCCGGGGGCGACGCTCCGGCTCGAGCGGATCGACCTGGCGTCGCTCGACAGCGTCGCCGAGTTCGCTGCGGCGCGCCTCGCCGACGGTCGACCGGTCGACATCCTGCTCAACAACGCGGGGATCATGATGCCGCCGAAGCGTGAAACCACCGACGACGGTTTCGAGTTGCAGTTCCAGAGCAACTACCTGGGGCACTACGCGCTGACGGCTCGGCTGCTGCCGGTGCTGCGCGCGGCCGAGCACCCACGCGTCACCTCATTGAGCAGTTTCATGGCGTACTTCGGGCGCTACCACTGGAACGACCTGCAGAGCGAGAAGTACACACCGGTGCGTTCCTACGGGCTGTCCAAGCTGGCGATGCTCTCGTTCGCGCACGAGCTGCAGCGCCGCAGCGATGCCAACGGATGGGGGCTGCTGAGCGACGCGGCGCATCCCGGGTTCACGCGCACCAACCTGCAGACCACCGGCCCGCGCCGCGGCAAGGAGCCGCGGCCGCCGCGCGAATACCGGCGCACCCCGTTCTGGCAGCTGATCGAGACCGGGATCCTGCCGGCGCTCTATGCCGCGACCAGCCCGGATGCCGCGCCCGGCGGCTATTACGGACCCGACGGCCTGTTCGGCCTCACCGGTGGGCCGCACCCCGCGCGGGAACCCCGGGCCGCGCGCAACGCCGCGGATGCCGCGCGCCTGTTCGACGAGTCGGCCAGACTGAGCGGCGTGCCGTTCGGAGACTGACTCCGCACGCCGCGCGTGAGGCGCCGACGAGAGGTGGATGACGTGGAGCTCGGGCTCAGCGGCAAGGTGGCGGTCGTGACCGGTGCGAGCAAGGGGATCGGGCTCGCCGTGACTCAGGCCCTGGTCGCCGAGGGTGCGAAGGTGGTCGCCGGTGCGCGCAGCCTCACACCCGACCTCGAGAGGCTCGCGGCCGAGGGATCGGTGCAGGCGGTGCCCATCGACCTCGGTGCCTCCGACGGCCCGGCTCGGCTGGTCGCCGCCTGCGCGCACTTCGGCGGGCTCGACATCGTGGTCAACAACGTGGGCGCGGTATCGCCGCGGCTGACCGGGTTCCTCGACATCAGCGAGGAGGACTGGGCGCACACCTGGAACCTGGATGTGATGGCGACGGTCCGCACCATCAAGGCGGCCGTCCCGCTTCTCATCGCTCGCGGCGGCGGCAACGTCGTCACGATCGCGAGCGTCAACGCCTACCTTCCCGACCCGGGGGTGCTGGACTACTCCGCGGCGAAGGCGGCGGTCTGGAATCTCTCGAAGTCCCTGTCCAAGGAGTACGGCCCGCAGCACATCCGCTTCAACACGGTAAGCCCGGGGCCGGTGGCCACCGACCTGTGGCTGGGCGCAGAGGGCTTCGCCGCGACGATCGCGGCCTCGACCGGAACGGACTTCGCCACGGCGCGGGACACGACGATCGCCGCCCAGGGCGGGTTCTCGACGGGGAGGTTCACCACTCCCGAAGAGGTCGCCGATCTGGTCTTGCTGCTCGCCAGCGGCCGCGCGGGCAACGTCACCGGCTCCGACTTCATGATCGACGGCGGGCTGGTGAAGGGCCTCTAAGACGCGGCAGGTTCGCCGACCGAGTTCGTGCCGCGCTCGGGCACCTGCTGCACCGACCAATGGTTGCCGTCCGGGTCGTCGAACCAGACGAAGCGGCCCCAGGCCAGGTCTTGCACCGGACCGACGGCCACCCCACGGGCGGCGAGGTCGTCGTGCGCGGCATCGGCGTCGTCGGTCACGACCTGCAGACCCTGATATGGGGTCGTCGCGCCGGCCGGGAGAAGGCCGGTGCCGAACGCGATCGAGCAGGCCGAGCCGGGCGGGGTGATCTGCACGAAGCGCAGTTCGGGCGAGACCACCTGATTGAAGTCGACCGACCAGCCGAGCGTGTCGCCGTAGAAGGCGACCGCTCGGTCGACGTCGGTGACCGGGATGATGACGAGTTCGAGACGATAGTCCACCATCACCTCAAGCTAGCCGCGACCTCCGACGCCGCCCTGGCTCAATCCGTGGGCGAGGCCGGCGGTTCCCCGAGGGCGTCGAGCGCCTCCCAGAACCCGTCGGGGATCTCGGCGTCGACGAGACCCGGCAGCTCGTCGAGGCGCTCACGCGAGTAGATGCCCACCACCGTCGAGTGGATGCGCGGCTCCCGCGTCGAGAAGGCGAGCGCGGCACCCGCCACACTCACGTCCCACTCCGCGCAGAGCGAGCGGACCCGGTCGACGTGCGCGAGGAAGGCGTCGGATGCCGGGGCGTAGCCATAGGTCTGTCCACGAAAGGTCGATCCCACCAGGATGCCGCCCCCGAATGGCGCCGCATTGAACACGGTCATGCCGCGCTCCGTGGCGAGGCGCAGGATCGTCTCGGCCGTGCGATCCACGAGGGTCCAACGGTTGTGGCTCAGGACGGCGTCGAACACATCGGTGCGCACGTACTCCTCGACCAGGGCGTGCTCGCCGGCGGCGATGCCGATCGCGCCGACGCGACCCTCCTCGCGCAGACGGATCAGTGCCTCGACCGGGCCGCCACGCGCCATCCCCTCTGAGACGCTGATCGAATACGGATCGTGCAGGTGATAGAGCGGCAGCGTGTCCAGACCCAGGCGCGACGTGGTCTCGTCGAAGGAGCGGAGCACCCGATCGCCGTCGAAGACCCCGGTCGCGGCATCCTGGTCGGCCTTCGAGAAAACGACCTTGCCCGCGGGCAGGCCGCCGGCACCGGTGATCGCCTCACCGAGAAGCGTCTCCGACTGCCCGAGCGCGTAGTTGTTGCCGGTGTCGAGCTGCCGGAACGGCGAGGCGAGCAGCGCGTCGGCGAGAGCCCGGTCGGCACCCGGCCGTTTGCCCAGCCCTGAGGTTCCGATCGTGACCGGCTCGAGCAGCGTGCGGTCGAACATGATGCAAGTACAGCACGCCGGTGCGCCCATCACGCCCGTGCCACTATTGAACGATTCAGCGAGGAGGTGGCATGGCGACCACGAGCATCCGCGATGTGGCGGAGCGGGCTGGGGTCTCCGTGGGAACCGTCTCCAACGTGCTGAACAACCCTGCGAAGGTCTCGCCCGGCTCGGTGCAACGGGTCCAGGCCGCGATCGAGGAGCTCGGCTACATCCGCAATGATGCGGCTCGCCAGCTGCGCGCCGGCCGCAGCACCACCATCGGGCTCGTGGTGCTCGATGTGCGCAACCCGTTCTTCACCGACGTGGCGCGCGGCGCCGAGGACGAAGCGGCGACGCACTCGCTGTCGGTCATCCTCGGTAACAGCGACGAGAACAGCGAGCGGGAGGCCGGCTACCTCGACCTGTTCGAGGAGCAGCGCGTTCACGGCGTGCTCATCTCGCCATACGGTGAGGTCGGGCCCCGGTTGGCCCGGCTGCGCAGCCGCGGCACGCCCGCCGTGCTGGTGGACCGGATGAGCGGCGACGGCGACTTCAGCTCGGTGTCCGTCGACGATGTGGCGGGCGGCCGGCTCGCCGCGCTCCACCTGCTCGACACCGGACGGCGCCGGATCGCCTTCGCCGGCGGCCCGTTCGACATCCGTCAAGTCTCCGACCGCCTCCTGGGGGCCCGTTCCGCCGTCGATACGCATCCGGATGCCACCATCGAGGTGCTCGAACTGACCGCGCTGACCGTGCTCGAGGGCCGGCGCGCGGGGGAGGCTCTGGTCGCGCGCCCCGCCGCGGAGCGTCCAGACGCCGTCTTCGCCGCCAACGACCTGGTCGCCACCGGCCTGCTGCAGGCGCTCGTCATGCGGGGCTCGATGCGCGTTCCCGACGACATCGCCCTGATCGGCTTCGACGACATCGACTTCGCGAGCGCGGCGGTCGTTCCCCTCTCGTCGATCCGGCAGCCCAGCCAGCTGATCGGGCGCACCGCGGTGCAGCTGCTGATCGAGGAGGCGCGGGATCCGGGCCTGGCTCCGCGGCAGGTGGTGTTCCAGCCCGAACTGGTGGTGCGCGCGTCCACGGCTCCGCGGAGAATGTAAAGGTAACTGCATCCCCGATCCCCAAGGAGGCTCACATGCCCGCCTCATCCATCCCCACGACGATGCGCGCCCTTCGGGTGCACGAGCTGGCTGAGCCCGGCCAGGTGCGGCTCGAGACGCTGCCGACCCCGGTCCCGGCGGATGGCGAGCTCCTCATCCGGGTGCGCGCCGCCGCCGTCACCCGTGACGAGCTCAGCTGGCCGGAAGGCCGCCTGCCGGCGACGCCCTGCTACGAGTTCTCGGGCGAGGTGGTCGCTCTCGGGGCATCCGCATCGGCCTTCGAGATCGGCGAGGCGGTCTACGGCATGGCGCTCTTCGACCGCGACGGCGCGGCTTCTGAGTACTTCGCCGCGCCGGAGCGGGTCTTCGCGCGCAAGCCGGCGAATCTCGATCACCCCGCCGCCGCGGCCGTGCCCCTTCCGGCCCTGAGCGCGTGGCAAGCGCTGTTCGATCACGGGTTGCTGGAGTCAGGGCAGCGCGTGCTCGTGCACGGCGCGACCGGCGCGGTCGGGCATCTCGCGGTCCAGCTGGCCCGCCGCGCCAGCGCTCACGTGATCGCCACGGCGTCAGCGGCCAACCTGGACGCAGCCCGCGACGCGGGCGCCGACGAGGTGGTCGATCGTGCGACGAACTATGAGGCCTCGGTGCAGCCCGTCGACCTGGTGTTCGATGCGGCGGGAGGCGACGCGGCGGAGCGTTCCGCGGTGCTCGTCCGGCCAGGCGGCAGGTTGGTGAGCATCATCTCCGAGCCCGCGCCGACCCCGGGGATCACGAGCCGGTTCTTCATCGTCGAACCGAATCGCGAGGAGCTCGATCAGGTGACGGGGCTCGTCGAGTCAGGAGGGCTGCGTCTCGTCTCGCACGAGGAGTTCCCCCTCGATGAGGCCATGGCGGCCTTCGAGGCCAGCTTGGATCGCTCTCACCGCGGCAAGGTCGTGTTCAGCCCGATCGCCTGACGGCGTGAAACGAGTCGGCAACATCTGCTGGCTAGGCTCACTCCATGGGCGACCTGTTCGACGGTTACGGCTCGGTCGCGACGAAGCGTCGAGGTGCTCCGGCCTGGGATGAGATGTTCGCCGACACCACGACGGCGGACTCCGGCAGCGCGCGCGAGGCCTACAAGGAGATCCACACCGCCCTCGCCCGGATGACGCAGGACGAGCTCCGCGGACGCACCGAAGCGCTCGCCAGCTCCTACCTGGCACAGGGCGTCACCTTCGACTTCGCCGGCGAGGAGCGCCCATTCCCCCTCGACGCGGTGCCGCGCGTGATCGCGCAGCCCGAATGGTCGGTCGTCGAGTCGGGGGTGAAGCAGCGGGTCCGCGCGCTCGAGGCCTTCCTGGCCGATGTCTACGGCGGCCAGCAGGCGGTGCTCGACGGCGTGATCCCGGCGCGGCTGATCAGCTCGTCCAGCCACTTCCACCGCGAGGCGGCCGGCATCGTGAGCGCGAACGGCGTACGGATCCAGGTCTCTGGCATCGACCTGATCCGCGACGAGACCGGCACCTGGCGGGTGCTCGAAGACAATGTGCGCGTGCCGTCCGGCGTGAGCTACGTGATCTCCAACCGCCGCGTCATGGCGCAGACCCTGCCCGAGCTGTTCATGTCGATGCGGGTGCGACCGGTCGGCGACTACCCGCAGCGGCTGCTCCAGTCGCTGCGGGCATCCGCCCCGGAGGGAGTGGAAGACCCGACCATCGTCGTGCTCACCCCCGGCGTCTACAACTCGGCCTACTTCGAGCACACGCTACTGGCCCGCCTGATGGGTGTGGAGCTGGTGGAGGGCCGCGACCTGTTCTGCTCGGGCGGCAAGGTGTGGATGCGCACGACCTCGGGCCCGACCCGCGTCGATGTGATCTACCGGCGCGTCGACGACGAGTTCCTCGACCCGCTGCAGTTCCGGGCCGATTCGATGCTCGGTTCGCCGGGCCTGATGCTCGCCGCGCGGCTCGGCAACGTGACCATCGCCAACGCGATCGGCAACGGGGTCGCCGACGACAAGCTCGTGTACACCTACATGCCGGATCTGATCCGCTACTTCCTCTCGGAGGAGCCGATCATCGCCAACGTCGACACCTGGCGCCTCGAGGAGCCTGGCGCCCTCGAGGAGGTGCTCGATCGGCTGGACGAGCTCGTGGTGAAGCCGGTCGACGGCTCGGGCGGCAAAGGGCTTGTGGTCGGGCCAGACGCCTCGAAAGAGGAACTGGCCGAACTCGCGGCCCGCCTGAAGAAAGACCCGCGCGGCTGGATCGCGCAGCCGGTGGTTCAGCTGTCGACGATCCCGACCCTGGTGGAGGACGGCATGCGCCCGCGGCACGCCGACCTGCGCCCCTTCGCCGTCAACGATGGGACGGATGTCTGGGTGCTGCCCGGGGGCCTGACCCGGGTCGCGCTCCCCGAGGGCCAGCTCGTCGTGAACAGCTCGCAGGGCGGCGGCTCCAAAGACACCTGGATCGTGGGGCACGAACCGCTGCACACGAGCGATCACAACATCCAGGGGCTCGTCGCCGACCAGGCGGCGATCACGACCTCGATCCCGGTCATCGTCGATGGGCACCGTCCCGACCACAACCCGGCGGACGCCCCGAGGCAGGACCAGCAGCAGCAACAACAGCAGCAAAGCGGCGCGTCTCCGGAGACACCATGCTGAGCCGCATCGCCGAGTCGCTGTTCTGGATCGGCCGCTACATCGAGCGCAGCGACGGCACCGCGCGCATCCTCGACGTGCACCTGCAGCTGCTGCTCGAGGACCCCTGGATCGAGGAGAACCTCGCCTGCCGCTCGCTGCTCAGCGTGATGGGCACCGAGGTGGAGGACGACCACGAGGTCACCCGCGCCGACGTGCTCGCCCTGCTGGCGGTCGACCGCAACCAGCCCGCCTCGATCGCCTATTCGCTCGCCGCCGCTCGCGAGAACGCGCGCCGCGCACGCGAGGTGGTCAGCACTGAGCTCTGGGAGGTGCTGAACACCACAAGGGCGCGGATGCCGCGCAAGGTCGCCACCGATAAGGTGCACGAGTTCTTCGGCTGGGTGCGGGAGCGCGCGGCGCTCGCCGTGGGGATCATCGAGTCGAGCACGAGCCGTGACGAGGCGTGGAGCTTCTTCACGCTCGGGCGTTCGATCGAGCGCGCCGACATGACCGCTCGACTGCTCGCGACGCGGTCCCTGACGGAGGCGTCGGGGCCGTCGTGGACCACGATCCTGCGGTCGGTCGGCGCGTACGAGGCCTACCTCCGGACCTACCGCGGGGTGCCGAGCGCCCGGAACGCGGCCGAGTTCCTGCTGCTCGATCGGCTGTTCCCGCGCAGCATCCTGTTCTCGGTGACGCGCGCCGAGCAGTGCATGCGCGACCTGGAGCCGCGCACCGACCGGATCGGCGTGACCGACCAGGCGCAGCGGCTGCTCGGCCAGATCCGCAGCGAGCTGGAGTACCGCCCGATCGCCGACATCATCGAGGACCTCCCGACCCACATGGACAACGTGCAGCTCGCGACGAGCGCCACCAGCGAAGCGATCCGGCAGCGCTACTTCCCCACCAACTCGGCTCCGAGCTGGATGGGGGAGTTCTCGTGAACCGGCTGCGCATCCGGCACGAGACAGGCTTCCACTACGACGGCGAGGTCACCGCCTCCTACAACGAGGCCAGGATGCTGCCGGCCAGCGCCGACAGTCAGCTTGTGCTCTACAGCAACCTCGAGATCCTGCCCATCTCGAGCCACCACAGCTACACCGACTACTGGGGAACGCGGGTCTCGAGCTTCGAGATCCTCACCCCGCACCGCGAGCTCTCGCTCGCCGCGACGAGCCTGGTCGAGGTGCGGCCGCGCGAGCATCCCGAGCACCGGCTCACCTGGGAGACGCTGGCCGACGAGATCGAGCGGGCCACCGAGTACGTCGAGCAGCTGGCGCAGACCCCGCGCACCCTGCCTCCCGACGAGCTCGTCGAACTGGCGCAGAGCCTGCTGGTGGCGTCGGCATCGCCATGCGACACCGCCATCGCCATCTGCCAGGAGGTCGGCAATCGCATTCAGTACATGCCCGGCTCGACCAGCGTGTACACGACCGCCCGCGAGGCGTGGGTGAAGAAGAAGGGCGTCTGCCAGGACATCACCCACCTGGCGATCGGCGCGCTCCGCGCGGTGGGCATCCCGGCCCGCTACGTCAGCGGCTACCTGCACCCCAAGCCGGATGCCGCGATCGGCGAGACCATCGCCGGCGAATCGCATGCCTGGGTGGAGTGGTTCTGCGGGGACTGGCGCGGCTTCGACCCGACGAACCTGATCGACATCGGCGACCGGCACGTGGCGGTCGGGCGCGGTCGCGACTACAACGACGTGCCGCCGTTGCGCGGGGTGTACGCCGGGCCATACGCGAGCAAGCTGTTCGTGACCGTGGAGATCACGCGCGAGGGCTGAGCCGGGCACTCGAGATCCGGTGTCGCGGGGTCAGGTCTTCGAGATCTCGGTCTCGACCACGGCGATCTCGGTCGTCGCGAGCTCGCGCCGCGCCTCGGCAGGAGTTGGCTCCTCGGCAGCGGGGATCTCGATCGGCTCGGACGGTGTTGCCCTACGTCGGTGCGACAACCACCACACCAACGCGATCGCGGCGGGGATCAAGCCCCCGAACGCTCCGACGGTGACGCCCCATCGCGGCCCGAAGGCGTTGACGATCGCTCCGATCAGAGGGGCACCGATCGGGGTCCCCCCGACGAAGATGGCCATGTAGAGCGACATCACGCGGCCGCGGAGGGCGGGATCCGTCGTGGTCTGCACGTAGGCGTTCGCGTTGTTCATCATGGTGATGGAACTGATCCCGACGAGCGGCAGCACGAGGGCGAACGACCAGAAGGTCGGCATGCAGGCGGCCGCGATCATCGAGAAGCCGAACCCGGCGCCGGCGATGGCGATGGTCCGCAGGCGGACGCGTTCTCGTCGGGCGGCGACCAGCGCGCCGACGATCGAGCCGACGGCGAAGGCGGAGTTCAGCAGCCCGAACTCGCTCGCCCCCTGGTGGAACGCGAGGCTGGCCATCGTCGAGGAGTAGATCGGAAAGTTCACGCCGATCGTACCCATGATGAAGATCATCACGAAGAGCAGGACGAGGTCGCTGCGGTGCGCGACGTACCGCAGGCCCTCGCGGATCTGCCCACGCGCAGCAGGCGACCGGTGCTGGACCACCAACTCGGCCTTGCGGAAGAGGAAGAGGGCCCCGAGCGTCGCGCCGAAGGTGACGGCGTTGAGGAGGAACACCCACCCCGAGCCGATCGCCGCGACGAGGAAGCCCGCGATGGCCGGACCGATGAGCCGGGCGGTGTTGAACGACGTGGCATTCAGCCCGACGGCATTCGGCAGGAGGGACTGCGGCACCAGGCTGCTGACGAACGTCTGCCGCACGGGCGCGTCGAAGGATGCGGCGCAGCCCAGCAGGAAGGCGAAGACGTAGACCATCCAGAGCTGGACGGTCCCCGTGATGGTGAGCAGCCCCAGGCCGAGCGCCAGCGCGCCCATCGCCGATTGGGTCGTGATGAGCACCTTGCGACGGTCGAATCGGTCGGCGACCAGTCCGGTGATGGGTGTCAGCAGCAGCTGGGGACCGAATTGCAGCGCGCTGGTGACGCCGACGGCCGCGGCATCCTGATGCGTCAGCATCGTCAGCACGATCCAGTCCTGGGCGATGCGCTGCATCCAGGTGCCGATGTTCGACACCGTCGCCCCGGCGAACCACACGCGGTAGTTGTAGACGCTGAAGGACCGGAAGGCGCTGCTCACAGCTCGGACCACCGCCGCAGCACCGGCACGAGCGACTCGAAGGCGGTGCGCTCCTCGGGGGTGAGCTCGGCCAGGCGCTGGCTGAACCACGCGGTGCGCAGGCGACGGGTCTCGGTGATGAGGTCGCGTCCCGCTCGCGTGATGGTGACGACGACCTTGCGAGCATCCTCCGGATCGGGCGTCCGGCTCACGAAGCCGGCGTCCTCCAGGGCATTGAGCGTGCGGTTCATCGAGGGCGGGGTCACACGCTCGCGCTCGGCCAGCGAGCTCGGGCTGGAGGGTTCCTTCTCGAGGCGGAAGAGCACGCCGAGCTTGGCGTCGCTCATGGTCCCGTCAGCACGGTTGTTACGGATGCGGCGCGTCAGCCGCTGCAGCAGCATCCTCAGCTCATCGTCATCCGTCATGATCGTTAGCATAGTTCATTAGCTAAGCTAACGCCGGATGGATGGTGAAACGGCCGCCCTAGGATGAAGCGAGCAAGGAGGCTCCATGGCCATGTCATCGGCTGCCCGCGGCGACTACACCTACGTGGATGCGGAGGGCGTCACCATCCACTACTACGTCTGGCGGTCGGGCACCCCGAAGGCGGTCGTGCACCTGGTGCATGGCCTCGGCGAATATGCGACCCGCTACGAGCAGTTCGCTCAGGACCTCGTGACGGCGGGCTACGCGGTCTACGCGGGCGATCTGCGCGGCCACGGGCAGACCGGGCTGCAGCAGTACGGCGGCGATGCGAGCAGGCTCGGCAAGCTCGGTCCGGGGGGTGTACGGGCCACGATCGCGGGAATCGTCCAGCTGTCCGAGATCGTCAGGACGGAGCATCCTCACCTGCCGCTCGTGCTGCTCGGCCACAGCCTCGGGTCGATCTTCGCGCAGATCATCCTCAACGATCACGCCGAGCTGTATGACGCGGCGGTGCTGAGCGGCACGCCGTATCGCACGCTCCTGCATATGAACTCCGGACCGCTCAACAAGCGGTTTCGGCATCTGGGCAGCACCGGTGCGGAATGGCTGAGCCGCGATCCCGCTGTCGCTCCCGCCTTCGTCGCCGACCCGCTGACGTTCGACGCCCAGGCCGCGAAGCTCTTTGGCATCGCGGACGGGCTGCGCCTGCTCGGCCGCCCGACGAAGCTCGCGAAGAACCTGCCGCTGCTGATCCAGATCGGCAGCGACGACCCGCTGGGCGGCCCGAAGAGCGTCGAGCTGCTGGCCGCGGCCTACCGCACGCGCGGTGGCCTGACGGATGTCACGCTCGACGTCTATCCCGGCGCGCGCCACGAGGTCTACAACGAGACCAACCGCGGCGAGGTCATCGCCGACCTCACGACGTGGCTGGATCAGCACGTGGGAGTTGCCGCGAAGTAGCCTCGAACCATGCACGGTGAGTTCAAGGTTCCCGGCGGCAAGCTGGTCGTCGTCGATCTCGACGTGGTGGATGGCCGGATCGCCGACTTCCACCTGGCCGGTGACTTCTTCCTGGAGCCCGACGAGGCGTTGCAGGCGATCGACGCCGCCGTGACCGGGCTCCCCGCGGACGCCGATGCCAAGGTCTACACGGCCGCCGTCGCCGCCGCGCTGCCGCCCGATGCCTCACTGCTCGGCTTCTCGCCCGAGTCGGTCGCCACCGCGATCCGGCGCGCCGTGAAGAAGGCCACCAGCTGGAATGACTACGACTGGCAGCTGGTGCATCCCGGCCCGCTCAGCCCCCTCATGCACCTCGCCTTGGATCAGGTGCTCGCCGAGGAGGTCGGTGACGGCCACCGCAAGCCCACGTTGCGCATCTGGGAGTGGAACGAACCGGCCGTCGTGATCGGCAGCTTCCAGTCGGTGAAGAACGAGGTCGATCCCGAGAACGCGCAGAAGTACGGCTTCGACGTGGTCCGGCGCATCAGCGGTGGCGGCGCCATGTTCATGGACGCCGGCGCGGTCGTCACCTACTCGCTCTACGCGCCGATTGACCTGGTGCAGGGCATGAGCTTCGCCGACAGCTACGCCTTCTTCGACGACTGGGTGCTGGTGGCTCTGCGCAGTCTCGGCATCGAGGCGAGCTATCAGCCGCTCAACGACATCACGAGCCCGAGCGGCAAGATCGGCGGGGCCGCCCAGAAGCGGCTCGGCAACGGCGGCGTGCTGCACCACGTGACGATGAGCTACGACATGGACAGCGACAAGATGGTGCAGGTGCTCCGGATCGGCCGCGAGAAGATGAGCGACAAGGGCACCAAGAGCGCCAACAAGCGCGTCGATCCGCTGCGCAGTCAGACCGGCCTCAGCCGCGCCGAGATCATCGAGCGGATGATCGCGACCTTCCGGTCGCTGCACGGCCTGCACGACGATCTCATCACCCCCGACGAATACGCGGCCGCCGAGAAGCTGGTGACCGAGAAGTTCGGAACCAAGGACTGGCTCCACCGCGTGCCATGACCCTCTCCCCCGTCCGCGGCGGGCATCCCGCGAATCATCCCGAGGGATGACGAGTCGTTCCCGGGCGCGACGTATGCTCCCTCTCGTGGACTGGCTCATCTTCGCGGGCATCGTCGTGGTGCTGATCGGCCTCGGCGTGCTCGCCCAGCTCAAAGGCTGGATCGATCTGGGCAACAAGAGTGCGCGCAGCGGCGGCAGTGGCGGCGGGATCGCAGGCATCGGTGACGAGGTCTTCCATCCGGCACGATACGAGGCGCAACTCGAGCAGGACCGCCAGACCCTCCTGCCGGCTCCCGCTCCTCTCGCCGGAGACGACGACAAGGACGTCTACAAGGGTCACGTCCGGATCGACGTGGGCGACCGCTGACGGCCGGACGCGTCAGCGTGTCCGCAGGTCCTGATACTCCGGGTGCTTCCGGATGAATCCGCTGATGAACGGGCAGACCGCGACGACGCGATCCGTCGAGCTGGCCCGGACGTCATCCAAGGCTCCGGCCGCCAACGCGGAGCCGAGGCCCTTTTCCTGCAACGCCGTGTCGACCTCGGTGTGCAGGAACTCGATCATGCCGGGCTCGGGGCGGTCGTAGACCGTCTGGCCGATCTCCACGCCGTCGCGCAGGAGCACATAGCGCTCGTTCTCGGGATCGTGCACGACGGTGAGTTCTCCAGCCATGCCTCGACGGTATCCCGCCGGCCGCGGGCTGTCTCGCAAGTTCGCCATCTTATGCTGGGGGGATGCCCCGTGGAGTCCGTATCGCCGTGATCTCCGGTGCGGCAGCTGCCGTGGTGATCCTCCTGGTCATCGTGATCGTGCTGCTCGCCCCGAGCCCGCAGACCACCCCGAGCGGCGCATCGACCTCCACCCGGAGCGCGACGCCGACGCCCACGCCGACCCCGACGCCGACGCCCACCTTCGACAAGTCGCAGTTCTCGATCGACGATCCGGCGAGCGACTGGGTCGTCGTCAACAAGACGCGACCCCTCAATCCGAAGAACTACGCCCCGCCGCTGGCACCGCTGAATCTTCCCGGTGTCGCCGGCCAGATGCGCCCCGAGGCAGCGGCCGGGCTGCAGCAGGCGTTCGCCGACTACAACGCGCAGACCGGGGACACGCTCAAGGTGGTCAGCCCGTACCGCAGCTACAACTCGCAGGTCTCGGTCTACGCGGGCTGGGTATCCCGGCTCGGGCAGGCGCAGGCCGACCGGCAGAGCGCTCGAGCCGGATTCAGTGAGCACCAGACCGGACTGGCGGTCGACATCAACACCGCCGTCGATCAGGGTTTCGGTGCCACCCCGCCTGGCATGTGGCTCGCGGCCAACATGTACAAGTACGGCTTCATCCTGCGCTACCCCGACGGGCTCGAATCCATCACCGGGTACGAGTACGAGCCGTGGCACTTCCGGTACGTCGGCGTGCCGTTGGCCACGGAGATGCACGACACCGGCATCCAGACCCTCGAGCAGTTCTTCGGGTTGCCGGCGGCTCCGGACTACACGAGCTAGGCGTCAGTCGCCGAGGCTGGCGTCGACGATCGTCTTCGCCTCGGCCTGCACCTTCGCGAGGTGCTCGGGCCCCTCGAACGACTCCGCGTAGATCTTGTAGACGTCCTCGGTGCCACTGGGGCGAGCGGCGAACCAGGAGGTGCCCGCCTCCACCTTCACGCCGCCGAGGGGGGCGCCGTTGCCCGGTGCGGCGCTGAGTCTGGCGGTGATCTCCTCCCCGGCCAGCGAGGTCGCGGTGATGTCGGGGCCCGCGAGCTGCGAAAGGCGTGTCTTCTGCGCGGGGCTGGCCGCAGCATCCACGCGTGCGTAGGCCGGATCCCCGAACTCGGCGACCAGCTCCTGGTAGAGCTGCGACGGCGTCTTGCCGGTCACGGCGAGGATCTCGCTGGCCAGCAGCGCGAGCAGGATGCCGTCCTTGTCGGTCGTCCACGACTGCCCGTCCAGCTGCAGGAAGCTGGCGCCCGCGCTCTCCTCGCCGCCGAATCCGACCGAGCCGTCCATCAGGCCCGGCACGAACCACTTGAAGCCGACCGGGACCTCCCAGAGCCGGCGCCCGAGGGATGACGCGACCCGGTCGATCATCGAACTGCTCACCATGGTCTTGCCGATCGCCGCGTCGGGGCGCCATCCGTCGCGGTGCGTGTACAGATACTGGATCGCCACCGCGAGGTAGTGGTTCGGGTTCATCAGCCCACCGTCGGGGGTGACGATGCCGTGCCGGTCGGCGTCGGCGTCGTTGCCGGTGATCAGCTGGTATCCGTTCAGCTTGGCGACGGTCGAGGCCATGACGCTGGGCGAGGAGGGGTCCATGCGGATCTTGCCGTCCCAGTCGAGGGTCATGAACCGCCAGGTCGGATCGACGAGCGGGTTCACGACGGTGAGGTCGAGTCCGTACTGCTCGGCGATCAGCTGCCAGTAGTGCACGCTCGCGCCACCGAGCGGGTCGGCCGCGAGGTGCAGGCCTGCCTTCGTGATGGCACCCAGGTCGATGACGCTCGCCAGATCGTCGACGTAGTGACCCCGGAAGTCGTACTGCTCGACGAGGGTCGGCTCCGTGCGCTTCACCTCTCGCAGGCCGTCGGCGATGAGGTCGTTGGCGCGACCGGCGATCCAGTTCGTCGCGTCCGTGTCGGCCGGGCCGCCGTGCGGCGGGTTGTATTTGAACCCACCGTCGCGCGGCGGGTTGTGGCTGGGCGTGATCACGATGCCGTCGGCCTGGGGAGCCTTCGGTCCAGCGGCTCTGTTGTGGGCGATGATCGCGCGGCTCAAGGCCGGGGTCGGCACGAAGTCGTCGTACTGGTCGACCAGTGCGCGCACCCCGTTGGCCTCGAGCACCTCGAGTGCCGTGGTCTGCGCCGGCCGGGACAGCGCATGGGTGTCGCTGCCGATGAAGAGCGGGCCGGTGATCCCCTGCCCTGCTCGGTACTCGACGATCGCCTGGGTGATCGCGGCGATGTGCGTCTCGTTGAAGGCCGAGTCGAAGCTCGACCCGCGGTGGCCGCTGGTGCCGAAGACGACCCGTTGCGCGGGGTTCGAGGCGTCGGGAACCTTCCGGTAGTAGGCCTCGACGAGTGCGTGCACATCGATGAGATCGGATTCCTGGGCGGGGGTACCGGCGCGGTCCGTCATGGCCTCAGTCTGTCACCGCGCTCATCGGTCTCTCCCGGTGCGCTGCTAAATCAAGGAGATTGGCGGATGTCGCGCACGATATCGCGGGAATTCCGAACATCCCGGCCCCAATCTCCTTGATTTCGCACGGGACGGCACCGGCGCCGGATGTCGCGCGGGCATCGGTAGGCTCGCTGCATGCCAGAGTCGAGCGCCCCTGTGCCGCCCGCCGTGACGTACAGCTACCTGGGCCCGGCCGGCACCTTCACCTGGGCCGCTCTGCGGCAGGTGCCTGAAGCCGAAGGTCAGACCTGGCGCAGCGTCAACAACGTGGGCGAGGCACTGGATGACGTGGTCTCCGGCCGCAGCGTCGGCGCCATGATCGCGATCGAGAACAGCGTCGAGGGCGGGGTGAGCGCGACCCAGGATGCCCTGGCCAGCATCCCGGGACTGCGCATCATCGGCGAATACCTGGTTCCGGTCGATTTCGTGCTGGTGGCGCGCCCCGGCAGAGCACTCGCCGATGTGCGGGTGGCGGCCGCGCATCCGGTCGCATATGCCCAGTGCCACCTCTGGTTGGACGACCACCTGCCCGACCACGAGCATCTTCCTGCGACTTCTAACGTGGCGGCTGCCGCGCAGTTGCTGGCCGACAATCCGGTAGCGGATGCCGCTGTCGCGCCTCCTGGCATCGACAGCCAGTACCAGCTCGAG
>DASYDQ010000037.1:0-52623 GCA_036499485.1 Pseudolysinimonas sp. | reverse complement strand
CGACTACCAGACCTACAAGGCCGAGAACGGCGCGTACGTGCGCGAGAACTTCTTCGGCCGGGATCCCGTGACGGCGAAGCTGGTCGAGGGCTACAGCGACGACCAGCTCTGGAACCTCAAGCGCGGCGGCCACGACTACCGAAAGGTGTATGCGGCGTTCAAGGCGGCGACCGAGCACAAGGGTCAGCCGACCGTCATTCTGGCCAAGACGGTCAAGGGGTACGGCCTCGGTCCGAGCTTCGAGGGCCGCAATGCGACCCACCAGATGAAGAAGCTCACGCTCGACAACCTCAAGACGTTCCGCGACGTGATGCGCATTCCGATCACCGACGCGCAGCTCGAAGAGAACCCGTACCAGCCTCCGTTCTACAACCCCGGTCCCGACGACCCGGCCATCCAGTACCTGCAGGAGCGCCGCCGCGAACTCGGCGGCTACGTGCCCGAGCGCCGCACCAAGCACACCCAGATCGCGATTCCCGACGACTCGCTCTACGAGATCGCGCGCAAGGGTTCCGGCAAGCAGGAGGTCGCCACCACCATGGCGTTCGCCCGCCTGCTGAAAGACCTGCTGAAGGCACCGGACTTCGGGCAACGGATCGTGCCGATCATCCCGGATGAAGCGCGCACCTTCGGCATGGATGCCTACTTCCCCACTGCCAAGATCTACAACCCGAACGGGCAGCACTACACCTCGGTCGACCGCGAGCTGCTTCTGGCATACAAAGAGAGCCCGCAGGGCCAGATCATCCACACCGGCATCAACGAAGCCGGCGCATTCTCGGCCTTCACCGCCGCGGGTACCGCGTACGCGACCCAGGGCGAGCCGCTCATCCCGGTCTACGTCTTCTATTCGATGTTCGGATTCCAGCGCACCGGCGACGCGATGTGGGCGGCGGGCGACCAGATGGCGCGCGGCTTCATCATCGGCGCGACCGCCGGACGCACCACGCTCACCGGTGAGGGCCTCCAGCACGCGGACGGTCACTCGCACCTGCTCGCTTCCACGAACCCCGCGATCGTCGCCTACGACCCGGCGTACGGCTACGAGATCGGGCGGATCGTGCAGGCCGGCATCGAGCGGATGTACGGGGCCGACAGCACCGACCCGAACGTCATGTACTACCTGACGGTCTACAACGAGCCGCACCAGCAGCCCGCCGAGCCGGAGGATCTCGACGTCGATGGCCTGCTCAAGGGCATCTACAAGCTCAAGCCCGCCGACAACCTGGGACCGAAGGCGCAGTTGATGGCATCCGGCGTCGCGGTGCCGTGGGCGCTCGAGGCGCAGGAGCTGCTGGCCCGCGACTGGAACGTCGCGGCCGACGTCTGGAGTGTCACGTCGTGGACCGAGCTGCGCCGCGACGGCCTCGCCGCCGACGAGCACAACTTCCTCCACCCGGAGGAGGCGCCGCAGGTGCCGTACCTGTGGTCGAAGCTGGCCGGCTCCGAGGGGCCGTACGTGGCCGTCTCGGACTACATGCATGCGGTGCCCGACCAGATCCGGCCCTTCGTCCCGGGCGACTTCGCGACGCTGGGCGCCGACGACTTCGGCTTCAGCGACACGCGTCCCGCCGCCAGGCGGTTCTTCAAGATCGATGGGCCGTCGATCGTGGTCCGCACGCTCCAGTCGCTCGCCCGCCGCGGCGAGATCGACGTGAGCGCCGTCACCCAGGCGATCGAGAAGTATCAGCTGCACGACGTCACCGCCGGCACCTCCGGATCGGCGGGCGGCGAGAGCTGATGCCGGCACCGGCGACCGCACCGCGATCGGCCAACGCTCATGGCTGAGCGCACGCGCGAGCAGACCCTGGCCTGGCTGCGCACGCTCTCGGGCGAGCTTTCGACGGCGACCCTGAAGCGGCTGGATGACACGCTCCCCTGGTACCGCGACATGCCGCCAGGGCGGCGCAGCGCGGTGGGCCTCGTGGCGCAGGCGGGCATCACGAGCTTCATCTCCTGGTTCGAGGACCCGACCTCGACGCCGTGGATCGCGGCCGACGTGTTCGGTGCCGCGCCGCGCGAACTGCTGCGCTCGGTCAGCCTGCAGCAGACCCTGCAGCTGATCCGCGTCACCGTCGAGGTGGTGGAGCAGCGGGTCACGGATGCCGACGAGTCCCTGCGCGAGGCGATCCTGCTCTACTCCCGCGAGATCGCCTTCGCGGCCGCCGACGTCTACGCCAGGGCCGCGGAGGCCCGCGGCCTGTGGGACGCGCGCCTCGAGGCCCTGGTGGTCGACTCGATCCTGACCGGCGAGTACGACAGCGAGCTGCCGAGCCGGATCGCCGCGCTCGGCTGGAACGGCCACGGCGCCGTCAGCGTTCTCGTGGGAACGGCCCCGCGCATCCTCGATGTCGACATGCTGCGCCGCACGGCCCGCCACCTCGACTCAGACGTGCTGATCGGCGTTCAGGGCAGCCGTCTCGTGATCGTCATCGGCCGCGTCGACCCGCCGGAGGGGTCGGAGACGCGCGAGCCGCTGACCTTCCTCGAGATCGCCGGGCAGCTCGAGCCGGGCTTCGGTCCCGGCCACCTGGTGCTCGGCCACGAAGTCCCGTCGCTGGTGGACGCGGCTCGCAGTGCCCGCGCCGCGCTGGCCGGCTTCGCGGTCGCCAAGGCCTGGCGCAACGCCCCGCGCCCGACCCTCGCCGACGACCTGCTGCCAGAACGGGCGCTTGCCGGAGATCCACTGGCCCGCACCACGCTCATCAATCGCATCTACCTGCCGCTGCAGAACCATTCCAGCGAGCTGCTCAACACGCTGTGGTGCTATCTCGACAACGGCCGCTCGCTCGAGGCGACCGCGCGGGAGCTGTTCGTGCATCCCAACACCGTGCGCTACCGGCTCAAGCGCATCAGCGAGGTGATCGGCTGGGATGCCACGGGTGCTCGCGAGGCGCTCATCCTGCAGTCCGCCCTTATCATCGGGTCGATCGCCGACCACGACGGCCGCAAGTAGCCCCTTCCGCGAAAGTACGGGCTTCTGCGTACTCTCGGCGTCGAGAAGTCCGTGGGTCCGTACTTTCACCGGCTTCTGTAGCAATCCACCAAGGTCTCGACGGATTCTTCGTGCGGCATGTTCGACGCGGAGCCGTCGGAGTTGAGACACTGGACGGGTGAGTGTCGTCATCGTCGCCCCCGGTCAGGGATCGCAGACCCCCGGATTCCTGCAACCCTGGCTCGCCGAGCCCCGCTTCGCCGAACATCTCGGCGCCCTGAGCGAGGCCTCGGGCGTCGACCTGGTGAAGCACGGCACCGTCTCGGACGCCGACACCATCCGTGACACCGCCGTCGCCCAGCCGCTCATCGTCGCGGCCTCGATCATGTCGCTGGCCGCGGTGCTCGACGAGGGATCCGGCTCGGGGTGGAAAAGCAAGACCGCGGGCATCGCCGGTCACTCCGTGGGCGAGGTCGCCGCCGCCGCCGGGGCGGGAATCCTCAGCGAGCAGGACGCCATGACGCTGGTGACGGCCCGGGGATCCGCGATGGCGTCAGCCGCCGCGCAGGTGGCGACGGGCATGAGCGCGGTCATCGGCGGCGACGAGGCCGAGCTGCTGGCCAAGCTGGAGACCCTGGGCCTCGCGCCCGCCAACTACAACGGGGGCGGTCAGATCGTGGTCGCCGGCGAGCTGCCGGCCTTGGCAGCTCTGGCCGCGGATCCGCCGGCGGGAGCCCGCGTCATCCCGCTGCAGGTGGCCGGGGCGTTCCACACCAGGTACATGCAACCGGCTGTCGAGACACTGCGCACGGTCGCGGCGGCCCTGACGGTGAATGACCCCGACTGGACCATCTGGACCAACCACGACGGCACGATCGTCACCAGCGGCACCGCGTTCATCGATCTGCTGGTCGGGCAGGTGGCATCGCCGGTCCGCTGGGACCTCGACATGGCCGCCCTCGCGGCCGCGGGCGTCACCGGGCTCATCGAGCTGGCCCCCGCCGGTGCCCTCGTCGGCCTCGCCAAGCGCGGCCTGAAGGGACTGCCGACCGTGGCCGTCAAGACACCGGACGATCTCGCCGCCGCCCACGAACTGCTCGACGCGGTTCAGGATGCCGATGGCCAGGATGCCGACAACGGAGTGAACGAATGACCGCCGCCCTGAAGCAATCGATCGGCGCGAAGGGCTCCCGGATCCTCTCCTTCGGAGCGGCGCGCGGAGACGTGGTCGTCACGAATGACGAGCTCGTCGAGGCCATCGACTCCTCCGACGAATGGATCCGTCAGCGCACCGGCATCATCACACGCAAGCGAGCCGGAAAGGGCGTCGACGCCGTCGATCTGGCGGAGGCCGCGGCCCGCGAGGCGATCGAGAAGGCGGGGATCCGTGCCGACCAGCTCGGCGCGGTGCTCATCTCGACCATCAGCAACGTGGCGGTGACTCCGTCGATGTCGTCGCTGCTCGCCGACCGCATCGGCGCCACCCCGGCTCCGGCTTACGACATCAGTGCCGCCTGCGCCGGATACACCTACGGGATCGCGCAGGCCGATGCGCTCATCCGCGCCGGGGCCGCGGAGTACGTGCTGGTCGTCGGCGCCGAGAAGCTCTCGCAGTACGTCGATCCGACCGACCGTAGCATCTCGTTCCTGCTGGGCGATGGCGCCGGCGCCGCGGTGGTGGGCCCGAGCGACGACCCCGGCATCTCGGCCACGGTCTGGGGCTCCGACGGCTCGAAGTGGGATGCCGTGGGCATGAACGCCACCTTCGAGCAGTTCCTCGACGGCGAGAAGCCGTGGCCGCGCATGCGTCAGGACGGCCAGACGGTCTTCCGCTGGGCCGTCTGGGAGATGGCCAAGGTCGCCAAGCAGGCACTGGATGCCGCGGGGGTCACCGCCGACGATCTCGCCGCGTTCATCCCGCATCAGGCCAACATGCGCATCATCGACGAGCTCGCCAAGCAGATCGGACTGCCCGAGACGGTGCTGATCGGCCGCGACATCGAGACCACCGGCAACACCTCGGCCGCCTCGATCCCGCTGGCGACCCACCGGTTGCTCGAGGAGCATCCCGAACTGAGCGGCGGCCTGGCCCTGCAGATCGGCTTCGGCGCCGGTCTGGTCTACGGGGCCCAGGTTGTGAGGCTCCCCTAGGATTGTCGACGGTCGTTCGACACAATCCCCGCACCACCCCCTTCAAGGAGATACACATGGCACTGTCCCAGGACGAGGTTCTCGCCGGTCTGGCTGAACTGATCAACGACGAGACCGGCATCGCGACGGACACGGTGGCGCTCGACAAGTCGTTCACCGACGACCTCGACATCGACTCGATCTCGATGATGACGATCGTCGTCAACGCCGAGGAGAAGTTCGACGTGAAGATCCCCGACGACGAGGTCAAGAACCTCCACACCGTCGGCGACGCCGTCACCTTCATCGTCGGCGCGCAGAGCTAGAGCTCAGCAGCAGGCAACGGGGCGGGGAGCGCGTGTCGCTCCCTCGCCCCTAGCCCGGCGCTCGCCGGGTTCTTCCACGGGAGAAAGATCGAATGACCAAGAAGATCGTTGTCACGGGAATCGGCGCCTCATCGCCGATCGGTGGTACCGCCCCCGACAGCTGGACCGGCCTGCTCGCCGGGGAGTCAGGCGCCCGCTCACTGAGCCAGCCCTGGGTGGCCGAACTCGACCTGCCGGTCACCTTCGCCGCCGAGGCGAAGGTGCGACCGGATGAGGTGCTCGAGCGCATCGAGATCAAGCGCCTCGACCCGGTGAGCCAGTTCGCGCTGATCGCGGCCCGCGAGGCCTGGGCGGATGCCGGCGCTCCCGAGATCGAGCCCGAGCGCATCGGCGTCGAGTGGGCCACCGGCATCGGCGGTCTCTGGACGCTGCTCGATGCCTGGGACACGCTCAAGGAGAAGGGCCCCCGCCGGGTCCTGCCCATGACGGTTCCCATGCTGATGCCGAACGGCGCAGCCGCCGCGGTCTCGATGAGCATCAACGCGCGGGCGTTCGCCCGCACCGACGTGTCCGCGTGCGCATCGAGCACCGAGTCGATCGCCAACGCCTACGACCACCTGCAGGCCGGTTACGCCGACATCATCGTCGCGGGCGGCTCCGAGTCCTGCATCCACGGGATCACTCTCGCCTCCTTCGCCTCCATGCAGGCCCTCAGCAAGCGCAATGACGACCCGGCGACCGCCTCACGGCCCTACGACGTCACGCGTGATGGCTTCGTGATGGGCGAGGGTGCCGGTGCGCTTGTGCTCGAGACCGAGGAGCACGCCCTGGCTCGCGGTGCCCGCATCTACGCCGAGATCGCCGGCGGCGGGACGACGAGCGACAGCTACCACATCACCGCTCCCGACCCCGAGGGCTGGGGTGCCGCCCGTGCGGTGCGCGCCGCCCTCGCGCAGGCCGGTGCCACCGTCGACGAGGTCACCCACATCAACGCGCACGCGACCAGCACCCCGGTCGGCGACATCGCCGAGTACAAAGCGCTCGTCGCGGTCTTCGGCGATCGGGTGCACGACATCCCGGTGTCGGCCACGAAGGCGTCGACCGGTCACCTGCTCGGCGGAACGGGAGCGCTCGAGGCGATCTTCACGATCCTCGCGGTGAAGAACCGGCTGGCCCCGCCGACGATCAACCTGACGGAGAAGGATCCCGAGATCCTGCTGTCGGTCGGCGCCGAGGCGCAGCCTCTCGGGGATGCCCCGCAGCTCGCGATCTCGAACTCGTTCGGGTTCGGCGGCCACAACTCGGTGGTCGCGATCCGCAGCTACGACAGCTGAAGCACCCTTCTCGGGCGACGTGACGGCGAGCTCGCGCGCTCCAGCACGGCCATCACCGCCTCGATGTCGAGTTCGTCGAGCAACCGCCCCCGCGGCTCATCGGGACCGTCAACCCTCGGTCTGGTCCCGATGCGCGGGTGCGTGCCCGCTGCTCGACCTGCTCGGTGCTTCGCCATCGCTCCGCTCAACCCACCTGGTGCAGCCAGACGACGGGGCTGTCCTCACTGGCGTGGCGGAACGATTCGAGCTCGTCGTCCCAGGCCTGGCCGAGAGCGAGACGGAGCTCGCGGTGCAGCTCGAAGGCGTCCGAGCCGGCCGACTCCATGGCGAAGCGGACCCGGTCCTCGGGGATGACGACGTTGCCGACCGTGTCGGTCTGCGCGAAGAAGATGCCGAGGTCGGGGGTGTGCATCCAGCGACCGCCGTCGGTGCCGAGTCCGGCATCCTCGGTGACCTCGTAGCGGAGGTGCTCCCAGCCGCGAAGGGCGGATGCCAGAGCGGCGCCGGTTCCCCTGGCGCCCTCCCAGTAGTACTCGGTGCGGTGCGCGCCGGGCAGCACGGGCTGCTCGCGCCACTCGAAGTTCACGGCACGACCGAGGGCGCGGCCCGCCGCCCACTCGACGTGGGGCCGGAGCGCGCTCGGAGCGGAGTGGATGAACACCACTCCACGGGCGCTATGCACAGAGCCCTGGGCACGCAAATCCTGCGTAGCAGTCACTTCTCTCTCCATTCGTCGGTGCGACTTCCCCATCGACTGACGAACGGAAACGTTCAACTGCTGCCTGAATTATGCCGGATGAATCGTCGTAATCACAACCCTGTGATTCCGTGTCGCGAACTCACTTCGCCTGGTCGTAGCTGTTCACGACGGCGACCGTGAGCGCGAACTCCACCGGAGCTGCCCCGAACAGCAGCCGCCCGGCCTCGGCGGCGGACTCGCGCAACGCCGCCTCCACCTCGGCCGCGAGGTGCGCCGGCGCGTGCACGATCACCTCGTCGTGCAGGAAGAACACCAGGTGCGGGCGTTCGGGGAGTGCGGCATCCGCCTCATCGCCCCCGCCCAGCTGCCACAGCCGGCGCCGCAGCGAGCCCATCCAGCACATCGCCCACTCGGCGGCGGTGCCCTGCACCACGAAGTTGCGGGTGAAGCGGCCCCAGCTGCGGGCGTCGCTGCGCAGCTGCTGCAGCTGGGCATCCGAGGCGGTCTCGTCGTAGGCGTCGCCGTGGCCCGGCGGCGAGCTGCGGCCGAGCCAGGTGCTGACGACCTCGCCGCGCTCGCCGGCGCGGGCTGCGTTCTCCACGTAGGCCATCGCGACGGGGAACGCCCGCTCGATGCGTGGTTTCATGCGGCCGCTCTCGCCGGTGGTTCCGCCGTAGATCGCGCCGAGCATCCCGTACTTGGCCTGCGGACGGGTCTCGACGGCGCCGGCGTCGACCATCCCCTGGTACATGTCCTGCGCCTGCCCGGCGCGCGCCATCGCCCCATCGCCCGACATCGCGGCGAGGACGCGCGGCTCGAGCTGCGAGGCGTCGGCCACCACGAAGGTCCAGCCCGGATCGGCGATCACGGCCCCACGCACCTGTTTCGGCAGCTGCAACGCGCCCCCGCCGTCCGCCGCCCAGCGGCCGGTCACGACGCCGCCCGGCACGTACACCGGATGGAAGCGGCCGTCGCGCACCCACTCCTCCGCCCAATGCCATCCGTTGGCGGTGTAGAGGCGGGCGAGCTTCTTGTACTCCAGCAGGGGCTCGATGGCGGGGTGCTCGATCTGCTTGAGCTCCCATGAACGCGTCGAGGTGGCTCGGATGCCGGCCCGCTGCAGCCCCTTCACCAGCTCGACCGGTGAGTCGGGATTCACGTCGGGCTCGTCGAGTGCCTCGCGTACCTGCGCCAGCAGGGCCTCCATCCGCGCGGGCCGGAGTCCGGGTGCCGGACGCGGCCCGAGCAACTCGGTCAGAAGCTCATCGTGACGCTCCGGGCTCCACGGCAGGCCGGCGAACCGCATCTCGACGGCGACCAGGGCACCGACGCTCTCTGCCGCGAGCAGCAGCGCCAGGCGACCGGCCTGCGTGCTGCCCTCGACGGCGGCGCGCTGCCGCATCCATTCCGCGACCGGGTCGTCGTCGGAGGGCGGCGGCTCGAGATCGAACAGTGTCACGGCGGCGTCTGGCACGACGGCGGCCGGCCGATCCCAGCCATCGCGTGGACTCGTGGCGAGCGCCGAGGCGGCAGCCGACGCGGCGCGCCGCAGGATCCGGTGGCTCAGCCGCAGGTCGATGCAGCGCTCGATCCGCACGCCCGCCTCGAGCAGCGGGAGGTACCACGTCGAGGTGTCGTTCCAGATCCAGCGCGGATGCCGCGGCTCCCGCTCGCGCACGAACCCGGCCAGCTGCCCATCGTCGAGCTGCACGCGCCGGAGTTCGCGCCCGTCATCCTCGAGCTCGACCGCCGTCAGCGCGGGGCCGGACCGGCTCAGGGCGAGGTGCATGACCCCAGTCTGCCCCGGGCCACCGATCGCCTGAACCGCGCTCGATGACCCGGGTGCCGAAGCCGGTGGGGATCCCGGAAGCTGCTTCGAATCTAGCGGTCGAAAGGGGACTCGTCACCGTGAATTCTGGGTGTCGGAGTCAGCGCTCGAGAGCGAGATCCTTCACCATCCCGAGCTCGCGCCCCGACTCCCCCGCGAACTCGCTCCGCACCTCGAACCCGGCTCGCCGGTAGGAGCCGATCGCCGGGAGGTTGGTCTCGTGCACGTCGAGTGTCAGCTCGCGGTCCCCGCGCGAACGGGCCCAGCCCGCCGCGGTGGCCAGCAGGGCGTCGATCACGCCCGCCCCTCGGCCGGACGGCGCGACGTAGACGCCGACGACCGTCGGCAGATCCACGTCGGGGACGCGCTCGAAGTAGTCGGGAACGCCCGCCGGACGCACGATCACGGCGAGGGAGCCGATCAGTTCGTGGCCGCTCTCGGCGAGGAACTGCGCGCCTCCGGTTCCTTCGGCCATCGTCGAGGCGCGGGCCTGCCACTCCTCATCGGGGCGCGCCTGCGCCTGTTCGATGCTCTCGAGGAAGGCGACGGGCGCCATCGGGTCGTGGAGCGCCTGCAGCCGGAGAGCCCGGATGCGCTGCCAGTCGTCGGCGCGCACCCGGCGCACCGTCACATCGGCTGCCAGGGGACGCGCGGGGGTCTCACTCATGCAGCAGGGAGCCGTCCTTCGCGAGCACGTTCTTCTCGCCGGCCGTGATCGGCACCCCGAAGCGGTTCTGCTTCGGGGGCATCGGGCAGTTGAACGCGTAACTGAATGCGCAGGGAGGCAGCACGGCGCGGTTGAAGTCGAGCATGATGGTGCCGTCGGCATTCGGAGCGACGAACAGGAAGCGCCCGACACTGTAGGTCGAGTCGCCGCTCGTGGAGTCGGCGAACACGAGTTGCAGCGCGCGCCCCGACTTGAAGGCGGCCAGGTCGTAGTCCACGCCGTCGCGGCGGAAGGTGATCTTGCCGGGGACGACCTCCTCGCGGGTCTGCCCCTCGTCCTTCAGGTGCTCAAATCCCATCGTGGTGCCTGCCGGGTTCTCGCTCCACGACGCCGTGATCACCCAGTCAGGGTCGTAGACGAAGGAGTCGATGCCGCCGAAGTTCTCGATGGCCTCCGAGTGCGCGTCGAAGACGCGCAGCGCGTACCCGCCGCCGTCGATCTTGATGACGAAGCCGCTGACCGTGTCGCTGAAGACGACCGCGCTCGGGTTCGCGTCATCCCGGCCGCGCACGACCGCCTCGCCGTCGACGAGTGCACCATCCACCCGGATGCCATCCGCCGCGGCCGCGATCACCTTGAGACCCGTCTCGCCCTCCGGCAACGGCGCCCAGCGCCCGGGAACACCCCAGATGGTCTGCTCGGAGTCGATCGCCTGGGTGTTGGTGAGGGCGAGGCTCCCCTGCGGCTGCACGACCGCGAGTTCGCGGCGCTCGTGGAAGTGGGCGTACTCCTCGGCCGGGTTCTTCGGGGTCGTGGTCGTCGTGGCGGCGTCGGTCATGGGTCCATCCTTCATCAGGTCACCGACCTCAACCAGAGTCGACACGGAGGCATTCCTGGGCCGGCGTGCACGACACGCTCAGACAGCCCATCCGGGAACTCCCTAGAATGCCCAGGATGCCATCGACACCGAAGTCTGCTCCCGCCGAACCCGATCGGCTCAGCGAGGAGGCGCCCGCCCAGGCCCTCACCAACAAGCAGCGACGCAAGCTCTCCAAGCGGGAGCAGGCCGCCTACTCGCTCGAGATGGTGGAAGTGCGCCGCAGGGAGCAGCGCGCCCGCCGCATCCGCCGCCGGACCACCGCGACCATCGCGATCGTGGCCGCCGTGGCCGTCGTGGCGACCGGCACCTACTTCATCGTGTGGGGTGTGGTGCGCGCCGGCGAGGTCGGACCGGCGAACATGCTGAGCGATGGCATCCTGCTCACCGGATCGACCGACTCCACGACGAATCAGGCGACCCTGACCCCGATCACCACCGACGCGCTGCAGGCGGGCGCGAAGCCGGTCGCGACGAGCCTCGTCGGCTACCCGCAGACCGCCAATCTCTCGCTCTACCTGGACTACGCGAACCCTAAGTCGGAGACCTTCAACCAGGCCAACGGCGGTGAGATCGAGCAGTGGCTCGCGGCGGGCTACATCACGCTGGAGATACACCCGCTGTCGCTGTCGACCACCGCCAAGAACGACTACTCGAAGCGGGCCGCGAACGCGATCGCCTGCGTCGCGAACTCGGACCCGAACAGCGTGCTGGGCGTCAACGACGCGCTTCTGGCTGCGGCATCCACCAAGAAGGAGACGACGATGTCGACGGCGGCGCTGCAGGCGCTGGTCACCAAGGCGGGCGTCACCGATGCGGCCGTCACCAGCTGCATCAGCAGCAGCAAGTACTTCAGCTGGGTCACCGCCGCGACGCAGCGCGCCACTCATGGCGGGCTGCTCAACTCCGACAAGAAGTCGCTCACGAGCACGCCGATGCTGATCGTCGACAAGAAGGTCTACACCGGCAAGCTCACCGACAACGCGGCGCTCACGACCTTCATCAGCGACACCTTCGCGGCCAAGCAGCCCGCGAGCTCGACGGCCACGCCCACGCCGACCCCGACGCCCACCCCGTGATCGGAGCGGCCCGGCGGGGACGCGGGGATCGCAGCTAGTCCTTCGGCTCCTCGTCGGCCTTGATCGCCTTCTGCCCTGGCGGCAGGTTCGACAGGTCGGGCGCGATGATCTCGGCCTGGTAGCCGGAGTCCGGGAGCCCGAGGGCCGGGACGCGACCACCCTCCTTGACGAGCACGAGGTCCGCTCCGCGGATCAGGGTCCTCCCGCGGAAGAAGTCCGGCTTGATGATCCACCAGATGCCCATCAGCACGAACCCGATCAGGATGCCGCCGACGCCGACGACGGCATCCGCCCCGATCCCGAAGATCGTGAGGTTGTTGCCGTTCGAGTCGACTTCCCAGTCGGGTGCGGCATACGAGATCAGGCCGTAGACGAAGGCGGCAGCCAGCATGAGGCCGCCCGCGAGCGGGAAGATGCCGCGCATCACGATGTTGCGGAACGAACTGAACATCGTCCTTCGGTAGAACCAGACGCACGCGAAGCCGGTGAGCCCGTAGTAGAAGGCGATCATCAGGCCGATCGAGTCGATGAGGGCGGTCAACAGGTCCTGGCTGATGAAGCTGATCACCAGGTAGAACAGGATCGACACGGCACCCATCGCGATCGTCGACCAGGTCGGGGTCAGGAACTTCGGGTGGATGCGCGCGAACTGCTTCGGAAGCGCCTTGTAGACCGCCATGGAGAGGGTCGTGCGCGCGGTCGGCAGGATCGTGGTCTGCGTCGATGCGGCCGCGGAGGTCAGGATCGAGATCGTCAGCAACGCGATCATGATGTGGCCGAGCACGCTGTCGCCGAACAGAGACGGGCCGATCGACAGGAACACGTTGTCCGAGTTGTTGTCGTTGCCCAAGCCGATGCCCTTGTCGCCGACGCCGGCGAAGGCGATCGCCGCGGTCGACACCAGCGCGTAGGTGACGAGCAGCAGCACGGTCGAGATGATCGCCGCACGGCCGGGAGTGCGGCCCGGGTCCGCCGTCTCCTCGTTGACCGCGACCGCGGTGTCCCAACCCCAGTAGATGAAGATGGCGGCGAGCAGGGCCGGCGCGAGCACCGCGCCGAAGTTGAGCGTGAACGGGTTGAACCAGCTGAGCTGCGGGATCAGCGAGACGCCATGCATCCCGTTGCCGCTGTAGACGCGCACGAGAGCCCAGATCGCGAACGCGATCAGGACGACGACCTCGATGCTGAGCAGGATCTGCTGCAGGCGGGCCGAGACCTCGATCCCCCGGTAGCAGATGTAAGTCATGATCGCGATCCACACCAGGCCGGCCGCCAGTTCCCACCACGGGTTGGTCGACGCCTCGCCCGCGGCTTTCCAGCCGAGGTTGCCCAGCAGGCCGAAGGTGGTCTGCCCCGCGATCTGCGCGAGGTTGGCCATCACGATCACGTCGGCGACGATGATGCCCCAGCCGCCCATCCAGCCGGCGATCGGGCCGAAGGCCCGGGAGGCCCAGGTGAAAGTCGTGCCGCAGTCCGGCTCGGCTTTGTTGAGCTCCTGGTAGGCGACGGCGATCAGGTACATCGGGACGAACGCCAGCAGGATGACGCCTGGCGCCTGCACGCCCGCCACCTTGGCGCCGACGCCGCTGATGACGATGAATCCAAGGGCCGCGGCCAGGCTGTACGCGGGGGCGGTCGAGGCCACCCCGACGACGACGCTCGACACCAGACCGAGGGCGCCGGGGCGGAGCCCCTTGCTGTCGACGACCTCGTTGCCGGAGGTGGGTGCGGTTGTGGTCATGGGTCGTCCTCCCTGACGTGGGTCGCGCGGGGGCCGACCGGTGGAGAAAACGTACACCTCGAACGAAATGAAGCGGAAGGGCCGCGCTAATCGCGCGCCGGGCGACCCGATCGCAACGGATTCCGTTGCGGCACGAGGCGCCGGTAGTCTCGGCCGGTGCGCATTTTCCACGTCACCACGAAGGCCGAATGGGAGGCCGCTGCCGGCTCCGGGTCGTACCGCCGCTCGACCAGGGGCGCCTCGCTCGATGAGGTCGGATTCATCCATCTCTCGGATGCCGATCAGTTGCCCCGGGTCGCCGCGTTCCTCTACCGCGACGACATCGAGCCGCTCGTCGTACTCGAGCTGGAGTCCGACGAGTTGCTCGCCGCAGGCGGCGAACTGCGGTGGGAGAACGGCGGTCATGGCGAAGAGTTCCCGCACCTGTACGGGGCGATCGAGACGGCCTGGGTGCTCGCGGTGTGGCCCGCAGGGTTCGACCCAGGCGGGCGGTTCAGCTGGCCGGCCTGATCGTCACATTTCGGGTGGCTATCCGGTCTTCCTAGTAGGAGGACATCGTGACCACGACTTTGCGACCCGCCCGGAGATCGTTCAGCGATCGGCTGGCTGATCGGCTGACACAGGGCCGCACCGGTCGGCAGCTCACCGGGCTCGTGACCGAGCTGCAGGGTCGCGTGCTTCCCCTGCATTGGTCGAACATGTTCGGCGTGGTCTCGGCGGCCTGCCTAGTGATCCTGTTCCTCAGCGGCGGCGTGCTGATGTTCTTCTACTCGCCGTCGAGCGATCTGGTGACCTATCACGGCGGCTACGCGGCGCTCGACGGAGCGACGGTGTCGAAGGCGTTCGGATCGACCATGGCGATCTCCTTCGACCTGCCCGGCGGGCTGCTGCTGCGGCAGGCGCATCACTGGGCCGCTCTGCTGCTCCCCGCGTCGATCATCGTGCAGCTGCTGGTGACCTTCTTCACAGGCGGATTCCGCACGCCGCGACGGGCGAGCTGGGTGCTGCTGTTCCTCGCGCTCATCGCGGCCCTGGTCGCGGGATGGAGCGGCTACGCCCTGCCGGACGATCTGCTCTCCGGCACCGGACTGCGCATCGTGCAGGGGATCGTGCTCGGGATCCCGCTGATCGGCACGTGGGCGTCTGCGCTGCTGTTCGGTGGACAGTTCCCCGGGCAGATCATCCAGAACCTGTACCCGATCCACCTGATCGCGCCGATTGCTCTCGTCGTCCTCATCGCGCTGCGGATCCGGCTCGCCTACCGGAACGGGCCTGCGCAGTTTGCCGGCGAGGGGCGCGACGAGAACACGGTGATCGGCGTTCCCGTGCTGCCCTCGGCGGCAGCCAGGGGCGCTGGGGTGCTCTTCATCGTGATGGGGCTGATCCTGGTGATCGCGTCGGCGTTCACGGTGAGTCCGATCTGGTTGTACGGCCCGTCGTCTCCGGGCGACGCGTCCGCCGGGAGCCAGCCCGACTGGTACACCGGGTTCCTCGACGGAGCCCTACGGCTCGTGCCTCCCGGGTGGGAGTTCGTCTGGCTCGGCCGCACCTGGACGCTCGCCATCCTGGTCCCCCTCGTCGTCGTGGGGGTCTATCTCGCCGCCGCGCTGCTGTACCCGTTCCTCGAGCAGTGGCTGACCGGTGATCGTCGCGAACACAACATCCTGGATCGGCCCCGGAACGCCCCGACGCGGACCGGGATCGGTGTCGCGGGAATCGTGTTCTACGGAGTGCTCTGGGGCGCCGCCAGCAGCGACCTGATCGCCACGCAGTTCCGCCTGACCCTGGAATCGGTCATCCGCTTCGACCAGATCGCGCTCGTCGCCGGGCCGGTCATCGCCTTGGTGATCGCCCGGCGGGTCTGCTTCGCGCTACAAGAGAAGGACAGGGAGATCCTGCTGCACGGCTTCGAGACCGGCCGCATCGTCCGGCTGCCCGGCGGCGAATACACCGAGATCCATCAGCCGGTCTCCGAGCATGAGAAATGGCGCCTGGTCAACACCAGCGACTATGAGCCGTTGCAGGTCCGACCGGATCGCCGCGGTCACCTCGGCGGGGTCACGCGCGCCAGGGCGGCCCTCTCTCGATTGTTCTTCGAGGACCGGATCGCGCCGATCCCCTCCACGGAAACGCTGGGCGAACACGATGCGCTGGCGCTTTCGGTTCCCCAGCGGCCGGAGTAGCTTCGGCACCATGGCTACGAAACGACCTGCAGGTGTGACCCTGATCGCCGTGATCGTCTGGATCAACGGGCTGCTGAGCATCATCGGCGGCATCGTCGCCCTTATCACCGGCGGATCGGCCGCTCTCGCCGCCGCGATCGTCAGCATCATCATCGGCGTCCTCACGATCGCCGTCGGCGTCGGCCTGCTCCGCGGCAGCCGGGTCGCCCGCGTCATCGCGACGATCTTCCTGGTGCTCTCGCTGGCATCCGCGATCTACAGCATCGTCGTCGGCATCGCCGCGCCCGGCTCGATCATCGTGCCGATCGTCTCGGGCGTGCTCGCGTTGATCGCGCTGATCATGCTCTGGACGTCACGCGCGTCGTCGTTCTTCCGCAGCTAGGCGGCACGGAGTGAACGAACAGTCGGCGCCCTGGGCGAAGCAGGGACCCGAGTCCTACTTCCCGTCGATCGAAAGCAAGTACGGTCGGTCCATCGCCGAGTGGCAGCAGGTGATTCGTGACAGCGGCCTGACCAAGCACATGGAGATCGTGACCCGATTGAAGGACGAGTACGGCATGGGCCATGGCCACGCGAATGCTCTCGTCGGATGGACGCTCGCGGGCAACATCGCGAGTCGCTAGTTCGTGAGTAGGGCGGGCGGGACTTGAACCCGCGACCCAGGGATTATGAGTCCCTTGCTCTAACCGGCTGAGCTACCGCCCCGCACCCGAGGCGGGCGCACCCGTCTAGGAAGCAGACGACGTCGACTCGGGTTCGATGACCGGTTCGGCCACCGGTCCCCCACGATACAGCGCCTCGAAGACGTCCAGCGTGTGCGCCATCGAGTGGTGTGCCACCACCTCGAGGGAGGCCTTCTTCATCTTCTCGAGGCGTTTCGGGTCGGCGGTCAACACATCCGTCAGGGCGGCGGCGAAGCCGTCGATGTCGCCCGGCTCGTAGAGGTGGCCGTTCTCGCCCTCGTGCACCAGGTGCGGGAGCGCCATCGCGTTCGCCGCCACGACGGGCAGCGCGGTGGCCATGGCCTCCATCGCGGCGATGCACTGCAGCTCGGCGCGCGACGGCATCGCGAAGACGGTGCCGCGGGTCAGCGTGGCCCGCAGCTCCTCGTCGCTCAGCTTGCCGAGGAAGTGGATGCGGTCGGTCACGTCCAACTGAGCCGCGAGATCCCGCAGCCGCTGCTTCTGCTCCCCGCCGCCGATGATGTCGACCTGCACGTCGAGCTCCTGGTCGATCCGAGCCGCGGCCTGGATCAGCTCGTCGATGTGCTTCTCCTCGTCCAGCCGGCCGACATAGACGATGCGGTTGTCGGGCTGGCGGTGGAAGTCGGGCGTGTAGACCGAGGTATCGATGCCGTTCGAGATCGCGATCACATCGTGCAACCCGGTCATCTTGACGAAGTACTTGCCCGAGTTCTCGGTCGGGCTCGTGACCGCGTCGGCCATGCCGAAGACCTTGCGCGCCGACTTCCACTGGGCGTTCGCGATGGCGTCGAGCACGAACCTCGGGAAGATCGTCACGTGCTGCAGCACGTTCTCGGGCATCGTGTGGTTGGTCCCCACCAGGCGGATGCCGCGCGCCTTCGCCACCGGAGCCTCGCCGAGGCCGATCACGATGTGCGACTGGAAGTGGACGACATCCGGATGAATCGCATCGATGATCCGCCTCGCATTGGCCTTCGAGCGGAACGGCAGCATGAAGCGGAACCACGGATGAGGTGGCCAGCGCCAGCTGTAGATGCGGTGGACGGTGAGCGTCTGGCCGTCGTACACCTCGGAGAAGGTGCCGACGCCGTGCGCCTGTGCCGGGGCCGCGACGTGGACCTCGTGGCCGCGCTGGGCGAGCCCGACGCTCAGCCGCTTAGCGAAGGTGGCCGAGCCGTTCAGATCGGGGGCGAATGTGTCGCAGCCGATCAGAATCCGCATCGGCTGCCGCGCTGAGGGCGCGTCGGTCACTGGTGTCCTTCTGATCGGGGCGCAGAACGAGTTCTGAGCACAAGAGAATGCATGTCCAACGCTACCTCAGGCCCGCCCCATCTTCGCCGCCTCGGCATTCGCGGCGGCGACCTGCGCCGCGCGGGTCTGGGCGAGCTGGAAGACGCCGTAGACCGCGATGGCGGCGGCGGCGATCCAGACGAAGACGGTCCACAGCGGGGCTCCCGCGGCCTCCCCCAGCACGACGATGCCGATCGAGACGGCGACGATCGGGTCCACCACCGTGAGACCGGCGATCACCAGGTCCGGCGATCCGACCGAGTAGGCGGTCTGCACGAAGTACGCGCCGAGGATCGCCGCCGCGATCAGGGCGGCCACGCATCCCACGGTCAGCCACTCGAAGTTCCCGTTGATCAGCCGGTTGATGACGACCTTGGCCAGGGTGGCCACGAATCCGTAGAGCAGGCCCGCCGAGATGATGTAGAAGATCGCGGTGAACCGCTTGCGGAACACGACGAAGGCGGCCCCGAGGATCACCAGCACCACGCCGAGGATGATCAGGATGACGAGCAGCTGCTCCTCCTGGATCAGCGTCTCCTGCGCCACGAACGCAGCGACCGTGACGAAGATCGCGATCCCGACGACGCAGAACGCGATCGCCCGGACCGCGGATCGGGTCAGCGGCGTGTGCGACACGCGTGCGTTCACCAACGAGGTGATGACGAGCGCGACCACCCCGAGCGGCTGCACCACGATGATCGGCGCGAAGCCGAGGCTGGTGAGCTGGCACAGGATCGCGAGTCCCAGCAGCAGGGTCCCGAGCGCCCACCAGGGGCTGCGGACCAAGCGCCAGAGCTGCGGGATGCTGAGGCCGGCCTTGTGCCCGGATCCGTGCTTCTCCTCCACGACGACGACGCCGCGATGCTGCAATTGCGCGCCGAGCGCCAGGAACAGTCCACCGACCAGCGCGATGCCGATTCCGAGCGGCGTGCTGCCGTGAAAGAACTGAGTCGCATCGATCGAGCTCAGGTCGGGAGGCACCCGAGCAATCTATCGGCTGACCCGCCGATATCCTTTGCGAATGGCCGTGCTTCCCATCCGCATCACGGGAGACCCGGTGCTCCACTCCCCCGCCGAACCCGTGGTCGATTTCGACGATCGACTGACCCGGTTGGTGCGCGACATGGAGGAGACCATGGCCGCCGCGCCGGGGGTCGGGCTCGCTGCGCCGCAGATCGGCATCCCGCTCCGGCTGTTCGTCTACAACTGGCGCGATGACGCCGGGACACGGCATCGCGGCACCGCGATCAATCCCGAGCTCTGGATCAGCCCGCCCACGCTCGAGGAGCTCGACGACGAGAACGAGTCGGAGGGATGCCTGTCGCTGCCCGGCGAGCGCTTCACGCTGCGACGCTCCGAGCTGGCTCTGCTGCGGGCCACCGAGCTGGATGGCACCCCCTACGAGATCGAGGCCGAGGGGTGGCTCGCCCGCATCTTCCAGCACGAGTACGACCACCTGAACGGCGTGCTCTACGCGGACCGGTTGACGCATCCGCACGACCGCCTGGTGGCTAAAGTCATCAGGAAGAGGAGCTGGGGTGTTCCCGGTCTCTCCTGGACTCCCGGCGTCGACCACCTCGAGGACTGAGTCCTTCCCACCCGACTGATCGGCGAGCCATGACCCGAGTGCGACCGTTTGCGCGGGTGCGCGCCGTCGCCGCCGCCCTGGGGGTGGTACTGCTGACCCTGTCGGCAGCGGGAGCCGTGATCCTCGTGACCGGGCAGGCGGCATCCGCCCTGCCGGGAGATGTCACGATCGACAGCCCGCAGGCGGGCGGCGTCTTCACCCTCGAGATGACCTTCTCGGGAACCGGCAACCCGGGCGACCTCGTCACGCTGAGCGAGGGCGGCGGCAACCAGGTCGCCTCGAACTGCACGACCGGCGTGGTCGTGGACAGCTCGGGGAGCTGGAGTTGCGACTGGACCTTCGAACGGGCTGGAACCGCGACCGTCACCGCGACCCAGACCGGGATCAACGACTCGACCATCGATGTCAACCTGGATGTCGCGACTCCCCTGATCCCCGCGACCACCTCGCCGGGCCGCTACGCGACGAACATCACGACCGCCGCGTCGATCAGCGGAAGCGGCGCGGCGCCCGGCTACAGCCTCGGCGGTACCTTCACCGGCCCCGGCGGCGACTACACCTGCTCGGGTCTCGGCGGCTCCGGCGGCATCTGGACCTGTACGAGCGCGAGCGTCCTGCCTGCCGGGGAATACACCTTCCAGGCATCGGAGGGCGTCGGCGACGACACCGCGACCAGCGACCCGATCGTGTATCGCGCCCAGCCGGGAAACCCGGCGAGCTCGCCGACGTTCAGCACCCCCTACGATCAGACCACTGCTGCGCACGATGTCAAGATCATCAACGCCCTGACCACGACCATGAGCGGCGTCTGGATCGACGGCGGGCAGCCCGAGACGCACGCCAAGGTCGAGGTCGACTTCGGAGACTCCACGGGCTCGCCAGGCAACTACATCGCGAACGCGTTCGGCGGCACCTTCTGCACCACCACCACGGATGACGCGGGCGCCTGGTCGTGCAGCGGGCCCGCCACCGCATTCCAGTACGGGCATCGCTACGGCATCTCGATCTTCGGACTGGACGAGGCGGGCGCCGTCGGCCCCAGTCCCGATGGCCAGTTCGGCCTCGACGTGCTGACGCCGCCGGTGGCGCCCTCCGCCGCCGTGCAGTACACCAACACCACGACCGTGGAGTTGGACGGCACAGGGGTGCCCGGCGCGCTGTTCTCCGCCGCGGGCGGGGGCCAGAGCTGCTCGACCATGGTGCTCTCGGGGGGTCAGTACGAGTGCGTCCTGACGATCACCCCGGATGTCCCGGGCTCCTACGCGCTCACCCTGACCCAAGCCACCAACGGCGACACCTCCGCAGGCGTCGGCGTGACGGTGGTGCTGGACGAGACCCCTCCTGCCGCTCCGGCCTTCTCGAGCCCCTGGAACGGGTCCGGGCAGGCCCGGGCTGTGGTGACCACGGGCAACCCGACCTTCTCGGGGTCGGGAGACCCCGGAGGTCAGGTGTTCGTCTGGGGCTCCCCGGACTCCACCGGCTATCCCGCCGACGTCACTCCCGACGCCCTGCTGTGCAGCGGGACCGTCCAGGGCGACGGCAGCTGGTCGTGCTCCGTCTCGGAGCCGGCGCTCACCCTCGGCTCCTACTCCGTCGGCGCGACGCAGTGGGATGCCGCCGGCAACAACAGTCCGAGCGTGACCCCGACCTTCGAGCTCTATGTCGACGCCCTGCCCGCCGTTCCGACCATCACGACGCCCGAAGCGGACTCGGCGTCGCATCTGCGCAGCGGAGATCCGGTGACGTTCTCGGGCGCGGCGGCATCCGGGGACACGGTCAAGGTCGTGGAAGGCGGCGCCCTGCTCTGCCAATCGCCCGTCGTGGGCGGCGCATGGTCGTGCTCGATCCCGACACTGACGGATGGCAGCCACACCGTCTCGGCCTCCGCTGTCGACGGTCTCGGAGTGGCGTCGGTGTCGGTCTCACGCACCTTCACGGTGGAGCCGAAGGCGATCGGCAAGACGCCGCTGACCTTCACGATCTCGATCACGGATGCCGACGGCAACCCGCTCGACGGCACGGACCTGACCCCGGGCGAGGCCATCATCCTCGTGAGCACGGGATTGCCGCCCGACAGCACGGTGGCCGCGGAACTCCATTCCACCCCATACGACCTCGGCAGCACGACCGTCGCCGGCGACGGCACCTTCAAGCTGAAGACCAGGATTCCCGCCGACGTCGACCCTGGGGACCACGAGTTCTCGGTGACGGTCACACCGCCGGGCGAGACCGCGACGACGATCACCTCCCACACCTCGGTTGTGCCGGTGGTGGTGACGACGACCGACTCGGCGACTCAGCAGCCGCAGGCGGACGGCGCGGGAGCACCGCCCATCGGCCAGCGGCCAGACGACGGCTTCGACTCGCCGAGCAGCTTCGCGTCGACGTTGCCGGCGTTCGGCAATTTCCCGATCACGGCGACGACGGTCGCCGTCACCGGCGGCATCGCGCTGGCCTTCCTGCTGCTTGTCGCGTTTCCCTCTGAGTTGCTCGAAGACACCGTCCGAGAGAACTACGACCGCGCCTTCGCCTGGCTGACGCCGGTGCGCCGCCGGGTCGAGCACCTCCGCGGCCGCGTCGGACGGATGCTGCGCAACCCCCGGGCCGGGATCGCCCTCTCGGTGCTCGCCACCTCGGTGATCCTGGGGTTCGCCGATCCGTCCTTCGGCTTCACGGGAGCGTCGCTGCGCCTGTTGATCGGCATGATCATCTCGGTCGCCGCCATCAACATCGGGATCAGCCTGCTCGTCATGCGGGTGGCACGCCGCGAGTACGGCGACACCGGCTACCTCCGGCCGATGCCGGGCGCCCTCGTCATCGTCGCGCTCTCGGTGATCGTGTCGCGGTTCGCCCACATCTCGCCCGGGTTCCTCTTCGGCGTCGTGATGGGTGTCGCCTACGCGCGCGAGCTGAAGATCGCCCAGGAGGCCAAGCTCGCGGTTCTCAGTGCCGCCTTCACGATCGCGGCGGGCATCCTGGCGTGGCTGGGATTCAGCGCCCTGCAGACCGTGCACGGCTCCGGATTCTGGTACCAGCTCGGCCTCGAGACGCTCGTGGCCATCACGCTGGAGGCGATCGGCACGATGATCATCGCGATGCTGCCGCTGACCTTCCTCGACGGCAAGACGATCTTCCGATGGAACAAATGGGTCTGGGCGGGCATCTACCTGGTCACCGTCGTGGTCTTCGCCGTGGTGGTGCTGCCGATCTCCGACAACTGGGGAGCCATGACCGCGCCGATCTTCGGCTGGGGCACGCTGTTCATCGTCTTCGCCGTCATCGCCTTCGGCACCTGGGCGGTGTTCCGCTTCATGCCGCGCCGTGCGCACGCCGACGAGACGTCGATGGAGGCCGAAGGCGAGCCGGTCGAGGGCGTCGGCACCCGCTAGACCCGGTCGCGCATCGCCGTCGCCTCGCGCATCGGCGTCGCTTCGCTCGTCGCCGTCGCCTCGCTAGTCGCCGTCGCCTCGGTACGCCGCGGCCTCACGGAGCGTCGCGAACAGAGCCTCGGGGTCGACGTCCTTGTACAGCACCGCGTAGGCGCCGGCCAGAGCGGCGGCAGGCACGTGGTCGTCGAGATCCACGGCGGTCACCAGGACGATCCGCGGGACGCGGCCGAACTCACGAACGCGGGCGTCGGAGCGGATCCGCTCGGCCGCGACGAGTCCGTTGACCCGTGGCATCTGGATGTCCATGAGCACGACATCGAGCGGCTCGCGGCGGGCCAGGGCGAGCGCCTGCGCGCCGTCGCCCGCCTGCCCGACCACCTCGAACCCTGGCTGCGAATCGAGAAGCAGGGCCCAGCCCTCGCGCTGGCTCTGCGAGTCGTCGACGATGGCCATGCGCAGCGGGGCGACCGGCGCCTTCGTCACGCCACGCGGACTCACGAGCCGCTCAGCTTCACCCCGTGCACGCCGTTGTGGTACTTCAGCGCCGGGAAGATCGCCGAGACCGAGAAGCCGACGCCCGGGACCGTGCTCGCCGTGAACACCCCGCCGAACAGCTCGGTTCGCTCGCGCATCTCGGTGATGCCGCGACCGATCGGCGCCTGCGTCAGTGCTGCAAGGTCGTCGTCGGCGGAGTAGCTGCGCTGCTGCGCCTCCAGATTCGGGTCGAGGCCGTTGCGGATCGCCTCGGCACGGATTCCGTCATCGTCGATCAGCACCTCGAGGCCCTGCTCGGTCCAGGTGAAGCGGACGCGCGCGCTGGTTCCGGGGCCGCCGTGGGTGAGTGCGTTCTCCAGCGCCTCCTGCAGGATGCGGTAGACCGCGAGTTCGGCGCCCTGCTTGAGGTCGAGGCGTGTTCCCGACTCGGTGAACTCGACGTCGAGGCCGGCGTCGCGCATCACCTTGAACAGCTCACGGGCGGAGCTGAGGCTGGGTTGCGGAGCGGCATCCGCCTCGCCGTCCTTCACCACCGTCATGACGCGGCGGAGGTCCGCCAGGGTGGATCGCGCTGCCTCGGCGATCGCGGTCGCGCTGCGGGTCGCGACATCCGGATCGGCGGTCGCCGCGTACCGTGCCCCATCGGCCTGCGCGATGATCACCGACACCGAGTGCACGGCCAGCTCATGCAGTTCCCGGATGATGCGCAGCCGGCTGGTCTGCTCCCCCAGCGACAGCTCCAGGTCGATGCGGTCGCGTTCGAGGTCGACGCGCTGAGCGGTCGCGACCCGCTCGGAGCGCCGCGCACGCCGCCAGAGGATCAGGAGCACGACGGCCACGAGCAGAAGAAGGACCGCCGCGACGCCGAGCGCGATGACCAGGAGGATCGAGTTGTCCTGGAGCCATGCGTTCACGTGAAAAGTCTCTCCCTCGGGCCAGGTTTCGGCCCGAAGGAGAGACTACCGGCGAGGGCGCTACTTCTGGGGCGCGGCCGGACCCATCGGGCCCATCGGCGGCTGCGGCGCGTTGGCGCGCAGCACCTCGAGGCGGGCCCGGTACTCCTTCTCATCGATGTCGCCCTGGGCGAAGCGCTCGGCGAGCGTCACCTCGGCGCTGCGGCTCGCCTGAGCGGACTGGGCGGCGGCCCAGTAGCCGTAGCCGTGACCGTGACCCCACGGGCCCATGCCCCCGCGACCCCAGCGGCGGCGGCGGGTGGCGATCCCGATGATGAGGGCCACGATCACCAGGAAGAAGAAGATGTGGCCGATGATGAAGAACAGTCCGAAGCCGAATCCCAGCGCAGGATGCGCCAAGGGGGCTGCGAGAGCGAGGGAGGTGATCACGATGAGTTCCTTCGAGTGTCGAGGAGTTCCGGCGGAACCCCGATGACACCCACTCTGCGCTCGGCCTGCGCCTCGGGAATCTGCCCGGCGGATGCTTCGCGGTACTCCCCCGGGCGCAGTTCGAGTCGCTCGGACTACTCGCTGGCCCCGGCGGTGACGAGCCCGGTCTCGTAGGCGATCACAACGAGCTGCACCCGGTCGCGCGCCAGCAGCTTCGACATGATCCGCGAGACGTGCGTCTTGGCGGTGAGCGGGCTGAGGAACAGCTCGCGGCCGATCTCGTCGTTCGTGAGTCCCTGGCCGACGAGCCCGAGAACCTCGCGCTCCCGGTCGGTCAGGACGGCGAGCCGCGAGGTGTCGGGCGGCTGGTGGAAGGTGCCGGCGACCCGCTCCAGGAGGCGCTTCGTGACGCGCGGGCTGAGCAGGGCGTCTCCGCCCGCGACGACGTGGACGGCGCGGATCAGCTCGACCGGCTCGGTGTCCTTCACGAGGAACCCGCTGGCCCCGGCACGGATCGCCTGCGCGACGTACTCGTCGAGCTCGAAGGTCGTCACGACCACGACCCTCGTCCCGGCGAGCGCCGGGTTGGCCACGATCTGCTCGGTGGCCCAGAGCCCGTCGCCGTCCGGCATCCGGATGTCCATCAGCACGACATCGGGGCGCTCACGCGTCACCAGGGCGACCGCCTCGCGACCCGTTGCGGCCTCGCCGACGATCTCGAGATCCGGTTCCGCCTCGAGCAGGCTGCGAAAGCCGGCCCGGATCAGCTGCTGGTCATCGGCCAGTGCGACGCGGATCGTCATGCGGACTCCTTCTCCGATGCGTGGAGGTGAGAGACGCCGACGGGCAGCTGGGCGACGACCGAGAAGCCACCGCCCTCCGCGGGTCCGGCGGTCAGATGGCCGCCGAGCAACTCGGCTCGCTCGCGCATGCCGAGCAGGCCACGGCCGCCGGACTCGGACGCCGGCGACGGCACGCTGCCCCGGCCGTCGTCGCGCACCTCCAGGTGGTAGGAGCCGTCGCGGCGATCGAGGGTGATGGTCGCGTGGGTCGCTCCGTCGGCGTGCCGCGCGACGTTCGTCAGCGACTCCTGGGCGATGCGGTAGAGCGCGAGCTGCACCGGCTTGGGCACATCGCCGGTCGGGAGCCGGTCATCCAGTCGCACGTCGATGCCCTGTGCCGTCACGGATGCCGCCAGCCCTGGCAGCCGGCTCAGATCGGGTTCGGGCACCAGCGGTGCGCTCGGGTCGGCGCCGCCCTCGGCGCGGAGCACGCCGAGCACGGAGCGCACCTCGTCAAGCGCGGTCTTGCTGGTCTCCTTGATGCTCGCAAGCGCTTCGGCTGCCTTCTCGGGCTGTTTGTCCATGAGGTGCAGGCCGACGCCGGCCTGCACGTTGATCTGGCTCAGGGAGTGGGCGAGCACGTCGTGCAGCTCGCGCGCGATGCGCACCCTTTCGGCCTGCACCTCCGTCTGCCGGCGCTGACTGAGCCGGCGGCGGAGTTCGGCGTAGCGTTCGCGGCGGGTGCGCAGTGCCTCGCCGACACCGACCACGATCAGGATGCCGAGCGTCGTGGCCGCGATGCGCGGCCCCGTCACCCGGTCGCTGCCCAGGGCGAGCGCGACCGCGATCGTGGTCGCCCACGCCACGGCGATCGAGATCCATGCCCAGACCCGCGCGTCGCGGACGATCGCGCTGATGATCCCGAACGCCAGGGCGACGTACGGCGGGCCGCCGTGCGTGTTGACGAAGAGGTCGAGCGCCGAGCCGATCGCCGTGATCGCGACGACCGGTCCGGGGAACCGGCGCGCGCCGATCAGGGCGCCGGGGCCGAGCAGCGCGATGCCGATGGAAGCCGCGGCCGTCCAGCCGTCGAGCTGGTAGATGTGCGCGGCCCCGACCGCGACGGGCACCTGGACCAGGAAGGAGATGATGACCGGCAGCCAGAGCGTGGCCCACGGCGGCATCCGCCAAGACCCGCCGGCTCCGCCGCCATGCCAGCCGCCATGGAACGGCCCGCCGTGATAGGCGCCATCCTGCCAGGCGCCGGACTGCCACTGCAGCCAGAGCTCGTCCGCCGTCGCACGCCGCTGGGCGCGGGTGGACGCGCGGGGCCGGACCATGGCTCGATGCTACGCGCGGGCCGGTCGGCGCCTGTCCGCCGATCGGCGCGGCATCCGTACTCCCGTGGGAGTAGGCGCGGTGCCAGGATCGTGATGTGGCCGTGGCATCGATCGACGAGTATCTGGAGGGTGTGCCGACACCCGCGCGCGAGTTGATCGAGCGCATCCGGACGATCATCCACGAGCAGGATCCGGCCGTGGTCGAGTCGATCGCCTACGGGATGCCGACCTTCGCCTCCTCGGGCCACCATCGCTTCCACCTCGGCGCATGGGCGCAGCACCTCGGTGTCTATCCCGTGCAGCGGGCGCCCCAGCCTCTGGAATCCGCCCTCGCGCCGTTGCGTGCCGCGAAGGACACCGTCCGGCTGCCCCTCGACCTGCCGCTCGACGAGGAGCTGGTGCGGCAGCTCGTCGCGTTCCTGCTGCAGCGGCCCGCCGGGAGCTAGCTGCCCGCGGCGATCCGCTTCTCGATGGCCTGGATGCGGTCGAGGAGCGCTCCGGTCGCGGCATCCTGGGCGGCCAGGTGCAGCTGGATCTGCTTCGCCTCCTCCAGGATCGCGCCGGCGTCCTTGTAGGTCGCGGCGGCGCGATCGTCCGACGACGCGGCTTGGATGTTCTGCCCCACGATGATCACGGGCAGCAGCACCAGCTGCAGGAAGGTCTGTGCGATCCAGGCGACGATCACGATCGCGCTGCCGCTGAGGATGGCTGCGGGCAGGCTGACGAGGGCGAGCGCGGCGAAGGCGTAGGCGCACCACATGGTGCCGACCGAGGTGGTGATCCCGAGTCCGACTCTGCTGTTGAACCGCGTCGCCCGCGATGTCGAGGCGATCGTCTTCACCGTCTTCATGACGGAGGGCGGGCCCTCGGTCTTCCGCTCGGCCAGCCGGGGGTGCTCGTGGTAGTGGAACGTCGTGGGTGCGGTCATGGTCACCATGATCGCCTGCTCGGCGCCGAGGGCGGTGATCGCCGTCTGAGAAAACGGATCCGGGAACGAGGCTCCTCTCCGTCTCAGGAGATCGCCGCTCTTACTCCTCGGAACCCCCTTCTCAGACGTTTCTGGGATTCGCATCAGAAGAATGAGCTCATGTCGGAGCGCCGCACCCGTGTGCCCGAGGTCACGGCATTGTTCTGGGCGATCAAGATCCTGACCACCGGGGTCGGCGAGGTCGCCTCCGACTTCCTCGTCAAGACCTTCGACCCGGTCCCCGTCGTGCTGCTGGCCTTTGTCGCCTTCCTCGGCGCCGGCGCGCTGCAACTGACCGCCCGGCGGTACGTCCCGTGGCGCTACTGGTCCTTCGTCCTGCTGGTGGCGGTTTTCGGCACCATGGTGGCAGATGTCGCGCACATCGTCGTCGGCGTCCCGTACCTGCTGTCGGCATTCGCCTTCGCTGTCGTGCTTGCGCTGGTGTTCCTCCTCTGGCGCCGCACCGAAGGCACACTCTCGGTGCACTCCATCAGGACGAATCGTCGCGAGCTGTTCTATTGGGCGACGGTGCTGGCCACCTTCGCCCTCGGCACGGCGACCGGAGATCTGACGGCGACAACACTCGGGCTCGGCTACCTGGGGTCGGCCCTGCTGTTCGCCGCGCTGTTCGCGATCCCGGCCATGGGGCTGCGACTCGGGCTGCCGGCGACGGGAGCGTTCTGGACGGCCTATGTGCTGACTCGGCCTCTCGGCGCGTCGATCGCCGACTGGCTCGCCGTCACCCCCGACCGTGGCGGACTCGATCTGGGGCATCTGCTCATCACCGCCGTCGGGCTGGGGCTGATAGCGGTCGGCGTCGCGATCATGCAATTCCGGGCGCAGCGGCATCCGGAGTTGTCTTAGAGCATTCTTAGAATGCCGCGGTCACGCTGGCAGGCATCGATCGGAGAGCCATGAACGACGCGCGCCCGCGCCTGCTGCTCATCGAGGACGATGCACAGCTCGGACCCGTGATGCGAGACGTGCTCGAAGAGGTCTACGACGTCACGCTCGAGACGGCAGGCGAAAGCGGCTTCCGCACGGCATCCGAGCGCGACTTCGACGTCATGGTCGTCGATCGTCGACTCCCGGGAACGGATGGGCTGAACATCATCGAGGCCCTGCGCACGAAGGGCATCACGACGCCGATGCTGGTATTGACAGCCCTCGGCACCGTGCACGACAAGGTGCGGGGACTGGATGCCGGTGCGAACGACTACCTCGTCAAGCCCTTCGAGTTCGACGAACTCTTCGCCCGCCTGCGCGCGATCCGGAGGGTGTTCTCCGGCGAGGGGCCGTACGTGCGGATCGGATCCTGGGAGTTCTACCCGGAAAGCCGGGCGGTGTACTCGCCGTATGAAGGGCGAATCATCCTGACCGTTCGCGAGAACGCCCTGCTCAAACTCCTGGCCGTCCATCCCGATCGCACCTTCACTCGTGAGCAGGTGCTGCGCGAGGTCTTCGACGAGCACGATCAACCCGGAACCGTCGACACCTATGTCCACTACGTTCGGCGCAAGACCGACATCGACATCATCACCACGGTTCGAGGGCAGGGATACAGACTGGGGGCACTATGAGCGCCACCCCTGCCGCCGGCATCCCTCGCAGCGATCCCGATGCTGCGGCGCTGCGGAGAACGTCCCGCACCGTCGGACTCCAACTCGCTCTGGCTTCGACGGCTCTGGTCCTCCTGGTGCTCATCGCAGCGTTCACGTTCGTCTTCGCCCACCTGAAGCCGGCGCAACTGTTCCGCCCCGGCCATCACGAGAGCACCATCGACGTCGGTGGACTCGACATCATCGTTGCCGCGCTTGGGATCGGGGTGGCGGCCATCCTCCTCGCCGGGCTGCTGAGCTGGTTCGCCACCCGGCGAGCGATTCGCCCCCTTGGCGAGGCGCTCCGCCTTCAACGCGCCTTCGTCGCCAATGCGAGCCACGAGCTGCGTACTCCGCTCGCCGTCCTCGACGCGCGTCTGCAATATCTGCAGCGCGGCCTTGAAGAAACGAACCCGGCCGCGTCGACCGTGGGTGAATTGCGAAGGGATGCCGGGACCCTGATTCAGATCGTCAACGATCTGCTGGTGACCGCCGAGGAAGCAGGCGGCCCGATCACCGCCGGAAGCCAGGTGGAACTCGAGCCGATCCTGCAGCTGGCTGTCGACTCATTCAGCATCCTTGCGAGCGAGCGACAGGTCACCATCGAGCTGGACGCCGTCCCGACAAGCGCACTGGCCCCGGCCGCCTCGGTCCACCGGTGCGTCGTCGCACTTCTCGACAACGCTCTCCGATTCGCCCCGTCCGGGTCGAACATTCGAGTCGGCCTGGCACAGGATCGCGGATTCGCGGAGATCCGTGTCACCGACCACGGTCCGGGAATCACGGGAATCGCAGCCGATCACGTCTTCGACCGCTTCGCCCGCGGTGACGGCCAGGACGCGGCTACCGGTTTCGGGATAGGCCTCGCGCTCCTCAAAGACACGGTCACCCGCTACGCGGGGACGGCGAGCGTGGAGCACACCGGCCCGGATGGCACCACCGTCGTGCTGCGGCTCCCCCGCTCACGCCGCCGGTAGACCAGCGCCTTAGACGATTCTGGGAGTGCGGCGGCTGACCTGAAGTGTGGCCGCCTTCGATCGTCGAGATGTGCTCGCGGCGGTGACCCTGGGATTCGCGGGTCTGGCTGCATCGGCCGCCGGGTCGGCCAATGCGTCCCTGTGGGGTGACGAGGCTGCGAGCATCCTGTCCGCCGAGCGCCCGCTCCCTTCCCTGTTCACCATGGTGCAGAACGTGGACGCGGTGCACGGCCTCTACTACCTGGGTCTCCATTTCTGGATCCACCTGTTCGGCGCCTCCCCCTTCTCGGTCCGGTTCCCGAGCGCGATCGCCGTCGGGATCGCCGTCGGCGGTGTCGTGCTGCTGGGATCGCGGCTGCGCGGCCTCCGGTTCGGCATCATCGGAGGCATTGTCGGCGCCGTGCTGCCCCGGATGACGGACGTTGGCAGCGAGGCACGTTCCTACGCCGCTACGGCAGCGATCGCAACCTGGCTCAGCTTGATTTTCGTGCTGCAGTTCGATTCCCCGTCCCCGCGCAGACGACTGTGGGTCGCCTATGGAGCGCTTCTCGCGTTGGGCACATCGCTGTTCATCTGGGTGGCGCTGGTAGCCGCGGCTCATCTCGTGGTGCTGCTCGTGGCCCGGGACGGTGTGCGAGCCCGGCCGAGCCGGATCGCCGGCTGGGGCGCTGCGACCGCCGCCGCCCTTCTCATCGCCACACCGGTTCTCACGTTCGCCTATCTCGAGCGGGACCAGATCTCCTATCTCGAGCGCCGACAGCTGTATGACGTCACATCGATGCTTGTCACCCCCTGGTTCGAGAACCCCGCGGTGGCGATCATCGCGTGGCTGCTGATCGTCGCGGCGATCGCGACAGCCATCTTCACCCCTGGTCGCGCCGATGGACTCGTGAGCGCCAGGGCGCTGCTGCCGATCGTGTGGATGCTGGTTCCGACGGTCTTCCTCCTGGCCTTCAGCGCGTTCATCGCCGTGTACACCCCGCGCTACCTCGCCATGTGCGCCCCTGCAGTGGCGCTGCTGATGGCCACCCCGATCGATGTTCTCGCCGCATCCCGACGACGGGCTGAAGCCGCGGTCGCGCTCGCTTTCGTGCTCGCCCTGGTAGCCCCGGTCTGGCTGACGCAGCGCGGCCCCAACGCGAAGAACAACAGCGACTGGGCTCAGATCAGTGCGACTCTGGGCGCGCGGGCGAAGCCCGGTGATGCCGTGGCATTCGACGACTCGGTGCGCCCATCGCGTCGCACTCGCCTGGCCCTCCGCACCTATCCAGCCGGTTTCACGGGACTGGAGGACCCCACACTGGAGATCCCGTTCTGGGAGAACGACACCTGGTACGACCGCACATACACGCTCGCAAAAGCGAACAGCCTGGGCCGGCTCGACGAAGTGTCCCGCATCTGGCTCGTGGAATACGCCATCGCGGGCAAGGCTGACACGGATGGCACAGCCACCCTGCTGGATGCCGGCTTCCACCTTGCCGCGACGATCCCGGGTCACCGCAGCCTAATCCTGGAGTACGTGCGGTCTTAGACATTTCTGGGACGCGTCTTCTCACAGTCGAAGAATGCGCGTTCCCGTCCGGACTCTGTTTCGACGCCTGAAGCGTCTTCCCCGCCGCGGCTGGCGCGCCATGACGGACGAGCGACGGGCGCGTGTGCGCTCCCAGCCGATCGTGCCCGGCACCGTGCTGTATGAATCGTTCGGTGGAAATGGAGCGCTGGACAACCCGGAGGCGATCTTCCGGGCGCTGATCGACGACCCTGAGTTCGCGGAGCTCCGCCACATCTGGGCGGTTGAACCCTCAGAGAGCAGGACGTTCCGTGCTGAGTTCTCCGGGCATCCGCGCGTCAGCTTCGTCAGACCTCGTTCCGTCGCCTATGCGGTGGCTCTCAGCCGCAGCGAGTACCTGATCAACAATGCGACCTTCGGCCCCGAGTTCCAGAAACGCGACGGGCAGTTCTATCTGAACACCTGGCACGGCACGCCTCTGAAAACAATGGGCTACGACATGCCGGCCGGCGCATTCGACTCGTCCAACGTGCTGCGCAACTTCGTCAGCGCAGATCTGCTGCTCTCCCAGAACCCGCACATGACCGGCATGTACACCGACGCTTACCGTCTGGCCGGGATTCTTCCCGGCCAGATCCTCGAGGGCGGCTACCCGAGAACCGACCGGCAGCACCTCGGTCCAGCCGAGCGCCGCGCTGCTCTCGATGCCCTGCACACGGCCGGCTTCGACACCGAGGGTCGGCGATTGGTCCTGTACGCGCCGACCTGGAGGGGCACCGACTTCGGCACGCCGCGCGATGAAGCAGAGGACTTGGTGCATGCGGTCGACGTGCTGCAGGCCCTGCTCGGCCGTGAGTTCCTGGTGCTGCTCAAAGTTCACCAGTCCGTCGCACGCGGCGTGGAAGCACGGGCCGCCGCCGGTCGGCTCGTGCCGAACGAGATGCCGACGAACGTGCTGCTCGGCATCACCGATGTGCTGGTGACGGATTACTCGTCCATCTTCATCGACTTCCTCAGCACGGCGCGCCCCATCGTGTTCTATACGCCGGACCGTGCGTCCTACTCGGAGGAGCGCGGAACCTACTTCGACCCCGAAGACCTGCCCGGGGTCGTGGCGACCACCGTCGCTGCACTCGCCACCGCCATCCTGAACCCGCCGGACGAAGAGGCCGAGACCACCCATCGGGCGCGACGATGGCGACGCGACTTCACGCCACGCGACGACGGCCGCGCCACCGCTCGAACCATCGACGCGGTCTTTCGGAGGCACATCGATCCTCTTCTGCTGACTCGACAGCGCCGACGGCGGCCATCGGTCCTTCTGTATCTCGGAGGCATGCGATCGAACGGGATCACGAGCTCCGCGTTGAACCTGCTCGCTCACCTCGACCACGACGCCGTCGAGATATCCGTGCTCATGGCTCGGCCAGGAGGCCGCGACCAGCGGGCGAATTCCGCGCGAATCAACCCCCGGGTCCGGCAATTCCACCGTCGCGGCGGGCTCACGGGGCGACGCGCCACCATCTTCGCGATGCGCGTTCTCGGCCGTCTGCGACCAGGCCACGCCGAGGAAGCATGGGAACGCCGTCTCTGGGAAGACGAATGGCGCCGCTGCTTGGGTGACGCCCGATTCGACGCGGTCATCGATTTCAGTGGATACAGCCGCTTCTGGTCGGAAATCCTTCTGCACTCGCCACCGGCTCGCCGGCTGATCTGGCTCCACAACGACATGACGTCCGAAGTGCACCGCTTGGTGGACGGACGGCCAAGAATGCGCCGCTCCCTGCCCGCCGTGTTCGCCCTCTACCCGCGCTTCGACGGGCTGGTGTCCGTCTCGGAGGAGCTCTCCCGCGTGAACGCCGACTCCCTGGCAGCCCGGTACGGGATCGAACGGGAACGGTTCCTCTCCGCCCGCAACGTGATCGACGACGTGAGTGCACATCGGATGCTGGCCACGCCGCTCCCGGAGGCGGTGGAGTTCCACGACCCGGAAACCGGCAAGGCGACGGTCCCGGACTGGGCTCGGCGACTGAACGCAAAGGGCCCGAGCCGCTGGTTCGTCACGGTGGGGCGCCTGAGCCCGGAAAAGAACCACGCTCGACTGATCGAGGCCTTCGCACAGGTTCACGCGGAGCATCCCGGGACGCGACTCCTCATCGTCGGTGACGGGCCGCTCCGAGCAGCTCTCGAGCGGCAGCGAACCGCACGGGGGCTCGATGAGGCGGTCATCTTCACCGGGGCTCTTGCGAACCCGTTCGCCGTGCTCGCACTGTCGGACTGCTTCGTCCTCTCCAGCGACTACGAAGGCCAGCCCATGGTGATCCTCGAGGCCGCCGTCGCGGGACTTCCGATCGTCACCGTCCGCTTCGGATCAGTGGTCGACGCCCTGCCTGACGGCCGACTGCACGTCGTGGACCAGAGCGCCGCCGGGCTGGCGGGAGGCATGAGGGCCTACCTCACGGGCAACGTCCTGCCTGCTGCCCTGGCCGCGGAGGAATACAACGGGCGCGCCCTCCGAGAGTTCCTCGGGGCGCTGGGCTCAGGGTCCTCGTCGTCACCGTTCGCCTCGTCGAGCGAGTTCGAGATCTCGGCGAGCACTCCTGCGCCGACCCTGACGGCGACGACGATTCCCACCAGCACGACCGCTCCGACAGCAACCAACCACCACACGCGAGCCTCCTCATCGGGGAACCAGCCCCGTCGAGAACGACTCTGAAGCACCCGATCCCAGATCTCTCCCAGAATCGGGCGGCGCTCAGACGCCTCCAGCCGTGAGAATGGCATCGGTCGCGAAACCCGCGACCAGGCCCACCAGGATGCCGCCCGCAGCAAGATCCGTCCGCCGCGCGCGCCCGAGCACAGACAACAACTGGATCAGCACGTAGACGATCGATCCCGCAGCTAGAGCGAGGAAGAGCACCGAGAGCTCCTCGCTGACGTACAAGGATCCGACAATCGTTCCGACGAAGGTCGGGCCGCCACCGATCAGGCCCAGCAGCAAGAGGAACGGCCAGGATGGGCGGTCCGGCTGTCCGGCCAGTGGCGAGACGATCCCGAATCCCTCGGTCGCGTTGTGCAGGGCGAACCCGACGACGAGCACAGCCGCCAGAGCGAGTTCCCCTGAACTGGCGGATTGCCCGATGGCGAGACCCTCCGCGAGGTTGTGAAGGCCGATTCCGATCGCGATGAGCAGCGCCAGTCGTCGCGGGGGCAGCTCATCCGCGCCAGAGCGGCGAAGCCACCGCATCTCGAACAGAGCGACTCCCAGGAGTCCGACAACAAGACCTAGGAGAAACAGGGCGACGAGGATCCAGACCGACGCCGGCAACGACGTTCGGGTCAGGTCGGAGTCGATCGGCCCCCAGGCATGGTTCAGCACATCCCAGACGAGAAACAGCAGAACGCCGACGGCGCCCGCGCTCAACAGGATGCGGAGCCGAGGGGACGGGGTGCGCAACCGACCGATCGGCAGGCCCAGCAGGATGGTGGCTCCCGCAAGAAATCCGAACAGGAGGACGCTCGGATTCATCGGATCTCCTTTGGTGAGCCTTGCCTAACTTGAGGACTGTAGCGGGCGCCCTGCCGCCCCGCCAACTCTCAGACGCTTCTTAGAGACGCCTTGGTGGCCTGGTCATCTACCGACTGGAGACCCGTGACGAACCAGATCCTCGCCTCGACCGTCCGCCTCGCACTCGACGACGTGCCGCAGATGCGTCGCCTTCACGTATGAACCTCACCGGGCTGCTGGCGGGCCTCGGGCTCCCAGCACTACTCATCGTCGCGGGAATGGTCGTCATCGAAAACGGCCTCCTGTTCCCCTTCCTCCCCGGCGACAGCCTCATTTTCGCCTCCGTGCTGCTTGCCGGATCTCTCCAGATCTCCTGGCTCTGGATCGTCGCACTCGCTGCCGTGTCTGCCATCGGCGGTGCCGAGCTCGGCTTCACCATCGGCCGCAGATTCGGTCGACGCTGGTTCCGCCCCGACGCGCGGATCCTCAAAAGCCGCTACCTCGACGAGGCCGACGCGTTCTTCCACCGTTACGGGCCGCCCGCGATCGTGCTCGCCCGTTTCGTCCCCATAGTCCGTACCTACATCTCACCCGCCATGGGGGCCTCGTCGGTGCGCCGGCGCACTTTCTCTCTCTGGAACGCAATCGGCGGGATCAGTTGGGCCCTTCTCTTGGGCGTCGCGGGAGTCTTCCTGGGACGGATCCCATTCGTGGCCGCGAACATCGAATGGATCGCGCTCGGAGTCGTCGTCGTCTCCGTCCTCCCCATCGCTGTGACAGCTCTTCGAAGGCGTCACAGCAACAAGGCGAATACCCCATGACCTGGATGGTGACCGGCGGGGCCGGATACATCGGCGCGCACGTCGTTCGCGCCCTGCTCGACTCCGAGCTGCAGGCGGTCGTCGTGGACGATCTGTCGAGCGGGCATCGGGAGTTCGTGCCGACGGGCGTGCCGTTCGTGCACGGCAGCATCCTGGACGGCTCGCTGCTCTTGCGCGCCATGGACGAGCACCACGTGACCGGCGTCATCCACGTCGCCGGGTTCAAGTACGCCGGGGTCTCGGTGCGGCAGCCGCTGCACACCTACGAGCAGAACGTCGACGGCACGACGATTCTGCTCGGCACGATGCAGGATCGGGGGATCGGCCAGATCGTGTTCTCGTCGAGCGCGGCTGTCTACGGCACTCCCGACGTGGACCTGGTCACCGAGACCACCCCGAAGGCCCCTGAGTCGCCGTACGGCGAGTCCAAGCTGATCGGAGAGTGGCTGCTGCGCGATCAGGAGATCGCGACGGGGCTGCGGCACACCTCGCTGCGCTACTTCAACGTGGTCGGGTCCGGCGACCCGGCCTTGTACGACAGCAGCCCGCACAACCTGTTCCCCCTGGTGCTCACCGCCCTCCTCGACGGACGGACTCCGCGGATCAACGGAACCGACTACCCGACACCCGACGGCACCAATGTCCGTGACTACGTGGATGTCGCCGACATCGCCCTGGCGCACGCCGCTGCAGCACGCCGACTGGATGCCGGCGAGCCCCTTGAGGCGGCATACAACCTCGGCAGCGGCACCGGCGTTTCGGTCGCCGAGATCATGACAGCGATAGCCAGGGTCACCGGGATCGCGTTCACCCCGGAGCCCGGCCCACGTCGCCCCGGCGATCCGCCCCGGATCGTCGCGAGCGGCGAGCGGGCCGCGCGCGACCTGGAGTGGCGCATGCGGCACACCCTCGACGAGATGGTCGCATCGGCCTGGGACGCGGTGGCGCTGCGACGCTGACTCATCGGCGGTAGTCGAGCCCCAACGTACGCAAGAAACCGGGGATTCTGTGGCTCCCCCACTTGGACTCGAACCAAGAACCTATCGGTTAACAGCCGATTGCTCTGCCAATTGAGCTATGGAGGATCGCTGCGAACAGCCCGGCTAGCCTAGCAAAGGATTCGAGCCGCTCACGCTCGCGCCTGCAGCGCCGCGAGCCGGTCGACGTAGGGGTGCAGCGGATGCCGCAGCACCTCGTCCACCTGCCCGTAGCCCACCAGAAGCCCCGCGTGCATGATGGCGATCTGCTCGGTCATCGTGCGCATCTCGCGCAGATCATGACCCACCACGAGGGCCGAGAAGGCGCGCTCGCGCTGCAGGTCGGCGATGACCGTCAGGATGCGGCCGCGGACGAGCACGTCGACGCCCATGGTCGGGTCGTCAGCGACCAGTAGCGTCGGCTCCAGGATGAGCGCCCGCGCCAGCGCGATGCGCTGCCGCTGGCCGCGGCTGAGCTCGTGCGGGAACTTGTTCATCACCGAGAGCGGGAGCCTGACCGCGTCGATCAGCGTCGCGACCGCGGCACCGGCCTCGAGCCGGTCGAACTTGCGGTCGCGCTGATAGATCGGGTCGGCGACGTTCTCGCCGATCGTGAGGTGCGGCTCGAGCGTCGAGCCGCCGTCCTGCGGCAGGTAGCCGACCTTGAGCGACAGCCGATCGAGGCGCTTGGTCGTCGTGCTGCGCAGCTGCTCGCCGAGCACCTCGAGCACCCCGCCTGCGATGTGCGGGGCCTCGCGCTCACCCGGGAGCGTCTGCGCGGCAACGGCCCGCGCCAGCGTGCTCTTGCCAGATCCGGCCTCCCCGATCACGCCGAGGATGCCGCCGACCGGGATCTCGAAGGTGACGCCGCTCACGGCGGCACGGCCGTCGCTGTAGGCGAGGGTCAGATCCGCGGCACGGACCGCGATCCCGGATTCGCTCACGGATCGACCCTACTGTCCCGACCGGATGAGGTTGCCGAACCGCAGCCCGGACCGCGGGTCGAAGACCACACCCGAGACGCTCTTCGCGCTCACGGCGATCTGCTCGTCCTGCAGGAGCGGGATCACCGGCACCGCGGCCGTGATCCGCAGCTGGATGTCTTGAACCAGACCCGACCGCGTCGCGGCATCCGGTTCGAGCATCGCCTTGTCGATCTCGGCATCCACCGTGGTGTCGGCAAAGTGCACGGCGAACGGCGCGCCGGAGCGGAACGCCGACAGCGAATCGTTGGGATCGGCGACATCCGAGACCCGCTCGCCCTGGTAGACCGGATAGGCGTCAGCGGCGATGTCCTTGGTGAACTGCGGATACTCGCTGAACTGCAGCTTGATCGTGAACAGGCCGGCATCCTCCAGCTGCGTGCGCAGCTCCTTGAACTCGTCGGAGGCTTCCTCGCCGAACTGCGACGGCGTGAACTGCAGGGTCAAAGCGACGGGCGTCGCGACGCCGGCATCGTCGAGGATGGAGCGCGCCGCCTCGAAGTCGGAAGCGCCCTGCCCGTTGCCGTACTCCGTCAAGAAGGTGCCGAGAGCATCCGCCTGACCGATCGGCACGACGGAGAACAGCGGTAGCGCGGTGCCCGAGTACGCCGCCTTCGAGAGCGCCTCGCGGTCGATGAGATCGGCGACGGCCTGCCGGACGGCCAATGCCTTCCGTGGGTCCGCGTCGCCCTGAGCGGCGCCGTAGGGCATCGTGTTCAGGTTGAAGACCAGGAATCGGGTCTCCGCGCCCGCGCCCTGACTGACTCGGAGGTTCTTGTCGATGGCGCCGAGCGCGATGTCGTCGCCCGAGAGGCCGTAGGCGATGTCCAGATTGCCGTCCTGCAGGTCGAGCCGGGCGTCGGCCGAGCGCGAGTACAGCTTCAACGAGATGGAACTCGTCCTGGGTGCTCCCAGGTAGCCCGCGTAGTCGGCGTTCGGCTCCAGTGTGATCAAGGTGTCGTGGTAGCTGTCGACCCGGTACTGGCCGCCGAAGGCATCCGCGCTCACGATCGTCGCATTGGGGGTCAGAGCGGTCGCGGAGAAGACCTGCTGATCGACGATGGTGCCGACGGCCGATGCGAGCACCCGCTCGAAGGTCTGGTCGGCGCTCGTGAGGTGGAAGACGACGGTATCGGCGTCGGGCGTCGAGATGGACACCAGGCCGGCGAGATCCTTCGAGGGACCGTCCGGGTCCTTGATGGCGAGCTGCCGGGCGAAGCTGAACTTCACGTCCGCCGAGGTCAGCGCGTCGCCGTTCGCGAACCGCTGACCGGGCCGGAGCCGCACGGTGAAGTCGGTCGGACCGGTGAACGCCGCCGACGCCGCGATGTCCGGTTCGAGATCGCCAGTGTCGGGGTCGGTCGTCATCAGGCCGCTGAACAGCTGCGACTGGAGCGCGAGCGAGCCCTGGTCGCTCGGCCCCGCCGGATCGAGCGATGGCGTCGGCCCGACCGCACCGATGATGATCGCGGGGCCGGAACGCGTGACCTGAGCTCCCCCGGCGCAGCCCGCCAGCAGCAGGGCGAGCGCTGCGACCGCGGCGAGCGGGGGCGCGAGGCGCCGGGTCCGGCCGAGCGCGAGAGTCATCGGGCCCCTTTCATGGGTCAGGGTCCACGATGCCATGCTTCTCGTGACGATCTGTCACTCCTTGCGGAGTTGCCGCCGTTCGGTCTCGAGCGCCACGGATTCGCGGCTCAGCTTCTCCCAGCGATCCTGATCGCCCTCCGACTTGGCGCGCTGCATGGCGCCGAGCACCTCGGCTTTCTGCCGCAGCAGATCGCGGTCGACGAGTGACGTGACGACCCCCTCGCAGTAGCTCGCCACGGCATCCTCACGCTGCGGGATCGGCGCGACGCCGAGCTGGATCACCAGCGAGGCGAAATCGGTGGGGACCTGCGCGCCGACCTGCTGCAGCCAGTCCGGCGCGCTCGCCTGATCCAGGCTCGCCGCGATGCCGTCACGGATCACCGCGAGGGTCTGATTGCCAAAGCGCACCCGCGTCGCGCGCGCCATGAGGTCGTGACCGACGGCATCCGGATGCTGCAGCATCGCCATCAGCGCATCGCGCTCCCCGCGCGTGATCGGGTCGGTGGGCAGCTCGGTGAGGCTGATGTCGCGGCTCACCGGCGGAGCGTCGGCCAGGGTCGGCGTGCTCCCCTCGCGGTTCGACTCCTGACGGCCCTCGCCGCCTCGTGAGTCGTCGGGCCGGGACTCGCGGTTGGTGGCGCGACTCGGTGCCGCGCGGCCGGCGGCCGCCCTGGCTCCCGTGACGGCGCGTCCGACCTCGTCGGGTTCGAGACCCAGCCAGCCGGCCAGGTTACGCACATAGCCGACGCTCATGGCGCGATCCCGAATGCCAGCGACCACGGGTGCGGAGGCCCGCAACGCCGCGACCCGGCCCTCGACCGTCTCGAGGTCGTGCCCGGCCAGCTGCCGCCGGATCATGAACTCGAACATCGGCTTGCGCGAGGCGATCAGCCGGCGGACCGCCTCGTCGCCGCGCACACGTCGCAGGTCGCAGGGGTCGAGATCGTCGGGCGCCACAGCGACAAAGGTCTGCGCGGCGAAGCGCTGCTCCTCGGCGAAGGCGCGGCTCGCCGCCTGCTGGCCGGCCTCGTCGGGGTCGAAGGTGAAGATCACCTCGCCGGTCCCGGTGGAGTCGGCGTTGGCGACATCCCCGAGCACCCGGCGGATCACCTTGATGTGCTCGACGCCGAAGGCGGTGCCGCAGGTGGCGACCGCGGTGGTGATGCCGGCGAGGTGGCAGGCCATCACATCCGTGTAGCCCTCGACCACCACGACCTGCTTGCCTTTGGCGATGTCGCGGCGGGCGAGGTCGAGCCCGTAGAGCACCTGGCTCTTGTGGTACACCGGCGTCTCGGGGGTGTTGAGGTACTTCGGGCCCTTGTCCTGGTCGTCGGGCAGCAGCTTGCGCGCGCCGAACCCGATGGTCTGCCCGGTGATGTCGCGGATCGGCCAGATCAGCCGACCGCGGAACCGGTCGTAGGCGTTGCCGCGATCGCCGGTACTGAGGAGTCCGGCGGTGACCAGCTCGGCCTCGGTGTAGCCCTGGCTCTCGAGGGCGGTGCGGAGCGCATCGAAGGACTTCGGGGCGAATCCGATCCCGAAGCGAGCGGCGGCGGCCGCGTCGAAGCCGCGCTCGCCCAGGAAGTCGCGTCCGATCTGCGCCTCCGGCGCGTTCAATTGCTCCTGGAAGAACTTCTCGGCGGCCGAATTGGCGGCGAGCAGCCGAGCTCGGTTGCCGTGCTCGGTGGCCTGCCCGCCGTCCTCATAGTGGAGTTCGTAGCCGATGCGGGCGGCCATCCGCTCGACGGCCTCCTGGAAGCTGACGTGATCCATGCGCTGCAGGAAGGTGAAGACATCGCCGCTCTCGCCGCAGCCGAAGCAGTGGTAGTAGCCGACCTGCGGTCGCACGTTGAAGCTCGGGCTGCGCTCGTCGTGGAACGGGCAGAGGCCCTTGAGCGAGCCGGCGCCCGCGCTCTTCAGCGTGACGTAGTCGCCGATCACGTCGGCGAGGTTGATGCGCGACCTGACCTCGTCGATGTCGCTTCTGCGAATCAGGCCGGGCATGTGCCGATTCTAGGAGTCGCCCCGGATCCCGCGCCGGGCGGGGCGCACTGCCGGGCCGCGTGTTCTCCTCCCCAGCCCCGGTTTGAGAAAGATCTTGTCCTACCGAACATATGTTCGAGGGAGGAAGATTGACGCATGACCGCCCCCGACCTGCTCTCCGCGTTGCGTACCGCGCACGCGGGCTTGGCGGAGGCACCCACCGGCGGCTGGGCGGCTGCGACCGACGATGACCTGACCCAGCTCATCGCCGTCACGGCGCTGCTGCGCCAGACGATCGAGAGGCACGCCGCGCTCGGGGCGGGAGAGGTGGCGCGACGGTCGACGCCCGAGCACGGCCTCGCCGGATTCGCGCAGCGGGCCGGGCACCGCACGGCCGAGGAGTTCCTCCGGGCCGAGACCGGGGTGACGGGCCGCGACGCCGCGGTCTCGACGCGCGTCGGTGGCCTCGCCGGTGCAGGCGGGGCGATCGGCGGCGCGATCCTCGCGGGGCGTGTCAGCGTCGCGGCAGCCGACGCCATCCACGTGGGGCTCGGCCCTGCCGGCACAGCCGTCCCCGCGGAGGTGCTCGAGCAGGCGGCCGAACGGCTGTGCGGCGAGGCCGAGATGCTCGACCCCGATCGACTGCAGCGACGTGCTCGTGAAGTCCGTGACGAGATCGATGAGGACGGGGTGGCCGATCGCGAGGCGGAGCGGCGGGCCAGGCGATCCTTGCGGCTGGTCCGGCAGGCCGACGGGATGACGCGCATCATCTGGCTGCTCGACCCAGAGTCGGCCGCGGTCGTCACCGAGGTCTACGACCGGGCGACCTCGCCGCGGCGCGGCGGCCCGCGGTTCATCGATCCGGAGCAGCGAGCAGCCGCCTCTGCCCTTCGCGACGATCCTCGGAGCACCGAGCAGATCGCATCGGACTCTTTCGCCGAGCTGCTTCGTCAGTCGGCGGCCGTCGACCGGGACGTGCTCCTGGGATCGGGTGCGCCTGCCGTCCGAGTGCTCGTCACCGCCGCGGCCCTCGAGGCCGGACTCGGTCACGGGGTGTTGGAGAGCGGCGAATCGGTGGCGATCGCGACTGTTGAGCGGCTCGCGTGTGCAGGCGGCGCGCTCCCCGTCATCCTCGACGGCGCCGGTCAGGTGCTCGATCTGGGGCGAGAGCAGCGACTCTACAACCGGCGGCAGCGCCTCGCGCTGGCGGTTCGCGACGGCGGATGCATGTGGCCGGGATGCGACCGGCCCCCGTCGTGGACCGAGGCGCATCACGTCCGGCAGTGGGCTCGCGATCGCGGCCGAACAGACCTGGCCGACGGGATCCTGCTCTGCCGGCATCACCATCTGAGGCTGCACGACGAGGGGTGGCAGATCGAGCGGCGCTCGGGCCGCTACTGGTTAGCTGCTCCGCCCGGCCGGGGCGCAAGCGGGGCGCTGCTCGAGACGAAGTCCCGTGCGGTGCGGGAGTTGCTCGCGGCCGGCTGACGGCCGGACGGCGGGCTGGGCGGCTGATGGCGGGCTGTGATGGCGAGGGGTTGGCGAGGCGGCGAGTCAGCGGGGCGGCAGGGTCAGCCCAGGTAGCGCTCGTGCCAGGCGTTGGCCGAGACATCCGTCAGCGACGCCAGCTGGTCGACGACGACGCGGCGCCGGGCGGTGTCGTCGGGCGCCGCGGCCCAGTCCGCCTGAAAGCCCAGATCGAGATGCGCGGAACCGGTCGCCCAGAGATGATCGGCGAGCTCGGTCAGGATGCCGCGCTGCCGCGCGTAGATCGGCTGCCGCGCGTTGGTCGACATCACGTTCGCCGCGACGATGCCCTTGAGCACGGCGATCTCGGCGCGGGTGGCGTCGGGCACCACGACGTCCGCCGCGAAGCGCGTCAACGACCCGGACGGATGCCCGGCCCGCGTCGCGCGCACCGCCTCCCCCGCGAAGCGCCCGATCAGCTGGCTGGTCAGATTCTTCAGCCGGGCCAGGTCGCGCCGGCTGCCGTCCCACGAGTCCAGCCAGGCCTCCAGGTTGTCGAGCCGGTCGAAAGCTGCGATGAGCTCATCGTGCGGGATCTCGCCGCCGATCCAGGCGAACATGCTCTCAACCAGCGCGTCGTGATCGACCCGGCCGCTCAGTGCCGGCACATCGAGGTAGCCGTTGACGATCGCGTCCTCGAAGTCGTGCACCGAGTAGGCGATGTCGTCGCTGAGATCCATCACCTGGGCCTCGATGCACCGCACGCGAGCCGGGGCGCCATCGCGCAGCCAGACGAAGGCGGGTGTGTCATCCGCATAGAAGCCGAACTTGCTGCGGCCGCTCGGGTCGGCGACGCCCTCCGACTCCGGCCACGGATACTTGCAGCTGGCATCGAGGCTCGCGCGGGTCAGGTTCAGGCCGTAGCTGCGGCCGGAGGCGCCATCGGCATCCGGACCGAACACCTTCGGCTCGAGGCGGGTCAGCAGACGGAGTGTCTGCGCGTTGCCCTCGAACCCGCCGATGTCGAGCGACCAGTCATTCAAGGCCCGCTCGCCGTTGTGGCCGAAAGGCGGATGACCGATGTCGTGCGCGAGGCAGGCGGTGTCGACGACATCGGGATCGAGGCCAAGGTTCACCGCCAGCTCGCGGCCGATCTGCGCGACCTCGAGCGAGTGGGTCAGCCGGTTGCGCGCGAAGTCGAGCCCGGCGGAGGGGCTCAGCACCTGCGTCTTCACCGCGAGCCGCCGCAGCGCGCTGGAGTGCAGCAGGCGGGCGCGATCGCGGGCGAAGTCGCTGCGGCGCGAGGAGTGCTCCTCGGGCAGCCAGCGTTCGGCGTCGCTCTCGCGGTAGCCGGGCACTGGAGCCGGACCGCGCTCAGCCACCGCTGTGGTGCAGTTCGGCCTCGGCGACCTCGGCGCGGTGCGTCTCGTTGAGCTCGCGGCTGTCGAGCCAGCCGTAGGGCAGCGTCGGCTGCTTCGGCGTGCCCGCGCGACCGCGCTGCCCCTCCGCGTCGGCGCCCGGGTACGGCTGGTCGAAGTCGAGGCGCGTCAGGATCTCGTCGATCTCGTCCAGGCTGCTGCTCGTCGCCAGCGCCGCCCGGATCTCGCCGCCGACCGAGTAGCCCTTGAAGTACCAGGCGACGTGCTTGCGCAGGTCGCGGCAGCCGCGGCCCTCGTCTTCGAAGAACTCGACCAGCAACTCGGCGTGCCGGCGGTAGGCGGCCGCGACCTCGCCGAGGGTGGGCTGGGCCTTCAGCGTCTCGCCGCGGAACGCGGCAGCAAGATCCCCGAACAGCCACGGGCGGCCCAGGCACCCGCGACCGACCACTACGCCGTCGGAGCCGGTCTCGTCGACCATGCGGAGGGCATCCTCGGCGCTCCAGATGTCGCCGTTGCCGAGCACGGGAACGCTGGTGATGGTGTTCTTGAGCTGCTCGATCGCCGACCAGTCGGCCGTGCCGGAGTAGAACTCGGCCGCGGTGCGCGCGTGCAGCGCGATGCTCGACACGCCGGCGCCCTCGGCGATGCGGCCAGCCTCGAGGTAGGTCAGGTGATCGGAGTCGATGCCCTTGCGCATCTTGATCGTCAGCGGCAGCGGCCCGGCGGCCTGCACGGCGCTCTCGACGATCTCGCGGAACAGGTCGAGCTTCCACGGGAGTGCCGCTCCCCCGCCCTTGCGCGTGACCTTCGGCACGGGGCATCCGAAGTTCAGGTCGATGTGATCGGCGCGGTCCTCGGCCACCAGCATCGTCACCGCGTCGGCGACCGTCTTGGGGTCGACGCCGTAGAGCTGGATGCTGCGAGTCGTCTCCGACTCATGGTGCTGGATCAGCCGCAGGCTCTCGGGCGTGCGCTCGACCAGGGCGCGGCTGGTGATCATCTCGCTCACGTAGAGCCCCGCCCCGTATTCGCGGCAGAGCCGGCGGAACGCCGTGTTCGTGATGCCCGCCATCGGTGCCAGCACGACCGGCACGTCGAGCGTGAGAGGCCCGATCGTGAGGGGCGCGGTGGGCGCAAAGGCCCCCGCAGATATCGTGGACATGTCTCGATTCTCGCAGAAGGGCGCGTGGGCATGCCGACAGGTCTCCCAGACGGACGCAGCAGGGTGGCGGCGGATGCCGCAGCTCGCGGCATCGACCTGGAGTTCGTGGAGCGCACCAACGCGCGCTCCCTCGAGGAGGCCGCGCAGATCCTCGGGATCCAGCCGGGAGACATCGTGAAGTCGCTCGTGGTGAAGCGGCACGACGGCAGCTTCCTGTTCGCGGAGATCCCCGGCGACCGGCAGATCTCGTGGGCGAAGCTGCGCGCGGTGGTCGGGGTCAACAAGCTGCAGCTGCCCGATGCATCCGTTGCTCTCGAGGCGACCGGCTACGAGCGCGGAACGATCACGCCGTTGGGCTCGACGACGGCGTGGCCGGTCTACATCGATGAACGCGTCGTCGGGCGACGCGTGTCGATGGGCGCGGGCGAGCACGGGCTGAGCGCCTTCGCGGACGCCGATCAGCTGATCGCCGGGCTCGGCGCGACCGTCGCCGACATCAGCGACGAGCTGCAGGCCCGCTGAGCATCCGGCCGCCCGCCGGCGCCATGGTCGGACCCCTGCGCTAGAACAGGGGCATGACGACAGACAAAGGCACCGTCGAGACCTGGATGGCCGGCTATCGCCGCGCCTGGGACTCCAGCAACCGCGACGACATCCGAGCACTCTTCACGGCGGACGCGAGCTACCGCACCGCTCCGTTCGAGGAACCCCGCGTCGGAGCCGACGCGATCGTCGAGGGCTGGGTCGAGGATCGCGACGAACCGGACGACTACGACTTCACCTGGTCGCTGGCCGGGATCGACGGTGATCTGGCGTTCGTAGAAGGCGAGACCACGTACAACGGGTCCCGCCACGGCTCGGCTCGCCGCTACAGCAACCTGTGGGTGATCCGGTTCGCTCCCGACGGACGGGCATCGTCTTTCACCGAGTGGTACATGCGTCAGGGCGCGGCCGGCGCGCCTGGCAGCCTCGGCTGAGTCAGATCCGGTCTTCGTCGACCCGGCGGTTCATGACCGAGTGCTCGCGGTGCGCCGGGAGCTCGCAGAACTCCCCGTCGCAGCTGGCCGCATCGACGTCGCCCAGCAGGGTCAGCTTCGACGGCTCGACCGTGGTGTCCGCGGCAGTCGTTTCGCTCATCACAGAGCCTCCTTCTCGTCGCGAACCTGTGTCAGCACGCTAGCGAAGGTCGCGGCATCCTGAGCCCCCGACACCCCGTACTTGCCGTCGATGACGAAGAACGGGACGCCCTGGATGCCGTACTCGATCGCGAGCTCCTGGTCGGCGCGCACGGCGTCGAGGTACTCGTTCGAGTTCAGCGAGCGTGCAACGTCGTCGCGGTCGAAGCCCAGCTCGGCGGCCAGGTCGGCGAGGTCCTCGATCCGGCCGACGTGCTTGCCCTGCTCGAAGTAGGCGGAGAGGAGCCGCTCCTTCATCTCCAGCTGGCGCCCGTGCGCCTTGGCGTAGTGGATCAGCTGGTGACCGAGCACCGTGTTGGTGTGCTGCAGGTGGTCGTAGTCGTAGTGCAGTCCGACCGACTCCGCGATCCCGGTGACGCGCTCGAGCATCGGCTTCAGCTGGTCTGCCGGAAAACCGCGGGTGGCGAGGTAGTCATATTCGCTGCCGTCGAAGTCGACGGGCGTGTCGGGGGCCAGCTCGAAGGAATGGTACTCGACCTCGACGTCGCCGCCGAACTGCGCAGCACCCGCCTCGAACTTGCGCTTGCCGATGAAGCACCAGGGGCAGGCGATGTCGCTCCAGACATCCACCTTGATGGGATCGCTCATATCAACCTCAACCGGATGACGCGTCAGCTATTCCCGGGACGGGCGAGGCCGGGATCAGCCGGTTCCGGATGCCGCGGCGCCGGGCCGCGCGGTCGATCCAGATCGCATACGGCACCATCGTCACGACCGACACCAGGAACGAGAGCAGCAGCGGGAACGGGTCGTTGCCGGCGCTCGTGCTGGTCGAGGTCGTCCCGCCCAGGCTGGACGCCAGCGTCAAGAACGCGATCGTGTTGTTGATCGCGTGCAGGGCGATGCTCGACTCGATCCCGCCGGTGCGCCAGGTGACGAAGCCGGCGACCAGGGCGAACAAGGCGACGTCGGCGGTGGCCCAGGTGAACGACCCGCCATCGCTCAGGTACTGCGTGTGGGCTGCGGCGAACGGGATGGCGCTGAGCACGATCACGAGGGGCGCCGACCGCAACCAGCCGCCGAGCATCTGCGTGATGAGGCCGCGGAACGCGAACTCCTCGGCCGCCGCCTGCAGCGGCGTCACCACGATGACGATCAGCGCGCAGATCAGCAAGGTGCCGACCGGGATCGTCGGCGCCACGACGGTGGGCCCGCCCAAGATCAACGGCAGCACGAAGAACTGCAGCAATGTCGCCACGACGGTGACGACCAGTGCCGGAACCAGGCTGAACGCCAGCCAACGCCAGCGGAAGCGGAACTGCACGGAGCGGAGAACCGAGAGCGGGCGGAGTCCCACGATGCGGTAGCCGAGCAGGGTCGCCGGCAGCAGCGTCGCCACCCCGATCAGGCCGACGGAGACCGAGAGCGGATCGCCGGCATCCACCACCCCGAAGATGGCCAGCAACTGCGTCGTCGCGCCCTGCACGGTCGAGAAGTCGATCCGCCCGGTGGCAGCCGCGATCACGGTGCCCGCCAGGACCACGATCGTGGTGAACAGGATCCAGAAGAACGCGGTGATCACCGCCGCGACGAGCGGCTTCCACCAGCGGTAGCCCGGCAGGGCGCGCAGCAGGCGGTGATACGGCAGCGGAGGCACTGTCGCCGCAGCTCCCGGCGCGCCCGCCGGCACCGGCACCGGCGCTCCCGCGGCCGCGCTCACGACCCGAGCAGCCGCTCGGAGAGGTAGCCCGTCAGCCGGTCGAGCGAGACGCGCTCCTGGCCCATCGTGTCGCGCTCGCGCACCGTGACGGCCTTGTCGTCGAGCGTGTCGAAGTCCACCGTGACCGCGAAGGGAGTGCCGATCTCGTCCTGCCGCCGGTAGCGGCGGCCGATCGCGCCCGCGTCGTCGAACTCGATCATCCAATGCTGGCGCAGATCGGCGGCGAGCTGCTTGGCCACGGGCGAGAGCTGCTCATTGCGCGACAGCGGAAGCACGGCGACCTTGATCGGCGCGAGCCGTCGGTCGAGCCGCAGCACGGTGCGCTTGTCGACGCCACCCTTGGTGTTCGGCGCCTCGTCCTCGGCGTAGGCGTCGACCAGGAAGGCCATCAGGGCGCGGGTCAGGCCGAACGCCGGCTCGATCACATACGGGATCCAGCGCTCGTTCTTGGTCTGGTCGAAGTACGACAGGTCGACGCCCGACTTCTCGGAGTGCGTCTTCAGGTCGAAATCGGTGCGGTTCGCGACGCCCATCAGCTCGCCCCACTCGCTGCCCGCGAAGCGGAACCGGTACTCGAGGTCGATGGTGCGCTTCGAGTAGTGCGAGAGCTTCTCGTGCGGGTGCTCGTAGCGGCGGAGGTTCTCGGGGGTGATGCCGTGCCCGAGGTAGAACTGCTCGCTCGCATCGATCCAGTAGTCGAACCACTCCTCGTCGGTGCCGGGCTCGACGAAGAACTCCATCTCCATCTGCTCGAACTCGCGCGTGCGAAAGATGAAGTTGCCAGGCGTGATCTCGTTGCGAAAGCTCTTGCCGATCTGCGCGATGCCGAACGGAGGCTTCATGCGCGCGCTCGAGAGCACGTTGGCGAAGTTGACGAAGATGCCCTGGGCGGTCTCGGGACGCAGGTATGCCATCCCTTCTTCGTCGTCGACCGGGCCGAGGAAGGTCTTGAGCAGGCCAGAGAAGTTGCGTGGTTCGGTCCAAGCCCCTGGCTGACCGGTGTCGGGATCGCGGATGTCGGCGAGCCCGTTCTCGGGCGGATGCCCGTGCTTCTCCTCGTACGCCTCGAGCAGGTGATCGGCGCGGTATCGCTTGTGGGTGTGCAGCGACTCGACCAGCGGATCGGAGAACACCTCGACGTGACCAGACGCCTCCCAGACCTGCCGAGGCAGGATCACCGACGAGTCGATGCCGACGATGTCGTCACGGCCCTGCACCATGAACTTCCACCACTCGCGCTTGATGTTCTCTTTCAGCGCGGCGCCGAGAGGCCCGTAGTCCCAGGCGGAACGCGACCCGCCGTAGATCTCGCCCGATTGGTAGACGAAGCCACGACGCTTCGCGAGAGAGATGATCGATTCGAGCGGATTGGGCGTGGCCACAGAGGACTCCAGGGGTCAGCCGCGCCGGCTTGCGCGGTTGGGTGAGATGGCCAAGCCTATCGGGGCAGGTCGGGCTTCAAATCAGCGCTTCAGAGCCGTGATCACACCGGACACGTCGGTCGGGTCGTTCCACAGGTGGAACGAGGCTCGCAGGCGACCCGCGCGACCGGAGATGCGGATGCCTGCATCGATCAGGGTCTTCAGATCGGCGCCATCCGGATCCGCCCAGGTGACGATCGCCTGGTGCTGCTGCGGGATGCCGAGCTCATCGCAGAGCTGATTGCCCAGCCCCGCGCAATGCGCCCAGACCTCCGCGATGTCGAGCCCGGCGAACAACCCGATCGACTGCTCGGCGCCGATCCAGGCCTGCCAGGCGGGCGAGACGTCGAAGCGGCGCGCGTCGTGGGCCAGGTTCATCGTCGGGCCGTAGGTGCTGGTCCAGACGTCATCGCCCGCATACCAACCGGCTTGCACGGGCGCCAGCAGCGGATCGAAGCGCTCGCTGAGCGTCATGAACGCGACGCCGCGCGGGGCGCACAGCCACTTGTAGCTGTGGCAGACCGTGACATCGAAGAGGGATGCGTCGACAGGAAGCACGCCTGCCGCCTGCGTGAAATCGCAGAAGGTGAATGTGTTGGTGCGTGCGGCCGCATCGAGCAGCGCCGTCACGTCGGCCACGATGCCGTTGCGGGACTGCACCATCGAGAACACCACGAGCCAGGTCTCGTCGTTGATCGAGTCGGCCAGGGCCTCGAGGGGCACCGACCGCACCCGGATGCCCTTCCGTTGAAGAAACGGGAACACGATCGACGAGAAGTCGTGATCCGCAACGAGCACCTCAGCGCCCTCCGGGACCGCAGCCGCGACGACGGACGCCAGCACCGAGGTCTGCGAGCCGGTAGCGATACGGCTGGCCGGCATCCCGACCAGACGGGCGTAGTGCTCGCGGGTGCGGGCGATCACCGGGTCGTAGCCCTGGGGGTCGCGCTGCGCGATCGACCAAGCGGCCAGGTCGGCTGTCAGGGCCTCAACCGCACTCCGCGGCGGGATGCCGATGGATGCCACCGCGAGGTAACCTCGCGGATCTCCGAATTGCGGGATGGCGGCGGCTAGGGCGTCGGAGATCATCCACTGAGCATGCGCGCGACGGCATCGGCTGCACAAGAGACCACAGATGCGACGGTGGCCTCTGCATACAATCGGCGGATGCAACAGCCGGCACGAGAGATGCGCCGCATCCTGGTAGCCGGAGTGAGCGGCGTCGGCAAGACCACGCTGGCAAACCGGATCTCGCGGGCCACCGGCATCCCGCACACCGAGATCGACGCACTCCAACACGGCGAGAACTGGACGCCGCGCGAGACCTTCGCCCACGATGTGGAGCGCTTCACTCGCGAGGAGCAGTGGATCACCGAGTGGCAATACCGCGAGGTAAGGCCGCTGCTGGCCGAACGAGCCGACACCCTGGTCTGGCTCGACCTGCCGACGTCGCTGACCATGTCGCGCGTGATCCGACGAACATTCAGACGTCGAGTGCGCCGCGAAGAACTCTGGAATGGCAACATCGAGGGCCCTCTCTGGACCTTCTTCACCGAGCGCGACCACATCATCCGGTGGGCGTGGCGCACCCGGAGGACGTGGCGCCGGCACGTTGCCGAGGCGGCGGCCGAACACCCGTGCTTGCGGATCGTTCGGCTTCGGTCGACGGCCGAAGTCGCGCGCTGGCTGAACTCGCTCTAGAGCGTGGGCGCGTCGGTCGCGCCGCCGAAGCGGCGGGTGCGGCTCGCGTATAACTCGATCGCCCGCCACAGGTCGGTACGCGAGAAATCGGGCCAGAGGGTGTCGAGGAACACCATTTCGGCGTAGGCGCTCTGCCAGAGCTGAAAGTTGCTGGTGCGCTGCTCGCCCGAGCTGCGGACGAACAGGTCGACGTCGGGCAGATCCGGAATGTACAGGTGCTTCTGGATGGTCTTCTCGCTGATGCCGGAGGGCTTCAACCTGCCCGCCTTGACCTCGTCGGCGATGGCGCGCACGGCATCCGTCAGCTCATTGCGTCCGCCGTAGTTGACGCACATCGTGAGGGTGAGCACGTCGTTTCGCGCGGTCAGCCGCTCGGCGAACTGCAGTTCGTCGATGACGCTGCGCCACAGCCGCGGCTTGCGGCCCGCCCAGCGCACCCGCACACCCCAATCGTTGAGCTGATCGCGTCGGCGGTGCAGCACGTCGCGGTTGAAGCCCATCAAGAAGCGCACCTCTTCGGGACTGCGCGACCAGTTCTCGGTCGAGAAGGCGTACACGCTCAGGTGCTTGACGCCGATTTGGATGGCGCCGGCCACGACATCCAACAGGCTCGCCTCGCCGGCGCGGTGACCCTCGATCCGCGTGAGGCCCTGCTTGTTCGCCCAGCGGCCGTTGCCGTCCATGACGAGGGCGATGTGAGCGGGGACGGCTGCGGCGGGGAGCGCCGGCGGGTAGAGGCCGGTCCAGTCGACGGGCTTGAAGTCGACCGCATCCTTGTGGGTCTTCTTGACCGTCATGCGGCTGTACTCATGCGGCTGTGCCTAGGCAATCGTGCGGTCCTGGTGTTCGAGCGAGCGCAGGCCGCGCTCCAGGTGGAACTGCGTGTACGCCGCCACCACTCCGCTGGCCTGGGCCTTCGAGCGCTCGTCTGCGGACTCGGCAGTCTGCCACTCACCGGCGAGCAGCGCGCCGAGCAGGGCGAGGGTGTCGGCGTC
>DASYDQ010000036.1:0-10930 GCA_036499485.1 Pseudolysinimonas sp. | reverse complement strand
GGCATCGACAAGCAAGCCGTCGGTGAGGTCGCCGCCAACATCCGCAAGCTGCGGAAGCCGGAGCCCTACAAGGGCAAGGGCGTGCGGTACTCGGGCGAGGTCGTCCGCCGCAAGGCCGGAAAGAGTGGGAAGTAATGGCTGCCTCAGTCAAGATCGCCGCAAGCAAGTCGTCGCAGCGCGCGCGCCGTCACAACCGGCTGCGCAAGCGCGTCGTCGGATCCGCCGAGCGTCCGCGCCTGGTCGTCACCCGTTCGGCCCGGCACGTCTTCGTGCAGGTCGTGGACGACAGCCAGGGCCGGACAGTGGCATCCGCCTCGACGCTCGAGGCCGACATGCGCACCTTCGACGGTGACAAGACGGCCAAGGCCCGCAAGGTCGGCGAGCTCGTCGCCGAGCGTGCCAAGAAGGCCGGCATCGGCGCCGTCGTGTTCGATCGCGGCGGCAACCGGTACGCCGGACGCGTCGCGGCCATCGCCGAGGGCGCCCGCGAGGGAGGGCTCGAGCTGTGAGCGACACCGCGAACACCGCAGACAACAAGGAGCAGGACGTGACGTCCGAAGAGATTCCCGCCGTGGAGACCCCCGTGGTGGACATCCCCGTCGTTGAGGGCGCTGTCGTCGAGACGGCCGCCGGAACCGAGCAGAACGCGAACGAGCCCCGCGAGGCCCGTCGCGGCAGCCGCGAGCGCAGCCCGCGCAACGACCGCAACTCGCGCGACCGTGGAGCCGACAGCCAGTTCCTCGAGCGCGTCGTGACCATCAACCGCGTCTCCAAGGTCGTCAAGGGCGGCCGTCGCTTCAGCTTCACGGCGCTCGTCGTCGTTGGCGATGGCAACGGCATGGTCGGCGTCGGCTACGGCAAGGCGCGCGAGGTGCCGCTGGCGATCTCGAAGGGCGTCGAAGAGGCGAAGAAGAACTTCTTCCGCGTCCCGCGCTCCGGCAAGACCATCCCGCACCCGGTGCAGGGCGAGGCCGCTGCCGGCGTCGTGCTGCTGCGTCCCGCGGCTGCCGGTACTGGTGTTATCGCCGGTGGCCCGGTACGTGCGGTGCTCGAGTGCGCCGGCATCCACGACGTGCTGAGCAAGTCGCTCGGCTCGTCGAACACGATCAACATCGTTCACGCGACGGTCGCCGCGCTCAAGCAGCTCGAAGAGCCTCGCGCCGTCGCAGCGCGTCGTGGTCTGCCTTTCGAGGATGTGGCGCCTCAGCGTCTCGTCCGTGCCGAGGCCGACGACCGCGCCGCCGCTACCGCGAAGGCAGGTGCCTGATGGCCTCGCGTCTCAAGGTGACCCAGATCAAGTCCGTTATCAGCGAGAAGCAGAACCAGCGCGACACGCTGCGGAGCCTCGGTCTCAAGCGCATCGGCGACAGTGTCGTGCGCGAGGACAGCAAGGCCAACCGCGGTTACGTCCGTGCCGTCGCTCACCTCGTGAAAGTCGAGGAGATTGACTAATGGCTGAAGAAAAGAAGGACGCCGCCAAGGCTCCCGCCAAGGCTGCTGCCCCGAAGGCCGTCGAGAAGGCGCCCGCCAAGGCCGCCGCAAAGCCCGCTGCCGAGAAGGCAGCTGCCCCCAAGGCCGCGGCTGCGAAGCCCGCTGCCGAGAAGGCCGCTGCCAAGCCGGCGACGACGAAGGCTGCTGCCCCGAAGGCCGACGCCGAGAAGCCCGCCGCCAAGGCTCCGGCGAAGGCCGCTGCCCCGAAGGCCGCAGCCGCGAAATCGGATGACACCGCGGCCGCCAAGCCCGCGGCGAAGCCGGCCGCCAAGAAGGCTGCTGCTCCCGTCGAGGCGCGCCCGCAGATCCTGAAGGCGCACCACCTGCGTCCCGCCGCCGGCGCCAAGAAAGCCAAGACCCGCGTCGGACGCGGTGAGGGCTCGAAGGGCAAGACGGCAGGCCGTGGAACCAAGGGGACTAAGGCCCGCTACCAGGTGCGCGTCGGTCTCGAGGGCGGCAACCTGAACTCGGTGATGCGCGCGCCCAAGCTGCGTGGATTCAAGAACCCCTTCCGGGTCGAGTACCAGGTCGTCAACCTCGAGCGTCTCGCCGAGCTCTACCCCAAGGGCGGCGATGTCACCATCGGCGACCTCGTGGCCAAGGGTGCGGTGCGCAAGAACGAGAAGGTCAAGGTTCTCGGCAACGGGGATATTGCGGTTAAGCTGAACGTTGCGGTCGATAAGGTCTCCAGCTCCGCCGAGCAGAAGATCGTCGCGGCCGGCGGTTCCATCAAGTAGGAGCCGTGTCGCCATCGGATCGGTGGCCCCCAGGTTGAATCCTGACGGGCCGCCGGCCGTGGCACCGAAACGGGATCCGCGAGGGCTCCCAGCCACAATCATTTGCCGGGAGGCGTCGTGTTCAGTGCGGTTCTGCGGATCTTCCGCACACCTGACCTCCGCAAGAAGATCCTCTTCACGCTCGCGATCATCGCGATCTTCCGCCTCGGTTCGTTCATCCCGGCGCCGTTCGTCAACTTCGAGAACGTGCAGACCTGCCTCTCGTCGACCTCCGGCTCGTCGGGCAGCCTCTACGACCTCGTCAACCTGTTCAGCGGCGGGGCGCTGCTCAAGCTGTCGATCTTCGCGCTCGGCATCATGCCCTACATCACGGCGTCGATCATCGTGCAGCTGCTGCGCGTGGTCATCCCTCACTTCGACAACCTCTACAAGGAGGGCCAGTCGGGTCAGTCCCGCCTGACGCAGTACACCCGCTACCTCACCATCGCGCTGGGAGTCCTGCAGTCGACGACCCTCATCACGGTGGCCCGCAGCGGCGCGCTGTTCGGCACGACGAGCTCGGCCACCGAGTGCTCGAACCTGATCAGCGACGACTCCTGGTACGCGATCCTGCTCATGGTCATCACGATGACCGCCGGCACCGGCGTCATCATGTGGATGGGCGAGCTCATCACGGAGCGCGGCATCGGCAACGGCATGTCCATCCTGATCTTCACCTCGATCGCCGCTCGCTTCCCGGGCTCGCTCGGATCGATCGCTACGCAGAAGGGCGTCGAGGTGCTCGTCGGCGTGATCGCCGTCGGTGTGCTGATCATGGTCGCCGTCATCTTCGTCGAGCAGTCGCAGCGCCGCATCCCGGTGCAGTATGCGAAACGCATGGTGGGTCGCCGCACCTACGGCGGCAACAACACCTACATCCCGATCAAGGTCAACATGGCGGGCGTCGTGCCGGTCATCTTCGCCTCGTCGCTGCTGTACCTGCCGGCCCTGGTGGCCCAGTTCAACCAGCCCGCGGCGGGCAAGGCGGCCGCGCCATGGGTCCAGTGGGTCCAGGACTACCTGACCCGCGGCGACAACCCGCTCTACATGGCGTTGTACTTCCTGCTGATCGTCGGATTCACCTACTTCTACGTGGCCATCACCTTCAACCCGGATGAAGTGGCCGACAACATGAAGAAGTACGGCGGCTTCATCCCGGGCATCCGTGCCGGGCGGCCGACGGCCGAGTACCTGGACTACGTGCTGACCCGCGTGACGCTTCCCGGATCGATCTACCTGGGTGTGATCGCCCTGGTCCCGCTGATCGCGCTGGCTGCCGTCAACGCGGACCAGAACTTCCCGTTCGGCGGCACGAGCATCCTGATCATGGTCGGCGTCGGCCTCGAGACGGTCAAGCAGATCGACTCCCAGCTGCAGCAGCGCCACTACGAGGGCTTGCTCCGGTGAGCAGGTTCCTCATCGTCGGCCCCCCGGGAGCCGGCAAGGGGACGCAAGCCGCTCGCATCTCGGAGGCCTTCGGCATCCCGACGATCTCGACCGGAGACATCTTCCGCTCGAACATCGCCCAGGGCACCAACCTCGGCAAGCAGGTCAAGGCGATCGTCGACTCCGGCGACTACGTTCCCGACTCGCTGACCAACGCGTTGGTCGAGGACCGGCTCCGAGAGGCGGATGCCGCGCAGGGCTTCCTCCTCGACGGCTATCCCCGCACCCCCGACCAGGTGCAGCATCTCGACGCGATCCTCGCGCGCAACGGCCACTCCCTGGACGCCGTGATCCGGCTGCTGGCGGATCGCGAGGAGAACGTGCGACGGCTGCGCAAGCGCGCCCTCGAGCAGGGTCGGGCCGATGACTCGGAGGAGGCCATCCGTCATCGGCAGGAGGTCTACCAGCGCGAGACGGAGCCCGTCGTGGCGATGTACCGCGAGCAGGGCCTTCTGATCGAGGTCGACGGGCTCGGCGAGATCGATGAGGTCACCGAGCGCATCTTCGCTGCGCTGGCCGAACGCGGCATCGGTGACGCCGTCAGCGCCGAGGCCTGAGTTCGCCACCGGCGGAGCGGAACCCTACACCCGACTTGGCCAAAACGCCTCGAATGGCGTAGGCTCGATCTTTGGTGCTTCGGGCCCGCTTCTCGCGTGCCGCCGCACTAAAAACCCACCCCGCACGACCAGTACGACTACGTGAGCAGTTAAAGAAGGTATGGCCAAAAAAGACGGCGTCATCGAGATCGAAGGATCTGTGGTCGAGGCTCTTCCCAACGCGATGTTCCGCGTCGAGTTGACCAACGGACACAGAGTTCTCGCCCACATCTCGGGCAAGATGCGTCAGCACTACATCCGCATCCTCCCCGAGGACCGCGTGATCGTGGAGCTGAGCCCCTACGACCTGACCCGCGGCCGCATCGTCTACCGCTACAAGTAGTCCGCTGGAAAGTAACGGTTCCTGACCCTGTCGTCGAACGACGGGGCCGGGTTCACGATGACAGCGAGAAGAGAAGAACAATGAAGGTCAATCCCAGCGTCAAGCCCATCTGCGATCACTGCAAGGTGATCCGCCGCAACGGCCGCGTCATGGTCATCTGCAAGTCGAACCCGCGCCACAAGCAGCGTCAGGGCTAAGCAGCAGTCAGCAGCTCCACAACTCCATACGAAGAATCAGCATCACCAGGATCCGCGGGAACGCGGTGACACCCCGGGTCGGGAGGCTCGAGCACCGGTGATGCCCCAACCTCCCGACTCTCTCAAGGAGAAACCTCCATGGCACGTCTTGCCGGAGTGGACATCCCGCGCGAAAAGCGCGTGGAAGTCGCACTGACATACATCTACGGGGTGGGCCGCACTCGCGCCCTCGCCACCCTCAAGGAGACCGGGATCTCCGGTGACATCCGGGTCAAGGATCTGACCGACGACCAGCTCGTCGCTCTCCGCGACTACATCGAGGTCAACTTCAAGGTGGAGGGCGACCTGCGCCGCGAGGTGCAGGCCGACATCCGCCGCAAGGTCGAGATCGGCTCGTACCAGGGCATCCGCCATCGTCGCGGCCTCCCGGTGCACGGTCAGCGCACCAAGACCAACGCCCGTACCCGCAAGGGACCGAAGCGCACCGTCGCCGGCAAGAAGAAGGCAGGCAAGAAGTAATGGCCACCCCGAAGGCAGCCGCGCGCAAGCCGCGCCGCAAGGAGAAGAAGAACATCGCCGTGGGCCAGGCCCACATCAAGTCGACGTTCAACAACACCATCGTCTCGATCACCGACCCCTCGGGTGCGGTCATCGCCTGGGCCTCCGGCGGCGACGTCGGCTTCAAGGGCTCCCGCAAGTCGACCCCGTACGCGGCAGGCATGGCCGCCGAGTCGGCTGCTCGCAAGGCGCAGGAGAACGGGATGAAGAAGGTCGACGTCTTCGTCAAGGGACCGGGCTCGGGTCGCGAGACCGCGATCCGTTCGCTCACCGCGGCCGGCCTCGAGGTCGGATCGATCAGCGACGTGACGCCCCAGGCCCACAACGGCGTCCGGCCGCCCAAAAGAAGGCGCGTCTAGCCCCGAACTGTGAGAGGCCATTTCTGGCCTCTCACGCCGGACGCCCCGGGCCCGTCTCGGGCCCGGTCACGTGAGTGGCGGGCTGATCCGGTAGCGACAGATTTCACAACTGAACAAGACGGCGGCATAGCCATCCGCTGACATCCCGTGAGTGCCATATGGCGGGCACTCTCGCCGAAAGGAATCCCACGTGCTCATTGCACAGCGACCCACCCTGTCCGAAGAGAGCATCTCCGAGTTCCGCTCGCGCTTCGTGATCGAGCCCCTTGAGCCCGGTTTCGGGTACACGCTCGGCAACTCCCTTCGCCGAACGCTGCTGTCGTCCATCCCGGGTGCCGCAGTGACGAGCATCCGTCTCGACGGCATCCAGCACGAGTTCGACACCATCCCGGGTGTCAAGGAGGACGTCGTCGAGATCGTCCTCAACATCAAGAACCTCACCGTCTCGAGCGAGCACGACGAGCCGATCACGGCCTACCTGCGCAAGCAGGGCGCGGGCCAGGTCACGGCCGCCGACATCTCGGCTCCGGCGGGCGTCGAGATCCACAACCCGGAGCTCGTCATCGCCACGCTCAACGACAAGGCGAAGTTCGAGCTCGAGCTGACCATCGAGCGCGGCCGCGGCTACGTCTCGGCGACCCAGAACCGCAGCGAGTTCAGCGAGGCGGGCCAGATCCCGATCGACTCGATCTACTCGCCCGTGCTCAAGGTCACCTACCGCGTCGAGGCCACTCGTGCCGGCGAGCGCACCGACTTCGACCGCCTTGTGGTGGATGTCGAGACCAAGTCCGCGATCACCCCGCGCGACGCGATCGCCTCGGCCGGCCGCACGCTGGTCGAGCTGTTCGGTCTCGCCCGCGAGCTGAACGCCGCCGCCGAGGGCATCGAGATCGGCCCCGCCCCGGTCGACGCCGTGCTCTCCAGTGAGCTGAGCATGCCGATCGAGGATCTCGACCTGAGCGTGCGCAGCTACAACTGCCTCAAGCGCGAGGGCATCAACACGGTGAGCGAGCTGGTCGCCCTCTCGGAGACGCAGCTGATGAACATCCGCAACTTCGGTCAGAAGTCGGTTGACGAGGTCAAGGACAAGCTCGTCGAGCTCGGCCTCTCGCTCAAGGACAGCGTCCCCGGCTTCGACGGCGCGCACTTCTACGGCGGATACGACGACGACGAGAGCATCTAAGACCGCGCAACCCGCGATCTGACGACTCGATACCTGGAGAACCAAGACCATGCCTCAGCCCACCAAGGGTCCCCGTCTCGGCGGCGGTCCGGCGCACGAGCGCCTGCTGCTCGCGAACCTCGCGGCGGCGCTCTTCACCCACAAGAGCATCCAGACCACTGAGACGAAGGCCAAGCGCCTGCGTCCCCTGGCGGAGCGTCTCATCACCTTCGCCAAGCGCGGCGACCTGCACGCCCGTCGTCGCGTGCTCGGCATCATCTCGGACAAAGGCGTCGTGCACGAGCTCTTCACCGAGATCGCGCCGCTCGTCGCCGACCGTCAGGGCGGATACACCCGCATCATCAAGACCGGCTACCGCAAGGGCGACAACGCCCCCATGGCCGTGATCGAGCTCGTTCTCGAGCCCGTGAGCAAGAAGCCGGCCAGCTCGAAGAAGTCGGCGGCTCGCGCCGACGTGACGTCGGCCACGTCGGCCACGGCTTCGTCCGACAAGACCGAGGAGACCGTCGCTCAGGAGGCCGCCATCGCGGAGGCCGACGAGGAGATCGTCGCCGAGACGGGCACCGACGTCGCGGATGACGCCGCGACGGTCGAAGCCGCCGAGGCGAGCGAGACCGCGGCGACCGATGCGGCGACGCCCGACGAGGCCGTCGCCGAGGCGGAGCCCGACATCGACGTGCCCGCCGAGGAGGCCGCGAAGGACGCCGCCCCCGCGGCCGAGGACGCCGACAAGGCGTAGCGCTCGAAGCATTGCGAACGGGTCCGGCCAGGTGCCGGGCCCGTTCGGCTGTCTCAGAAGGGTTCCGGCAGTGACAGGTCCGAGCGCTGGTCGCGGAGCGGCGGGAGCTCGGCCAGGCGTTGCAGGGCATCCTCGATCGCGCTCGTGAAGACCCGGGCGCCGGTAGGCCCGAAGTGGATCTGGTCGCGGTTCAGGTCGCTCAGGATGGGCTGGGCGGCGTCGTGCCAGTTCGCCAGTTCCACGTTGCGGTAGCTCTGAGCGAACGCCGACAGGATGCTGTTGTTGGGGTCGATCCAGCCGCGGGGCGCCTGCGCGTTGACCAGGACCATCTCGCGCTGGGCTCCGATCTCGGAGCGCAGCTGCTCGAGCGTCCCGCGATCGATCGGACCGTTCGTGGCGAGACCGATCACGACGATCTTGCGCAGCGTTCCCGCCGAGAGGTCGGCCTGGACGATCCCCGGGGCGGTGCCCAGGTGCCGCGAGACCACCGCGTCGATGGAGACCCCCGGCAGCTGCGATTCGAGCTGCGGTGCGGCGGCGAGCATCACCGAGTCGCCGATCGCGGTCACCTGATCCCCCGCGGTGGCCGCGGCAGTGGTGGGTGTCGCGGTCGGGCCGCCAGGTGCGGACGACGTGGGTGACGCGGTCGGCGGCGACGTGGCGTCGCGGATCGCCTGCTGGCCGGCCTCGACCGCGGCTTGCGTCTCGCCGACGCCGGGGTCCGAGGCGATGGCGGCGACCGTTCCGGTGCTCAACCCGAGCACCAGGAGAGCCGCGACCGTCGCCGCCGCGATGCGCGGCGCACGCAGCCGCGGGGCCAGGCTGCGCCATCCTGTCCGGATGTCGCGCGCAACGGCTCGGAACCCGCGTCGACGGATCGGCTGCTCGACGAAGCGGTAGGAGAGGGCGGCCGCCGCCACGCTGATCGCCAGCGCGATCCCGCCGAGAGCCCACCCGGACGCCCCGTCACGACCCCACGCGGGAAGCGCGCTCACGACCAGGACGAACACCGGCCAGTGCCAGAGGTAGAGACCGTAGCTGCGCTCGCCGACCCAGCGGAACAGGCCGAGATCGAGCAGCCGGGCGAGCGGCGCGCCGGGTACCAGCAGGCTCGCGATGACGATCGCCGCCAGTGCGGCGACGATCACCAGGCCGCCCTGGAACGTGAAAGCGGCATCCCCAGGCATCAGGACGGCGAAGGCGAGCACGGCCGCGAGGGCTACCGGCCCGGCCACAGCCAGCACCCGGCGCGCGAGGCGGGGCCACTCGAGGGCGCGTCGCGGCCAGGCGATGGTCAGCAGCGCGAGCAGGGCGCCGATTGCGAGGCCGAAGGCGTGGGTGTCGGTGCCGTAGTAGACGCGCGTGGAGTCCGCGGGGGTGAAGAGTGCCGCCATCGCGATAGCGGACCCCGTGGCGAGCAACGCGACGAGCACGGCACGCAGCCACCGCGGCATCCGGAGCAGCACGAGCACCAGCAGCAGCGGCCAGACCAGGTAGAACTGCTCCTCGACCGCGAGCGACCAGAGGTTACGGAACAGCTCGGGCAGACTGTCGCCGAAGTAGCTCGATCCGGCGGCCAGGAACAACCAGTTGCTGCTGAAGGTCGCGGCGCCGGCCACCTGCAGGCCGAGCCCGACGAGCACGTCGCCCCCGATCGCCCAGGCCGCGGTGCAGCAGGTCAGCACGAGCACGGCGAGGGCCGGGAGGAGCCGTCGCGCCCGGCGGGTCCAGAAGGCGCCGAGGGCGATCTTGCCGGTGGCATCCCGTTCGCGCAGCAGCAGGGTGGTGATCAGGAACCCGCTCACCACGAAGAACAGGTCGACCCCGAGATACCCGCCGATCGTGGTCCCCGGCGTCAGGTGGAAGAGGATGACCAGCGTGACGGCGATGGCCCGGATGCCGTCCAAGCCCGCAACGCGGAAGCGTGCCGGCACCTCGGGCGCGGCCCTCCAGGCGGCCGACAGCGCGCGAGGGCGACGGGCGCGCTCCACGAGCGTACGGGGTGCTTTCATGTCCGGGACTCCAACGACCCAGCGTAGCCGCCGCTCTAGACTCACCACCGTGGAACAGCCGCCCGCGAGCGAGGATGCAGTGACCGGCGGCACCGTCCGCCTGCGGCTGGATCTCGCCTACGACGGCACCGACTTCTCGGGCTGGGCGATCCAGCCGAAGCTGCGCACGGTGCAGGGGGAGCTCGAGGCGGCGCTGGCCACGGTGTTCCGCAAGCACGGCACGCCACCGAGGCTGACGGTCGCGGGTCGCACCGACGTCGGCGTCCACGCGCTCGGTCAGGTTGCTCATCTCGATCTCACCCGAGCTCAACTGGCCAGCCTGGACCGGCCGCACCGCGGTGGGCCTCCGCCGCGGTCGCTCGGGTCCGAGGCGCTCGGCAGGCGGTTGAACGGGATCGCCGGCCTGAAATCCGATGTCGTGGTCACGCGCACCTCGATCGCCGACGAGGGCTTCGACGCTCGCTTCTCGGCCCTCTGGCGGCGCTACGAGTACCGGATCGCCGACCCGTTGGCGTTCCGCGATCCCCGGCGCCGCAACCACACGCTGTGGCATCCATCCGACCTCGACCTCGAGGCGATGGATGTCGCGGCCCGCTCCCTGCTCGGACTCCACGACTTCGCCTCCTACTGCCGGCCGCGACCGGGTGCCACCACGATCCGCACCCTGCAGGACTTCCGGTGGAGGCGCGACGACAACGGCGTGCTGGTGGCGACGGTTCAGGCGGATGCGTTCTGCCACAGCATGGTCCGCGCGCTGGTGGGGGCCTGCGTCGCCGTCGGCGAGGCCAGACTGCCGATGGGAAGGGTCGCGGCCATCCGCGACGAGACGGCACGGGGAAGCGAGTTCATCGTGATGCCGGCCCGCGGCCTCACCCTGCTCGAGGTCGGCTACCCGGATGCCGCCGAACTCGCGGAACGCGCCATCCAGACCCGCACGAAGCGGCAGGCGGCGGACGACGGCGCGTTCGACAAAGACGATCCGATCGACTAGTCTTACGAGGTTGCCCGCGATTCTCGCAGGCACGTTGAGCCCTCCATCGTCGGGTTCCAGGCCATCGGATCTGGAACGCACACCGGAGCGGGATTCACGAACACCTCGACAGAAAGCAGTCCTTCCGTGACGCGTACGTTCAGCCCCAAGCCGGCGGACATCAAGCGCGAGTGGATCGTCATCGACGCCACCGACGTCGTGCTCGGCCGCCTCGCCAGCCACACCGCCGCCATCCTGCG
>DASYDQ010000035.1:0-2301 GCA_036499485.1 Pseudolysinimonas sp. | reverse complement strand
CGGCTCGTGACGATCCTGGGTCCGGGCGGCGCAGGCAAGACCCGGCTCGCCTGGGAGGCGGCGCGGGCCGTCAAGCGTCCCGTCGTCGTCGAACTCGCGCCCGCCGGTCCCGACGAGCTCTGGCAGGCCGTGCTCGGCGCGGTCGGCAGGCAGGTGAGAACGGTGGAGGGTGCGGCAGCCAGCGCCGTGAACCCGCGCGACCGGATCGTCGCGGCCCTCGGCGGTCGCGACGTGCTACTGGTGCTCGACAACTGCGAGCACCTCATCGATGCGGCGGCCGAAGCCGTCGTCGATCTGCTCGGAGCCCTGCCGCGGTTGCGCGTGCTCGCCACCAGCCGGGAGCCGCTCGGCGTGCCGGGGGAGGCGTTCGTGCCGCTCGGGCCGCTGTCTCCGGATGCCGCCGAGGAGCTGTTCGCCGAACGCGTGCAGGCCGCGCGGGGAGCCGCATTGCGCGACGATGACGAAGACGCCGCCTCTCGCATCCGCAAACGCCTCGACGGCCTGCCGCTGGCCCTCGAACTCGCGGCGGCCAAGGCCCGCACGATGACGCTCGATGAGATCGCGGAGGGGCTCGACGACCGCTTCGCCCTGCTGACCGGCGGTCTGCGCACCGTGCTTCCGCGCCATCAGACTCTGCGCGCACTCGTCGACTGGAGCTGGAGTCTGCTGTCAGAGGGAGAGCGCGACCTGCTCTCGGCGATCTCGATCTACCCGGCTGGGGTCGCCGTGCCCGACATCGTCGCAGTCGCGGCTGCCCATGGGTCCGCGCGCGCGGTGGCCGACTCACTGGTCGACAAGTCTCTGGTGCAGCGGACCGCAGGCCGGTACCGCGCACTCGAGACGATCCGCGAGTACGGCATCGAGAAGCTCGCCGAGAGCGGCAGACTCGAGCAGCGCCGCCTCGAGCAGGCGCGCTGGTTGGGCGATGCGTCGATGGCGCACGATCGCCTGCTGCGGGGGCCCGGCATCCATGACGCTCTCGCCTGGTTCGACGCCGAAGACGACAACGTGGTGAGCGCCTTGCGCTTCTCGGCCGACGGTGCGCACGGTCCCGAGGTCGTCAAGATCGCGGGCGGCAATGCGTGGTACTGGGTCATCAGGGACCGCAACGAGGACGCCGCCGCCTGGCTGGGCGTCGCAGCCCCATTCGCCTTGGGAGGTACCACCGACGAAGCGCTGATGGTTCGAGCGGTCTCGTCGACGGTCGCGGTGTTCGGCGGCGCCGCCGAGGAATTCGGCGACGAGCCGGGAAACCCTCCGCTGAACGGGCGCCGCTTCCCAGAGTTCGACCGGGCCGAGTTGGAGGCGATCCGCGTCGCATCGCAGGGCAGTGACAATGAATTGCTTCAGGTCTTTCCGATCATGGTGGCGGCCCTGACGGACTCGATGGATCGTGGCCTCTGGCCGAGCGCCGTCGAGGTTCCCGCCGAGCTGCTCGAGGGGTTGCTGCCGTGGAGCCGCGCCGTTCTGGGCGTAATGCGCGCGGCCATGGCCCAGAACCGCGGCGATTCCGCAGAGCTCGGCATGGCCAGCGCCGAGGCGCTCGAGTTGTTCGAGCAGGTCGGCGATGTCTGGGGACTCGCCATCTCGAAGCAGATGCGCGCGGAGTGGCTGTCGCTCGACGGTCAGCTCGATGAGGCCCTGCGGGTCAGCGACGAGTCCACGGCCGCGATGGCAGAGATCACGTCATCCTGGGATCTTCAGCAGCAGCAGGGCTTGGCGGTCAACCTCCTGTTCAAGCTCGGTCGGGTCGACGAGGCCCGCGCCCGGGCTCAAGCCCTGCTGGAGTCGGCATACGAGTCCGAGTCGCCTCGTGCCCTGATGCTTGCACTGTGCACCTCGATCTTCTTGGCGGTCCGATTGGGAGACCGTGAGAGGGCGACCGAACTGCTGGCCGAACTCGATGTCAACGGCGCCGAGTTGCCGAACAGCCAGCGGCAGGTGCTCGCGCTGGACGCGATGGCACGGGCAGGCGTGGCGCAATTGCAGGGCGAGTGGGATGCCGCGGAGCAGCAGTTGCGCGTCGCCGCCGAGGCGGCGGTGGCCAGCGGCGACAACCCTGTGATGTCGAGCGTGGCCCTCGGGATCGCCGGACTCTCGGTGGAGCGCGGCGAGCTCGACACCGCGGCCACCGCCCTCGACCTGGCGGTCGCACTGCGCGGCGCACCCGACGGCTACGACCCGCTCGAGCGGCACGTGCGGGAGGCTCTCGCCGTGATCGGCCCAGACGGCACAGGAACGCGCCCGTCGCTCGAGGGCGGGCGCGTTCCGGTCGACCGCGAATCCGCGGCCGAGACGCTT
>DASYDQ010000034.1:0-56561 GCA_036499485.1 Pseudolysinimonas sp. | reverse complement strand
GCCAAGATGAGGTTCACCGTCGGCCCGCCGAGCATGATGATGATCCGCTTCCAGAAGGCGAGCTTGTAGAAGACCCGATCCTCGTCACCCGGCTTGATCGTCTCGGCCGACGAGTCGCGTGCGTCCTGCACGAGCACGTTGAAGAAGCCGGTCGAGTCCATCTGGGGGCGCGACCGAGCTGTGCTCGACGCTAGAGCGCGATCCTCGTCGGCGTCGTGCATGTCGCCTTCGACGAAGTCCAGCTCGAGCTCGTCGCGCAGGTGGCCGGCGCGAGACACGGCGCCGGTCTTCACCTTTCCGGGCGGGAACATGCCTGCCATCGAGATGTAGCCCCCGAGCGGGATCGCCTTGATGCCGTACTCGGTCTCGCCGAACTTGCGTTTCCAGAGCGTGGGGCCGAATCCGATCATCCACTGCCCGACCTTGACGCCGAATCGCTTGGCCGGGATGAGGTGGCCGATCTCGTGGAGCCCGATCGACAGCGCGACGCCGACGACGATGATGACCACGCCGAGGATGTAGAGCAGCACGGTTTCCACGGGCACAGGCTACGTCAGGAAGTCTTGGAAGACCCCGACCGCGAACGGGGGACGCGCTGGGTGTCGGGAGTGAAACTGGGGCGACTACTCGGCGACCGAGCCGGCGAGCGCACGATCCGCGGCATCCCGAGCCCAACGCTCGGCCTCGAGCACGCCCTCCAACGTCAAGGGTCCGGTGGCCGGCCGGTGCTCGTCGACGACGCGCTCGACCACCGCCAGGATGCTGAGGTACGGAATCCGCCGCGCGTGGAACGCCTGCACCGCCTGCTCGTTCGCCGCGTTGAACACGGCCGGATACGTGCCGCCGGCCGTTCCGACCCGCTTCGCCAGCGCGACCGCGGGGAATGCCTCGTCATCCAGGGGTTCGAACGTCCAGCTCTGGGCGCGCGACCAGTCGAGGGGCACTCCGACGCCCGGCACGCGGTGCGGCCAGTCCAGCCCGAGTGAGATCGGCAAGCGCATGTCGGGCGGCGAGGCCTGGGCGATGGTGGATCCATCCGTGAACTCGACCATCGAGTGCACGATCGACTGCGGATGCACCACCGCCTCGATGCGGTCGTAGGGGATGTCGAACAGGTGGTGCGCCTCGATGATCTCGAGCCCCTTGTTCACGAGGGTGGCCGAGTTGGTGGTGACGACCAGGCCCATGTCCCAGGTGGGATGGGCGAGCGCCTCGGCGGGCGTGACATCGGCGAGCTGCTCCCGCGTTCGCCCTCGGAACGGTCCGCCGGATGCCGTGAGCACGAGCCGCCGCACCTCGCCGTGCTCGCCCGAGCGCATGGCCTGCGCGAGGGCCGAGTGCTCAGAGTCGACCGGGACGATCTGCCCGGGCCGCGCCGCTCCCGTCACCAGCTCGCCGCCGACGATCAGCGACTCCTTGTTCGCCAGCGCCAGCGTGGCTCCGGTTTCGAGCACGGCGAGCGTTGGGGCAAGCCCGACTGAACCGGTGATGCCGTTGAGCACGACATCCGCCGCGACCTCGCGCACGAGCGCCACCGCCTCGTCGACGCCGATGGCCGTCGCGTGCACGCCCGCCGCCGCGGCCTGCTCGGCGAGTTTCTCGCGGTTGTGCCCCGCGGCGAGCCCGACCAGCTCGAAGCGGTCGGGATGAGCCGCGATGACCTCGAGCGCCTGCACGCCGATGGAGCCGGTGGAGCCGAGGACGATCACGCGTCGCATGCTCACAGGCTATCTACTGGGTCGCGGCCGGCTCCGCCGCCAGGATGTCGATCACGAACACCAGGGTGTCGCTCTTGCCGATCCCGGCGCTCGAGTTGCCGCCCTGCGGCCCGTAGCCGTCGGCCGGGGCGATGATCGCGAGTACCTGCGAGCCGACGGTCTGCCCGACGATCGCGTTCGTGAAGCCCGGGACGAAGCCGTTGACCGCGCCGGAGTAGGGGCTGGCACCCCAGGTCTGGTCGAAGATCTTCTTGTTCGCCAGGTTCGTCCCCTGGTACTGGATCACCACGGTGTCGGTCGCGGCCACGGCCGCTCCTGCTCCCTTGATCAAGGTCACGATCTGCGTGGTGGCCGGCGGCTTGTAGCCGGACGGGACCTTCAGGGTCGGCTTGCCGTCGCCCGCCCGCGTGACCGTCGGGATCCCGGCCGGCGGCGTGACGGGATCGCCGGTGGCCTTGGTCGGGGTGAGGCTCACGACGTCGGCGACGATCACGATCACCTGGTTCGCGGGGATGCCGAGCTGCGAGGAGCCGGCGCTTCCGAAGGCCTCGGACGCCGGGATCACGCCGACGACGCGCTCACCGGCCTGCGCGCAGTTCAGGGTCTTGACGAGGCCGGTGATGACCTGGCTCGCATCCACCGTGATCGGGCTGGTGCGCCCGGCCCCGTAGCCGGTGGAGGTCACGGTCTCGCCGGTGGTGCCGTTGTAGAGCGTGAAGCTCACGTTCACGATGCTGCCGGGTGCCGCCTTGTCTCCGCTGCCGGGGATGACCACCGTGCGCTGGGTCTTGGAGACCTTCAGCGGCGCGTCCATCGAGACGTTCGGCGCAACGTTGAAGTCGCCGGCGACCTTGACGGAGTCCGAGGCGGAGCCGTTGGTCACGCACGCCGCACTCACGGTCGGGATCGCGGTGGGGCTCGCCGACGTCGAACCCGAGTCGGCGCCCGAGCCGCTGCATCCGGTGAGGGCGGCGGCGAGCGCGAGAGCGGCGACAGCGGAGACGGCGGCGATGCGGATGCGGAAGGAGGCGGAGGGCACGCCACCATCCTTCCCTACGGTTGCTTGACGGGGGCTGCGCGCCGCGCGCGCCTAGGCTGGCCGCATGACTTTCAGCGTGCCGCAGGAGCGCAAGCTCGTCACCGAACTGCCAGGACCGAAATCGGTCGCCCTCCAGGAGCGCCGCGTGAAGAGCGTCTCGCGCGGCGCGGGCACCCTCGCCGACATCTACATGGATCACGGTTCGGGAGCCATCCTGGTCGACGTCGACGGCAACCAGCTCATCGATCTGGGCTGCGGCATCGGCGTCACGACCATCGGGCACGCGCATCCGGATGTCGCGGCCGCCGTGAGCGCCCAGGTCGCGAAGCTCACGCACACCCTCTTCACCGTGACCCCGTACGAGAACTACGTGCGCGTCGCCGAGAAACTCGCGGAGGTCACCCCCGGCGACTTCGAGAAGCACTCGATCCTGGTGAACTCCGGCGCGGAGGCCGTCGAGAACGCGGTCAAGATCGCCCGCAAGCACACCGGCCGCCGCGCGATCGTCAGCCTCGACCACGCCTTCCACGGCCGGACCAACCTGACCATGGCGATGACCTACCGGCCGTGGCCCGAGCGCGCGGGAATGGGGCCGTTCCCCGGCGAGCTGTACTCGGTGCCGATCAGCTACCCCTTCCGCGACGGGCTGAGCGGCGAGGAGGCCGCCGCGAAGACGATCGACTACATCGTGACCCACATCGGCGCGAGCGAGGTCGCCGCCTTCTTCGCGGAGCCGATCCAGGGCGACGGCGGCATCATCATCCCGGCTCCGGGCTACTTCGCGGCGATCAAAGCGTTCTGCGACGACAACGGGATCGTCTTCGTGGCCGACGAGATCCAGGCGGGCATCGGCCGCACCGGCACCTGGTTCTCGATCGAGCACCACGGCGTCGTGCCCGACCTCATCACGACCGCCAAGGGCATCGCGGGCGGCCTCCCGCTCGCCGCGGTCACGGGCAGGGCCGAGATCATGGATGCCGTGCAGCCCGGCGGCATCGGCGGCACCTTCGGCGGCAACCCGGTCTCCACCGCGGCCGCCCTCGCGGTGTTCGAGCTCATCGAGCGCGAGAACCTGCTCGGCCAGGCGCAGCGGGTCGAGAAGGCGCTGCTCGAGCGGATCGGGCACTGGAGCACGAAATACCCCGTCGTCGGCGAGGTGCGCGGCAGGGGCGCCATGTTCGGCGTCGAGCTCGTGCATCCCGGGACCAAGGATCCATACCCCGAGGCGCTCACCGCCGTGCTGAAGCACGCGACGAGCAACGGGGTCATCCCCCTCGACGCCGGCTCGTGGGACTCGGTGCTGCGCATCATGCCGAGCGTCGTGATCAGCGAGGAACTGATCAACGACGCGGCGGGCGTCATCGAGCAGGCGCTGTCGACGCTGTCGTAGGGCGCGGGCGGGCGGGCAGCCTCGCCTCGACGACATTGAGCAGGATTCCGAGCAGCACCGCGATGCCGAGAGCCGCCATCGGCGGGATGATCGCCGCGAGCACCACCCCGGGCAGCAGCGCGGTCGCGACGGTCAGACGCAGCACCAGCCATCCGCCGGTCAGCCGCCGCCAGAAGAACGCCGTTCCCGCCTGATACAGCGAGACACCGCCGGCCAGGGCGGCGGCTCCGAACCAGCCGAGCGGCGCGGGCGAGGCGATCGCGTGCATGGTGAGCTCGATCCCGGTCGCGGTCAGGATGACCCCCGCCACGATCAGGTAATGCAGGTAGGTGTAGCCGACGGTCGCGGCATCCACCCGGTCGGTGCCGGTGCGGGAGGCGAGCGCGTGCTCGGCGCCGCCGGAGATCCGGTGGAAGTACAGCCACCAGAGTGTGACCGCACCCACGATCGACAGCACGGCTCCCACGACGACCTGCCAGACGAGCGGTTCGGCGGCCACGCCGACGCCGATCGACACCACGGATTCACCGAGAGCCAGCAGCACGACCAGGTTGAACCGCTCCGCCCAGTGCGAGGGCGAGTGGATGCGCCACGACCCGCCGATCGAAGTGAGCGCGACGATGCCGGCATCGAGCAGTGCGGCGCCGAACCAGATCCACGCCTGGGCGGCTCCGCCGAGCACCGCGCCGGTCACGAGGATCGCCAGCATCGGCGGCAGCGACGTCAGGTTCGTGCGGAGGACCTGGCGACGGAGGGCGGCATCCCCCTCCGCCGCTCGGAAGATCAGGGCCGCGTGAAGCACGCGCGCCGCGACGAAACACACCACGAAGACCACGGCCGAGCGCGGATCGGCCCCGGGGGCGTGGAAGGCATTCGGCACGGCGAGAGCCGCCACGAAGATGAGCACCATCGCCAGGGCGAGACCGAGGCGCAGCAGGCCCCGATCGCTCCGCGCCTGGTTCGCGAACCAGCCGTACGAGGTCCACACCCCCCAGAGCAGGCCGAGGATCGTGATGGCCTCGAGCACGGGCAGGGCGGCACGAGCGTCCACCTCGTGCCCGTGGATCATGATCCCGGTCACCTGGGTGAACGCGAAGACGAAGACCAGGTCGAAGAGCAGCTCGAAGTTGCTGACCCGCCTGCCGTCGGCCGGCCCCGGCTGATCGCTCACTCAGACGACGTCGACGCCGCTGCCGAGGCCGCCGCCGAGGATGCCGAGGCGCGCTTGCTCGGCAGCTTCGCCCGCTCACCGAGCACCCCTTCGGAGACCGCGAGAGCGACCACGATCAGGAACACCAGCCCGAGCGCGACCAGTGCCGGCACCGCTGCCAGCACCGGGATCAGCGCGAGGAGCAGGACCGCGGCGGCGAAACGGGGCAGCGCCCACTCCCCCGAGACACGCAGCCAGAGGAATCCGGTGCCCGCCAGGTAGAGCGCGACTCCGCCGCCCAGCGCGAACGCCGAGAACAGGCCGGGCGACGCGAGTCCGGCGACGTGCCCGAGGGCGGTCTCGACGCCCAGCGCCGCGATGACGATGCCCGCGATGAGCGGGATGTGCAGGTAGGTGTACACCTGGGTCGCGATGCCGGCGCGGTCGACACCCGAGCGCCGAGCGACGGCCTGCTCCGTCTTGGGCGAGAGGTGATGGAAGTAGGCCCACCAGAGGGCGATGCCGATCCCGATGCCGAAGCCCGCCCCGAGCAGCACCGAGCCGCCGAGCGGGAACCGGGCGACGCCCGAGCCGATCGCGATCACCGATTCGCCGAGCGCCAGCAGGACCACCAGGCCATGGCGCTCCGCGAAGTGGGCCACCGAATTGATCCGCCAGTTGCCGCCGTTCGAGGTGACGTAGATCATCACCCACTGGAAGACGACCGCGACCAGCCAGATCCAGACCTGGAACGGCGAGCCGACCAGGCCGCCGATCACCAGAAGCGCCGCCGCGGGCAGGAGGGCGCTCGTCTCACTCACGATGATCTGGCGGCGCAGGGCGGTGTCTGACCCCGCCGCGATCAGGTAGACCACCATGTGCACGAGCTGAACCAGGAAGAAGGAGATCGCGAACAGCAGGGTGCCCAGCAACGGGCCGTCGGGGGCGCGGAACGCGGCAGGCACGGCGAGCGAGGCGAAGAACATGATCACCGTCGCGGCGATCATGCCGATGCGCACGATGCCGCGATCGGCGTGCGCCTGATTGGCGAGCCAGGCGAAGGAGGCCCACGGACCCCAGAGGATCAGCAGCACGACGAGCCCCTGCACCACGCCGATCACGGTCTCGTCGTGCACCATCAGCGCGGTCACCTGGGTGAACGCGAAGGCGTAGACCAGGTCGAAGAACAGCTCGAGGGTGGTGGCGCGGTCGCCTTCGCGCGAGGTCTCGGCGCCGAGCAGTCCGGACCCGAGAAGCCGGCTCGGGATCAGCCGGCTGGGGATGCTCTGCTTCGTCGACGTCGTCATGCGGCCACCAGCCCGATCTCGGCGCGAGGCGTCTCGGTGCGAGGCGTTGTCGCCGTGCGGTGGGTCGGCAGCGGGATCAGCTCGCGCACGTCGTGGGTCGAGGTGATCGCCGTCACGGGCGCCACCGGAGCGGTCAGATCGAGTACGAAGGCCTCCGCGGAGGTCTCCTGCAGCAGGTCGACGAGGCTGAGCCCGAGGGCGCGGCAGATGCCGGCCAGGATCTCGCTCGATGGCTCCTTGCGCCCCCGCTCGATCTCGGAGAGGTAGGGCATCGAGATGCTGGCGGCCAACGCCACCTCCCGGAGGGTCAGACCGTCGTCCAAGCGGATGCGACGCAGCGCGGCGCCGATGGCATGTCTCAGCAGCATGCTGTTCAAGTTAGTCGCCGGGTCCGACCCAGGTCTCCCCTCCTCCACAGGATTCCGCTGCGGGCGGAACTCAGCTCAGCTCGTCGTCCAGCACGAGCGTGGTCGGCTCGTGCCGCACCGGGAAGTTCACCGAGTTCGCGATGAAGCACAACCGGTTCGCGTCGGTGTGGAGCTGCTCGGCGACGCGCGGATCCCCGGCCGAGATGGTCACCACCGGGCGCAGCACGACCTCGACGACGGCCCCGCTGCCGTCGGGGTTCGTGCGCAGGGTCCCGGTCGCGGCATCGGTGTACGAGTCGACGACGACGCCGGCCTGCGTCGCGACGTGCAGGTAGCTCAGCAGGTGGCACTGGGCGATGGCCCCGATCAGCTCCTCCTCGGGGTTCCAGCGATCGGTGTCACCGTGGAAGGTCTTGGCGGCCGAGGCGAGGATGGCCTGCTTGCCCTCCGAGCGCAGCTCGACCGCGCGCGAGAAGTCTTTGTAGCCGGAGGTGCCCGTTCCGCGATTACCCTGCCATTCGACGGAAACCGCGAAGGAATGCTCGGAGTTCATCGGAATCCTTTCATTTGAGGGCGCTCGACGCATGATTCCGTCGATCGCGCGCTGGGTTGGCCACGGCTAGAATCGCCGGTATGACCGACGTCCTACCCGACACCACGCTAGCCGCACAGCCCTCGAACGGCGTCCCGACCGAGCGTCGCGTGGTCACCGCCATCCCCGGCCCGAAGTCGGTCGCGCTGCAGGCTCGCCGGGTCGCCGCGGTGAGCGCCGGCGTCTCGAGCGCGCTCCCGGTGTTCATCGCCCGGGCGCACGGCGCGATCCTGGTGGACGTCGACGACAACGCCTTCGTCGACCTGGGCGCCGGAATCGGCGTGACGACGATCGGTCACACCGACGACCACGTCGTCGCCGCGGCGCAGCAGCAGCTCGGCGAGGTCGTGCACACGCTCTTCACGATCACGCCGTACGAGGAGTACGTGCGCGTCGCCGAACTGCTCGCCGAGCACACCCCCGGCGACTTCGCCAAGAAGACGGTGCTGGTGAACTCGGGCGCCGAGGCGGTCGAGAACGGCGTCAAGATCGCACGCAAGTACACCGGTCGCGGCGGAGTCGCCGTGCTCGAGCACGCCTATCACGGCCGCACCAACCTCACGATGGCGATGAACTTCAAGGCCATGCCGTACTCGCTCGGCTACGGACCATTCGCCGGCGACGTGTACCGCGCCCCGAACTCGTACCCGCTGCACGACGGGCTCTCGGGCGCCGACGCCGCCGCGCGCACGATCGCCTACCTCGAGAAGACCGTCGGGGCATCCGATCTTGCCTGCCTCGTCGTCGAGCCGATCCAGGGCGAGGGCGGCTTCGTGGTCCCGGCCGACGGCTACCTGCCCGCACTGCAGGAATGGTGCACGGCGAACGGCATCGTGTTCATCGCCGACGAGATCCAGAGCGGGATGGCGCGCACCGGCCGCTACTTCGCCAGCGAGCACTTCGGCCTGGTGCCCGACCTGGTGCTGAGCGCCAAGGGCATCGCGGGCGGTCTGCCCCTGGCGGGCGTGACCGGACGCGCCGAGATCATGGATGCCAGCCAGCCCGGCGGCCTCGGTGGCACCTTCGGCGGCAACCCGGTGGCGTGCGCGGCCGCGATCGCCGTGTTCGACCGCATCGAGCAGGACGGCCTGCTGTCCGAAGCGTCCCGCATCGAGGGCGTGCTCAAGCCCGCCCTGCTGGCTCTGCAGAAGAACTACCCGATCATCGCCGAGGTGCGCGGCATCGGGGCGATGCTCGCGGTCGAACTCAACGACCCGGCGACCGGGGCTCCGCTCGGCGACGTGCCGGGCAAGATCGCGGCCTTCGCCGCGCAGGGGGGCGTCTTGATCCTGACGGCCGGGACCTACGGCAACGTGCTGCGGTTCCTGCCGAGCCTGGCGATCAGCGATGCCCAGCTGCACGACGCCATCTCCGTGCTCGACGAGGCCTTCGCGGCGCTGTAGCTCACGGCACCGGCACCCGTCAGGGGATCAGGATGACCTTGCCGCCCGCGTGCCCCGAGGCGAGCAGGTCGTAGGCCTGCTGAGCCTCGGCGAGCGGAAACCGCGCCGCGATCGGCACGTGAAGCGCGCCTGCGGCGAGCTGCTTCGCCAGCACGGGTCGCGCGGCTCTGCGGATCTCGGTGCCGGGGTCGGCGCCGGGACCGCCACCGATGACCTGCCCGCCGGCCGGCGCCACATCGCGGAAGTTGGCGATGGACACCAGCCGGTGCGGATCGTGCAGGAGTTCGAGCGACACGGCGAGCGCCTCCTGGGTTCCCACGGTGTCGATGGCGGCGTCCACGCCGTCTGGGGCGATGGCCCGCACGCGATCCGCCAGGCCGTCACCGTACTCGACCGGCTGCACGCCGTAGCGGGACAGACGGTCGTGGTGGGCGGATGAGGCGGTGCCGATCACGGTCGCGCCGCGTTCCAGCGCGAGCTGCGCGGCGAGGCTGCCGACCCCGCCCGATGCGCCGTGGACCAGGACGACGTCGCCCTTCCGCACGCGGGCGGCCTCGATCGCGTGCGCTGCGGTCGCCCCCACCAGCAGCAGTCCGGCGGCCTCGGCCGGATCCGAGCCGGCCGGCCTGTGCAGCAGGTTCGCGGCCTTGACCGTGAGCTCTTCGGCAGCGGCACCCGGCAGTCCTTGCCCGAAGACCGTGTCGCCGACGACGAGAGGCCGGCCATCCATCCCGATCGCGTCCTGACCGACCGCGGTGACGACACCGGCGGCTTCGCTCGCCATCCGGAGAGGCAGCCGGCCGGGATCGGGGTTCACGGCACCGGACGCCTGCGTGAGGTCGTAGGGGTTGAGCGACACCGCTTCGACGCGGAGCGTCACCTCACCGGGGCCGGGCTCGCGGCCTGGCACCTCGATGATCGCAACAACGGGCGGGCGCGCGTACTCGGTCGAGACGACGGCGTGGGGCATGATGGCGACCTCCTGGCCCCACCCACCCTATTCCCGGCGGCGGGGATTCCCGGCGGTGCGGAAGGGGTACGCCCGCTCAGACCCACTCGCGCGGCGGGTAGTCGGGCACGACCTCGCGCGGCGCAGGCCGGAGGACCCGCGACGCGAGGTCCGGAGCCGGGACCGTCGACTGCTGGGCCGTGCGGTGGTACTCGCGCAGCCCCCGCCGCACAGCCCGCCAGATCACCGTGTACAGCAGCCAGAGCGCGAAAGCGGCAGCGGCCACCACCATCGCGACCGTGATCAAGGTCAAGATCCCCTGGTTCATCTGTTCATCGCCCCCGCGCTCGTTCCCCTCCCTCGATCCTGCGCGGGGTGGACGAGTCGGTACAGCCCCTGCTTGGGGGCGCAAATCGCCGTCGCCGGGGTACAGGGTCACGGCGTCGTGTCGGCCATTCTGCCGTCACGGCCGTGTCCGGCCGACGCTCAGCCCTCGCTCGCCTGCCTACGGCGGCGCACCGCCGCGCTGAGCTGCGTCGCCAGCACGACCACGATCGCGAGCAGGAAGATGATCGACGCGAACACGTTCGCCTGGGCCGGGATGGCACGCACGGCGGCCGTGTAGATGTACTTCGGGAAGGTCTCGAAGTTGCCGGAGACGAACGCCGTGATGATGAAGTCGTCGAAACTCAGCGCGAACGAGAGCAGCCCCGCCGCGACGATGCCGGGCAGGAGCAGCGGGAAGGTGATCCGCCACCAGACCTGCGCGGGACTCGCGTAGAGATCCCGGCCCGCCTCCTCGATGGCCGGGTCGAGGCTCGCCACCCGGGCGCGCACCGTGATCACCACGAAGCTGATGCAGAACATGATGTGGGCGATCACCGTGGTCACGAAGCCCTTGTCGACCCCGATATTGAGGAACTGCGATCCCAGCCCCGAGCCGAGGACGACCTCCGGCGTGGCCATCGGCAGGAAGAGCAGCACGGTCAGCCCGGTGCGGAACCGGAAGCGGAACCGCACAAGCGCGATCGCGATCGCCGTTCCCAGGGCCGCCGAGACCACGGTCGCGATGGCCCCCACCAGGATGCTGCTGCCGAACGCCGCGACGACCCGCGGGTCGCCGAACAGCGTCGCCCAGTTGTCGAGCGAGAAGCCGCGCCAGGTGACGTTGGTGCGCGCCGGGATGTTGAAGGAGAACACGATCGTGTAGACGATCGGCACGAGCAGCAGGGCCAGGATGACGATCGAATAGACCCCAACTCCCCAGTTGCCCCGCCGGCTCTTCGGTCGTTTCAGCGGCCCGGGAGCCTCCTCGAACCGCCCGAGCGCGCCGGCCTCGGATACGGCGCTCATAGCACGTCCTCCGTCTTGGTCAGCGAGAGGTAGAGGGCGACCGGGATGAGGATCAGGATCATGAGGATGATCGACAGGGCCGCCGACGAGGGATAGTCGGAAAGATTGAAGTAGGTGTCCGAGATCACGTTGCCGACCATCGTGGTCTGCGTGCTTCCCAGGAATTGGGGGCTCGCGTTCACGTAGTCGCCGGTGGCCGGGATGAAGGTGAGCAGCGTCCCCGAGATCACGCCGGGCAGCGACAGCGGCAGCGTCACGCGCGCGAAGGTGGTGACCGGATTCGCGTACAGGTCGGCTCCGGCCTCCAGGTAGCGCACGTCGAGGCGCTCGAGTGAGGCGTAGATCGGCAGCGCCATGAAGGGGATGAAGTTGTAGGTCAATCCGAAGATCACCATGAACGGCGTTCCATTCACGTGCGCGTTCGGCCCCAGGATGTGCAGGCTCTGGAGGAAGCCGACGATGGGTCCCTCATCCGCGAAGAGAGCCTTCCAGGCCAGGGTGCGCAGCAGGAAGCTCATGAAGAACGGCGCGATGACCAGGATGAGGGCGAGCGCCTGCCAGAGCGGGTAGCGGCGCAGCACCACGCCGATGAAGTACGCGAGCGGGTAGCTGATCAGCAGGGCGAACACGGTCGCGAGCGCGGCATAGCCGAACGAGCGCAGGATGATCGGCCAGTACAACTCGAACACCCGCGCGTAGTTGCCGATGTCGAAGGCGTAGAGGTAGCGGCCGATGTCGAAGTTCACCAGGTCGGGCGCCTTCAGGCTCGTCACGACCAGAGAGACCAGCGGCGCCAGGTAGGTGGCCCCGAGATACACCACGCCCGGCAGCAGCAGCCACAGCGCCGCGCGGCTGCGGCGCCGCGGGGCTTCGACGACGGGGGTCTCGACGTTGGAGAAGGCGCCGAACGCCATCGCTAGGCACTCTCTTCGAAGGTCGGTTCGGGCTCCGGCTCGTCGGCCAGGCCGAATCCATGGTCGACCGCCCAGCTCACCCACACCTCTGAGCCGCGGTTGACCACCGGGCCGAACACCATGTTCTGCGCGAAGACGGTCACGGTGCCCATGCCCGGCATCTCGATCAGGTACTGCGTGCTGACGCCGCTGAACGATACGTCGGTGACCGTGCCAGGGCCGAGCACGTTGACGCCGGATGCGGCCTTCGGCGCGGTCGTCAGGAGCGTCAGCTTCTCGGGGCGCACCCCGATCGTCACGGCGCCGCTGCGGCGTTGGGTGCGCTCGAGTGGGACCTCGAGCTTCGTGCCGGCGACATCCACCACGATCGACGTGGTGCTCGAGCTGGCCACCTCTGCGGCGAAGAGGTTCGACTGCCCGAGGAAGTTGGCCACGAACGCGGTCTTCGGCAGCTCGTAGAGCTCCTCGGGCGCACCCATCTGCTCGATCCGGCCCCGGTTCATCACCGCGACGGTGTCGGCCATGGTCATGGCCTCCTCCTGATCGTGCGTGACGTGCAGGAAGGTGAGGCCGACCTCATCCTGGATCGTCTTCAGTTCGAGCTGCATCTGGCGGCGCAGCTTGAGATCGAGCGCACCGAGCGGCTCATCGAGCAGCAGCAGCGCCGGCTTGTTGACGATCGCGCGCGCCAGGGCGACGCGCTGCTGCTGGCCGCCAGACAGCTGGGCAGGACGGCGGCCGGCCAGGTGGTCGAGCTCGACCAGCTGGAGGGCCTCGTGCGCCAGCCCGAGCGGATCCTTCACCCCGCGCCGGTACAGCCCGAAGGCAACGTTGCGCAGCACCGTCATGTGCGGGAAGAGCGCGTAGCTCTGAAACACCGTGTTGACCGGCCGCTGGTAGGGACGGGTGTCGGTGACGTCCTTACCGCCGATCAGGATGCGCCCTGCGGTCGGCGTCTCGAGCCCCGCCACGAGTCGCAGCGTCGTCGTCTTGCCGCAGCCCGATGGTCCGAGGAGGGCGAAGAACGAGCCGGCCGGGATCGTGAGGTTCAGGTTCTCGATCGCCGTGAATCCCGGGAACTGCTTGGTGATGCCGACCAGCTCGAGGTCGGCACCGGAGTCGTCGAGCGCACTCGCCATGGTGCTCGCCAGCGCCTAGGCGCCGAGCAGGATCGCCTGGAACGCCGCGCCGTAGGACTGCTCCTCAGCGGGCGTGAGGGTGCGGAACACCTGCGCCTGCTTGAGGGTGGCGGCATCCGGGAAGATCAGGTTGTCGGAGGCGAGATCCGGATCGATCTTGTCCATGGCCTCCTTGGCGCCGACCACGGGCGTGATGTAGTTCACGTAGGCCGCGACCTCGGCCGCGACCTCGGGGTCGTAGTAGAAGTTGATCAGTTCCTCGGCGTTGCTCTTGTGCGTCGAGCCGATGGGGATCAGCAGGTTGTCGTTCCACAGGGTGCCGCCGGCATCCGGGATGGCGAACTCCCAATGATCGCCGTTCGACCCGTTGGTCGCCGTGATGTCGCCCGACCAGCAGATCGCGGCCAGCGCGTCGCCGCTGACGAGGTCGTCCGTGTAGGAGTTGCCCTTGACGCTGCGGATCACGCCGTCCTGGATGTTCTTCTTCAGCACGTCGAGCGCGGTCTCGAACTGCACATCGGTGAAGTTCTTGTCGATGTCGACGTTCTGCTCGAGCATGATGAGTCCGACCGTGTCGCGCATCTCACTGAGCACCTCGATGCGGCCCTTGAGCTTGGGCTCCTTGAACATCTCGTCGACGCTCGTGAACCCGTTGGGGAACTCGTCCTTGTTCCAGCAGATGCCGGCGAAGCCGCCCTGCCACGGCAGCGAGTAGTTGCGACCCTTGTCGTAGTCGATATCGACCAGATCCGGGTTGAGGTTCTTCAGATTCGGGATCTTGCTGTGGTCGAGCTTCTGCGTGTAGCCGAAGCGGATCCAGCGGCTCACCATCCAGTCGGTGAGCACCGCGATGTCGGCGCCGATGTCCTTGCCGAGCGCGAGCTGGTCCTTGACCTTGGCGTAGTAGGAGTTGTTGTCGTCGATGTCCTCGCGGTAGTCGACCTTGATCCCGGTCTTCTTGGTGAAGGCGTCGAGGGTCGGGTGGTCGCCGGTGTCGTCGTCGGTGTCGAGGTAGAGCGGCCAGTTCGCCCAGATCAGCGACTTATCGGAGCTCGAGACATCGGTCGCGGGCTTCGGCTTCGCCGATCCCGCGGTCGGAGCGCACGCGGCGAGCGCCAGGGCCGCGGCTCCCGCTGTCGCCCCGGCGAGCATCCCGCGGCGGGTGACCTGCGCGCGACGCGCATTGATGACGAGTGAGCGGATCAGCGGATCTTCGGGCAGGGACCTGGCCATCGTGGGGGCTCCTTCGCAGACGTTCTCGTTGGGCGCCGCCCCTCTGGGCGCACGCCGTTGGTCGATCCTGACACACCGGTCAGCGCTGCGGAACGCCGCAACGGCGAAATGGCCCATGACGAAACATAGATTTCACGAAATCAGCATGCGAACGCCGGATTTCGCTGCGGAATCCATGGTGAGCCGCGCACCGGCCCGACTACGCTGGCGGCATGAAAGTGGGCGTGCCGAGCGAGATCAAGAACAACGAATTCCGCGTCGCGATCACCCCGGCAGGCGTCCACGATCTCTCGGCGCACGGCCACGCGGTGACCGTGCAGAGCGGCGCAGGACTCGGCTCCTCGATCACCGACGACGACTACCGCGCCGCCGGAGCGACGATCTCCGACTCGGCCGACGAGGTCTGGGACGGCGCCGAGCTCCTGCTGAAGGTGAAGGAGCCGATCGAGAGCGAGTACGGCCACTTCCGCGACGACCTGGTGCTGTTCACCTATCTGCACCTCGCCGCCGAGGCGGAACTGACGGCGCGGCTGGTCTCGAGCGGCATCACCGCCATCGCCTACGAGACCGTGCAACTGCCGTCGCGTGCGCTCCCGCTTCTCGCCCCGATGAGCGAGGTCGCCGGCCGGCTGGCGCCCATCGTCGGCGCGAATGTCATGCTGCGCCCGAACGGCGGCCCCGGGCTGCTCGTGCCGGGCGTGCCGGGCACGCATCCTGCGCACGTCGTCGTGCTCGGCGGCGGAGTGGCAGGAACCAACGCGATCAGCGTGAGCGTCGGGCTCGGCGCGCGGGTGACCGTGCTCGACACCAACATCCAGCGGCTGCGCGAGCTGGACGCCGACTACGCCGGCCGCATCCAGACCATCGCCTCGAACAGCTTCGAGATCGAGAAGGCGGTGCTGGATGCCGACCTCGTGATCGGCTCGGTGCTCGTCCCCGGCGCGAAGGCCCCGAAGCTCGTGACCAACGCACTGGTGACGCGGATGAAGCCCGGCAGCGTGCTGGTGGACATCGCGATCGACCAGGGCGGCTGCTTCGAGGACAGCCACGCGACCACGCACGCCGACCCGACGTACACGGTGCACGAGTCGCTGTTCTACTGCGTGGCGAACATGCCCGGCGCGGTGGCGCACACCTCCACCTACGCGCTCACCAATGCGACGCTGCCCTACGTCCGCTCGATCGCCAACCTCGGCTGGGCGGACGCGCTGCGCGCCGACCCGGCCCTCGCGCTCGGCCTGAACGTGCACGGCGGTTCCGTCGTGAACGCGGCGGTCGCCGCGGCGCAGGGCCTCGAGGCCGGGACGGTCGCGGCGGCGCTCGCCTAGGCGGGCGGGCCGGGCACCTGGAGCAGCGCGCGGCTCACCGCGCCCGCCTCCACCCGCCAGCACTCCCCCGCTCGGCTCCCGAGCGGAGGAGCCGCGTCGCGGGCGCGCACCATGGCGCGCAACTCGGATGCGGTGCAGCCGACGACGGCGAGCGGCAAATCGCGGCGCGCCAGGCCGAGCAGGGCCCACTCCGCCTGCCAGGCATCGGGATCGCCCAGCAGCACGATCGGCGCCCCGCCGCGAGAGACGAGGAGCTCGTCGTCCCCCGGGGGCGTCTGCTCGCCCAGGAGCACGACCCGCGCGCCGGACGCGGCCCATCGCCGCGCCAGCTCACGCGGACGCGGCGCCGCGACGGCCAGCGCACGCCCCGGCTCGGCGGCGACCACCGGGAGCTCGACCAGCTCGGGCACCGGGAGCGGCTCGGAACCGAGCGCGAGCTGGATCGTCGCACCGGCGCCCCGAATCCCCATCCAGCGCCCGGATCCCGGAGGCAGTCGGGGATCGAAGGCCGCGCCCTCTCCGCCGGACAGCACGTGCTCCTCGCGGCTCGGCTGGCGCAGCAGCACGCGCGAGTCGAACAGGCCGGCGAACGACGCCAGACCGCCGGTGAGCCGTTGCGCGCTCACGACGAGCCCGACGCCCCGGGAACCCCGCGCGAGCCGCGTCAGGAGTTCCAGCAGCTCATGACGGGAATCGGGATCGACCCGCTCGATCAGCTGATCCAGGTCGTCGAGGAGCAGCAGGCCACCAGCCGTCACCGGCTGCGATCCACGGTCGAGGCGCTCGGCGAGCACGGACCACGCTTCGGCGGGATCGCCGGGCACCACGGTCACCGGGACTCCCACGCTGCGCGCCGCCTGAGCCAGAGTCGCGAGCGCCGTCGTCCGGCCGGAACGTGCGGCACCCAGCACCAGGAGGTGCCCGTCGTCGCGCGGGTCGTAGCAGGCGATCGGCTGGCGCTGTTCGGCGGGCAGGTCGAGGCGGCCGAAGGGGATGCTCCGCCGGCCGGAATCGCCGCGCGGGAGCTCGAGACCACCAGTCCCACGCGGCTCCGTCAGCAGGGGCGCGAGCGGCAGGACCTCCGGGAGGGGCTCGCGCCAGACCGCAGCCGCCGGCGGAATGCCGGAGTCCGCGAGCTTCGCGGCGTCACCGCGCTCCGCGAGAGCCCACTGGACCTCGCGGATGCCTCCCGACCCGTCGGCGATGAGGGCTCGTCCGCGCGGCTCCGGCGCGAGTCGCGCCGCGGCATCGCTGCCCAGCATCGCGACGCTGTCGCCCCGGTCGGTGACCCGCAGCGAGATCCGCAGCGCGATGTTCGCGAGCACGGCGTCCCGCACCACACCTGACGGACGCTGCGTGCACAGCACCAGATGCAGACCCAGCGAGCGGCCTCGCGCCGCGAGATCCGCGAACAGCTCGTGCAACTCTGGCTGCCCTGACACCACCGCCGCGAACTCGTCGACCACGATCACCAGCCGGGCGAGCGAGGGGTGTGGCTCGCCTGGCCGCCTGGCATCGTCCACCGCGACCTCGTCGATGGAGCGCGCGCCGCGTTCCGCGAGCACCTGCTCGCGACGCAGCAGTTCCGCGCGCAGGCTCTCGATCGCGCGGGCGCTGCGCCGGGCATCCAGGTCGCTCACCGTTCCGAGCACGTGCGGGAGTCCCGCCAGCGCGGCGAACGCCGCACCGCCCTTGAAGTCGACCAGCAGGAAGGTGACGATGCTGGGCGGATGCCGGCTCGCCATCGCCAGCACCCAGCTCACCAGCAGCTCGCTCTTGCCCGTGCCGGTGGTGCCGGCGACGACCGCGTGCGGGCCGTCCCGGACCAGGTCGAGCTCGACGACACCGTTCGGGCCCCGGCCGACCGGAGCGCGAAGACCGGCGCCTGCGGCCGACCCGTCCGTGCGCCCGGACTCGTCCGCCGGGACGTCTGCCGCGAGCACCTCGGCCAGCCCCACGACGAGCGGAAGCCGACGGTCGGCCGCCGCGAGCCCTCGCTCGTCGGCCACGTCGGCCAGGCGGCGCGCCGTGGCAGCGGCGCGTGCCGATCCGAGTGGCTCCAGGCGGGCCTGCGGGGGCAGCGAGATCCCGGGGATCCCGGCCGGGAGCCCTGCTGCCAGGCCGGCCCACGCCACGCGCAGCTCGACGCCGTCGTCGATCACGCGGTACTCGGTACCGGTGCCGATGGTGGTCGCGTGCGGAAGGGCGCGCACCCAGGCCTCATCGGGCGGTGCCGCGACACTCGTCGTCACGGGAGAACGCGTCGCGGCGAGCTGCAGCACCACGGCGCGCGCGAGCGCCCGCGCGATCGCACTCGGACCGACGATCCCGATGCCGTCGACCGCGTCGGCGAGCACGGGCGCGTCGGGGAACACGGCCGCGGTGGCGTGCACCTCGTTCAGCGCGGCGCGGACCGAGGGCGGCAGCTCGCCGTCCGACTCGAGCTCGCCCGCTGTACCGTCGACGACCACCACCGGCGGCCCGTCGGCGCGGCCGAGACGGACGGGGAGCGGCGCGGCATCCGGAGCGGAGAGATCGGCGGGAGACGACCATGCGCTCGCGACACGCCCGGCCTCGACCCTCGTGTCGATCGCGGGAGCCGACCGTCGGAGCCGCTCCCGTTCCTGCTCCTGCAGTTCTCGCAGCCGGTCGCGGGTGCGCTCGAGAGCCGCGACCGTGCGTTCGGTCTGCACCCGGACGGTCTGCCTGCGCTGCCGCCGCCCGTCGAGGAGGCTGCCGAGGGCGACGACCGGCCCGAGCGCCGCGAACAGCAGCGAATACGGCGAGCCGGTGACCGCCCAGATCCCGAGCGAGACCACCACCGGCGCCGCGGTCGCGACCACGGGGAAGGCGGCGCGGGGCGGAGGCGGGGCGAGGGAAGGGAGGGCAAGGCGCTGGGGAGCGGGATCCGGGATCACCCGCCCAGTTCAGCGCGGACGTGCGCGACCGGCCGTCGGGAGGGGCGCGAACGTGGAGAACCCGGCACGCGCATCCGTGCGGAGGAGGAACCCCTCAGCTGACGACGAAGAACTGCTCGCCGACGTCGACCCGTGAGCCGCGTGCGATGAAGTAGCGCCGACCGGGATCGCAGCGTCGCGGCTCCGCGTCGGGCTGCCGGATGACTGAGCCGTTCGTCGAGTAGCGATCGCTGACCCAGAACCGGCCGGACTCCTGCCCGAACTCGAGATGGGTCTTCGACACCGATTTGCCGGCGTCGAAGATCGGGACCAGCTGGTCGACGTATTCGCCGGGCTGAACCGAGGGATTGCGTCCGACCAGTCCGGACCCCGCCACCGTGACGCTCTCGCCGGTGCTGAACTGCAGCACGTAGCGGATGCCGGATTCCGGATCGGCGACCAGCCGGGTCGCTTCGATGTCCTCCCGCAGCGGACGATCGGTGCCCCAGGGGAAGGGGTCGGGGATCGGCCGGGACCGCGGCGACGGGGTCGGTGCGCCGGCGGCGGCGCCGAGCGGCAGGGGCTCGTCGAAGTCGAGGTCAGGATCCGCCTCGACCGGGTGCGGGGTCGAGGGCGTCGACACGTCGCGAACCATGTGATCGATGGACGGTTCCGGCTCGGGGGCGAGCGGAGGGGCGGGATCGGGTTCGGGGGCGGCATCGAGCTCTGCGGCCAGCAGCGGCTCGATCTCGGTGGTCGCGTCGGAATCGTCGGCCTCCTGCTCGACCGCTTCGCGCGCGTCGGGCGCGTCGGGATCGCGCGGGAACTCGCCGAACTCGATCACCTCGGGCACGAGGTCATCCGACTCGGTGGGCACACCATCGGCGCCGAACCCGTCGTCGGACGCGTCCACCCCCTCGGGCAGCCCGGCGGGCGGCGCGACGCTGCGGACGACGAAGCCGCACTCGCCGCAGAAGACGTCGCCTTCGGCCATCGGCTCGCCGCACTGCGGGCAGCGGGCGACCGACTCGGCACGCTCGTCCGGCGTCGGGTCGAGCGGGGTGCCGTCCGGCAACTCGCGCTCCTCGTCCAGGTGATCATGGTCCGATGTCGTGCCGGGGGAGCTGAAGGCCAGGTCGGCGATCGAGAAGCCGGCGGCGGCCGGCCGCGCGGCGGCCGGGTCCATCGTCGTCACCGGTGCGGTCGGCGACGCCGCCGCCGCCGCACCCGCGGCCGGCACGGGGCGGATCGACGACACGGTCGCGGCCGATGACGCGGTCGTCGGGGCCGAGGAGACCGGCTGGCCGCATTCGCCGCAGAACAGCGCGCCCTGGGGCAGCGCGGTGCCGCAATATCGGCAAATCATGCGACACCACCCTTGCGCCCGGAGCCTCGGAGCAGACCCCGAACACTATAACCACCGAGTGAGCGCAGGGAGACGAGCGCAAAGAGGCGCTGACGACGGGTGAGACCGACGTCCAGGGAGCTCCGCAGCTCCCCCACGGCATCCCAGACGCGGTCGGCATCGGCCGGGTCGGCGTCGTCCGGCGCGAACACCGCCCGGTCAGCGACGGCGGCCAGCAGGCGTGACGGCAGGGTGCCCACCACCCCGGCGACCTCTGAGCGGGTGGCCGCCGGCGGCGGTTGCAGCCCGTGGTCGACGACGGCGTCCTCGAACTCGTCCCAGCCGCCGCGGATGCGCTGGAGGGCGGAGTCGGCCCGGCGCCTGATGCGCCGGCGGCGCAGCTTGGCCGCGATGATGAGCAGGAACGGCGCGGCGAGGATCAGCGCGATCAGCAGCACGATCCCGGCGACGCGAAGCACCTGCAGCACGACGGCGAGCACCGGATCGAGGGTGTCGGGCTCGTTCTGGCTGGTGTCGGGCGTCGTCTGGTTCTGGTTCGGGTCCGCCTTGTCGGCGGGCGGCGGGACGACGGACTGCGGACGCGCGATCTTGGTCGGGTCCTGGGGCTGCTCGGCAGGGATCGGGCGGAGGGGCGGGTTCGGGTCGATCGTGACCCAGCCGTACTGCGCGGTGTCCACCTCGATCCACGCAGAGACGTCGGCGCCGGTGACGTCGATCGTGCCGGCCGAGCCCTGTGGCGCGAACCCGAAGACCACGCGGGCCGGGAATCCGAGCTGCCGAGCCATCAGCGCGGCGGCGACCGAGTACTGCTCGGCGTCGCCGATCATCCGCGGGTCGGTGAACAACTCGCTGATCCGGTCGGCGGCGTGGCCGGAACGGCTCGCCGGCTCGTCCGGGTCGAGGCCGTGACTGACGTAGCCGTCCTTCTTGAGCCCCGCGAGCATGGCCGCCAGCCGAGCGCCCGGGGAGGTCTTGCCGGCGACGTAGCCGTCGAGCTGCTGGGCGAGGTCATCCGGGACGACGCCGATCGCCGGCACGCTCGAGGAGCCCGGGGTGACGGCGTCGAGCTGGCTCGCATCCGGTTGCTTCGGCAGCACCGCCTTCAAGGTGTAGCTGTCGCCGGAGGCGACGCCGCCGAGCACCGCCGCCGTGCCGCTCGTGTTGTTGTAGTAGAAGTCGTTGCTCAGCTGGGCGGCGTCGCTTCCGGCGAACTGAACGGACTCGAACCGTCCGACGGTGGGCAGCCACACGCCGGAGTAGCCCTTCACGGTGACGGTCAGATTCAGCTGCGTGCCCGGCGTCGAACTCTGGTCGACCGACGACGGGATGCGCACGAACGTGCCCGACGCGCTGTCGACGGCCGAGCTCCCGACCGCGTAGACGATGCCGTCGTAGCTGTCGAGCGTGGCGATGCGGATCCGCGCACCCTCCGGCAGCCCGCTCACCTGGAACTGCAGCTGGCTCGCCTTGTCGTCGCGCAGGTAGCGCCGGAATCCGGACAGCGGGCTCGGGTAGTCCCGCGGGTCGAAGGGCTGAGCGACCGCGGTGCGCAGCACGCTGCGGTCCCCGGTCGGAGGCAGAGCCGCCGCCGCCGCGACCGACGCGCCTCCGGCGATCAGTAGGATGACCGCTCCGGCGACGACGCCACGCCGGCCCAAGCCACTGTCGCCCGCTGTGGCGAGTGGCCGCCCCCCGGCGTCCGGCGTGGAGCGAGCGAGCTGACGAATCGCGTCCCGCCGCCGTCGCCACCTGCGCCAGACGAGCGTGACGAGCACCACGCCCAACAGGGCGAGGCCGAGCCATTCCGGCGTGCCGATCCGCTCCGGGCCGAAGACGATGCCGACCAGGAAGAGGACGACCGGCGGGATGACACTCAGCTCACCCCATTTCGCACGCAGGGCGACGCTGATCGACACGATCGTCACCGTCAGCACGAGCAGCAGGGCGGGGACCAGCAATGCCTGGTAATCCCCCACCGGCAAGGCGATGGTCAGCAGCTGCTTCCAGCCGAGCGCGACGCCGGAGAGCAGATCGGCGAGCCCGTTCACGCTCGGCAGCACGCCCGAGATCGCCTCGTCGGGAACGGCGAGCGGGACGCCGCTCGCCAGGAACGCGACGAATCCTGCGGCGATCAGGGCCCAGGACGGCCACCGGAGCCAGGCACCCAGCCCGGCGATGACCGTGCCGAGCAGCACCGCCACGGCGACCAGCACGACGTATCGCCCGGACTGGTAGATCGGCCAGAGCGAGGCGGCCGCGATCCCGATGGCGAGCCACGACAGCGCCACCGCCAGGATCAGGAATCCGTCGGAGCGCGTCCGCGGCGCGCGCTGGCGCGAAGCGGACGCGCGCTTGCCCGACGAAGACCGCTTCGCCCGCGAAGAGGAGACGCCCGTTTTCGGCACCACCTTGAGGGTGTCGTCGAGTTCGCTCATGCCACGGCCGCCGTCCGGGCGAGCGCGATGCGCAGATCGTCCAGATACCCGATGGTGAGCACGCTGAGGCCGGCGACGCGCCGGAAGCCGGGGACGGCATCCGGATCGCAGACGATCGCGACCACGGCGACGTCGAGAGGGAATGAGCCAGACGCGGCGCGCAGCTCGGCGGCGGTCGGCAGCGAGCCGCAGATCAGGAAGGCCACGGAGATGCCGGGCACCTCGTCGGCGGCGACGCGCGCCACGTCACGGATCTCGAGGGCCGACGGGTCGCGCTCGACGATGGCCAGGTCGTCGAGCAGGCGCGACGGCAGATGCGTGGCGAGGGAACGGACGGCGTAGTTCTTGCGCTTCGCGAACTCGGGCGTGATCGAGCTCACCACGACCGAGACGGTGCGCCCGTCGCGGATCGCGCGCACGCCGAGGCTGCCCGCCGCGCTCACGGCCAGTTCGAACTGCTCGTCGTTCGCGTAGTCGGCACCGGCCAGGCTGAGCGCGACGACCAGGTGGCTGCGCCGGGTCTGCTCGAACTGGCGCACCATGTAGGTGCCCGTCTTCGCGGTCGACTTCCAGTGGATGTAGCGGCGTTCGTCGCCCGTCTGGTACTCGCGCAGCGCATGGAAGGCCACGTCGCTCGAGGTGAGGTCGCGGGTCGGAGCGCCCTCCAGGTCGCGGATCAAGCCGGTGCTGGTCGACGGCACCCCGATGGTCTGCGGATGGACGACGAGGTCGACCGTGTCGGTCCAGACCAGTTCGCGGCGCACCAGCCCGACCGGGTCGGCGCGGACGGTCCGTACCGGGCCGACCGGGATGACGCCGCGGCGCAGGGTGGGGATCGCGAACTCCTGGCTGAACTCGGTGCCTTTGCGCAGGCTCGGCAGAGCCAGTTCGGCGAGACCGGCGCCGACCGGGATCTCCACCTTCACGCCGAGGATCCGTCGCGAGGTCGGGTTGTCCACCGTGACGATGCCGCGCGCCGGTTCCCCGACGACGACGCGGCGGTGCGCCAGGTCGAGGGCGACGTGGAACGGCGAGCGCCCGACCAGGTAGAGCACGGCGATCAGGGCGAGCACCAGGCCGGCCCAGCCGACGAGCACGAGCTCCATCCAGCCCAGCAGGTATCCGGCGGCGAACGAGAGCGGGATGACGCCGAGCATCACCCAGCCGAGCGGCGTCACCACCGACGCGACGCGTCCGCCGATCCGCGCCGCGGCCTGGCCGAGCAGGGTGGCCGCCCTGACCACGTTGATGACGGCGTCCGCCAGCACGCCCTCCCGCGCGCCGACGATCCGGGTGCGGGTGTTGGTGAGCCCCGCCGTGCCGGTGGTCGTGAGCGCGTCGGAGTGCGCGGCCGGCGTCGCCTTCGGCGCCGCCCCGCGTTTGCGCTCCTTGCGCTGCTTGACCTCCTGGACCGGCGGGGTGCTCACACGGCTTGCCGATCGCTCGGCGGCGCGGTCTCGAGCAGCAGTTGCCCGATCACGCTCGACGGCGTCACACCGTCGAACTCGGCTTCGGGGTCCAGCACGAGGCGGTGCGAGAGCACCGGCTCGGCGAGTGACTTCACGTCGTCCGGCACCACGTAGTGGCGCCCGGATGCGGCGGCCAGCGTCTTCGCCGCGCGCACCAGGGCGAGCGCACCGCGCACGCTCACGCCGAGCCGCACCTCGGTGGCGCCGCGGGTGGCCTCGACCAGCCGGGACACGTAGTCGTTCACACTCGGATCGACGTGCACCGTGCGCGCGATCTGCGCCATCTCGAGCACCGCGTCGGCGGTGACGATCGGCGGGACCGTTGTCTCGTGCGCCTTGACGCCCGCTCCCTCCAGGATGCGCAGCGTCGAGGCGTGGTCGGGGTAGCCGATCGACGCCTTCAGCAGGAACCGGTCGAGTTGGGCTTCTGGGAGCTTGTAGGTGCCGGCCTGCTCGATCGGGTTCTGGGTGGCGATCACCATGAAGGGCGGCTCGACGGGATGCGTCTCCCCGTCGACCGTCACCTGCCCCTCCTCCATGACCTCGAGCAGCGCGGCCTGCGTCTTCGGGCTGGCGCGGTTGATCTCATCCGCCAGCACGATGTTCGCGAACACGGGCCCGCTGTGGAAGTCGAACTCGCCGGTGCGCTGGTCGTAGACGCTGACCCCGGTGATGTCTCCGGGCAGCAGGTCGGGGGTGAACTGGATGCGGTTGCTGGTGCCCGAGACGCTCTGGCCGATCGCGCGGGCCAGCGAGGTCTTGCCCGTGCCGGGGAAGTCCTCGAGCAGCAGGTGGCCCTCGCTGAACAGCGCGACGAAGCCGAGCCGCACCACGAAGGTCTTGCCGAGCAGCACCTGCTCGACGTTGGCCACCAGACGGCCGAAGGTCTCCTGGAAGGCGGATGCCTGTTCCGGGGTCATGGTCATCTCGGGATGGTCCTCTCGGTACGCGGGTCTCGGGTCGTTGCGGTTCGGGTCATTGCAGGTAGTCGCCCCACTGGTAACTTCGCACGAAGCCGCCGGAAACCCCGTCAGCCTGGATGCGGAACATCAGCGGCGCCGATCCGGCAAGGCCGACGGTCTGGCAGGTGCCAGGCGCCCCCGCGGCGATGTCGGTCCAGGTGTTTCCGCCGTCGCAGGAGTACTGGATGGCGTCGTAGCTGCCGCTCGGCGCCGATCCCCAGGTCCACTGGCCCGAGAGCAGGCCGGTCGAGGTCGCCGTGAGCCCGCCCGGCACCGAGTTGTTCACGGGGGTGCCAAGGAGGAAGGTCTGCGACCAGTCGGCGCTGCAGAGCGTCGTCTCGTAGGTCTTGCACGCCTTCACCTGCACCCCCACCGGGTGCCCGTACTGCGAGCTGTCGTTCGTGCCCAGGACCAGCGGCGTCGCGGCCGGGCCGTGCACCGAGCCCTCCGCGCCGGAGACGTACCGGTACTCGATCATGTCGGCATCGGCCGATCCGGCTGCGATCGTGAAGTCGTCGACGCGGTAGTCCCAGGTGCCGTCGCCGCTTGGCACAGGATCAGGTGCGCTGATCGCGGTGACGGTACCCGGCATCGCGCGCGGCGTGACCTGGACTTCGGGCGACGCCGTGCAGCCCTGGCCGTTGTAGGCGTACACGGTGATCGAGTACTGCTGGTTCGCCGCGAGACCGCCGAAGGAGGTGCTCGTGGACCCCGCGTCGACGGGCTTCGCCCCCGGCGGCGGTGAGAGCTGAGGGTTGCCGACCTCGACGCCGCTGACGGAGCAAGCGGGCGCCGAGCCGGTGTAGATCGCGACGTAGTACTTGGTGATCGCCGCGCCGTTCCCGGCGAACGCTCCGTCCCAGCCGACGCTGGCGGTCGTCCCGTCGGTCGTCGACCCCGACGCCGTCGGGGTTCCGGTCACCAGCGGGGCGCCGGCAGGCGTGTCGGTGCCGTCGGCCTCGTTCCAGGTCGCCAGCGAGTTGGGGGCGCTGTTGCGCGCACTCACCGAGTAGTTGACCGCCGAGCCGTTGAGAATCGAGCCGGGCGCCTGGATGTTCGTGAAGTACTGGGTCCCCACCGGATCCGAGACCGGGACGTCGACGACCTGGGACACCCCGCCGACCACGACCACGTACTGCTCGATCGCGCTGCCGCCGGAGTCATCGGGCTTCTGCCAGCCGATCCGGAGTCCGCTGTCGAGCGGCCGCGAGCTGAGGGCGGCCGGCGGCGGCGGGATGATGTCCGACCAGATCGGCCCCGGGTTCGACGAGGGGGTCGACGCGCCGATCGCGTTCACGGCCACCACGGCGAGGCGCACCGCGTTGCTCGGGCCGTTGCCCGGGGTCGTGACCTGGCAGCCGACCGTCGTGTCGCAGACGGTCGTCGAGATCGCGTCGCCGCTCGTGGCATCCGTCATCGCGACGTCGTACTCGGTGATCGGGGAGTTGTTGAACTGGCCGGGTGTCCACGACACCTTCAGGTAGTGGTCGCCGAACTCGGTCGTGCGCACGCCGCTGACCGGATCGGGAACGTCCTGGATCGAGATCGTCGCGTTGCCCCAGACGTAGCGGTCGGGGTCGCCGGTGGCGTCGGCGACCTCGTACTGGAAGTTGACGTCGGTCGGCAGTGCCGCCGAGGTCACCGAGACCGACACCTTCGACTTGTCGGCGTTGGGCGTGATGGTCACCCCGTCGGGCAGGTCGGCTCCATCGATCCCGCGGATGTCGATGACCTTGAGGGGCGTGTCGGGGAACGGATTGTTCGCCTGGTCGTTGCTGAGCACGTCGACCGTCGTGGTCTGGCCGCGCTTGGCGACCGCGGCATCCGGTACCGGCTTGGCGAGCGGGCGGGTGGACGGCACGACGGTGAGCTGGATCTTGCCGGCGAGCCCGTCGTTGACCGCGTCCCGCACGCCGATCGAGATCGATGAGACCGCGCCGGTGGTCGCGCCTTCGTCGGCCGTCACCACCAGGCGCTGGCCGTCCAGCTGATAGGTGAACCCGGTCGGATCGGGCGCCAGCACGGTGTAGGCGAGCTCGTTCACATCCGGATAGGGGTAGTTGGTGAGCTTCACCAGGTCGAGTTCCTTCTGCTGACCAGGCTCGAAGTCGACCACCCCGCCGATGAACGCGGGCGGCTGGTTGTCGCGCGGCTGCACATCGATGGCCAGCGTCAGGATCGCGGTGTGCCCGTTCGGATCGTTCGCCGAGCTGCCGTCGGTGACCTCGAAGGTGATGGATGCCGGCCCGAAATACCGATCGGCCGAGGTGTAGACCAGCGTGTGATCGTCGACGACGAGCGGGTCGCCGTTGGCGTGCGTCGCCTTGACGGATGCGGAGTCCGTGATGTGCACCCGCGAGCCATCGAGCGCGACCACGTACTGGTCGAGGTCGATGGTCAGCGCCTGCTCGCTCTTCACCTTGAGCGCCGGCGCCTTCAGGTTGACTTGCGGGAGGGCGTCGTCGAAGCCAGGCACCCGGATGAAGCCGTAGGAGCGGATCGAGTCGTCATCGGGATGCGACACCGAGAAGGGGATGATCTGGCTCTTGTCGCCGATCTGCACCCGGATCTTCTTGTTCGCCAGCACCTGGGCGGAGCCGCTGTAGCCCTGCACCAGCGCGATCCCCAGCGTGTTGACATCGCCGTCGGCGAAGAACACGTTGTCGAGCACGTTCACGTCGACGGAGGTGCGCCCGATCACGTCACTCACCGACAGGGTCGTGTCGTTGACGACCGGGTAAGACAGGGGCGCCTGGGGGTCGACCGTGACGGTGACGAAGTTGGCGCTCGTTCCGCCGTACTCGTTCTGGATCGTGTAGATCACGGAGTAGGTGCCGGGATCCTTCGGCGGCGTGATGTCGATGCTGGTGTGATCGATGATCTTGGCCTTGGTGCCCGGCGTGTTCGGGTCGACCGTGGTGACGGTCAGCGGGCTGCCGTCCGGGTCGGAGTCGTTGGCGAGCACCTGCACCGACACGGTCCGTCCCGGCCGCACCGAGACTGAGTCGGCGTTCGCGACCGGATTGCGCGCACCCTCCAGCCGGGCGCTGATCCCGACCCGAACGGTGCCGGTCGCCCGGGCGCCGAGGCCGTCGACGACCGTGTAGGTGAAGGAGTCCGTCCCGGATGAGTAGTCGCCCGCCTGGTAGACGATCGACCCGTTGGTGACCGACTGGATCGACCCCTTCTCGGGGTTGCTCGCCACGCCGATCAGCTGCACCGAGTCGCCGTCGGGATCGATCCCGGTCAGCGGGATCTGGATGCTGACCCGCTCCCCCGCGAGCACCCGCGCCGTCACCGGCACCGGAACGGGCGGATTGTTGGTGTCGATATCCACCTCGCGCACCGAGATGTCGACCTTGGCCTGAGCGGTCTGCCCGTCGGGGCCGGAGATCGAGTACACGGCGGAGTAGTTGCCCGCGGTCTGCGGCGCCAGGTAGCGCAAGCGGTCGCCCGAGGCGAACAGCAGGCCGGCACCGCTCGGTAGCGGCTCGGCGAGCTTCGGGTCGAGGGTGATCTTCTCGCCGTCGGGCTGAGAGTCGTTGTCGAGCACGGGGATGTCGATCGCATCGCCGACGCGCACCGTCACGCTGTCGTCCACCGCCACCGGCGGCTGCAGCTGAGCGGGACGCGGGATCTCGACGACGGTGATCGTGCCGACGGCATCCGCCAAGCCGTTGCTGATGCGGTAGTTGAACACCACGGTGTTGCCGCCGAGCGGTTTGGTGAGCGTGACGCGCACTTGCCGCTGGTCGAGGATCTCGGCCTCGATGCCCGCGTTGTCGGGAACATTGAGCAGGCCCGTGACCACGAGCACACCGCCCGCCGGGTCGATGTCGGTCTGGGTCGGATCGACCGTGTCGCTTCCGAGGGTCGTCACGAAGATGGTCTGCGGCACCGTGATCGGCCGGGTGTTCGCGTTGGGCGGTGCCGCGACATCCACTCGGACCAGCCCGGTCTGGTTCTGCCCGCCGTCGGTGACCGTGAACTCGACGTAGTGGGTGCCCACCACGTCGCTCTCGAAGGTGAAGGTGCCGGCGTCGAAGCTGGGGACGATCGTGATGCCGGCCTTCGCGGGCACGGCGTTGAGCCGCAACGGGCCGTTGCCGCCGCGGACGTGCGACATCGGCCGCACGGTGATCTCCTCGCCCGAGGTGGCGAGCGCGATCCACGGCTCGATCACGATGGGCACCTGACCCGCCGGCTTGATCGTGACCGCCATGCTGCCGCTGCCGGAGGCGCGACCGTCGCTCATCGTCAGCGTGACCGTCTTCTGCGTTCCGCCGTCGGCGGAGTCCGTGAAGACCACGACGCCATCGGGCTGATAGCTCACCTGATCGGAGCCGGAGGTCGTCGCCGAGGTCAGGAAGAAGGGATCGCCGTCGGGGTCGATCCAGTCGCCGATGACCTGGGTCGAGATCCGGCCGCCCGCCGCGACCGTCGTCTTCGTCACGCGCACCTGCTGCGGCGGCGAGTTCTCCTCCGGCGTGCGTACCGTCACGCGCACCGTCGCACTCGCCGAACCCCCGCGCCCGTCACTGATCGTGTAGCCGAAGGTGATGACCCCGGATGCCGTCGGAGCCAGGGTGATCTGCAGCTGCTGGTTGCGCGTCACGAGGTCGAGTCGTCCGACCGAGTCGTCGATCGTGTCCACGTCGGTGATCACCAGCACGTCGGCATTCGGGTCGTAGTCGTTCAGGAGGACCGGCAGCAGGGTCGCCTTGCCGGGTCGCGCGCCGAAGTCGTCGTCGACGGCGACCGGGGGCTTCTGCTCGGGATCGACGGTCGGCGGGACGTCCTGGTTGTTCTGCTGGGCCTGCTGATCGTCGTCCTTGGGGATCAGATCGGCCCAGTTGTCGATGAGTTCGCCCTGCGACTGAACCGCCCAGGTCGATCCGCTGCGCGCGTCGTTCAGCACGAGCTGCTGCTGGTTCGCGGCGAAGGAGAGGTGCGCGCCTCCCGGCATCTCGTCGAGGGTCAGCTTGCCGCCCGACGCGCCTCCGCAGCTCTTCCAGGCAGTGCCAGAGGTCCAGGCCGCGAAGGCGCAGCCGTTGAGAACGGCCGGTGCGGCGGCGGTCCCCGAGACGCCGCTGACCAGGGTGCTTGCCGAGCCGCCGTTCATCGGGATGCCGAACAGTCCGTCAGCGGTTGCCACCAGCACGCGGTTCGCCGCCTCGCTCGGCGCCTGCAGCACGGCCCCGACCGCCGCCGTTGTGGACATGATCCCGCCGAGTGACTGGGTGTGCCCCTCGATCGCCAGCGTGCGCGTCGTGCTGTCGAGCACGGCCCACTGGTCACCGACGGCCGTGATCTGCACGTCGTCGTTGGAGGAGCCGATGCTGACCTTCCAGCGCTGGTCCACCTGATCCGAGCTCGTGGCATCGAGCCGGTAGACCTCACCGAGCTGCGGCGAGAAGGCGACGAGAGTGCCGTCAGGAGCGACCTGCACGACGGTGCCGGCGCCCAGGCTCAGGGTGGACGGCGTGGTCGCATCGAAGTTCTGCAGTTCGCTCTGCGGGAGCAACCAGAGCTCGCCGGTCCCCGCCTCGTAGATGGCCACCCGCGTGCCGGCGAGGTACACCTGAGGCTGGTCCGGCGGGAGCGCGACGCTCTCCCCCGCGGTCGACGTCGCGGGGTTCACGATCGACACCGTGGCATCGGTGTGGTCGACCAGCAGCACCTCGTCGCCCGACTGCACGACCGAGATGTCCGTGCCCGTGCTGCGCACGACGGTGTTCAACTCGAGCACCGACGGATTGGCGCGGCCGATCACCTGGGAGCCGTCGTTGCCCACCCAGACGCTGCCGTCGCCGAGGTCGAGCTTCTGGGCCGTGAAGCCGGTCGAGACGATGGCGACGGCCGCGACGACCGCCGCGATCACCGTGCCGCTGGTCACCGTGGCGACCAGCGAACGATGGGCTCCGATCCACTGCCGGATCACGCGCACTCACCCATTGGGCACATCGACGCACTTCTCGGCGCTGGGGTCGCCCGTCTTGCCGTCGCGGTTCACCGCCACGGTGATGCACACGGTGTCGCCCGGGGTGCCGTCGACCACGAAACTCGGGCTGAGCTGGATGCTGGACGTGCCGTCGACGACCTGGATCTGGTACCGGTCGCTGTCGGCCAGCCCCGGGTCCTTCCAGCTGAACCGCACCGTCTCGCCGCTCAGCGAGGCCGAGATATCGGAGACCGTCGGGATGCCGCTCCCACCCGATCCCTGTCGCAGGACCACGACGAGCACCGTAGCGATGAGGGCGGCGACGAGCACCGACCCCACCACGATGAGCCAGGTCGATTGCGGTGACCGCGCCGGACGGCTCGCCCTGCTGTTCGACCGCGCCTGCCCGCTGCCCTCGCGCACGGTCCCGACCGCCGCGTATCCGCCGGAGCGCTCATCGAGGCGACGGCGACGACGTGCCGGAAGCGGCTTGGCGGCACCCGCGATGGGCCGCAACCGGGTGCGCTCCTCGAGGTCGGCGACGGTTCCGAGCGCCCAGTCGTCCATGGCGACCTCGATGCCGGTCTGCGGAACGCCGAGCTCGGTCTCGATGAGCTGCAGCTCGCGCACCAGCTCCAGCACGCTGCCCGGCCTCAACTCGGGGCGGCGCGACATGGCGCGGCGCAGCAGTGACTCGAGGCTGGCGGGGACGTCGGCGCGGCCGATCGGCTGCGGCTTGGCGCGCGCGATGCGCGACATCAGATCGCTCGAGGAGTTCGACCCGCCCGGCAGCTCGAACGGCGAGCGGCCGGCCAGCAGCGAGTAGACGGTGGCGGCGAAGGCCCAGACCTCGGAGGCGATGCTCCCCGGGATCTCGTCGAGCAGCACCTCGGGCGCCGACCACGGGATCGAGAGCCCGACCGAATCCTCCTCGCGCGACGCGGTGAGGGTGGACGCGATGCCGAAGTCCGACAGCACCGGATGCCCGTAGGCTGTCAGCAGGATGTTCGACGGCTTGATGTCGCGGTGCAGCACGCCCGCGCGATGCGCCGTCTCGATCGCGCTGCCGATCTTCACCGCGATCCGGAGCACCTCGGGCACCGGGATGCTCTCGCGCCGGTAGCGCTCGCTCAGCGAGGCGGAGCAGAGCTCCATCACGAGATAGGGGCGCCCGTCGGCCGAGACACTGGCCTGATAGACGGTGAGAATGGCCGGATGCGCGCTGAGCTGCGCCATCAGATTCGCCTCGGCCTGGAACATCTGCCGCACCTGGTCGTTGACGACCTCGTTGAGCATCACCTTGACGGCGACCTGGCGGCGCGGCATGTTCTGCTCATAGAGGAACACGTCGGCGAAACCGCCCGAACCGAGCACGTGAACGTATGAGAAGCCCGGCAGCACAGGGGGCTGCGATGGCAGACGGCGCGCCACGACTACCCCCTCAGCTTGGTAGGACCCTCCATCTTAGGCAGAGGGTTCCGGGCCTACCCCGGGTTCACCCCCGAAGGGGGGCTGTCGGACGGAGCCCCCGGATCGGGGGCCGCCGGCGGCAGTTCCTGCGTTTGCTGCGGGTCGAATCGGCGATCCGGGCCGTCAAGCACGTCGAGCACGATGACGGTCACGTTGTCGCGCCCGCCCGCGGCCAGCGCCGCATCCAGCAGGGCGCTCGCGGTCTCGGATGCGGGCATCCCCGCGGCCAGATGCAAGCGCAGGCGCTCGTCGCCGAGCTCCTTGGTGAGGCCGTCCGAGCAGATCAGCAGCCGCATGCCGGGTCGCGCCGAGATGCGCCAGATGTCGGGAAGCGGCTCGTCGTGGAAGCCGAGGGCGCGGGTGATCACGTTGCTCTCGGGGTGACCGTCGGCATCCTCGGCCGCGATCAGGCCGGCGTCGACGAGTTCCTGCACCACCGAATGATCGACGGTGACCTGGAACAGCTCGTTGCGGTCGAAGCGGTACACCCGGCTGTCGCCGATATTGAAGACCAGGAAGGACGGTTCGGGCGCGTCGTTCACGAGGGCGACGCCGGTGATGGTCGTCCCCACTCCGATCGGAATGCCCTCGGCGAGCGCGTCGATCGCCGCGCCCGCGTCGATGAAGGCCTGCTCGAGCAGCGGCAGCTCGGCGAACGGCCCGGGCTCGCGCGACAGCCGCTCGGTCACCGCCGCACTGGCACGGTCCCCCGCGGCGTGGCCGCCCATCCCGTCGGCGACAGCGAAGATCGGCAGGCCGACGAGCACGCTGTCCTCGTTCGCGGCACGGCGATGTCCGACATCGGTGCGGGCCGCCCAGCTCAGCACCAGGTCCTTCGCGTGCCCGGGCAGCGGCACGTGGACCGCGACGCCGTCGTCGCCGATGCGGGTCACGAGCGCGCTCCGGCAGGCACCGGCGCCGCGGCATCCTGATCGGGCGCGAGAAGTTCGACCAGGTTGCCGTCGCCCAGCTCGATGACGGTTCCCGGTGTCACGACGGCCGACTCGCCGCCGAGCAGGGTGCGTGGTGCGGAACCCGGGATGCGCAGCACCGAGCCGTTCGTCGATCTCATGTCGCTCGCCACGATCGCGCCGCCCACCGTGCTCAGTTCGAGGTGGGTGGATGAGACCTCGCGCTCCGGGGAGTCGAGCGTCACGAGCAGCGGAACGCCGCCGGGATGGATGCGCGGCACGCTGGGCCGACGCCCCAGGTAGACCGGCTGATCCAGCGGCACGAGTGTTCCGTCGGCGAGCTTCAGCCGGAACGGGCGCGGCGCCTCGGGTAGCGGCTCGGCCCAGATGTTGCCCGTGAACTCCGGCGTGAGCGGCTGCACGTAGGGGGTGCCTGAGGCCGAAGGCAACGGTTCGACGAGGGCGATCGGCGGGGTCACGACCGGCGGCTCGGGCGCCCGGCTCGGCGTGCGCGGCGCGCCATTGCGCACCACCGTGATGGTGTCGTCGAAGTCTTCGGGCAGCACGGCGGGCCGGACCGCAGGTCGGCGCGGCGGACGCGCGACGGTGTCGTCGAGGTCGCGAGCGTCAGCGGGTGCCACGTTGGACATTGTCCTCGGTGTCGGAGCCATCCCGCACGCAAGGCTCACCTGCTGCTCACTCCGAAGGCTGATCGAGGACGCGATGCGTCCTCCCTGAGGTCAGCCTTCGCCAATGAAACTCATGACGTGCTTCACACGCGTGTAGTCCTCGAAGCCGTACATCGAGAGGTCCTTGCCGTAGCCGGAGTGCTTGAAGCCGCCGTGCGGCATCTCGGCCACCAGAGGGATGTGCGTGTTGATCCAGACGCAGCCGAAGTCCAGGTGCTTGGCGAAGCGCATCGCGCGGCCGTGGTCCTTCGTCCACACACTCGACGAGAGGCCGTACTGCACGCCATTGGCCCAGAGCAGAGCGGTCGCCTCATCCGTGAACTTCTGGATGGTCACCACCGGTCCGAAGATCTCGTTCTGCACCGCGTCGTCGGTCTGCTTCAGCCCGCTGACCACGGTCGGCTCGATGAAGTAGCCCGAGCCCGCCTTGCGCGTTCCGCCGGTCTGCACCTCGGCGTTCGCGGGCAGTGCCTCGATGACGCCCATGACCCGCTCGAGCTGGTCGGCGTTGTTCACCGGCCCGTAGAAGGTGCCGGCGTCGTGCGGGTCGCCGGTGCTGACGTTCTCTTTCACGTACGCCGTCATCGCCGCGACGAACGCGTCATGCACGCCCGCCTGCACCAGGATGCGCGTGGCCGCCGTGCAGTCCTGCCCGGCGTTGAAGTACCCCGCGATGGCGATGCCCTCCACGGCCTTGTCGATGTCCGCGTCGTCGAACACGATCACCGGCGCCTTCCCGCCGAGCTCGAGGTGGACGCGCTTCAGATCGTTCGCGGCCGCCTTCGCGACCTCCATGCCCGCGCGCACCGATCCGGTGATCGAGACCATCTGCGGCGTCTTGTGGTCGATCATCGCGGCGCCGGTCGTCCGATCGCCGGTGATCACGTTGAGCACGCCCTTCGGCAGGAACTCGGCGGCGACCTCGGCGAGCAGCATGGTCGACTGCGGCGTGGTGTCCGAGGGCTTCAGTACCGTGGTGTTCCCGGCCGCGATGGCGGGGGCGATCTTCCAGACGGCCATGTTGAGCGGGTAGTTCCACGGCGTCACTTGGCCGATCACGCCGATCGGCTCGCGCCGGATCGAGCTGGTGTGGTCCTTCATATACTCGCCGCTCGCCCGCCCCTCGAGCACGCGGGCGGCTCCGGCGAAGAAGCGGAGCTGATCGACCGAGAGCATGATCTCGTCGGTCACCAGGCTGGCGCGCGGCTTTCCGGTGTCTTGCGACTCGAGGTCGGCGAACTCCTCGGCGCGCTGCTCCATCGCGTCCGCGATGCGGAAGAGCGCGAGCTGGCGCTCACCCGGGGTGGTCTCGCCCCACTCCTCGAACGCGGTCGCCGCGGCCTGGAACGCCGCATCCACGTCGGCCGCGCCCGACACCGGGGACAGCGCGTAGCCCTTCTCGGTCGCCGGATCGATGACGTCGAAGGTGCCGTCGCCCTTCGCGTCGACGTATTCGCCGTTGATGAAGTTCTGCAGGGTTCGCTCAGCCATGCGATCAGGATACGGCGACGAGTCCAGGCGAAACCAGGGTTCTGACCACCGATTCCGTCATATTCGAGCCCTGTGACGTGCGGATTCCCTTGTATGCAGCCGATCCGGCTGACAGAATCGAGCCATGTCGGCTCGCCCCAAGCCTCTCGTTCTGGACGATGTCTCGAAGGCCATCATCGAGCAGTTGCAGACGGATGGCCGGCGCAGCTACGCCGAGATCGGCAAGGCCGTCGGACTCAGCGAGGCCGCCGTGCGGCAACGCGTGCAGAAACTCCAGGAGTCCGGGGTCATGCAGGTCGTCGCGGTCACCGACCCGATGCAGCTGGGCTTCTACCGCCAGGCCATGATCGGCATCCGGGTGACCGGGGACACGACCCGCGTCGCGGCCCTGCTGGGTGAGATCCCCGCCGTCGACTACGTCGTGCTGACCGCGGGGAGCTTCGACATCCTGGCCGAGGTCGTCTGCGAGAACGACGACGACCTGATCGAGCTCCTCAACAAGCGGATCCGGGGGATCGAGGGCGTGCAGTCCACCGAGACCTTCGTCTACCTCCGACTGCACAAGCAGTTCTACAACTGGGGAACCAGGTAAGGACAACACCATGTCGATCGACACCCCCGTCAGCATCACCGGCAAGCACACCGATGCCGAGCTCCAGCAGATGGCGAAGGACCACCTCTGGATGCACTTCACCCGCCAGTCCTCCATCGAGGCGAACGGCACGCCCATCATCGTCAAGGGCGATGGCCATCACATCTGGGACTCGAAGGGCAAGAAGTACTTCGACGGACTCTCCGGCCTGTTCGTCGTGAACGCCGGCCACGGCCGCAAGCGGCTGGCCGAGACGGCGGCCAAGCAGGCGGAAGAGCTCGCGTTCTTCCCGATCTGGTCGTACGCGCATCCTTCGGCCATCGAGCTGGCCGACCGGCTCGCCGACTACGCGCCGGGCGACCTCAATCGCGTCTTCTTCTCCACCGGTGGCGGGGAGGCGGTCGAGACCGCCTTCAAGCTCGCCAAGTACTACTGGAAGCTGCAGGGCCGACCCACCAAGCACAAGGTGATCTCGCGGGCCGTCGCCTACCACGGCACCCCGCAGGGCGCCCTGGCGATCACCGGCATCCCGGCCATGAAAGAGATGTTCGAGCCGGTCACGCCTGGCGGCTTCCGGGTGCCGAACACCAACTACTACCGCGCCGAGGAGATGGGCTTCACGGGCACCGAGGCCGAGTTCGGCGTGTGGGCCGCGAACCGCATCGAGGAGATGATCCTGTTCGAGGGCCCAGAGACGGTGGCCGCGATCTTCCTCGAGCCGGTGCAGAACTCCGGCGGATGCTTCCCGCCCCCTCCCGGCTACTTCCAGCAGGTGCGCGCCATCTGCGACAAGTACGACGTGCTGCTGGTCAGTGACGAGGTGATCTGCGCCTTCGGACGCATCGGTCACATGTTCGCCTGCGACGAGTACGGCTATGTGCCCGACATGATCACCTGCGCCAAGGGCATGACCTCCGGCTACTCCCCGATCGGCGCCACGATCATCAGCGACCGGATCTACGAGCCCTTCCGTCACGGCACGACGGCGTTCTATCACGGCTACACCTTCGGCGGACATCCGGTGTCGGCGGCCGTCGCCCTCGAGAACCTCGACATCTTCGAGGAGGAGAAGCTCAACGAGCGGGTGCGCGAGAACTCGCCGATCTTCCGGGCGACTCTGGAGAAGCTGCTCGACCTGCCGATCGTGGGCGACGTGCGCGGCGACGGCTACTTCTTCGGTATCGAGCTGGTGAAGGACAAAGCGACCAAGGCGACGTTCGACGACGACGAGTCGGAGCGCCTGCTGCGCGGCTTCCTCTCCAAGGCGCTGTTCGACGCCGGCCTGTACTGCCGCGCCGACGACCGAGGAGACCCGGTCGTGCAGCTCGCTCCCCCGCTGACCATCGGGCCGAAGGAGTTCGACGAGATCGAGAGCATCCTGCGCGGGGTGCTCTCGGAAGCCTGGACACGTCTCTGATCGACTACTCCGGGTTGTCGTTCTGGCACGACTCGCTCGGGCCTGACGCGTTCGCTCCACGGCCGCCCCTCGCCGGCGACACGGACGCCGACGTCGCGATCATCGGCGCCGGCCTGACCGGCATCTGGACGGCCTGGTACCTGCTGCAGCGCGACCCGGAGCTCCGGGTCGTCGTGCTCGAGAAGGAGATCGCCGGGTTCGGCGCGTCCGGGCGCAACGGCGGGTGGTGCTCGGCGCTGTTCCCGCGCTCCACGGGGTCGCTGGTGCGCGCCCACGGACGGGACGCCGCACTCGGCTTGCGGCGCGCCATGGTCGGCACCGTCGACGAGGTGGGGCGGGCGGCATCCGAGGCCGGTGTCGACGCCGACTACGTGAAGGGCGGCACCGTCGACTACGCCCGCTCCTGCGTGCAGCTCGCCGCCGCGCGGGCCGATGTCGACGAGGCACGGGGGTACGGCGTCGACGCGCTCGAGTTCTGGGAGCCAGATCGCCTGCGGGCAGCCGGCGCGCTCGGCGCCGCCTTCGACCCGGCCTGCGCGCGGGTGCACCCGGCCAAGCTGGTGCGCGGGATGGCGGCCGCCGTCGAGCGCGCAGGTGCGACGATCGCGGAGCAGACCGAGGTGCTCGAGTGGGCGCCTGGCCGCGTCACGACCGCGCGCGGAACGGTCACCGCCGACCGCATCGTGCTCGCCACCGAGGGATACGGGGCGACCTTCCGCGCCACGCACCGCCGCATCCTGCCGCTGTACTCCCTGATGATCGCCACGGAGCCGCTGCCCGACGCGTTCTGGGATGAGATCGGCATCGCGCACGGGCAGACCTTCAGCGACTTCCGGCATCTGCTGATCTACGGGCAGCGCACCGCCGACAACCGCTTCGCGTTCGGTGGGCGCGGGGCGCGCTATCACTGGGGCAGTGCCATCCGTCCGGGCTACGACCGCTCGCCACGCGTCTTCGAGCACCTGCGGCGCGCTCTGGTCGAGCTGTTCCCGGCCGCGAAGGGTGCTGCGATCACCCACCGCTGGGGCGGCCCGCTCGGCGTCCCGCGCGACTGGCACGCGAGCGTGACCTTCGACCCCGCGACCCGCATCGCCACCGCGGGCGGCTACGTGGGCGACGGCCTGAGCACCACGAACCTGGCGGGGCGCACCCTGGCCGACCTGCTCACCGGCGCCGACACCGAGCTCACCCGGTTGCCGTGGGTGAACCACCGCTCCCCCGACTGGGAGGTCGAACCGTTGCGGTTCGCCGGCGCCAACGCCGGGATGACCGCGATGGCGGTGGCCGATGCCGAGGAGCGCGCGACCGGCCGGCCGTCGCTCGCGGCGAGGGTCATGGGCCCCTTGGTCGGGCGCTGAGAGCCTTCCTGGCGATCTCCTTCGGTGTCGCAGAATCGCTCAGAATTATTTGACACGTCATCGAAATCGGGAATGCCGCGACGTCCGGTGTGCTTGATTGGTGACATGACAACTACTGCACTCGCGACCCGTCCCGACTACCGCGTCGGAACCTGGAAGCTCGACCCCGCCCACTCGGAGCTCTCGTTCTGGGTGCGCCACCTCAAGATCAGCAAGGTGCGCGGCATCTTCGAGACCTTCGACGTGACCGTCGTCACTCCCGAGGACCCGAGCCAGATCAGCATCGAGGCGTCGATCGACGTCTCCTCGGTGAACACCGGCCAGGATGCCCGCGACAACCACCTGCGCTCGAGTGACTTCTTCCTCGCCGAGCAGCATCCGCACATGCTGTTCCGCTCGACGGGTATCCAGGTGGATGGCGACGACTTCACCATCGAGGGCGACCTCACGCTGCGCGGCGTCACGCAGAAGGTCACGCTGACCGGCGAGTTCGGCGGAGTCATCACCGACGACTACGGGCGCACCAAGGCCGGCGCGTCGGCGTCGACGAAGATCAACCGGCAGGACTTCGGCGTGAGCTGGAACGCCGCGCTCGAGGCCGGCGGATTCACGCTCGGTGACGACGTGACGATCACCATCGACCTGCAGGTGGACCTGCAGCCGGAGTCGGCCGAGACCGCCGCGTAGTCCGGCTCCCTCTCGGGCCGCCCGCTAGCTCAGCGGGAACAGCCCCTCGATCTCCTCCGCCTCGGCGGGTGACGGCCGCCAGCCGGATCCCGCCGAGGCGTTCTGCGTGATCTGCTCGGGCTTCGTGGCCCCAGCGATCACGCTGGTCAGACTCGGGCGCGAGAGGAGCCAGCCCATGGTGGCCTCCAGGATCGTGATGCCGCGCGCCTTCGCGAAGGCCTCGTAGGCTTCGATCGCGTCCCATGGCGCGTCATCGGCGACGTTCGGGCGCAGCCGGACGATCCGGCTATCGGCCGGGCGCTCGGTGCGGGTGAACTTGCCGGTGAACAGGCCGTTGGCCAGCGGGAAGAACGGCAGGAATCCCAGCCGCGCCGCACGGATGGCCGGGAGCACGTCGATCTCCACGCCGCGCGCGAGCAGGTTGTACTGGTTCTGCGCCGAGACGAACTTGGCAGTGCCGAGACGGTCGGCTGAGGCGTCCGCCTCGGCGATCTGCTCCGCGTCGAAATTCGAGTTGCCGATGGCGATCACCTTGCCCTCACGGATCAGCTCATCCAGCGCCCCGAGCGTCTCGTCGATCGGCACGTCCGTGTCAGGCATGTGCTGCTGGTAGAGGTCGATGCGGTCGGTGTTGAGCCGCCGCAGTGATCCCTCGACCGCCGCCCGGATGTAGCCGCGCGAGCCCTTGAGACCCGGGATCGGCGACCCCGTCCTGGCATGGCCGAATTTCGTGGCCACGACGACCTGATCGCGCTTCCCCTTGAGCGCGACACCGAGGCGCGTCTCGCTCAACCCGTACTCGGAGCCGTAGGTGTCCGCCGTGTCGAAGAAGGTCACTCCGGCTTCGATCGCCGCGTTCACGACCGCGTTCGTCCCTGGCTGCTCGTCGCAGGCCGTCCCGGGCCGGCCGAAGTTGTTGCACCCCAATCCGACGACCGAGACAGACAGGGATGAGGGGCCGAGAACGCGGGTGTCCATGCTCCAAGCGTAGGTCTCCCGTCCTCCCCAGCCGCCTGCTCCGGCGTGCTGCGCCATGTCCGATTTCCGCGAGGCGGTGTCGGGGGTGCGGGCTACTCTCGGAGCATGAACACCATCACCCCCAGCTACCTCCGCCGCATCGAGAGTCCCATCGGCCGCATCGAGGTGGTCGGCAACGGCGAGGCGATCGTCTCGCTGTCCATCGAGAAGGATGGCCGGCTCCCCTGGGACGAGGTGCCCGAGCAGTCCGACCCGGTCCTCGATCGTGCGGTCGCCCAGCTCGAGGAGTACTTCGCCGGCCACCGCCGCGACTTCGACCTGCCCCTCTCCCTGGCAGGCACCGCGTTCCAGCTCGCCGTCTGGGAGCAGCTCGTCGATCTCGAGTTCGGCGAGGTCGTCTCGTACGGTGAACTCGGCATGGCGACCGGCCGGGCGACGGCCGGGCGGGCGGTGGGCGGCGCCGTCGGCGCCAACCCGATCCCGATCATCGTGCCGTGCCACCGGGTCCTGGGCAGCGATGGCCGCATCACCGGCTACAGCGGCGGCGAGGGCATCCCGACCAAGTCGTGGCTGCTGCAGCACGAGGGCATCGCGCACATCGCCTCGGGCGTGAAGGTCGGCGGCCACGCCATCGACGACGGCGAGCTCGACCTGTCGTCTCTCGAGCCGCCGCTCGAGTCCTCCGTCGCGTGAGCTCGCTGATCGTCGGCGACGACAGCCGCGCGCGCTGCGCCTGGGCCGGAAGCGACGCCGAATATCAGCGCTACCACGACGAGGAGTGGGGAACGCCCCTGCACGGCGATCGCCCGCTCTTCGAGAAGCTCAGCCTCGAGGGCTTCCAGGCGGGCTTGTCGTGGATCACGATCTTGCGCCGCCGGCCCACCTTCCGGCTTGCGTTCCGCGACTTCGACATCGATGCGGTCGCGGCCTTCGACGACCGCGACGTCGAGCGGCTCATGACGGATCCCGGAATCATCCGCAACCGGCTCAAGGTCGACGCCACCATCTCGAATGCACGCACGACGCAGCAGCTGGTGCGCGAGCATCCCGGTGCCCTGGATGAGCTGATCTGGAGCTTCGCGCCGCCGGCTCGTGACCATGCTCCCGCGTCGCTCGCCGACCTCCCGGCCGTCACGCCCGAATCGACCGCGCTCAGCAAGGCCCTCAAGAAGCTCGGCTTCCGCTTCGTCGGTCCGACCACGATCTACGCGATGATGCAATCCGGGGGCCTGGTCGACGACCACGTCGCCGGGTGCTTCAGATCGTCGTTCTGAACAGCTGGTCCGGGCTCAGAGCACCAGCACCAGTTCCCGCGCATCACCCGGCTCGAGCCGGAAGCCGGTCGCGGCAGCCCAGGTCAGCAGCGATGCCGCATCCGGATGATCGATGCCGGCCAGCAGCAGGGCGCGCGTGAACTCGCCCTTTCCCTTCTTGTTGAAGTGGTTGAGCGCCCGCCGACGACCGTCCTCACCCTCGGACGCCACGCGCAGGTACCACGACTCGGCCCGTCGCGGCGCGGGCCCGAGTGCCGCGTAGGCCTCGGAGCGCAGGTCGAGGATCATGCCCGCCTGCTCGGAGAGCACCGCCGCGACCGGCCCGCTCCAGAGTGCCTTGAGCGGGCTGCCCGGCAGCCGCGAATCGGGCGAGAGCCGGTACGCCGGGATCGGATCCTCGGCCCCCACGAGACCGAACAGCGCCGAGGCCACCACGAGGTGGTCGCGCGCGAACTCCCGCGCCGACGGCGGCAGCGTCGGCACGTCGAGCCCCTCGTACAGCACTCCGTCGAAGCGCTCGATCGCCGGCATCGTCGGGCCGCTCTCGACCAGCTTGTTGCGTTGCAGCTCGGCCGCCTGGGTCGGACCCAGCCGCAGGGCGGCTGCCGCGCCGCGATTGCGCGCCAGCCGGCGGAAGGCGCCGAGCGCCCGCGTCCGCGGCGTCAACAGCGCGGGAAAACTCAGCGCTTCGAGCGAGAGCGGATGCGCGGGGTCTCCCCCGTCACGCTTCGTCTCCGACGGCGGGAGGACGATCAGCATCGCACCGACGGCGCAGCCGTCAGGACTCGAGGAACGCGAGCGCCTGCTCCACGTTCACCCCGAGCGCCTGCACGGAATCCAGGGTGACGCGCGGGACGGCTCCCGTCGCCCCGGTCCAGCTCTCCCACTCGTCGAGGCTCTGCTCGACCGCGTGCCAGGTGGGTTCGGCGAGGTGCGCGAGCTGCCGATTGCGATTCGCCAAACGGGTGCGGTGGACCTCGGGGTCGGAGCAGATCACCTCGAGGAACTTGATCGGGGTCTGCTGACGCGCCGCCAGCTTGACCCACTGATCACGAGCGGGTTCCACCGCGTTCACGGCATCCACGATCACGCTGCCGCCGCCCGACAGCACCGACTCGGCGATCGTCTCGGCCACGAGATACGCGGCGAGCCCGGTCGGCTGATCGGAGTCGATGCCGGCGCTGAGGATCGCCGATTCGATCGGATCCACCGAGACGACGGGGACGCCGAGACGATTGCCGACGACTTCGGCGATCGTGCTCTTGCCCGCTCCTGGCAGCCCCGCGGTGACGATCAGCATCTCAACCCCTTCGTTCCACGAAAAAGGATCAGACCAGTTCTGCGGCGCCCGCGACGACGGTGACGATGTTGTTCTGCATCGAGAGGAAGCCGTCCTGGGCGCTGACGGTGATCACGTCGCCGTCGAGCGTGGTGATGCGCACCTCGCCCTCGGCCAGGATCCCCAGCACGGGCTCGTGGCCCGCGAGCAGGCCGATCTGGCCGATCAGCGTACGCGCGATCACCTGCCGGGCCTCGCCCGTCCAGAGCTCCGCATCGGCGGAGACCACGCTCACCGTGAGGTCGGCCATGATCAGCCGTTGTCCTTCTGGATCTGCGCCCACTTCTCCTCGACATCGTTGATCGAGCCGACGTTGAAGAACGCCTGCTCGGCCACGCTGTCGAACTCGCCCTTGGCGATCGCGTCGAAGGACTCGACGGTCTCTTTCAGCGGCACCGTCGATCCTTCGACGCCGGTGAACTTGGTCGCCATGTAGGTGTTCTGCGAGAGGAACTGCTGGATGCGGCGCGCACGCGACACCGTGATCTTGTCCTCTTCGGAGAGCTCGTCGACCCCGAGGATCGCGATGATCTCCTGCAGTTCCTTGTTCTTCTGGAGGATCTGCTTGACGGTCGTCGCCACCCGGTAGTGGTCCTCGCCCAGGTAGCGTGGGTCCAGGATGCGGCTGGTCGAGGTCAGCGGGTCGACGGCCGGGTAGAGACCGCGCGACGCGATCTCGCGCGAGAGCTCGGTGGTGGCATCCAGGTGGGCGAAGGTGGTCGCCGGGGCCGGGTCGGTGTAGTCGTCGGCCGGCACGTAGATCGCCTGCAGCGAGGTGATCGAGTGGCCACGGGTCGAGGTGATGCGCTCCTGCAGGACGCCCATCTCGTCGGCCAGGTTCGGCTGGTAGCCCACCGCGGACGGCATGCGGCCGAGCAGCGTCGACACCTCAGAGCCCGCCTGCGTGAAGCGGAAGATGTTGTCGATGAAGAGCAGCACGTCCTGGTTCTGCACGTCGCGGAAGTACTCAGCCATGGTCAGGGCCGAGAGGGCGACGCGGAGGCGCGTTCCCGGCGGCTCGTCCATCTGGCCGAAGACGAGGGCGGTCTTGTCGAAGACGCCCGCCTCCTCCATCTCACCGATGAGGTCGTTGCCCTCACGGGTGCGCTCGCCGACCCCGGCGAACACCGACACACCGCCGTGGTTGGCCGCGACGCGGTAGATCATCTCCTGGATGAGCACGGTCTTGCCGACGCCGGCACCGCCGAACAGGCCGATCTTGCCGCCGAGCACGTAGGGCGTCAGCAGGTCGATGACCTTGATGCCGGTCTCGAACAGCTGCGTCTTCGACTCGAGCTGGTCGAAGGCCGGGGGCTGGCGGTGGATCGGCCAGCGCTCCGTGATCTCGATCTTCTCGCCCTCGACCGGGTTGAGCAGGTCGCCGGTGACGTTCCAGACGTGGCCCTTGGTGACATCCCCGACCGGCACCGAGATGGCGGCACCGGTGTCGCGCACCTCGCCGCCGCGCACCAGGCCGTCGGTGGGCTTCAGGGCGATGGCACGGATCACGTCGTCACCCAGGTGCTGCGCGACCTCGAGGGTGATCTCGTTGTCCACGCCGTCGAGGGTGATGGTGGTCTTCAGCGCGTTGTAGATGTCGGGGATCGCGTCATGCGGGAACTCGATATCGACGACCGGGCCGGTGACGCGCGCGATGCGCCCGATGCCGGCGACCGGAGCCGTGTTCGCGGTCGCGCCGGACTTCTTGGCCGGCGCCTTGCGCGTGGGTGCCTTGGCGGCAGGTGCCTTGGTGGTCGCAGTAGCCATGGGATTCCTTTATCGGTAGTTGGCTGAGCCTATTTCGCGGAGCTCAGGGCGTCGGCGCCGCCCACGATCTCGGAGATCTGCTGGGTGATTTCGGCCTGACGCGCGTTGTTGGCAAGTCGGGTGTAGTCGCGGATGAGGTTGTCGGCGTTGTCGCTGGCCGACTTCATCGCCTTCTGGGTGGCCGCGTGCTTCGATGCAGCGGACTGCAGCAGCGCGTTGAAGATGCGGGAGTCGATGTAGACCGGGAGGAGGGCGTCAAGCACGGTGTTCGCATCCGGTTCGAACTCGTAGAGCGGGAAGACCTCGGTGTCCCCCGGATCCTCGACGCCCTCGACGATCTCGAGCGGGAGCAGGCGCACCATCTCGGGCTCCTGGGTCAGCATCGAGACGAAGCGGTTGTAGACGATGTGGATCTCGTTGACGCCGCCTTCGTCTTCGCCCTGGATGAACTTCGCGACGAGGGTCTCGCCGATCTCCTGCGCGGTGGTGAACTGCGGAGCATCGGTGTCGCCGGTCCACACCTTCTCGAAGGCGCGCTTGCGGAAGCCGAAGTAGCCAACGGCGCGGCGGCCGATCAGGTAGTAGACGACCTCCTTGCCTTGGTTCTGCAGCAGCGTGGCGAGCTCCTCGGAGGCCCGGAGCACGTTCGCGTTGAAGGCCCCGGCCAGGCCGCGGTCCGACGCGAACACGACGATCGCGGCGCGCGTGATCTTCTCGGGCTCGGTGGTCAGCACGTGGCTGACGTTGGAGTAGGTCGCGACGGCGGACACCGCGCGGGTGACGGCGCGGGCATAGGGCGCTGAGGCCTTCACCCGGGCGAGGGCCTTCTGGATGCGCGATGCAGCGATCAGCTCCATGGCGCGCGTGATCTTCTTCGTGGTCTGCGCGCTCTTGATGCGGGCGCGGTACTCGCGGAGCTGGGCTCCCATTCGGTCCTCCCTTCTAGATCTTGACGGTGTCGGCGGACAGTCTGCGCGCCGCTCGAGGGTTGCTCACGCGAAAAAATGTGAGCGACGCTTAGCGTCGCGACTTCACAATTTTTTCCTGGTTCACGTCTTCGACCTCGGTCGGGGTGAACTCCTCCTTGCCGGCGCTGGCGAGCGGGTCGCCCGATCCGGTGAGGAACTCCTTCTTGAAGCCGTCGACGGCCTTCTCGAGCTCCGCCTTCACGTCGTCCTCGAGCTTGCCGCTGTCGCGGATCGTGTCGAGGATCTTCGTGTTGCGGCCGAGGTAGTCGTGCAGCTCCGATTCGAAGCGCAGCACGTCTTCGACGGGGACGTCGTCGAGCTTGCCGTTCGTTCCGGCCCAGATCGAGACGACCTGCTTCTCGACCGGGAACGGCGAGTACTGCGGCTGACGCAGCAGCTCGGTGAGCCGGGCGCCGCGGTCGAGCTGGCGGCGGCTGGTGGCATCCAGGTCGGAGGCGAACAGCGCGAAGGCCTCGAGCGAGCGGTACTGCGCCAGCTCGAGCTTCAGGGTGCCGGAGACCGACTTGATGCTCTTCACCTGGGCGTCGCCGCCGACGCGGGACACCGAGATGCCGACGTCGACCGCCGGCCGCTGGTTCGCGTTGAACAGGTCGGACTGCAGGAAGATCTGACCGTCGGTGATCGAGATCACGTTGGTCGGGATGTAGGCCGAGACGTCGTTCGCCTTGGTCTCGATGATCGGCAGGCCCGTCATCGATCCCGCGCCGAGCTCGTCCGAGAGCTTCGCGCAGCGCTCGAGCAGGCGGGAGTGCAGGTAGAACACGTCGCCCGGGTACGCCTCGCGTCCCGGCGGGCGGCGCAGCAGCAGCGACACGGCGCGGTAGGCCTCGGCCTGCTTGCTCAGGTCGTCGAAGATGATCAGCACGTGCTTGCCGTCGTACATCCAGTGCTGGCCGATGGCCGAGCCGGTGTAGGGCGCCAGGTACTTGAAGCCGGCCGGGTCGGACGCCGGGGCGGCGACGATGGTGGTGTACTCCATCGCCCCTGCCTCTTCGAGCGCGTCCTTGACGGCGGCGATCGTCGAGCCCTTCTGGCCGATGGCGACGTAGATGCAGCGAACCTGCTTGTTGGTGTCGCCCGACGCCCAGTTGTCTTTCTGGTTGATGATCGTGTCGATCGCGATCGCGGTCTTGCCGGTCTGGCGGTCGCCGATGATCAGCTGACGCTGGCCGCGGCCGACCGGGATCATCGCGTCGATCGCCTTGATGCCGGTCTGCATCGGCTCGTGAACGCTCTTGCGCTGCATCACGCCGGGAGCCTGCAGCTCGAGGGCGCGGCGGCCGTCCGTCGCGACCGGGCCGAGTCCGTCCATCGGGTTGCCGAGCGGGTCGACGACGCGGCCCAGGTAGCCGTCTCCGACGGCGACCGAGAGCACCTCGCCGGTGCGGGTGACCTTCTGGCCCTGCTCGATCCCGTCGAACTCGCCGAGCACGACGACGCCGATCTCGCTCTCGTCCAGGTTGAGCGCGAGGCCGAGCGTGCCGTCCTCGAAGCGCAGCAGCTCATTCGCCATGGCGCCGGGAAGACCCTCGACGTGCGCGATGCCGTCCGCGGTGTCGAGCACCGAGCCGACCTCGGTCGAGCTCGCCTTCTCGGGCTGGTACGAGTCGACGAAGCTCTGCAGGGCGTCGCGGATCTCGTCGGGGCTGATGGTGATGTCTGCCATTACTTATCCCTTTGTGTGGGGTGGTCTGTCGGGTGCCGGGTCAGCCGGCGAGCTGGAGTCTGAGGTCGGCGAGTCGCGAGGAGATCGTGCCGTCGATGACGTCGTCGCCCACCTGCACGCGCGCGCCGCCGACGACCGTGGGGTCGGTGACCAGGTGCAGCTGGATGCCGCTGCCGTACTGCTTCGCGAGAGCCGCCGCCAGCCGCTTCTGCTGGGCCGCGGTGAGCGGAGCCGCACTGGTCACGGTGGCGATCCGGCGCTTGCCTGCCGAGGCGACCGTGTCGGCCGCGGTGGCGAGCATCTCGCCGATGCGGCGGCCGCGCGGGCTGCGCACCAGGTGCTCGACGATGGCGACCGTTCCGGCGTGAGCCTTCTTGCCGATCAGCTGCTGCACGATGGCGGCCTTGCCGGCCGGGTCGGCCAGCTTGCTGCCGAGGGCGAGCTCGAGCGGCGCATCCCCCGAGACGACGCTGCTGAACTCGAACAGCTCGTTCTCGATGGTCGAGGAGTGACTGTCACCCTGCGCGATCGCACGGATGCCGACCTCTTCGAGACCGTCGACGAGCTCAGCGCCGTCGGACCAGCGGCTGGCCACGATCGTGTCCACCAGCTTCGTGGCCGAGGTGGAGAGCCCCGGGAAGATCTGCGCGAGCAGGCGCGACTTCTCGGCAGGCACCACCGAGGGGTCGGCGAGGATCGCGCGCAGCTGCGCGGAGTCGTCGACGGCCCGGGAGACCGTCAGCAGCTGCTCGCCGGTGGCGATGGTGACGCCCTTCGTGGCGACCAGCTGATCGACGGCGGCGCCGAGCGCCTGCCTGGATGCGGAACCCATTACCGACCGGCCTCCGCAGCCGCGGCATCCGCGGTCTCGAGGTCGGCCAGGAAGCGGTCGACGATCGCCGATGAGCGCTTGTCGTCGTTGAGGCTCTCGCCGATCACCGTGGAGGCGAGGCCGAGGGCCAGCGATCCGACCTCGGTGCGCAACGACGCCAGCGCGGCGGTGCGCTCGGCCTCGATCTGCGTCTGCGCGTTCGCCACGATGCGCGCGGCATCCGACTGGGCCTGCTCGACGAGCTCGGCCCGGATCTTCTTCGCGTCCTCGCGAGCCTGGTCGCGGATGCGGCCGGCCTCGGCGCGCGCCTCGGCGAGTTGCGCGTTGTACTGCTCGAGGGCCTGCTGGGCACCCGCCTGAGCCTCTTCGGCCTTCTTCAGGCCGCCCTCGATCGCCTCGGTACGCGCGTCAAGCGCCCGGGTGACGTTCGGGAGCACGAGACGCCACACGACGATCAGCACGATCACGAACGCGATCGTTCCCCACACCAGGTCGGGGAGCGACGGGAGGAGGATGCTGTTCTCCGTCTGAGCTGCTGCGGCGAGCATTCAGACTCCTTCCACGGACGGGATTCGGGTCACGGCGCGGGGAACGGGATGAACGCGACGCCGATGGCGATGAAGCACAGGGCCTCGGTCAGCGCGATACCGATCCACATGAGGGTCTGGAGGCGGCCGGCGAGCTCGGGCTGGCGGGCCACGGACTCGATGGTCTTGCCGACGATGATGCCGACGCCGATGGCCGAGCCGATGACGGCGAGACCGAAGGCGAGGGGCGCGAGCGCTCCGACAACGTTCACTGGATATTCCTTTCGAGGGTGGTGATTGCGTCCGGGGCGAGCTCAGTGCTCGTCGGACAACGCCAGCTGAATGTAGATGGCGGTGAGGATCGTGAAGACGTAGGCCTGCAGCCCGGCGATGAACAACTCGAGCACCGTGAACACGATGCCGAACAGGAGGGTGCCGACGCCGAGCAGGCCGAGGAAATTGCCGCCAGCGAGCACGGTGATGAAGAAGAAGTTCGTCGCCAGGAAGCACAGCGTCAACAGCATGTGCCCGGCCACCATGTTCATGGTGAGTCGAAGAGTCAGCGTGATCGGCCGGACGATGAAGGTCGACAGGAACTCGAGCAGGGCGATGACCGGCCGGATCGGCAGAGGAACGCCCGGCAGCCAGAGGGAGTTTCGGAAGAACCGGAAACTGTGGGCGCGGATGCCCGCGTAGATGAAGGCGACGTATGCGATGACCGCCATGATGAGCGCCTGCCCGATCAGGCCGGTGCTCGCGATCTGCAGACCGGGGATGGTGCCGGTCGCGTTCAGTCCCAGGGTCAGGAAGAAGATCGTCACGAGGAGCGGCATGAAGCGCTTGCCGGCCTTCTCGCCCAGGGTCTCGATCACGACGCCCCGGCGCACGAAGTCGATCGCGAACTCCATCGCGGCCTGACCGCGCGTGGGGACCAGCTTCCATTTGCGGGTACCGAGCCAGAGCACCAGCACCAGCACGACGACCACCAGCAGGCGGATCAGCAGCACCCGGTTCAGCTCGAAGGGCGTCCCCGCGAAGAGCACCGCCGGAGGGAAGAAGTCGTCGATCGAGGGACCCACGAAACCGCCGTTCGGATCGTCAGCGGTGACGACGAAAGGCAGGATTGAGGCGAGGGCGGAGGCTATCAGGACCTTCTCCAGCATCGGGCGCCAGAAGCGCGGCGATTGGGGGGAGTTATGAGAGCAACACTATCAAAGGATTCAGGGGCACCGCACCGCGCCCATGCAGCCAAGACGGCGTCACGAGGGCTTCGTCGAGCCCTCATCCCCCGGCAGCCGGACGTCGCCGACGTAGGGGACGCGGGCGCGGTACAGCGCGACGATATCCAGCACGAGCGACCCGATCACGACCACGACGATGCTTCCGAAGAACACGAACGGGTTGAACCATGGCTGCCCGCGCAACGCGATCTCGACGATGACGAATACCAGCAGCTTGACGAACCAGACCCCGATCAGGATGCCGAAGAAGACCGGGCTTGTCGTGTCGCCGCCGGTCGCCCGGTTCGCGATCAGCATGCTGATCGCGGTGAGCCCGAGGAACACGGCGGCGAGCGCGGCGCCGAGCAGTCCGCCGACGAGCCCGGGGACGCCCGCCACCAGCAGCCCGATCACTCCCGCGACGACGGCGACGACCAAGGCGAAGATCCCGCCGTAGCGCAGGGCCAGGGTCAGAACCGGCCTCACGGTGTGGCCTCCGTCTCGTGCAGGCGGTCCAGGGCGACGTCCGCCTCGGCATCCGTGGTCTCGACGTGCACGTCGACAGGGTCGGACGCCGCGTCGAGCGGGTCGTACTGCGCGACATCCGCCTCGCTGGCCACCTCGCTCGACGCGAGCTGCACAGCCGCCTCGACCGCCTTGCGACGGCTGAGCGGCGAGAGCGTCACGATCGTGCAGATCACCAGGCCGGTGCCGGTCACGACGATCGCGACCCAGGACGGGGTGAAGAGGAAGAGCAGCAGCCCGACGGATGCCGTGGCCGTCCAGGCGTAGAAGATCAGCACGGCCTGCAGGTGCGAATGCCCCATGTCGAGCAGCCGGTGGTGCAGGTGCTTGCGATCGGCGCTGAACGGCGACTTGCCGGCGCGCAGGCGCCGGAAGACGGCCAGCCCGAAGTCCAGGAGGGGCACCAGGAGCACCGCGAACGGCAGAAGCACCGGGATGAACGCCGGCAGCAGTTCCTTGTTGCTGAGCGTGCCGACATCGATGTTGCCCGTGAAGCCAATGGTGGAGGTGGCCATCAGCAGGCCGACCAGGAGGGCGCCGGCATCCCCCATGAAGAGTTTCGCCGGATGCCAGTTGAGCGGCAGGAAGCCGACGCACGCGCCGATGAGCACGGCCGAGATGAACTGGGGCAGGTTGAAGTAGGCGCTCTGCGCGGTCGGCTGGTAGGTGACGACGTAGGAGTAGATGAAGAACACGCTGTTGGCGATGATCGCGACGCCGGCGACCAGCCCGTCGAGACCGTCGATGAAGTTCAGGGCGTTCATCACGAGCACGACCGCGAAGACGGTGATCGCCAGGAACATGTAGGGCGACAGCAGCACCTGGGTGCCCTGGAAGAAGGGCAGCGCGACGATCTGCACGCCCTGCCACGCCAGCAGCGCGGCGGCGATGATCTGACCGGCGAGCTTGGTCAGCCAGTCGAGGTCCCAGATGTCGTCGGCGACGCCGATGCCGACGATGATCGCGGCGGCGCCGAGCACGGCGAAGATCTTGCCGGGATCCGAGAACACGATCGACAGCTGCGGCAGCTGAGAGCCGATCGCGAAGGCCACCAGCACCCCGAAGAACATCGCGATCCCGCCGAGCCGGGGGGTCGGCCGGGTGTGCACGTCCCGCGCCCGGATCTTCGGATAGAGCCGGAACCGCGTGCTCAGCTTCCAGATCAGCATCGCCAGCGCGAACGTCACGACCGCGGCGACTCCGGCCACGAGGAGGTAGAAGACTATGCGCACTTGTCGTCCCCCACGATGCGGGCGATGGCGGCATCCGGGATGACGCCGTGCCGCACGATGCGCAGCTTGCCATCCGGGGCGCTCAGGCCGGTCGCGTCGACGATGGTGGAACCGGATCGCTCCTCGGTACCCGGGTAGGCCGTGCCCGCCGGGCCGCCATCGAGGTACACCGCCACGGCGTCACCCAGCATGGCCTCGGCCTCGGCCGCCGTGGTGGCTGCCGGCTCCCCGGTCTTGTTCGCACTGGAGACGGCGAGCGGGCCCGTCTCCGACAGCAGCTCGAGCGCGATCGTGTCGCTCGGCATGCGGAGCGCGACGGTGCCGCGGGTCTCTCCCAGATCCCAGTCGAGCGTGGCTCGCGCCCGGAGGATGATGGTGAGCCCGCCTGGCCAGAACTCGGCAACCAGGGCCCGCACCTCGTCGGGGATCTCCTCGGCCAGCGCATCCAGTGTCGGGATGCCGGGCAGCAGCACCGGAGGCGGCGCCGTGCGGTCGCGGCCCTTCGCCTCGAGCAGCCGCTGCACCGCGGCCGGCGAGAAGGCGTCAGCGGCGACCCCGTAGACCGTATCGGTCGGGATCACGACCAGCTCGCCCTTGCCGATCGCGCCACGGGCGAGACGCATCCCGGTCAGCAGCTCGGCCGGAACGGCGGTGTCGTAAAGGGGCATAACGGGTTCCACTGTAGTTGTCGGCGCGGCGCGCTCCCTCCGAGTGAGGGAGACTTGAGGCACCATGATCCGCGCCCCGCTCTTCGTCTTCGACATGGACGACGTCCTCTTCGACTACGACTGGCGGGTCAGGATGACCGGCCTCACCGCCCTCACCGGACTCGAGTTCCCCGAGCTGCGCGAACGGTGGTGGCACGACGAGGGCGAGTGGGCGGCCGAGGCCGGACGCTTCACCGACGCCGCGGCGTACCACTCGGCCTTCGTGACGGCCATCGGCACCGACATCCCGGTGCAGGAGTGGGTCGCCAACCGTCGCTCGGCGATGACCCCGTGGCCGGACTCCCTCGCCGCCGTCGCCCGGGCCGCCGAGCTGGGCACCGTGAGCCTGCTCACCAACAACGGGCCCCTCGTCGAGGCGCACCTCGCCGAGCTGGCGCCCGAGCTCGTCCCGCTCTTCGGCGATGAACTGCACACCTCGAGCTACTACGGCGCGCGCAAGCCGGACCCGACGGTGTTCGCGAACATGCTGGCGCACTACGGAGTCCCGGCCGAGCAGGTGTTCTTCGCCGACGACCTCGAGGTCAACGTCGAAGGGGCGCGCTCGATCGGCATCGAGGCGCACCGGTTCACGGATGCCGCATCCCTCATGGCCGCGATCGAGACCTTCGCCGCGCGGGTGGCCGCCGGGGCGGGGCCGACCCTGCCGCCGACGGCCAAGGCGGACGCCCGGCGCTAAGCCTTCGGCGCCTCAACCGCCGGCGGCGCCGGCGGCGCGTCTTCGTCGGCCCGCACGCTCGCCTTGATGAACTTCATGTGGCGCCCGACGATCAGGTAGACGAGCGGGCCGATGATCGGCCAGAGCAGGATCCCGAAGACCCAGAGGAACTTGGCACCCGCCGTGAAGCGGCGACCGCCGATGATGGCGATCAAGGCGATGATGAACAGCAGCCCGGCGAGGATGCTGCCGCCGATGATGATGCCGATCCACTGGAAGAAGGTGGGGCCGCTCTTGTCGGCCAGGCCGATGAGCGAGAGCGCGATGTCCATGCTCGAATCCTAGGGTTCGCGCGCCGCAGACTCAGCGCAGGGCGGTGGTCGTGCGGTCGCGGCCCAGCAGGTCGCGATGGGTGGCCGTCGCGCGCCAGCCGTCGGCGGCGAGCAGCTCGCGGATGGCGCTGCCCTGCAACTCGCCGTGCTCGAGCACCAGCGTGCCTCCCGGCCGCAGCAACGACGCGGCGCGGATCGAGATCGCGCGCACCACGTCCAGACCGTCGGAGCCCCCGTAGAGCGCGACCTCGGGATCGTGCAGCCGCACCTCCGGGTCGCGCGGGATCGCGCCGAGCGGGATGTACGGCGGGTTCGAGACCACGACATCCATCGTGCCGTCAAGCTGCTCTCCGTCCACGACGGGGGGCACCTCGGCCAGGTCGGCGAAGATCAGCCGGAGGTTGTCGCCGGCGAGCTCGCGGGCGTTCTGGCGGGTCCAGACGAAGGCGCGCGGGGAGTTCTCGACCGCGTAGACGCGGGCGTGCGGCACCTCGGTCGCCAGCGCGATCGCGATCGCGCCCGAACCGGTGCCGAGGTCGATGGCGCGCGGCTCCGGCGTCGGCACCGCCAGCAGGGCGTCGATCGCCACCTGGGCGACGGATTCGGTCTCGGGGCGGGGAACGAAGACGCCCGGTCCCACGGCGAGCTCGATCGAGCGGAAGGGCGCGCGTCCGGTGATGTGCTGCAACGGCTCGCGCGCCGCGCGGCGCTCGATGAGCTCGACGACCGCCAGGTACTGCTCGGGGTCGAGCGCGGCATCCGTGACGGCCTTCGCCTGCACCTGACCGCGGCTCACGCCGAGCACGTGGCCGAGCAGCAATTCGGTGTCGACGTCGGCGTTGCGGATGCCGGCCGCGCTCAGCACCGCCGTGCCGTGCGACCGGAGCGCCGCGACGGTGCGCTCGGACCGGGCCACTACTCGGCGCCCAGCTCCGCCAGCTGGGCCTCTTCGTCGAACTGGATGCAGGAGTCGATCACGGCGTCGAGCGCCCCGTTCATGACCTGGGCCAGGTTGTAGGCCTTGTAGTCGGTGCGGTGGTCGGCGATCCGGTTCTCGGGGAAGTTGTAGGTGCGGATGCGCTCCGAGCGGTCCATCGTGCGGATCTGCGTCTTGCGGGCCGCGCTCGATGCCGCGGCGAGCTCCTCCTGCTGACGCGCGAGCAGCCGAGCTCGGAGCACGCGCATCCCGGCCTCGCGGTTCTGGATCTGCGACTTCTCGTTCTGCATCGAGACGACGATCCCGGTGGGGATGTGCGTGATGCGCACCGCCGAGTCGGTCGTGTTCACCGACTGCCCGCCAGGGCCGGACGAGCGGAACACGTCGATCCGCAGGTCGTTCGGGCCGATCTCGACCTCTTCTGGCTCATCGACCTCCGGGAAGACCAGCACGCCCGCCGTCGAGGTCTGGATGCGGCCCTGCGACTCGGTGGCCGGCACACGCTGCACGCGGTGCACGCCGCCTTCGTACTTGAGGTGCGCCCAGACCCCGTCCGCGGGATCGGTGGCGTTCGCCTTGATGGCGAGCTGCACGTTCGTGTAGCCGCCGAGGTCGGTCGGGTCGGATTCCAGGATCTCGGTCTTCCAGCCCTTCGACTCCGCGTAGTGCAGGTACATGCGCAGCAGATCGGCGGCGAACAACGCGGATTCGGCGCCGCCCGCGCCGCCCTTGATCTCCATGATCACGTCACGCCCGTCATCCGGATCACGCGGGATCAGCAGACGCCGCAGGCGTTCCTGCGCTGCCGCCAGGCCGTCTTCGAGCGACGGCACCTCGGCCGCGAAGGCCTCGTCCTCCTTGGCCAGCTCGCGCGCGGCGGCCAGATCGTCCTCGGCCTGCAGCCAGTCGTCGTGCGCCTTGAGGATCTTGCTCAGCTCGGCGTAGCGGCGGTTGACCTTCTTGGAGCGCGCCGGATCGGCGTGGAGTGCCGGATCCGCGAGTTGCTGCTGCAGTTGTTCGTGCTCGGCGCGCAGCGCAGCGACCGATTCGAACACCGCTTACTCCTTGTGGCCGTGCGACCCGGTGCCGCTGTGCCCGTTCCCGTTGGCCGCGTGCCCGTTGCCGTTGGCGGCGGGCAGCGAGTTCTGGATCTGCACCAGGAACTCGGTGTTCGACTGGGTCTCCTTGAGCTTGCTGAGCACCACCTCGAGTTGCTGCTGCAGCTCGAGACCGGCGAGGGCACGGCGCAGGCGCCAGGTGATCTTGACCTCTTCGGGGCTGAGCAGCTCCTCCTCGCGGCGGGTGCTCGAGGCGTAGATGTCCACGGCCGGGAAGATGCGCTTGTCGGCCAGCTGGCGCGAGAGGCGCAGCTCCATGTTGCCGGTGCCCTTGAACTCCTCGAAGATCACCTCGTCCATCTTGGAGCCGGTCTCGACGAGCGCGGTGGCGAGGATGGTCAGCGAGCCGCCGCCCTCGATGTTGCGCGCCGCACCGAAGAAGCGCTTCGGCGGGTAGAGCGCACTGGCATCCACTCCCCCGGACAGGATGCGACCGGATGCCGGCGAGGCCAGGTTGTACGCGCGCCCCAGGCGGGTGATCGAGTCGAGCAGCACGACCACGTCGTTGCCCAGCTCCACGAGGCGCTTGGCGCGCTCGATGGCGAGCTCGGCGACCGTGGTGTGGTCCTCGGCGGGACGATCGAAGGTGGAGGCGATGACCTCGCCCTTCACCGAGCGCTGCATGTCGGTGACCTCTTCTGGGCGCTCGTCGACGAGCACCACCATGATGTGCACCTCGGGGTTGTTCTCGGCGATCGCCTTGGCGACGGCCTGCAGGATCAGCGTCTTGCCGGCCTTCGGCGGCGCGACGATCAGGCCGCGCTGGCCCTTGCCGATCGGGGCGATCAGGTCGATGATGCGGGTCGACAGCTTGGCCGGATCCGTCTCGAGGCGCAGGCGCTCGTTGGGGTAGATCGGCGTGAGCTTGCCGAAC
>DASYDQ010000033.1:0-5626 GCA_036499485.1 Pseudolysinimonas sp. | reverse complement strand
CGCCGAGGCGCGCCAACAATTCGAGGAAGCGCTCGCCCTTTATCGCGAGCTAGCGAACACGGACCAAGTCTACCTGCCCTACGTCGCTGCTACCCTTCATAACAAGGGCAACCTTAGCAGAGCTGAGAACAGCAACGCCGAGGCGCGCCTGCAATACCAAGAAACACTGGACATCCGGCGCGGGCTAGCGCAAACGAATCCGGCGGCCTACATGCCCATTGTCGCGCAGACTCTGCTCACCTTCGGCTTGCTTAACCAAGCCGAGAACCGCAACGCAGAGGCCCGCAAGCACTACGAGGAAGCCCTGGGCATCTTCCGCCAGTTCGCCGCGCTTGCCCCCTCCACCTATCAGCCGCGCGTAGAGCAACTCGAACAGCTCATCCGCGAGCTGCCCTGATTAAGAGTGGAGACGGTCATCCTGGAAACGCGGTTCTCAATCGCGCCGAGCGCGCGGGTGCGCGGGCGCGGCTCGGTCAACCCGAAGCAGCTCCTCGACTCCGGGCTCGCGTCCGGATGATCGAGGCCGCCGACCACAGCGAACCAGCCCAGCGGGGCTGGCGCAACTGCTTATCAACACGGGGCGACGGCCGTCGTCACCCGCAGGACCAAAGCGCAGCGGAGGAGTGCTCGGTGCTGCCGACGCCCAGGCGCCCGTAGGCACCGCCCGGCGGGATCGTTTAGGACTTCTTCCTGTGGCACGGTTATCGTAAGGTACCGATGTGGGTACCCCTGTCACCGCCGGTGAGCGTGGGTACCAGTTCCACCGGCACCACCGGGCACCAGGGACCCACCCGGTGGCGGGGGAGCGGTTCTTCGCCTGCGCCCACTGACGCTCGGATGGGGCACACGGCGCGTCCCGCGTTCGTCGACGGTGGACGCCCCCGCTTGGGGCCTGTGCTCGAACACAGGATGCCAGAGGCCGCCGGGTGCCGTCGAGGGCAAGCTCGCTGCGCTCGGCGCCTGCGGCGCCCCTTGACTGCACCGGCGGGCCTCCGGCGGATGGCCAGTAGGTGGGTCCCTGGTGCCCGGTGATCCCGGTGGAAGTGGTGCCCTCCGTGGCCGGTGGCGACATACCTCTAGTTCTTTGGCTCTCCTCGCTTTCGGGTGACGAGGCTGCGTGGGATCCGCGCATGCGCCCAAGCCCCTGAAGATCCGATGCTCTCAGAGCCAGCGACGAGCAACAGCCTCAAGGCCAAGCGGCCAGGGGCCGTCGCTTCGCGAGCCTTGACCCTGTCGCTCGTCGCTGGCAGATCCGCCTATGCGGGCCGCGATGGCAGGGCCTCGCGGCCGCGCACTCCCAGAGTGGGGAGGTACCCCTCGAATGGGCGGGTGCACGCGGCGAGCGTGTTGCAGGCCGAGCGTGAAAGGCGTTGGAGTACGTCGGGTTGTTGGCGGTCACTAAGAAACGCAGAAATCTGAACCGGCCGGTCGAGTGCCTATCATCGCCCGGCCGGTCGGGATCCGGATCGCGGGCCAGCGGTAGACGCCGTTTCGGCGGGCCCGATGATCGGGCCCACGCCGCGGGCGGGCCCGGTCGCCGAGGACGACCGAGGACCGCCAACGACGGTCACGCCTTGGGCGTGGGGCGGCGCGACGGCTTGGCGGCCTGCGCCTCGCGACGACGATAGCTGTCGCCCTCGATGGCGATGATCTCGGCGTGATGGACGACGCGGTCGATGAGCGCGGTCGTGCAGGCAGCGTTGGGGAAGATCGTCGGCCAGTCGCTGAACGCCAGGTTGGTGGTCAGGATGAGGCTCTTGCGCTCGTAGCGCCGGCTGACGACCTGGAACAGCAAGTCAGCGTTGCGTGCGTCGTAGGACAGGTAGCCGATCTCGTCGATACACAGCAGCGGCCGCGAGGCGTAGTAGCGGAGCCTGCGGTCGAGGGCGCGGGCCGACTCCTGGGCGCCGAGGTCGAGCAGCATCTGGGCGGCGGTGACGAACAGAGCGGCGTGGCCGGCGAGCAGGGCGGCATGGACGATGTTCTGGGCAATCATCGTCTTGCCGAGCCCCTGCGGCGCCACGAATACCACGTTGCGGGCGGCGGCGAGGAAGTCGAGCTGCATCGCGGCCTCGATGGCGTCGCGGTCGATGCGCGTGGGCCATGCCCAGTCGAAGTCGGCGAACGGTTTGAAGTGGCCGAGCCGGGAGTGGCCGATGCGCCGCAGGAGGCTGTGCTGGGCGCGCTCGCGCTGCTCGGCCTCGACGATGTGCTCGAGGAGCTGGGTGGCATTCCAGCGCCGCTTGGTCGCGAGCGCGACGAGGTCGTCGAGTTCGGTCGCCGTGTGGGCCAGACCGATGGCCTTGAGGGCTTCCGCGAGCGCGCTCACGACGCGTTCTCCTCGTCGTAGCCGTCGAGCGGCGGACCGTCGCCCGCGGCGGCGTCGGCGGCAGCGTCGTCGGGGGCATAGAGCTCGTCGTAGCGAGCGAGCGCGTGGGGCGTGACGCGGAGGTCGCGGACACGCGGGTCATCGGGCAGCACGGTGTCGAGCGGGGGCAACGCGTGGCGCGCGCGGGCCCGCTGGTCGAGCACGTGAGCGACCGAGGCGGCGCTGGGGGTACCGCGCGTGAGCGCCTCGGCGATGGCGCGGTCGAGCTCGACGGCGCCGTAGCGGTCGAGGAGCTGGAGCAGCCGGCTGGTCTGGCCGCCGAGGTGCCCGCCGCGCAGCGCGACCGCGTCGAGTAGCGCGTCGGTGTGCAGGCAGCCGCTGCGCAGCCGGTCGCGACCGCGCAGCTCGTGCGCGCGCCGCTTGTCGCGCGCGAGCGCGGCGATGTGCTCGGGTGCCTCGATGACCTTGCCGCGGTCGTAGCTGCGGTCGTGGCGGGCAAGCTCGGCATCTCCGTCGAGGACACGCACAGCGTGCGCCTCGGCGACCAGCGTGAGCGACTTCTTCACGTGGGTGTGCGGGATCGAGTAGTCGTTGAGATCGAACCGCACGTACGGGGTCTTGCCCGAGGTCACGCCGAGCACGCGCCCGCACGCCATCGGGTGCTCCGGCAGCGGTAGCAGGCGCAGGCGCTCCTCGGCGAGCAGGTCGCCGACGGCGCGGCCGTCGGCGTGGCCAGGTGCCCGACGCACGTGCGCGACCTCGGCGATCCAGCGCGCGAGCTGGGCGTTGAGGTCCTCGACCGACGAGAACCGGCGCGCGGCGAAGAACGCGTCGCGCAGGTAGCGGATCAGTCGCTCGACCTTGCCTTTCTCGTTGCCGCGGTACGGCGCACACGGCTTGGGCGCGAAGCAGTAATAGCCGGCGAGATCGAGAATCCGGGGATGGAACCGGATGTGATCGCCGACCCGTTCGAGGACGACGCTCTTGAGATTGTCGTACAGGATCTCGCGCGGCACGCCGCCGAGCGCCTGGAACGCAAGCACGTGGCCGTACATGAACGCTTCCAGCGTGGCGTCGAGCATGAAGTGCGCGAACATCGCCCGCGACCACGACAGCACGAACACGAAGCAGAACAGCGTCCGCACGGCGGACCCGATCCGGATCTTGCCGAAGTGGCCCCAGTCGACCTGGGCCTGCTCGCCGGGCAGGGTCTGGAGCCGGAGGTACGCCTCGGCGCGTTGTGGCCGCACGGTCTTGACGTAGCGCCGCAGCTGGACGACCGAGCCGGTGTAGCCGCGGTCGCGGAGCATCCCGAAGATGCGCGTGGCCAACAGCCGGGGGTGCTCCTTGAGGATCTCGCTGACCAGGCCCTTGTACGGGTCGAGCATCGTCGGCCGCACCAGGCTGCCCGCGGCGACGAACCGGTCGGACTCGATGGCGTTGCTGACCGTGTCGTGGTGGACGCCGAGCTCGGCCGCGATCGTCCCGACCTTCCAGTGCTCGGCGTAGAACAGGCGGCGGATGCGCGCGTGCTGCGCGGCATCGATCATGGCGCCACCTCAAGCTGCCGCGGGTCGCAGGGATGCGGCTCGAGCGTCTGGCCGACCAGGCCCGTGTCCCCGTCGAGCATCGTCGGCTGGACCGGGGGCCCGGTGCCGACCCACCGGTCGGACGCGAGGAGCCTGCAGACCGTGTGGCGGTGGACGCCGAGCTCGGCCGCGATCGTCCCGACCCGACAGTGCTCGACGTAGAACAGGTGGCGGATGTGCGCGCACCGCGCGGCATCGATCACCGTGCCACCTCGAACAGCGAGAGCTGCCGCAAGTCGTAGAACTCCCCCATCCCGTCCAGCCGGTCCTCATGGCGGCGCTTGTGACTGTCGACGAACTCGAGCTTGTAGAGCGGCGCCCCGCTGACGTCGGTCAGGAAGTCGAGCTTGAGCCGGGTGGCGGACGAGTCGTCCGACCCGCCCACAACGATGGCAGCACGGACCGGCCTGCCCTCCCACATCGCCAGCGCCTCGAGCAGCGCCGGCACCGCGCGCGGATGGTGCACCGTCGACGACAACCGTGCCTTGAGCACGGTCACCTTCGGCCCCTCCGTCACCAGCACCCTCGTCTCGTCGCACCTCGAATCGATCGTCACCCAGAGCGAACGCGTGGACATGAGCTGTCTCCTCGCCGATCGCGGTCGATGCGTCGTGCATCGCGACCGGAGCCGGCACCAAGACCTCTACGTCCGGTGGCAAGTTTTCGGCAGGCCCGCGGGTCCGATTTCCGGACTGATGCGTCATCTTTGCGAGGTCGCGTCGATCGAGGTACTTCTGCTGCCGCGCGGCGTGATGGGCTCGACCGGCCTCGGTTTGCTGGTAGCGACGCCCCGCGGCTCGAACCGATGCCTCTCGCGCCGCGTCCGCGCACAACCGGGTGCAGTAGCGATCTCCGTCGTCACACCACGGGCAGACGAAGAACACCTGGCCGCACCAGGCGCAGATCACAAACCGCAGCGCAAAGTCGTCCGTGTCGGACCGATTCTCTACACTGCCCGCGGAGGCGCAACTTTATGTCTCGTCGCAAGCACAACAGCCACGCCAAGACCTTCCAGCAGCGGCAGACCGAACACCGGCAACGCGAGGCCAACCAAGATCGAGACATCGTCGAGGACATGGCTTCGAAGTTTTCCTGCTCGAACGGCGTCGCGCGCGACTTCGCCGGCCAGTGCGAGGAGCGGCTCGTCGATCTCGACTTCGACCTCCTGTGCAGCCAGCTTGCTCTCGACTTCTGGGTGTCGCCGCCCGAACGAGCCCGGCCCGTGGCCGAGATCCTCCGTGAGCTCGCTGACGAGCGCCAGCGCCACCGGGACGCACTCGCCCGCCTCCGCGAGCGCCTGCTCGGCTTCACCAGGAGCGAGGCCACGCACCACCACCTCGACCTCCCGATCGAGCACTACCGGCAGCAGGTACGCCAACGACTCTTTCCCGATCCGGTACCACCGGCCGGTCCAGAATTACGCAGAATCAGGTGACCGCCAACAGTCGGGTTGAGCGTTCTCGACGAGGCGTCACCCGAATGCGCGAAGAGCGAGTTCCTTTGGGTCTCCTCCAGGTTTAGTGGGAGCGCGATCGCCGAGATCTGGTCGTAGCAGGGCACAGGAGGGTTCAACGCCCGTTTGGTGAGGATGCGCACATGCATCCGAAGACCCATGGTAGCGCGACAGCTCCAACTGCCAGTCGCAAGTACCGAGGTTCACCGTGCGCACGACGACGCTACTCCGCGTATTGCTAGGTCTGAACGACAC
>DASYDQ010000032.1:0-93244 GCA_036499485.1 Pseudolysinimonas sp. | reverse complement strand
TCGGCGAGTTCCGCGAAGTAGGCGTTGCGGAGGTCGGGGATGATCAGGCTGATGACGCCGGTGCGGCCCGACCGTAGACCGCGGGCGGAGAGGTTCGGGCGATATCCGAGAGCGTCGATGGCCTCCTGGACGCGCCGTTTGGTCTCGGGTTTGAGGTACTGGTAGTCGTTGATGACGTTCGAGACGGTCTTGATCGACACGCCGGCCAGGTTCGCGACGTCGTGCATCGTGACTGCCACTGAAACGTCCTTCCCTGCGCCGGCCGGGCCACCGACCTGATACGCACATTACAACGTTGCAGGCCGCTTCGTGCGCGCTAGTGATCGAGCGCGGCAACCGTCCGCGGTCGCACAATCAGCCAGAGCGACAGCAGCCCCACGACCGAAGTGATCATCATCGTGACACCCATCGGAATAGAACTCGCGACGCTGAATAAGCCGATGAGGGGCGAAAGCAGCCCCGCGATCCCGAAGTTCGCCGCCCCGAGCACCGAGGCCGCCGTGCCCGCCTCCGCGCCATGGTGGGCGAGGGCGACAGCCTGCGTGCACGGGAAGCAGAACGCGCACGAGGTGATGAAGAACCAGAGCGGCACGAGCGTGCCCCAGAGCCCTGCCCCGAGCATCCCGTCGACCACGATCACGCTGGCCGTCACGAGGAGGCCGGCGAGCGCGACGCTCAGAATCCACTGCGGTCCGACCCTCCGGGCAATGCGCGAACTCGTCTGCACGCCGACGATGATTCCGACCGAATTCACGGCGAACAGAAGTCCGTACTGCTGCGGGGTGAAGCGGTAGTGGTCCTGGAACAGGAACGGCGACGTCGTGAGGTACGCGAACAGCCCGCTGAACACCATGCCACTGACCAGCGCGATCCCGACGAACTGCCGGTCGCGGAACAGCGCCCGGTACCGCGCCACCGCGCCGACCTCGCCGCGTCTGCGATGGTGAGCGGGAAGCGTTTCGACGATGAAGATGATGGCGGCCGTCACGACCACGAGACCGTACGCGGCGAGTACCCAGAAGATTCCGCGCCAGGGGAAGAGCAACAGCAGCGCCGATCCCGCCAGCGGCGCGATCACGGGCGCGAGGCCCGAGACGAGGGCGAGCCGGGACAGCATCCGGACCAGCGGATACCCGCCGAAGAGGTCGCGCACGGTCGCCACCGCGACGACGCCACCCGCGGCCGCGCCGAACCCCTGGAGAACGCGGAACAGGATCAGCCAGTCGATCCCGGGGGACGTCGCGACGAGGATGCTCGCGACCACGTGCAGAAGCGTCGCCGCGATGAGCGGAACGCGGCGCCCGACCGCATCACTCCAGGGCCCGACGATCAGCTGCCCGAGGGCGAAGCCGATCGTCGTCGCGCTGAGCGTCAGCTGCACCAGCGGTGTGCTCACCGAGAACTCGTGTTGGACCTCGGGCAGGGACGGCAGGTAGAGGTCGACCGTGAACGGCCCGAGCGCGGTCAGGGCGCCCAGCACCAGAACGTAGACGAGCCTCTGGCGACCGCTCAGCGAGTCGCCAGGATGGAGAACCGATGTCACCGCGCGGATTTCTCCCCGGTCACGAAGGAGGACGGGTCGTCGAGCACCGATTCGAAGGCCAACTCGGCGGCGCCGATCATGAGGCGGTTGGCGCCCAGCACCGAGCGCACCACCGACACGGCCTCGCTCGAGGCCGCAAGCGGCTGGCTCGCGAGCAACGCGTCGAGCTGGTTGGGAGCGACGGCGTAGAGCGATCCGAGGAAGCCGCCGAGGATGATCGTGCTCGGGTTCAGGATATTGACCGCGTTCCGAAGCGCGACCGCCAGGAAGTCGAGTTGCCGCAGGACCTCGGTGCGGATCGCCGCCGTCTCGCCGGCCAGAAGGGCGGCTTCGAGCTCGTCGCTGTCGACATCGTCGAGTCCGGTGAGCGCGACGAGACGGTCCCGGCGAACCTCGGTCTCGAGGCAGCCCACCGCGCCGCAGTGGCAGCGCTCGCCGCCGGTGGCTACGACGGTGTGGCCGAACTCACCCGCGTAGCCTTCCACACCCGACAGGGCACGGCCGCCCGAAATGATCCCGCCACCGATGCCGCTCGCCCCGCCGTTCAGGTAGATGAGGTCGGCGACACCGCGGCCCGCGCCGAAGATGCTCTCGGCGAGCGTCCCGAGATTGGCGTCGTTGGCCGCGAAGACCGGGAGCCCGGTCGCGGCCTCGAGCTCGGCGGCAAAGGGCTCGTCCACCCAGTGCAAGTGCGGGGCAAGCCGGACCACCCCGTCCCTTGCGCGCACGAGCGCCGGAATAGCGGCACCAATTCCGAGCACGGTGTGCCCCGCCCCGAACTCTCGGCGAAGTTCCGTGACCAACCCCGCTGTGACGGCGACCGCGTCGGCGACCGACGGGCTCTTCGACAGGGGGCGCCGGATGCGCTGCAGCACCGTCGCTCCGAGGCCCACGACACCGACGGTGATCGCGTCGATCTCCGGGTTGACGGCGATGGCGATGGGCCTCGGCCCGGGAAGGGCCAGCGGGCTCGGCCTGCCGACCTGGTTGCTCGCATCCGGCTCGGCCTCGACGAGCAGCTCGCGCTCGACGAGCTCGCCGACGAGCGCCGCGATGGTCGAGCGGTTGAGCCCCGTGCTGCGGGTGAGCGCCGACCGCGGAACCCCCTGGGACTGGTGCACGAGGCGAAGCACGAGGGAGAGGTTGTGCCGGCGCACATCGCTGTTGCCCCGGCCATCCGCGCCGGGTGCGATCGTCATTCGAGACCCTCCGGGATTCGGCGGGTCTCGATCAGCCGGGCGAACCAGCGACCGCTGTCTTTCACGATGCGCTCCTGCGTCTCGTAGTTGACCCGCACCAGGCCGAACCGTTTCGAATAGCCGTAGCTCCACTCGAAGTTGTCGAGGAGGGACCAGACGAGGTATCCGCGCAGGTCGACGCCCCGTGCCCGCGCGCGGTGCGCGGCGGTAAAGTGCCGGCGGAGGTAGTCGACGCGTTTCTCGTCGTGCACGCGTCCGTCGACCTCGACGTCGTCGAAGGCCGCGCCGTTCTCGGTGATCACCAGGGGCAGGTCCGGGAACTCCTGCGACAACGACACCAGCAACTCTTCGAGGGCGTCGGGCGCGATGTTCCAGCCCATCGCGGTGAGCGGGCCGGGCTGCTCGAGAAACTCGACATCCCGGCTCCCCGGCCACGCCGATCCCCCGACATCCCGGTGGCCGTCGTTCGAGAGCTTGGGTGACCGGCCGTCCCACATCCGGACCGTCGCGGTCGAGTAGAAGTTCACCCCGAGAAAGTCGATCGGCTGATGGATCGTCTCGAGGTCGCCGGGTTGCACGAAGTCCCAATCGGTGATGGCTCTGGTGTCCTCGAGGAGGTCGGCGGGGTATTCGCCGTGCAGCAGCGGGCCCGTGAAGCTGCGGTTGCCGAGGGCGTCGATGCGTCGGATGGCCTCCGGCGAGCTCTCCGCGTCGCCGCGCAGGGAGTGGAAGTTGAGCGTGACCGAGTACTCCGCGTCGGCCTTCGTCACGACGTGGCGGAGCTCCTGCAGAGCCAGGCCATGACCGAGCATGAGGTGATGCGCGGCACGCAGGGCAGCGAGATCGCTCGTGCGCCCGGGCGCGTGCCCGCCGGACCCGTAGCCGAGGAACGCCGAACACCACGGCTCGTTCATGGTCGTCCAGACCGCGACTCGGTCGCCGAGCGTGTCGCCCACGATCGAGGCGTACTCCGCGAACCGCAGCGCGGTGTCGCGCGCCGGCCATCCGCCCGCGTCCTCGAGTGGCTGCGGCAGGTCCCAGTGGTACAGCGTCGCGATGGGCTTGATGCCCCGCTCGAGGAGGCCGTCGATCAGGCGCGAATAAAATCCCAGCCCCGCCTCGAGCGGTTTCCCCTGCCCCGAGGGCTGGATGCGCGTCCAGGCGATCGAGAAACGGTAGGCCTCGAGACCGAGGCGTTTCATCAGGTCGAGGTCGGCCGTGAGCCGGTGGTAGTGGTCGTCCGCGACGTCGCCGGTGTCGCCGTCGAGCGTGCGGCCGGGGGTGTGACTGAACGTGTCCCAGATGGAGGGGCCACGCCCGTCCTCCTGGAAGGCGCCCTCGATCTGGTACGCGGCGGTCGCGGACCCGAGAAGGAAGTCGCTCGGAAACTCGAGGCCTGCGTCTCGGTAGTCCGCGCTGCCGTTGGTCATGCCCGAAAGGCTACTCGACCACGCGCTGCGCGGTGCTGTCCCGCACCACGAGGTGCGTCGCGAGGTCCATCCGCGAGCCGGACGCGTCCGCGCCGTCGCGCAGACGGAGGATCAGGCGGGCCGCCTCCTCCGCCATCTTCTGCAACGGCTGGTGCACGGTCGTCAGACTCGGGCTGGACCACTGGGCCAGCGGGACGTCGTCGTAGCCCACGATCGAGAGCTGCTCGGGGACCCGGATGTCGGCCGCCCGCGCGGCCTCGAGCACGCCGAGGGCCTGGAGATCGCTGCCCGCGAAGATCGCGGTCGGGCGGTTGGGCATCCCGAGCAGCGCGTTCGCGGCGAGCCGCCCGCCGTCGACGTGGAAGTCGCCGTAGCGGATGAGGGCGGGGTCGACCGTGAGGCCCGCCGAGTTCATCGCGGAGCGGTACCCGTCGAGTCGGGCGAGCGAGCACATCATGTCCTCGGGACCCGTGATCATCGCGATCCGTTTGTGGCCCAGCTCGATCAGGTGGCGCGTGGCCGCAAGACCGCCGGCCCAGTTCGCCGATCCCACGGAGGGGACGCCCGGAGACGGATCACCCGCCGGGTCGATGATGACGAACGGGATGTCGCGCGAGCTGAGCTGCTGCTTGTGCGCCGGGGCGAGGTCGGAGAAGACCAACACGACGCCGACCGGGCGGCGGCGGAGGACCCCGGAGATCCACTCGGGTCCCGGCGCGTGCCGGTTGCCGCTCTCGGTCAGCACCACGCTCATGTCGTTTTCGCGCGCGACATTTTCGAGCCCCTTGATGATTTCCATCGACCAGGCGCTGTCCAGTTCATGGAAGACCACCTCGAGCAGGCTGGAGTCCCGGCGTTCGTTGCCGCGACGGCGATAGCCGTTGCGCTCGAGCAGCACCTCGACCCGGGCACGGGTCGCGGACGCGACATCCCTGCGGCCGTTGAGCACCTTCGAAATCGTCGAGAGCGAAACCCCGGCTTCGTCGGCGACCTCGGCGAGCGTCACACGTGGCGGCATCTGCTCTATCGACATGGTGTGATCGTATCCATTCTCACAACTTCTTTCGGAAGGCCGAGCGATAGTTTCCGTTGGTTGGTCAGGCCCATCGCTATCCTGATTTCGTATGAATGGTGTTCCCGCAGGCTCATTCTGCTGTAATATGTTCCAAACGACAACAAATCATCCGAGACGCTGAAGGGCGCACCCTCATGGCCTTAGTACCCACCCCCGCCGACAAGTTCTCTTTTGGGCTCTGGACGATCGGCTACAACGGCGCGGATCCCTTCGGCGGCCCGACCCGTGCGGCCATGGACATCGTCCACGTCGTCACGAAACTCAAAGAGGTCGGCGCCTACGGACTCACCTTCCACGACGACGACCTGTTCGCCTTCGGCTCGACCGATGCCGAGCGTCAGAAGCAGATCGACCGCCTCAAGGGCGCTCTCGCCGACACCGGCGTGATCATCCCGATGGTCACCACCAACCTCTTCAGCAACCCGGTGTTCAAAGACGGTGGCTTCACGTCGAACGACCGCAGCGTGCGTCGCTTCGCGATGCGCAAGGCCCTCCGCCAGCTGGACCTCGGCGCCGAACTCGGTGCCAAGACCTTCGTCATGTGGGGCGGCCGCGAGGGTGCGGAATACGACTCGGCGAAAGACATCCGGATGGCGCTCGAGCGCTACCGCGAGGGCGTCAACCTGTTTGCCCAGTACGTGACCGACAAGGGCTACGACATCCGCTTCGCGATCGAGCCGAAGCCCAACGAGCCCCGCGGCGACATCCTGCTGCCGACCCTCGGGCACGCGATCGCGTTCATCGGAACCCTCGAGAAGCCCGACCTGTTCGGCATCAACCCCGAGGTCGGGCACGAGCAGATGGCGGGGCTCAACTTCGCCTCGGGCATCGCGCAGGCGCTCTACCAGGGCAAGCTCTTCCACATCGACCTCAACGGCCAGCGCGGAATCAAGTACGACCAGGACCTCGTCTTCGGCCACGGCGACCTGTACAACGCCTTCGCCCTCGTCGACCTGCTCGAGAACGGCGGCCCGAACGGCGGGCAGGCCTATGACGGCCCGCGCCACTTCGACTACAAGCCCTCGCGCACCGAGGACGAGACGGGCGTGTGGGACTCCGCGCGGGCCAACATCGCGAACTACCTGATGCTCAAGGAACGCGCTGCGGCATTCCGCGCCGACCCCGAGGTGCAGGAAGCGCTCAAGGCGGCGCAGGTCGATGGCCTGTCAACGCCGACGCTCGCGAAGGGCGAGAGCTACGACGAGCTGCTCGCCGACCGCTCGGCGTTCGAAGACTTCGACCCGGCCCCGTACTACGACGGCAAGGGCTTCGGCTTCGTCCGGCTGCAGCAGCTGGCGACCGAGCACCTCCTCGGCGCTCGCAACTGAGTTCGCCTGGGGGCGACGCGGCCAGCGTCGCCGGCGCTCAGTTGGCGTGAAATGAACCGCGTCCTGACCGAGGATGGCGCCGACAACGACCTGAAGGATTCTCGATGACGCTGGTAGCAGGAATCGACTCGTCGACGCAGAGCTGCAAGGTCGTGGTGCGCGACGCCGCGACCGGCGCCGTGGTGCGCAGTGGTCGCGCCGCGCACCCCGAGGGCACCGAGGTGGCCCCGGATGCGTGGTGGAGCGCGCTGCTCGCTGCGGTCTCCGACGCCGGCGGGCTCGGCGACGTGTCCGCGCTCTCGGTCGGGGGACAGCAGCATGGCATGGTGGTGCTCGATGCGGAGGGGCGCATCATCCGCGATGCCCTGCTCTGGAACGACACCCGTTCGGCCACCGCGGCAGCGCAGCTGACGGAGGAGTTCGGCGCCGAGGCCCTGGCCCGACGAACCGGACTCGTGCCGGTCGCATCGTTCACCATCACCAAGCTGCGCTGGCTGCGCGACGCCGAGCCCGACAACGCGGCCAACGTCGCGGCCGTCGCCCTGCCGCACGACTGGCTCACCTGGCGGCTGCGCGGCTACGGTCCGGCGGCCGAGAGCCCGCTGGGCCCGGTGCTCGAGGAACTCACCACCGACCGGTCCGACGCGAGCGGCACCGGGTACTGGTCCCCGGCGACCGGCGATTACGACCGTGAGCTCCTGATCGCCGCGCTCGGCCACGACGCGATCCTGCCGCGCGTGCTCGCGGCCCACGACTCCCCCGGGCTGTCGGCCGAGAACGCCGGCATCCCCGCCGGGCTCGTGCTGGGAGCAGGCGCGGGCGACAACGCGGCGGCCGGCCTGGGCCTCGGCGCCCGCAGTGGCGATGTCGTGGTCTCGATCGGCACGAGCGGTACGGTGTTCGCCGTCACCGACGCTCCGACCGTCGACCCGAGCGGCGCGGTCGCCGGGTTCGCGGATGCAGGCGGTGGGTTCCTGCCCCTGGTTGCCACCCTCAATGCTGCGCGTGTTCTCGACGCCATCGCCCGGCTGCTCGCCGTGGACCATGCCGAACTCGGCCGCCTGGCCCTTGCCGCCGCCCCGGGCGCCGGCGGGCTGGTGCTGCAGCCGTACTTCGAGGGCGAGCGCACACCCAACCTGCCGGATGCCACCGCCAGCCTCTTCGGCATGACCCTGGCCTCGACCACACGCGAGAACCTCGCCCGAGCCGCCATCGAGGGAATGCTCTGCGGACTCGCCGACGGTCTCGATGCGATCGAGCACCTCGGCGTCGCCGGCTCGCGGCTGCTGATCATCGGCGGCGCCGCGCAGAACCCTGCGGTCGGGGCCATCGCGGCCCAGGTCTTCCCGGTGCCGGTCGAGGTGCCGGAGCCGGGCGAGTACGTGGCGCTCGGGGCTGCCGTCCAAGCCGCGTGGGCACTGACCGGAACGCGGCCGAGCTGGCCGGTCGCCGTGTCGGCCGCGCCGCCGCTTGACACCCGGGGCGTCATCCGGGATCAGTACCGCGCGCGCTCCGCATAGAGCGGAACCCACTCACCCCTTGGTGAGCGGTTCCAGACTCGGGTCGGTCTTGTACGACTCCGCCGCATTGGCCTTCGTCACGAGCTGAGGGGGCAGCAGGAACGTCGGCACGATCTTCGCGCCGTTGTTGTACGAGCTCGTGTCATTGACGTCGACCTTCTGGCCGCTCTGCAACTCACCGACCATCCTGACCGCCTCGGCGACCAGCTTGCGGGTGTCCTTGTTGATGGTGGAGTACTGGATGCCCGCCATGATCGACCGGACCGAATCGGCCTCCGAGTCCTGCCCGGTCACGATGGGGTACGGCTTTCCGGCGGTGTTGACGGACTGCAGGATCGCGCGGGCCAGCGTGTCGTTCGGGGCGAGCACCCCGTCGAGCTCGGTGTTGGCGTAGAAGCCCGCGAGCAGGGTGTCCATGCGCGTCTGCGCGTTCTGCGCGAGCCACCCCTGCGTGGTCACCTGCTTGAACTGCGTCTGGCCCGACACCACCTTGAGCGTTCCGTCGTCGATCTTCGGTTGGAGGATCTTCATCGCACCCTTGAAGAACACGCTCGAGTTGTTGTCGTCGGGCGAACCGGCGAACAGTTCGATGTTGTAGCTCTTCTTGTCGGGGTATCGCTCCCTCATGCCCTGGAGCAGCGCCTGCCCCTGCAGTTCGCCGACCTTCTCGTTGTCGTAGGCGACGTAGTAGTCGACATCGCGCGTATTCAGGATGAGCCGGTCGTAGGCGATCACCACGACCCCGGCCCGCTTGGCATCCGCCACCTGGGTGGAGAGCTGGCTTCCGTCCTTCGCACCGATGATGATGACCTTGGCGCCGCTCGTGATCATCGACTCGATCTGATTCTGCTGCTCGGGGACCGTGTTGGTCGCGGGCGCGTACTGCACATCGGGCGTGTAACCGGCCTTGGTCAGATCGTCGGTGAAGAGCTGCCCCGCGATGGCGAAGTTCTCGCTCGTCTTGTCGGGCAGGGCGACGCCGATCGTCGCGTCCGCCGGGAAGCCGGTCGCGTGTGCGGCCGCCTCGTCGGCGCGGGCCGTGCAGCCGCTCATGGCGAGGCTGCCGATGGCGGCGGTGAGAGCGAGGGCGAGGAGCCGGGCGCGGGCGCTCATGAGGCGGGCCCCCGGTCGTCCGGCGCCGATGTTCCGGCGGCGGGGGCGGGTGCGGGGGCGGGTGCGGTGACGGATGCCGCCAGCGAGTCCGCCGGGATGAGCCGCTGCTGCAGCCGCCCGATCAACGAGGGTCGCCCTCGGCTCTTGCTGTAGACATCGATGCCGACCGCCACCAGCAGGACGAGGCCCTTGATGATCTGAACGCGATCGGAACTGACGCCCAGCAGCGAGAGGCCGTTGTTGAGCACCGCGATGACGAGGCCGCCGATCACCGATCCGACGATGGTCCCGATGCCGCCGCTGACCGCGGCACCGCCGATGAACACGGCGGCGATGGCATCCAGCTCCCAGCCAAGTCCGTCACCCGGACCGGATGCGGCGGCTCGCGCCACCCACATCTCCCCGGCGAAGGCCGCGATGACCGACATGTTCATCATCACGAAGAAGTTGACCCGCCGGATCTTCACCCCCGACAGCTCGGCTGCCCGCCAGTTGCCGCCGACGGCGTAGATGTGCCGTCCGATGACGGTGCGGTTGGCGATGAAGGAGTACGCCAGTACCAGGACGACGAGGATGACGCCCGAGATCGGGAAGCTCGTCCCGATCGGACCGCGGGCGAATAGGAAGGTCACCCACGAGATCACGGCCACGAGAACGAGCACTTTGACGACCGCGACCCAGAACGGAGCGACCTCAGCCCCCATCGCACGCTCCCGGCGTCGCAGGCGCACCTCGCGCAGGATGACCGCGGCGATGGCCGCCGCCCCCAGGATGACGGTCGACAGATTGAGCTGAACCCCCCACTCCGGATCCGGCAGGTAGCCGCTGCCGATGAACTCGAAGGAGTCGGCAGGCAGCCCGACGCTCGTCGAGTTGCCCACGAACTGGTTGGCCCCGCGGAAGATCAGCATGCCGGCGAGGGTCACGATGAACGCGGGAACCCCGACGTAGGCCACCCAGAAGCCCTGCCAGGCTCCGGCGATGGCCCCGACGGCGAGCCCGAGCACCAGGGCGAACGGCCAGGGCCAGTGCCACTGATTGATCGAGATCGCGACCACGATCCCGGCGAAGGCGGCGACCGATCCCACCGAGAGGTCGATGTGACCGGCGATGATCACGAGCACCATGCCGATCGCGAGGATCAGCACGTAGGCGTTGCCGTTGACCAGATTGAGCAGGTTGATCGGGTCGAGCGTCTTGCCGCCCGTCACGATCTGGAAGAACACGATGATCGCAACCAGCGCGCCCAAAATGCCGAACTGGCGCCCCGACGGCGTGAGGCCGCCGAAGAGGCGGCGGAGGGGAGTCGGGGTCTCGTCGCTCATCGGGTCGCTGCTCTCTTCTGGGTCGTGGTGATGCTGCGCATCAGGGTCTCGGGGTCGGCATCGGCGACGGCGACGTCGTTCGTGATGCTGCCTTCGAAGATCGTGTAGATCCGGTCGCAGATGCCGAGCAGTTCCGGGAGCTCCGAGGAGATCAGCACGACCCCGCTGCCCTGGGCCGCGAGGCGCTGGATGATCCCGTAGATCTCGAACTTGGCGCCGACGTCGATGCCGCGGGTGGGCTCGTCGAGGATCAGCAGCTCCGGATCAGTGAACATCCACTTGGCCAGCACGACCTTCTGCTGATTGCCCCCCGAGAGTCGGGCGACGCCCTCGTCGATGCTCGGCGTCTTGATCCGCAGACCCGTGCGGTACGACTCGGCGGCCCGGCGCTCCGCCGACTCGTCGACCAGCCCCGCGCGCGCGACTTTGGCGAGCTTGGCCGAGACGATCGATTCCTTGACGTCGTCGAGCAGGTTGAGGCCGAGCTGGGTGCGGTCCTCGCTGACGTAGGCGATGCCGTGGGCGATCGCGTCCGAGACGGAGTTGAGCACGATCTCGCGGCCGTCTTTGAAGATCCGACCCGAGACGTAGGTGCCGTACGAGCGGCCGAAGACGCTCATGGCCAGCTCGGTGCGACCCGCGCCCATCAGGCCCGCCAGGCCGACGATCTCGCCGCGCCGCACGTGGAAGCTCTCGTTCTTGCAGACCAGGCGCTCGGGCGCCTGCGGATGCCGTACCGTCCAGTTGCGCACCTCGAAGAACACCTCGCCGATCACGGGCTGGCGATCGGGGTAGCGGCTCTGCAGGCTGCGGCCGACCATGCCCCGGATGATGCGGTCCTCATCCACGTCGTGGGCCGCCAGGCTGAGCGTCTCGATGGCGTGGCCGTCGCGCAGGATCGTGATGGAATCCGCGATCTGCTCGATCTCGTTGAGCTTGTGGCTGATGATGATCGAGCTGACGCCGCGCTCTTTGAGGCCGAGGATCAGGTCGAGCAGGTGCTGCGAGTCGCCGCCGTTCAGCGTGGCCGTCGGCTCGTCGAGGATGAGCAGCTTGACGTCCTTGTGCAGGGCCCTGGCGATCTCGACGAGTTGCTGCTTGCCGACCCCGAGGTGCTTGATCTGGGTGGCCGGGTGCTCCCGCAGCCCGACAAGCGCGAGCAGCTCCGTGGCGCGCCGGCTCTCTTCGCCCCAGTCGATCACCCCGCCGCGGGTGAGCTCGCTGCCGAGGAAGATGTTCTCGGCGATCGAGAGCTCCGGGATCAGCGCGAACTCCTGGTGGATCGTCACGATGCCGACGGCCTCGCTCGATCCGACGTTGCGGAAGCGCTGCAGCTGGCCCTCGTAGACGATGTCGCCGCGGTACGAACCGTAGGGGTGCACGCCGGACAGCACCCTCATGAGCGTCGTCTTGCCCGCGCCGTTCTCGCCCGCGACGGCGTGGATCTGCCCACGACCCACGGTGAGGGAGACGTCGGAGAGCGCCTTGACCCCCGGGAACTCCTTGGTGATTCCGCGCATCTCGAGGATCGGCGTCTCGGTCGCCACGCCCATCGGAGCGGTCTGCAGAGCGGTCATCGCCGACCCCCCGGCACGGCGGTGGAGGAGCGCAGCACCAGCTCCGGCCGGATCGGATCGGCATGGCGCTGCCCGCCGGCGCCGAGCTCGGCCAGGAGCAGGTCCACCGAGCGGCGCCCGATCTCGGCGAAGTCCTGCCGGATCGTGGTCAGCGGCGGCCAGTAGTGCGCCGCATCCGGGATGTCGTCGAAGCCGACGACGCTGACATCCTCGGGCACGCGGATCCCCGCCTCCCGGAACGAGTGCAGCAGCCCGAGCGCCATCTGGTCGTTCGAGCAGAACACGGCCGTGAAATCCTCGCCCGCCAGCAGCTCGCGCCCGGCCCGGTAGCCGAAGTCCGCCGTCCAGTCGCCCAGCACGGGCGGGCGCACCATGAGTTCGGCGTCGGCGACCTCGCGCAGATAGCCCTGCATCCTGGCTTCCGCCTCGATCCAATCCTGCGGACCTGCCAGGTGGATGATGCGGCGATGCCCCAGCTCGATGAGGTGCCGGGTGGCGATCCGCGCCCCCTCGAACTGGTCGACCGAGATGCTGTGCGGAACATCGCGCCGGTCGGGATCGAGCAGCACGTAGGGCACGCGCAACGGCGTGGAACTGAGCAGGTCGAAGACGCGGGCCTGCGGGGCCACCACGGCGACCGCGCGCACCGCCTGTCCATCGAGCTGGTCGAGGGCGCTGCGCACCGAGTGGTCGTCGCTTGCCGTGGTGACGATGGCGAGGGTGAAGCCGGCGTCGCGGGCGGCATCCTCGATCTCGTAGAGGATCGTCTGGGCGCCGTAGGCTGCCGCACGGCTGGCGACGAGCACGCCGATCACCTTCGAGGTGCTGGTGACCAGGGCTCGCGCGGCCTGGTTCGGGCGGTAACCGAGCTGCTCGATCACCTCCAGCACGCGCTGCCGGGTCTCCGGCCGCAGGCGGGGCGAGTCGTTGATGACCCGCGAGACGGTCTGGTAGGAGACGCCTGCCTCGCGCGCCACGTCGCGGATGTTGGGGGCGCGGGCGGTCGTCGGCTCGGTCGTCACAGCCCTCCCGACGTGGTGGATGGTGCACACCGTCGCGGGGGCTCGTCGCTGAGTTGCTCCGTGGAGTGGCTGCAGACCATTATGCACGGATGTGACAAGAGCGCCAGTCGTCACATCCGCGTCGAACGGCTCAGCTGCTGGGTCTTCGCAGCCTCTGCACGACCGTGATCGCGACGGCGATGACACCGAGGACGGCGGGCACGATCAGGTGCCAGCCGGCGAGAACCAGGAGTCCCGCGGTCAGCACCACCGAGATGACGGCCATCGCGAAGCCGGCCGTGCGGGGCTTGAGCAGCTTCACCGCCGCCACCATCCCGAGCGCGTAGACCGCCACCATCGAGCTGGTGTGGATCAGGATGAAGCTCTCCAGATCCAGATGGAAGGCGAAGAAGACGCCGGTGTAGATCAGCATCTGCACCGCGACGAGGCCGAGCGCACGGCGCGGAACCGCTCCGGCCTCGGCACCCCGCGCGAACCAGCGCGGCAACTGACCGTCGCGGCCCAGAGCGGCACCGAGGTTGGCGAAGGCCGGGATGTAGGCGTTGAGCACGCCGATCACGACCACGGTCGCGATCACCGCGACCGCGATCGGGCCGAATCCGGGCAAGGTGACCGTCACGAGGTCGATGAGAGGCACGCTGCTCGAGCTGCCGCCGGCGCCCAGCACGCCGACTGTGGCGAACTGGAGCGCGAGGTAGGCGAGCCCGACGACGGCGACCGCGATCGCCGTCGCGATGTGGATGGTGCGGCGCGGGTTGCGGAACTCACCCGCGTAGTGCGTCACCGCCTCCCAGCCCGCGAAAGCCCAGACGAACAGCGAGATGGCCAGCCCGACCCCGGCCCAGCCGTGCGTCAGGAACGGGGTGAAGTGCGACGCCGTCAGATGGGGCGCCGCGCTGGCGACCACGCCCACCACCACGAGCACGAGCAGTGCCGACAGACCGAACTGGACGCGCCCGCTGACCTTGAGCCCGAACGCGGCGAGGCCGAGCGGCACCGCGAGGAAGGCGAATCCGATGAGCGGGACGAACCCGTTGTCGAGGCGGAGGGCCGCGACCAGGTACTCCCCGCCGAGCGCCGCGACGACCGGGGCGCCGAATCCCACCCCGAAGAAGAACCAGTAGCCCGTCGCCCGCGCGGCGGTGCCGCCGAGCGCGAGCCGGACGAAGGTGGCGACGCCGCCGGCATCCGGATATCGCGCCGCGAGCGCCGCGAACGTGCCGGCCAGTGGGATCGAGAGCAGCAGCACCGCGCCCACCGCGAGGATCGACGCGGGACCGGCCGCGTCCGCGGCGAGCCCGGGCAGCACGAGCACTCCCGTGCCCAGCACGGCGGCCACGTACAAGGCGGATGCCGTGGCAAGTCCGATGCGTCCGGCCGGTGGAGCGGACGGCTGGCTGATCACGGGCTCGGCGGTCACGGGCTCCATCCTGACAGTGGGCGGAATGCCTGCTCTGCACCGTTCCTGCCGGAGATCACGGCATTCACGCCACGGTCCCACGCACCACCGACGGTCAGACCCGCTCGAGCGCCCCCAGCACGTCGGCCAGCAGGTCGTCGACGCCCTCGATGCCGACCGACAGGCGCACGACGCTGTCGGGGACCTCGAGTGCGGTCCCCTTGACGGAGGCGTGCGTCATCTCGGCCGGATAGCACATCAGCGATTCCACGCCCCCGAGGGACTCCGCGAGCTGGAACAGCTTCGTCGATTCGGCAAATTTCCGCGCTGTCGGGCCGTCGGCGAGCTTGAGGGAGATCATCCCGCCGAAGGCCTTCATCTGCCGGGCGGCGAGCTCGTGTCCCGGGTGATCGGGCAGGCCGGGGTAGTAGACGGTCTGGACCTTCGGGTGTCCGACCAGCTTCTCGGCGATGGTCTGCGCATTCGAGGAGTGCCTGTCCATTCGCACGGCCAGCGTCTTGATGCCGCGAATGGTGAGCCAGGCATCCATCGGACCCGAGACGGCACCCACGCCGAACTGCAGGAATCCCACCTTGTCGGCGAGGCTCTCGCCGCCAATGGTGGTCTCGTTCTTCAGCACCACCGCGCCTCCCAGCACGTCGCTGTGACCGCCGAGGTACTTGGTGGTCGAGTGCGTGACGACATCCGCGCCGAGTGACATCGGCCGCTGAAGATAGGGCGAGGCGAAGGTGTTGTCCACCACGACGATCGCCCCGGCCGCGTGCGCGATCTCGGCGATGGCCGCGATGTCGGTGATCTTCATCAGCGGGTTGCTCGGCGTCTCGAGCCAGACCACCTTCGTGTTCGGGCGGAGCGCCGCCCTCACTCCATCGAGGTTCATCATCTCGACCGTCGACAGTTCGACGCCCCAGGGCACGAGCGTCCGATTGACCAGCCGGTGCGATCCGCCGTAGACGTCGTTGCCCATGAGCACGTGATCGCCCGGTTTCAGGATGGCGCGCAGCAGAGTGTCCTCGCCGGCCAGCCCGCTCGCGAAACTGAACGCGCGGTCACCGCCCTCGAGCGCGGCGAGAAGGGTCTGGAGCGCATCCCGCGTCGGGTTGCCGCCGCGGGCGTACTCGTAGCCGTTGCGGAAGCCGCCGATGCCGTCCTGAACGAACGTCGTCGTGAAGTAGACCGGGGGGATGACCGCTCCGGTGGCGGGGTCGAACTCCTGCCCGGCGTGGATCGCGGTGGTGCTGAAGTCGGCGGCGGAGGAATCGGGGGTGGTGCTGTCGGAGGTCATTGAGGCTTTCGGGTCTTTCTAGCTGTTGAGGAAGGTGAGCAGGTCGTGCCGGGTCAGCACCGCGGCGGGCTTGCCGTCATCGGTGACCATCAGGGCGTCGGCATTGCGCAGGTGCTCGCGCGCCGACTCGACCGACTCGTGCTTCCCGATCAACGCGAAAGGCGGCCCGATCAATCCCGAGACCGGATCGGTGAGTTGGGCACGGCCGCTGAACACCGCGTCCACCAGGCTCTTCTCGTCGATCGAACCGACCACTTCGCCCATCACGACCGGCGGCTCGGCCGTCAGCACGGGCACCTGCGAGACGTCGTACTCCTTGAAGATCCCGATCACGTCGCGCACCGTGTCGCTGGGGTGCGCGTGCACGAGTTCGGGCAGGGCGCCGTTCTTGGTACCGACGATGTCACCGACGGTCTTGCCCTCATCCGCCGGGAGAAAGCCGTAGCTGCGCATCCATCCGTCGTTGAAGACCTTGCCGAGGTAGCCGCGACCGCCGTCCGGCAGCAGCACGACCATGATGTCTTCGGGCCCCAGGGTGCGAGCGACCTTCAGGGCGGATGCCACTGCCATCCCGCTGGAACCTCCGACCAGCAGCCCCTCCTCGCGCGCCAGGCGGCGGGTCAGTTCGAACGACTCGGCGTCGGATGCGGCCACGATCTCGTCCACGACCGTCGGATCGTAGGCGGTGGGCCAGAAGTCCTCGCCGACGCCCTCGACCAGATATGGCCGTCCCGTGCCGCCCGAGTAGACCGACCCCTCGGGATCGGCGCCGATCACCCGCACCCGTCCGCTCGAGACCTCCTTCAGGTACTTGCCGACGCCGCTGATGGTGCCGCCTGTGCCGACGCCGGCGACGAAGTGCGTGATGCGCCCCTCGGTCTGCTCCCAGATCTCCGGGCCCGTTGTCTCGTAGTGGCTGAGCGGCCCGTTGGGATTGGAGTACTGATCGGGTTTGAACGCCCCCGGGATCTCGCGCGACAGCCGGTCGCTCACCGAGTAGTAGCTCTCTGGGCTGTCGGGCGCGACCGCGGTCGGGCAGACAACGACCTCCGCGCCGTAGGCGATCAGGGTGTTCCGCTTGTCTTCGCTGACCTTGTCGGGGCAGACGAACACGCAGCGGTAGCCGCGCTGCTGGGCGACGAGCGCAAGCCCGATCCCGGTGTTGCCGCTCGTGGGCTCCACGATGGTGCCGCCGGGCTTGAGCTTGCCTTCCCGCTCGGCCGCGTCGATGATGCGCACCGCGATGCGGTCTTTGCTCGACCCGCCGGGATTGAGGTACTCGATCTTGGCGAGCACCGTCGCGCCGACACCCTCGGTCACCTTGTTCAGCTTGACCAGCGGGGTGTGCCCGATCAGGTCGAGCACGGTCTCGGCGTAGTCCATGCAGCGAGCCTAGTTGCGGGCGCTGCGTGTTACGGGGTCGGCCGCGTGGCGGCTCTTGCCAGTGCGGACGTGGGACATTATGTTCTGTGTAGGTGAACGTTTGGAGGCAAACGTTCTGCTGGACTGAATGAGCGCAGTGGCTCAACGGCTGGAGAAGAGATCGACATGGATGCAGCCGACGGCATGTGCGCGCGGACTTCACCCGTTTTCGGCTGCGCGCAACCGTGCACCCTGACTAAACGATTCCGCCTCGTCACGAACTGCGGGATCGCATGACGGGATCGTTCGCCCTGGTCGACGCGCGCAAGGAGTTCGGCACGACGGTGGCCGTCCACGGCCTCGACCTCGTCATCGCGGCCGGGGAGGTGCACGCCCTGATCGGCGAGAACGGGGCAGGGAAGAGCACTGCGGCCCAGATGCTGGCGGGTGTCCACTCCGTCACCTCCGGCGAGATCCAAGTCGACGGCGAAGCCGCGGTCTTCCACTCGGCACTGCAGGCCGAGAGCGAAGGCATCTTCCTCATCCCGCAGGAATTGCAGCTCTACCCGTCACTCAGCGTGACCGAGAACCTGTTCGTCGCGCGAAAACGCCCGCGGGCCCTGTTCGGGAGGATCGACCGCCGCGCGATGACGACCCGAGCCGAGGCGGCACTCGCCCGGCTCGGCCTCACCGTGAACCCGGCCGAACCCGTCGAGGACCTCCCCTACAGCGCACGGCAGATCGTGGCCATCGCCCGTGCCCTGATGTCCGACGTGCGCCTCCTCGTGATGGACGAGCCCACCGCCGCCCTCGACGAGTGGGAGTCGCAGCGTCTGCTGGAGGTGGTGCGCGATCTGAGCAAGAGCGGCGTCGCGGTTCTCTACGTCTCGCACCGGATGCACGAGGTCCTGGCGATCGCCGATGTCATCTCGGTGATGCGCGACGGTCGCCTCGTCTCCACTGGCCCTCGCTCGCAGTACGCCCCCGACACCCTCATCGAGCAGATGGTCGGCCGCAAGGTGGATCTCGTCGCCCGCGCCACGAACCGGTCGACCGACGAGGTCGCCCTTCGCGTCACGGGCCTCAGCCAGCCGCCCCGGTTCGAGGACATCTCGCTCGACGTGAAACGGGGCGAGGTCCTCGGGATCGCCGGCATCGTCGGCTCGGGGCGGAGCGAACTCGCTCAGGCGATCTTCGGCCGCACGCGGGCCACGAAGGGGTCGGTCGAGATCGACGGCAAGCCGGTGCCGCGGCCGACGGTCCGCGGCTCCCTGGCACGTGGCCTGGGATTCGCACCGGAGGAGCGCCAATCGCAGGGGCTGTTCCTCCCGCTCGACGTCACCACGAACGTCTCGGTACTGGCGCTGCCCTCGTTGCGACGGGTCGGCATGCTGTCGAAGGCGAAGGAGCGCGGCTTCGCCGTCGAGGCGATGCGCCGCTTCACGTTCCGCCGGACTCTCAATGAACCGGTCGGGTCGCTCTCGGGCGGAAACCAGCAGAAGGTGCTGCTGGCCCGGTCTCTCGCCTCGTCGCCCGAGGTCGTCATCCTCGACGAACCCACCCGCGGGATCGACGTGGGCGCGCGCCAGGAGATCTACGCGGTCATCGACGAGCTCGCCGCCCGCGGAACGGCGGTCATCGTGATCTCCTCCGACATCCAGGAGGTCCTGCTGCTGTCCGACCGGATCCTGGTCATGCAGGGCGGCCGCATCGCGGCCGAGCTCACCGGCGACGACCGCACCGAGCTGAAGATCGGCGAGGCAGCGCTCAGCGGTGCCGAGGGGGAACCGCGATGAGGTCGTTCCTGGCCCGCCACCGTGACGTCTCGGCGATCGCGGTGCTCGTCGTGCTCGTGGTGTTCTTCGCGATCTTCGCCCGCGGATTCACCAATCCGTCGAACCTGCAGGCCATCCTCACGGTCGTCGCCGTCACGGCGTGCATGGCGATCGGCCAGAACCTGGTGATCCTGGGCGGCGAGATCGATGTCTCCCTCGGATCGGTCCTCGCCCTGTCGGGATTCGCGGCCGGCTTCGTCGCGCTCAGCACCGGCTCGTTCTTCGCGACGGTCGGCACGGCCATCGCCGTGGGCGCCGTCGCGGGTCTCGTGAACGGCCTGCTGATCGCGTTCACCCCCGTCCCCTCGATCGTCGTCACCCTCGGGACCCTCTACGGCTTCCAGGGCGTCGCGCTGCTCATCGCCAACTCCCGCAACATCGTCGGCGTCCCTGACAGCGCGGTCGCCTTGGGTGCGGGTTCCCTCCTCTTCGTCCCGAACTCGATCCTGACCTTGGCTGTGCTCTTCGTGATCGTCGGGATCGTGCGACGCAACACCCGATGGGGGCGGGACCTGGTCGCCCTCGGCGACAACCCGGGGGCGGCGCGCACGATGGGCGTTCCGATCCGCCGGGTCCTGATCACCACGTTCATCCTGGCGGGTGCGCTCGCCGGTGTGGCCAGCATCGTGTACATCGGTCAATTGGGCGGGATGCAGACCTCTGTGATCAACAACAACATCATCCTGCAGGTCATCGCGGCGGTCGCCATCGGCGGGACCTCGATCAATGGAGGAAAGGGAACGGATGCGGCACCCATCCTCGGAGCCGTCATCACCGGCGTCGTCTCCTCGGGCATCGTGATCATGGGAGTGCCGGGAACCTGGACTCCCCTGGTCTACGGGATCTGCCTGCTGCTCGCCGTGGCGCGCGACCGCTTCACTCGATCGGGGGTCGCTCGTGTCGCGTGAATCCTTCTTCCGCTTCGCCCAATCCGGCGGAGGCCGCGCCGTCGGACTCATCCTGCTGATCGCGGTCGAGCTGCTCATCTTCTCGACCCTCTCGCCGTACTTCTTCTCCTTCAGCAACCTCCTCAATGTCACGCGCCTCAACGCGGAGACGGGCCTCATCGCTCTCGGGATGGCCGTGGTCATCGCGTCAGGCGGTATCGACCTGTCGGTGGGCGCGATCGTCGCGGTCAGCAGCGTGGTGCTCGGATTCAGCTACAGCCACGGGGTTCCGCTCGGCCTCTCGATCGTCTTCGCCGTCGCGAGTGGGCTGCTCTGCGGGATCATCAACGGCACGCTCGTCGTGCTGCTCCGACTCCATCCGCTGCTGGTGACCCTCGGCACGCTCTCGGCCTTCCGCGGGATCGCGCTCGGCATCTCGAACGGGATGGGGTTCTCCGGCTTCCCCGACAGCTTCATCGCGTTCGGTCAGTCGTATTTCGCCGGGGTTCCCGGGCAGACGATCGTCTGGATCCTCGTCGCCGCGGTGCTCGCGCTGATCATCCACCGGACCGTAGCCGGGCGCAGCGTGATCCTCATCGGCACCAACGAGGAGCCGGCGAGATTGAGCGGGCTGCGCGTCGACGCGGTGCGGATCGGCGTCTACGCCTTGAGTGGCCTGCTCGCCGGCGTCTCGAGCCTCATCTACACCTCGCGCGTGTTCAGCAGCCGCGGCGACGCCGGCAACGGGCTGGAGCTGCTTGCGATCGCGGCGGTGGTCGTCGGCGGCGCCTCGATCCGCGGCGGCCAGATCTCCTTGCTCCGCACGGTTCTCGCCACCGTCGCCATCGGCCTGATCTCGAACGGCTTCGTGCTCGGCGGAATCGACACGAGTTGGCAGTACATCGCGGTCGGCGCCCTCATGATCGGGCTCGTCGTCGTCAATGAACTGCCCGCCATCCGGAACGCGCTCGCGCGATTCTCCGGCCCTGCCCCACACAAAGAGAAAGGCTAGACATGTTCCGAAATGCCCGACGCACCTCATGGACGAGGTCGCTCGCTGTCGCCGTCGCCGTCACAGCCGCGGTCGGCCTCGCCGGCTGCTCCACCACGGCCCCCACCGGAGGCGGCACCGCGCCGACCTCGAAGACGATCGTGCTCATCCCGAAGGCGACAGGAGACCCGTTCTTCGCCGCGGTCAGGACCGGCGCGGAGAAGGCGGCGAAGGAGCTCGGCTACACGATCGACTTCGTCGGCCCCAGCACCGCGGATGCCGCGGGCCAGGTCACGGCGATCGAGAACGCGATCCAGACCAAGCCCGCCGCCATCACGATCGCCCCGAACGACCCCTCCGCCGTCGCCCCCGCCCTCAAGCAGGCGATGAAGGCCGGGATCACCGTGTCGACCTACAACGCGGAGGCCGACACCGACGCTCGTGAGTTCTTCATCAACCAGGCCGACAACCTGCAGGTCGCCCAGGCCATCACCGACACGATGGCCGACCAGGTGAACCAGAAGGGAACCTTCCTTCTCGTCACCTCCACGTCGACCGCTGCCAACCAGATCACCTGGGTCAAGCAGATGCAGCAGTACATCCCGACCAAGTACCCCGGCATGAAGATCGACCAGGTCATCCCGGGCAACGACGACCCCGCAACGGTTCTGTCGGTGACCACCAGCTACCTGGCGGCCCACCCCGACACCACCGGCGTCTGGGTCATCGGCGGCGGAATGTCCGGCGCGATCAAGGCCGAGCAGTCGCTCAACATCGACCCGCACAAGGTCCCGGTCGCTGGCTTGTGCATCCCGAGCGATGTCAAGGACATGGTCAAGAGCGGTCTGATCAAGAACTGCGTGCTCTGGGACCCGGCCGACATGGGTTACACCGATGTCTACGCGATCGACGCCAAGATCAAGGGCACCTACCCGAAGAGCGGCAACGGCACGCTCAAGGCCGGCGACAAGGGCAGCCTGAAGGTCGTCGACAACGTGGTGGTCGCGGGCAAGCCGCTGATCTTCACGGCTGACAACATCGATCAGTACAACTTCTAAGAGACGCATCTCGCAGAGGCGCTGAACAGTTCCGCCCCCGTCGGCTTCGGCCGCGGGGGCGGAACTGCGTGCGGCTCATGCGATGACCAGTGCGTCCGGCTCCGGCTTCTGGCCGGCGTCGGCCAGGATCTTCGCGCCGATCTGCTGACGGTGGTCGATCGCCAGGCCGATGTCCCTGGCCAGGGCCGGCCGGGTCTTGACCAGGGTGTCGACGATCGCGGTCGGGATGTGCAGCACCGCGAGCTCGTCGACGACCGTCGCGGTGACGGCGACCGCCTGACGGGTGAGGGCGGTGAGGCCCAGCAAGTCATCCTTCTTGAGCTGCGCGACCGGGTACTGAGCGCCCGCCGGGCCGGGGATGCTCAACTGAGCGACGCCCGAGACGATCACGCGGAGGCCATCCGGGATCTCGCCGACGCGCTGCACCGTCTCGCCGTCGCCGTAGCGCTCGAGCTTCACGTGGTGCACGTAGGTCTCGACATCCTCGGGAGTGAGGTACAGGTAGGGAGCAACGCGGCTGAGCATGTGCTTCGTCCGCTCCGGCGTCGCGTAGTTGTCGGTCAGGTCGCGATCCAGGTGCAGACCCTTGCGGCGAGCGGCGTACCAGAGGCGGGTGCGGAACATCCCGAGCGTCATGTACGACTTGCCCGGCGCCGTGAGCGCGATATTGATCTCGTACCAGTTCTTGCCGATCGGGATGGCATAGGGCTGGCTGTCCGGATGCACCTCCGGCAGATCCGACGCCACCGCGACCATCAGATCGATGACCTCCTGCGGCGGATCGTCGGAGGCGAATCGCACGTCGGTCGAGGTCTCCCACGGATCGGTCGCGCGGCTCAGGTTGGTGAACGACTCCCCCGCGAGGGTCGAGTTCGGGATGATGATGATCCCGTTCGCCGAATCGATGTGGGTCGCACGCCAGTTCATGACGACGACGCGGCCCTTGCCGTTCGGCGTGACCAGGTAATCGCCAAGTTCGAATGGCTGCTCGAAGACCAGGAACAGACCACTCAGCAGCGAGCCGACCGCGTTCTGCAGGGCGAGGCCGATGACGATCGAGCCGACGCCCAGGGCCGTGAAGAATCCCCCGATGTCGGCGCCCCAGACCCAGGCGAACAGCACGGCGACGCAGACCACGATGAGCAGCACCCGGGCGATCTCGACGAAGATCGACGGGATCCGGTTGCGCCAGGTGCCCTGCTTGGCCGTCACGAACACGGCGAGGTTCAATCCGCCGAGCAGCACCAGGATGACGACGAAGCCGAACGCCGTCGCGACGACCTTCGCCCAGGTGAAGCCTGCGCTGCCACCGCTCTGCGGGATCTGGGTGAACAGGATCAGCACGGCGCCGAGCGGCGCGAGCACATTGCGCACGAGGAGCACGATCCGCGCGCCCGGGCTGCCGGCCCGCACCATCGAGGTGTGCACCTCGCCGAGCACCAGAAGCACGACCGGCAGGCCGATGATGACCGTCAGGGCCGGCCAGAACCAGGGCTGGGCGAGGATGTTCACCGCGTCACCATCACAGCGGGGCCGCCTCGGGCGAGGTGCTGGGCTGCTCGTCGCTGTCCACGGCGGTCGGATCGATGCGCCAGACGCGCTGATTGCCGCCCGGCGTCGACACCACGCCCGAGTCGGTGAAGGGCAGCTGGTCAGCGATCTTGTCGACCACGCGCTGGGTCACGAAGATGCCCGGCTCGTTCGCTCCGCCCTGCAACCGGAACGCGAGGCTCACCGCGTCTCCCCACAGGTCGTAGACGACCCGCGAGCGGCCCACGAGTCCGCTGGAGACCGTCCCCGTGTCGATGCCGGCCCGGATCGCGAGCTTGGCCCCCTGCTGCGCGCCGAAGTGCTCGACGATCTGCTGCATGTCGATGGCGAACATCACCGCGCGGCGCGCGTTGTCCACCCGCGGCACGGCCAGGCCGCAGCTCGCGAGGTAGCCCTGCCGGGTGGTGCGCACCCGCTCGACCCCGTGCTCCTCTGCGGCGTCGTCGAAGGCCCGGAAGATGTCGTTGAGCGTCTCGAGCGCCTTCTCGGACGAGCCGAGAGTCTGGCTGTACTCCTCGAAACCGACGATGTCGGCGAAGAGCACGGTCACCTCCTGGTGATCCTCGACGATCGTCTTCGCGCCTTCCTTGTAGCGCTTGGCGAGGGTCTCGGGCATGAGGGTGCGCAGCAGCTGCTCGTTCTCGTCCTTCTGCTGCTCGATGAGGGCGGCTCGCAGCTCGAGACTCCGCGACATGTCGTTGAACGCCGACTCGACATCGGCGAGCTCGTCCGTGCCTCCCGGCTCGACCTGCACCCCGGATTCGCCGGCCGCGATCCGCCGGGCGGCGTCGCGCAGCCGCCGCAACGGGCGCACGGCGGCGCCGGCGATGATCACCGAGATGATCGAGACGATGGCCACGATGATGGCGGCCGAGATCGCCAGCCGCGCCGTGAAGTCATTGACCGGCGCGAGAGCCTCGTCGGTGTCGATCTCGGCGACGATCACCCAGCGAAGGTTCGGGTCGGGCAGGTCGAGTGGGGCATAGGCGGCGACCGTGCTCCCGCCGAGATAGCCGTTGGTGGTGATCGTGCCGGTCTTGCCCTGCTGGGCGAGCTTCACGGCATCCGTCTTCACCGGCTGGATGCCGAGGCTCTCCTTGCGCGCCACCGCTTCGTCGGCCTGCTGCCTCGTCAAGCCCGAGGCCATGGCCTCCTTGACGAAGAGCTTCGGATTCTCGGCGAGGTCGCGCGACAGCGAGCGCATGTAGCCGTCGTCGCCCACGAGGTACGACTCGCCGGTCTTGCCCAGCCCGCTCTTCTGCCAGCTCAGGCCGCCTGTCATGACGTCATCGATCCGGGATACCGGCAGCTGCACCGCGATCGCCCCGACGATCTTGCCCGCACCGGCGAGAGGTGCGACGACCCAGGCGGTCGGCGCGTCCAACGCGGGAGCGTAGGCCTTGAAGTCGGTGAACACGACCGAGTCCAACCGGTTCTGCGACATCGCCTGATCGAAGCCGGTGGCCAGGCTCGTGAAGCTGTAGGGGCCGGAGGTGAGGCTGGCACCGAGGTCGACGTTCTTGTCCGCTGTGTAGACGACGCGGCCACTCGGGTCGATCAGGGCGAGGTCGCCGAACTTGAGCAGCGAGGCCATCCGGCTCAGGTAGTCGTGGAATTGCGCGCTCGCGGCCGACCAGGCGCTGCCGTCGCCGGCGTCGCCGAGGGCGGACGGGTCCTTCGCGAGCGCGTAGTGGTAGAGCAGGTAACGGGCGGCCGGGTCGCTCGGCAGAAAGCTGGAGGCATCGGCGGTCTTGCCGGTCGCCTTCTGCAGCTTCGGGCCGAAGTCGTCGGTGAAGTAGCTCTGCAACTGCGCCTCCTGCGCATCGGTGAGCACGTTCGGGGTGCTGGCCGCGACAGCGTCGGCCGAGGTGGACGACCCCCCGGTCACCGTGCCGGAACCGGCGGGCGCGGAGGCCGTTGTCGCGGCATCCAGTTCGTCGTAGGCCGACGAGAAGGCCTGCTCGGCATCGACCACGGCAGAATCGCGGCTGGCCAGCAGCAGGGAGCTCTGAATCGAGTCGAAGAGCGAGGTCATCTCGCGGGAACGCGAATCGCGCACCTCGACGAGCCGGTCGGTCGCGGCCGCCTTGAGCGAGTCCGTCCCGTTGATGTAGCCGATGATCCCGACCACCAGATTCGACCCGATGCTCACCGCGAGCAGCATCAGCAGGATCAGCGACTTGATGCTGAGCGTGTTGTTCTTGGGCGCGCGCGCAGGCCGCTGAGCAGCTGCGGCGTCAGACGTCACCCTGGGCCTCCACGCGACAGGTCGAACTGGGAATGCCTCACTCTAACGAGTGCGGGAACGGTGTCCTAGCACCGGGTCGGACGGCGGCTCAGACCTCGAGCCCCGGAATCTCGGCAGCGGCCAACTGCTCGGCGAAGAGCTTGGAGTAGACGCCGTCGTTGCGCAGCAGCTCGGCATGCGTTCCGTGCTCGACGATGTGCCCGGCCTCGACGACGAAGATGACGTCGGCGGCGACCACGGTCGAGAGCCGGTGGGCGATCGCGATGGTGGTTCGGCCGCGCGCGGCCTGATCCAGGGCGTTCTGCACGATCCGCTCCGAGACCGTGTCGAGCGCGCTGGTCGCCTCGTCGAGGATGAGCACGGCCGGGTCCTTGAGCAGTACGCGGGCGATCGCAACGCGCTGCTTCTCGCCGCCGCTGAGCCGGTAGCCGCGCTCCCCGACGACGGTGTCGTAGGCATCAGGGAACGACACGATGGTGTCGTGGATATTGGCCGACTTGGCCGCCGCGATCAGCTCCTCGTCGGTCGCATCCGGTTTCGCGTATCGCAGGTTCTCGGCGATCGTGGCATGGAAGAGATAGGTCTCCTGGCTGACGATGCCGATCGAGCCGATCAGGGACTCCTGCTGCAGCTCGCGCACGTCGTCGCCCGCGAACAGCACGGCGCCCCCCGAGACGTCGTACAACCGCGGCACCAGATAGGAGACGGTCGTCTTGCCGGCGCCCGACGGTCCGACGAAGGCCGCGTACTGGCCGGGCTCGATGTCGAAGCTGATCTCCTTGAGGGTCGCCGTGGAATCGGGCTCGGTGTCCGGGTAGCGGAACACCACCTTCTCGAACTGCACGTGGCCGAGCTTGGCGGGGGCGACCGGACGGGCATCGGGAGCGTCGGCGACGCGGGGCACCAGGTCGAGGTACTCGAAGATGCGCGCGAACAGGGCCTGCGAGGTCTGCAGGTCGAGCGCGACGCGGAGCAGTCCCATCAGCGGGAACAGCAGGCGGGACTGCACGGTGGTGAATGCGACGATCGTTCCGGGCGTGACATCCACCTTCTGGAAGATCAGCCAGGCGGCGACCAGGTAGATCACCGCCGGGATCACCGAGAGGAACACGCTCACGATGGCGAAGAACCACTGGCCGCTCATCTGCTGCTGCACCTGCAGGCGGATCTGGTTCTGGTTCTCGTCGGAGTAGCGGCCGATCTCGGACTTCTGCTGATTGAAGCTCTTGGCCAGCAGGATGCCCGAGACGCTCAGCGTCTCCTGCGTGATCGCCGTCATCTCCGACAGCGACTCCTGCGTCTTCGCGGCGATGCGCGCGCGCACCTGGCCGACGCGGCGCTGGGCGATGACCAGGGCGGGCAGCAGGATGATCGCGACCAGCGTCATCTGCCAGCTCAGCACCAGCATGGCGACGAAGGCCGCGATGACCGTGACGGTGTTGCCGACCACGCTCGAGATCGTGTTGCTCAGAACGCTCGCGACGCCGCCGACGTCGTTCTGCAGCCGGGACTGGATGATGCCGGTCTTGGTGCGGGTGAAGAACCCGAGCTCCATCGCCTGCAGGTGCGAGAACAGCCGGATGCGCAGCTGACCCATCACGGAGTTGCCGACCCGTGCGGTCAGATAGGTCTGTCCGACGCCGATCCCCGCCGAGGCGAGCCAGATCAGGACCATCAGCCCGACCAGTGTCAACAGCACCGGCACGTCCGGATGCCCGGCCGGTGGGAACAGCCCCTGGTCGAAGGCCTTCTGAGTCAGCAGGGGCGGCACGACGCTCAGCCCCGCGCTGACCAGCACCAGCGCGATGGTCACGATCAGCTGCCGCCGGTACGGGACGAACAGCTCGCCGATCCGGCCAAGGAGGTGCGGTATTCGCGGAGCTTCGGCGTTCACGGCCCTCTGGGCCGCGACGTCCCCGCTGCTCACCCGGCCTGCGCCTCCGCGGCCCCCGCCGCCTCCGCCACCCCGCATGCTCACGCGTCGAGCCTACCCGGGGACCGATCTCGGCGCGCCTCGGCTCCGAACCCTGCTGAGTGCTGGCAAGCTGTACCCCGAACACCGGCGATGTCCCCCGTTTTGGGCGGTCTGTCTGTCCTCCTTTTGGTGGACATGAGACGGATCCCGCCCGTAGCATGAGCATCACCCGTTCCGCTCACCCGGCGATGGTCACCTGGGACGGCCATCACCGAGCGAACGTCACCACCCCATTCACCCGCGACGTCGCGGACCGGGAGATATCGCCTCCGCGCGGGCCCGGTCATACCCAGGAGATCAGACCGTGCACGTAGCTTCCGACTTCGAGACCTTCAAGAGGTCGATCGCGGACGCCGTCGAAAGAGGGGACGCCGAGAGCGTCCGCGAGGCGATCCATCCGCAGGCTCGCGTGATGTCCGAGGAGCACGGGATCGCCTTCCGCGAGCTGGTGGCCGGCTTGCCGGTGGAGGTCTGGCACTCGGACCCGCGCATCGCCGCCGCCATGGGAGGCAGCTATCGCGCGCAGGGATCCCCACGCGGGCAATCCGCGCTCGGCTACTTCCGGGCCGCTGAGGTCGCGATCGCCGGCTCGCCCGACGTGCCCGCGCATTGCGTGATCTCGGTGCTCCTCGGCCACGCCACCGCATTGCGGAACTGCGGCCTTCTCGCCCAAGCCCGCGTCAAGGTGGACGAGGCCGAGGCCATGATCGAGACGCGACTCGGGTCCGCGGTTCCGATGCGCATCGAGCTCGGTGCGCGCTGGAGTCTCGAGCATGGCCTGATCGACCTGCACGAGGCGCTCTTCGCGATCGCCAGGCCGCACCTCGAGTACGCCCGCGGGCATGCCGCCTCCCTCACGCGCGCCGAGCACATCGAGTGCCTCGGAGCGCTCTCGGTGCTCGACGGATCCGAAGGGGACCTGGATCGAGCCCTGCGGCAGGTCGCCGAGGCCCGCGACCTCGCCGAGGGAACGGACCTGCTGGAGACCGGCTTCGGGGCACCCGCCCTAGCCGCCGAGGTGATGGTCGCGAACGAGCGCTGCGACCTGGAACTCGCCGCACGGCTCGAGCCCGCCATGATCGAAGCGGGGCGACGCAACGAATGGGAGCCGTTCGTCCACATCGTGTCGGCACAGCTGCGTGCCCTCGAGGGGCATCCCGTCGTGGCCCTCGACGTGCTGAAGCAGGCCGGGCAGGGGTACGTCGGCTGGGACACGCACTCCATCGGCATGGACTTCGGCGGCCTCATGCGCGCCGCCGTCCTCACCGGGCTCGGCCAGGGCGACGAGGCGTGGGCGATCCTGCAGACCCTGAAGCCCCACGACGGACATCCGCTCTGCCCTGCCCGAGTGGTGGCGCAGCTGAGGCTGCGGCACGGCGACCTGGTGGGCGCCGATGAGGCGATCCGCGATTGCGAAGCGCTCGGCGATGCGCACTGCGGTCGCACCCTGGTCGACATCCAGCTGATCCGGGCGACCATCGAGCTCGAGCGCGGCAACTACGTCGTGTCCGACGTGAACGCCGACCGGGCTCTCGTGACGATGGCGCGCACCGGTGCACGAGCTCCCCTGACCCGCATCCCGTCCGGGTCGCTCTTCACGATCGCGACCCGCGCCCGTGAGCGCCGGCACCGCCCGGACGCACAGCTGATGATCACACGCATCCTCGAGCGCACCGCTGACGCGCAGGGGCAGGTCGAAACCCTGAGCCCCCGGGAGCGTCTCGTGCTCGCGCAGGTGCAGCGCGGGCTCACGGTCGCGGCGATCGCAGCCGAGCTCTACATCTCGCCCAACACGGTCAAGACGCACCTGAGGCGCCTCTACCGCAAGCTGGGCGTCACCACGCGCGAGGAGGCCATCCGCGCCGCACGCTCGCTGGGGCTTGAGCGGGAGATCACCCGCCAATCACCCGGCCAGTACCGTGACTCCTTGGAGGAACCGGTGCTTTGATCGTGTCGTTGCATGCGAGCGACGGTCCCTGATCCCCGTCTGCTCGGTACGACACGGGTGGGGCTTCCCGGCTGGTTACCGGGGGCCCCACCACCTGCCTATTGGCGCGCCGCCGCTTCTGCGGCGCGCGTGCGCCGGAAGGCGACGTACACGCCGCCGCCTTCCGGCGGGTCGCGCGGCTCAGGCGGCTAGCGAAGCGCGGCGGCGTGTACGTCGCGCGGAGCGGGTTCGCCGAAGGAGCGGCGGCGAACAAGAAGGCTCAAACGAGGCTGTCTCGCCAAGCGGCGTGCAGCTTGGCGAAGCGGCCGGTGCCGGCAATGAGGTCGGCGGGGGTGCCGTCCTCCACGATGCGCCCGTGCTCCATGACGAGCACGCGATCGGCGATGGCCACCGTCGAGAGGCGATGCGCGATGATCACGGCGGTGCGATCAGACAGCAGGGTCGTGAGGCCCTCCTGCACGAGACGCTCGCTCGGGATGTCGAGCGACGCCGTCGCCTCGTCGAGGATCAGCACCGCGGGGTCGGCGAGGAACGCGCGCGCGAACGAGACCAGCTGCCGCTGTCCGGCCGACACCCGGCCGCCGCGCTTGTTCACGTCGGTGTCGTAGCCGTCGGGCAGCGCACGGATGAAGGCATCCGCCCCCACCGCGCGCGCCGCCGCCTGGATCTCGTCGAGGGTCGCCTCGGGCTTGCCGAGTGCGATGTTCTCGGCCACCGAGCCGCTGAACAGGTACGCCTCCTGGGTCACCATCACGATCGCGCGACGGAGGTCCTTGGGATGCAGCCGCCGCAGGTCGATCCCGTCGAGCAGCACGGCGCCCTCCGTCGGGTCGTAGAAGCGCGCCATGAGCTTCGCGAGCGTCGACTTGCCGGCGCCGGTGGATCCCACCAGCGCGACCGTCTGCCCGGCCGGGATGTGCAGCTCGAAATCGGGCAGCACGACCCGGTCCTCGTGATAGGCGAAGCGCACGTCGTCGAAGTCGACGGCGCCGCGGGCCTGCCACAGGTCGATGGGCTGGGCCGGGTCGGCGACGCTCGGCTCCTCCTCGAGCACGCCCGAGATCTTCTCGAGCGCCGCGGCGGCCCCCTGGTAGGAGTTGTAGAACTCGGCCATCTCCTCCAGCGGGTCGAAGAAGCGCCGGGTGTAGAGCACGACGGCGAGCAGCGCACCGATCTCCAGCGCGCCTCCCAGCACGCGGAACCCGCCGACGAGCAGCACGATCGCCACGGTGACGTTGCCGATCAGGATCAGGCCGGGGTCGAAGATCCCGAACAGCTGGATCACCCGGGCATTGGCGACCCGGTAGTCCTCGACGATCTCGCCGAACTCGCTCTCGTTGCGCTTCTCTTTGCGGAAGGCCTTCACCGCGCGGATGCCGGTCATCGTCTCGACGAAGTGCACGATCAGCCGAGCCGAGAACACCCGGGTGGCGCGGAACAGCGACTCCGAGCGCTTCTGGAACCAGCGGGTCAGGAAGAACAGCGGCACGAGCGCCACCGCGAGCACCAGAGCGCTCCACGGGTCGAGCAGCACCAGCGCGACCGCGATGAACACCATGTAGAGGATGCCGCGCACCAGCCCCGTGATCCCTGAGTCGAACAGGTCGCGGATCGACTCGAGGTCGCTGGTCTGCCGCGCGATGATCCGACCGGAGGTGTAGCTCTCGTGGAACTCCAGGCTCAGCCGCTGGGCGTGCAGGAACACCCGCTTGCGCAGGTCGATCAGCACGGCTTGCGTGATCCGGGCCGACAGCACCGTGAACTGTGAGATCAGCACGGCGCCGAAGATGCCCGAGACCAGGTAGGCCGAGACGACCAGGATGATCGGCATCCAGTCCTGGTGCTTCATCAACGCGGGCAGGCCCTGGTCGATGCCGAGCGCGATCAGCGTCGGGCCAGCGACCTGCAGGGCGGTGCTGGCCACGATGACGACGAGAGAGACCGCGACGCGTGCGCGCACGGGGCGCAGCAGCGAGCCGAGCAGGCGCAGCGAGCGGGCCCGGATGGCGCGACTCTCCTCGCGCGTGTACTCCGAGCGCTCCTCGCCCTCCACCCCGATGACGGTGCTCATGCGTTCACCTCGATCTCCTGGATGTCGTCGTCGAGCGACGAGATGACGAATCGGTAGTGCTCGTTGGAGGCCAGCAGCTCCGAGTGCTTGCCGACCGCCGTCACCCGCCCGTTCTCGAGCAGGGCGACGCGATCGGCGAGCTGCACGGTCGAGGGGCGGTGCGCCACGATGAGGGCCGTCGTGCGGGCGAGCACGCGACGCAGCCCGGCCTCGACGCGCGCCTCCGTGTCGACGTCGAGCGCTGACAGCGGATCATCCAGCACCAGCACCGCCGGCCGTGCGGCGACCGCGCGCGCGAGCGCGAGCCTCTGCCGCTGACCGCCGGACAGGCTCAGCCCCTCCTCGCCGACGCGGGTGTCGACGCCGTTCGGCAGCTCGGCCACGAAATCGGCCTGAGCGATCTCGAGGGCCTCCTCCAGCACCGCGTCGGCTTCACGTCCTCCGCCCGTCAGTTCGGGCCGGCCGAGCAGCACGTTGTCGCGCACCGACGCCGAGAACAGAGTGGCGTCCTCGAAGGCCATGCTGATGTGGCGGCGTAGCTCCTCACGGGTCAGGTCCCGGATGTCGACGCCGTCGAGCAGGATCCGCCCGCCGGTCACGTCGTAGAGCCGGGTCGCGAGCGCCGTGAGCGTGGTCTTGCCGGACCCGGTGAGCCCGACCAGGGCCATCGTCTCGCCGGGCTGAAGCTCCAGGTCGATCCCGTCGAGCAGATCGGGGAACTGGGCGGGCGAATCCTGGTACCTGAAGTGCGCCGCATCGAAGACCAGCCGCCCCTCGGGGTGCGTGATCGTCCTCGGGTGCTCGGGGTCCGTGATCGTGTTGGTCTCGTCCATCACCTCGAAGAGCCGATCGATGGCGGTGCGGGTGTCGAAGGTCATCGACAGCAGGAAGCCGATCGACTCGATCGGGAAGCGGAGCACGGTGGCGGTCGCGAAGAAGGCGAACAGCTGTCCGACCGTGAGCTGCCCGGTCGAGGCGAGCCACACGCCGCCGAAGAGGCACAGGGCGAACGCGACATCCGGAACCAGCAGCAGCCAGAGCCAGATCCCGGCGATCGCCTGCGCCTTCTCGATCTCGGTGCCGCGCAGCTCCTCGGCCTGACGGCTGAACTTCTCGAGCGAGTAGCGGCCACGGCCGAAGGCCTTGAGCACCCGGATGCCGTGCACCGACTCCTCGACGGCGGTCGCCAGGTCGCCCTGCTGGTCCTGCGAGCGGCGGGCGACGACCGAATACTTGTGCTCGAAGACGTAGCCGTAGATCCAGAGCGGGATCGAGCAGACCAGGAACACCAGGCCGAGCTCCCAGCTCCAGAAGAACAGCACGACGAAGCCGACCAGGATCGTGACGACGTTCACGATCAGCAGCACGATGCCGAACGAGAGCCACCGCCGTATCAGGCTGAGATCGCTCATCACGCGCGACAGCAGCTGGCCGCTCTGCCACCGGTCGTGGAAGGCGACCGGGAGATCCTGCAACTTGGCATAGAGGGTGTTGCGCAGCGATGCTTCGACGTGCGTGCCTGGCGTCAGCACGAACCAGCGGCGTGCCGCGATGAAGGCGGCCTCGAGCGCGCCCAGGAGCAGCACGACGAGGGCGGCGGGCCAGATCTGGGCGCCGTCGCCGCTCGACAACGGGCCGTCGACCAGGTTCTGCAGGATGATCGGGATCCCGAGCGAGACGAGGCCGGCGAGCAGGGCGACGACCATGCCCAGGATGATGCGGCGCAGGGCAGGGCGCACCCAGGGCATGATGCGCAGGATGGTGCGGGCCGTTCCGCGAACGATGACGGCGTCGGTCGCAGCGGACGAGGTGGAGGGCGTGTTCGACATGACTCTTCCGGAGTCGGGCGGACGCGCGCGGACGCGCGGCCTGGCGGCGGTGCTGGGGTGAATGGTGCGGCCGGGAGCTGGCTCCCACGGCCGCCGAGTGCGGGCGGGCTGTGCCGCTACGGTCGCGAGCCTCGGGCGGCCGGGCGGCCGAAGGCGATGACGGCAGCGGACTTCTGCGCGGTCTTCCGCGTGATTCCGTACGTCTTCATGGCAGCCTCCCCGAGGTTTCTACGACCGGTCGTCGTGCCACCGGTGAGCACCGGACAGCCCTCCAGACTATGCCCGAGGCCGACGACAGAGCAAGCTCAGCTTGCCGATCCGCTGTCAGCTGCCGTCGGGAATGTAGTTGCTGCTCACACTCAGCAGCCCGACGTCGTTCGAGCAGGCCTGGGTGGGGTCGACCGGGACCACGAACTGGTGCGACATCCCGGGCGGGGTGACGAGCAGCGCCGTGGCGGTGACGATCGTGCAGCCCCCCACGATGCTCGCATCCGTGATGGTGAGGTCGGCGGTCGAGAAGCCGTCGACGCTCGCGTCCGCGGGACCCGCCGACTCCGAGGGGTCGTGCACGGCGGCGGGACCCATCGGCTGCAGCGTGGTGGGGTTCTGGAAGGAGACGGTCGAGTACCCGGTGAGGATGCAGTCCGTCTGCCCCAGATTGCCGAAGGTGAGCACACCGTGCGCATGGCCGGCACTGCCGTCGGTCGCGCCGTAGACGATCTGGAGCTGATTCGCGCTGCAGTCCGCAGTATCCGTCGCGGTCGGCGTCGGGGTGGGGGTCGGCGTCGCGCTCGTGCTCGACGTGGGGGACGCCGTGGGCGAGCCGGAGGGGCCCGAGGTGGGGTGGCATCCGGCGAGCAGCAGGGCGACGGCGACGACGACGGTGGCGATGGGGACGGCACGCAGGCGGCTCATGCCGCACAGCATGGCACCGCGTCTGCACGGCCGGCAATGGGGGCTCCGGTTACTGAACCGCGGGCTACGGCAGCAGGATCGACAGGCAGGTGACCGATCCCTCGAGCTTCTCGAACTCCGAGATGTCCACGATGACCGTGCGGTAACCCAGATCGGTGATGAGCTTCGCCGTCTCGGGCGCGGATGCCGCGATCATCACGGTGTCGCTGGCGAGCACCACCACGTGCGCCCCCTCGGGCTCGGGCACCGCGAGGAACCGTTCGAAGGTGCCGGCCGGAATCGCGCCAGCACCCTTCGCGAGCCCCAGCACCGTGCCGTCGGGCAGCGCGGTCACGGCGGTCTTCAGGTGCAGCACCTTGGGCAGCGGCACGGCGACGACCGTGCGTCCGAGGGCAGCGGCGATCTCACGAAGCTGCCGGATGCCCTCGGCGTTCGTTCGCGTGCCGCGCCCGACGAAGATGGTGGATCCGAGCTGCAGCACGTCTCCTCCGTCCAGGGTGCCGGGCCAGGTGATCGGCTTCAGGTCGTAGCCGCGACCGCGCAGCGCCTCACGCACCGCCTCCAGCTCTCCGCGACGGGACTCAGCTCCCGGATAGCCGAGCACGGCCGTGCCGTCGATGACGACCGCCAGGTCCTCGACGAAGACCGAGTCGGGCAGTTCATCGGCCGGATCGACCTGCTCGACCGTCCAACCGGCACCCTCCAGCGCCGCGGTGTAGTCACGCCATTGCCGCACGGCGAGTTCAGCATCCACCGGGACGCGTTTCTGATGGGTCAGCTGGCCGTCGGCCAGAGTGGGCGCCGGCATCCGGACCATGGCGATGCGCTGCCCGCGGCGCGGCCGCAGGATCGCGCCGAACAGCCGGCGGCCCGCGAGCCCGACCAGTAGCACCGCAACGACCTCGAAGATCAGGCCGAAGCCGAGCGCCGCGCCGATCACGTAGGCGAGCAAGGCGCCGGAGACCGGGTTGCCCTCGACCAGGAGCGTCAGCAAGACGCCGACCCACACCGCGAGCAGCACGGCCACCAGCGTCAGGATCACCAGGAGCCAGATGCGGCGAGCGCGTTCGAGCAGCAGCACCACCCCGAGCAGCACGAACAGGGTCACCGCCGGCAACGCGAAGTAGAGCAGGATCTGCGCGAGCGCGGCGGCGGTGCTCCCGCTCGCGGCGAAGTAGAGCAGCGTGGTGACGAGGTAGGTGGCGGCCGCGACGATCGCCGAGGTGGCGAAGGCCGCGACGAGGCGACGGGAGAGAGGGCTCACGTTCAGGAGCCTGTCAGACGTTGCTATGAGGGGGCCCAGCGAACGCGGCGGCGTGTACGGCGCGTTCGCGGCGTGCGCCGCAGGAGCGGCGGCGCACCAACGAACTCAGTGGAAGAAGTGCCGCTCCCCGGTGAAGTACATGGTCACTCCGAGTTCTTTGGCCGCCGCGATCACGTCGTCGTCGCGGATCGACCCGCCTGGCTGCACGATCGCCGCGACCCCGGCCTCCATCAGGATGCGCGCCCCGTCGTCGAAGGGGAAGAACGCGTCCGACGCGGCCACGCTGCCGGCCGCGCGCTCCCCCGCGCGCTCGACGGCGAGCTTGCAGGAGTCCACGCGGTTGACCTGGCCCATGCCGACTCCGACGGACGCCCCGCCCTTGGCGAGCAGGATCGCGTTCGACTTCACCGCGCGGCAGGCGATCCAGGCGAACTGGAGGTCGGCGAGAGTCGCGGCATCCACCGGCTCACCGGCGACGAGCTTCCACTGCAGCGCGGGCTCGAAGTGCGTGTCGGCCTGCTGCGCCAGGATGCCGCCGGAGATCTGCCGCAGCTCGAAGTCGCCGCGGGCGTAGCCATCGGGCAGCTGCAGCAGGCGCAGGTTCTTCTTCGCCTGCAGGATCGCGAGCGCCTCGGGCTCGAAGCCCGGCGCGACGACCACTTCGGTGAAGATCGGCGAGATCGACTCGGCCGCCTCCTTGGTGATCGGGCGGTTCGCTGCGATCACCCCGCCGTAGGCCGAGACCGGATCGCAGTCGTGCGCGGCGGCGTGGGCCGCGGCGATGGTGTCGGCCGTCGCGATGCCGCACGGGTTGGCGTGCTTGATGATCGCGACGGTCGGGGTCGGGTGGTCGTAGGCGGCGCGCACCGCGGCATCCGCGTCGACGTAGTTGTTGTACGACATCTCCTTGCCGCCGAGCTGGGTCGACTGCGCGATGCCGGATGCTCCTGCCGTTCCGTAGAGCGCGGCGCGCTGGTGCGAGTTCTCGCCGTAGCGCAGCGCGGTGACTCGATCCCAGGTGGCGCCGACCCAGCCGGGGAAGCCCGAGCCCTCGTCGTCGGGCGCGAGCACGTTGCCGATCCAGCTGGCCACCGCGACGTCGTAGCGCGCCGTGTGGCGGAACGCCTCGCACGCCAGCTCACGGCGCTGCAGCAGGGTGGTGCCGCCGCTCTTCAGCGCATCGACGATGTCGGCGTAACCCTCCGGGCTGGTGACGACCGCGACGTTGGCGTGGTTCTTGGCGGCAGCGCGCACCATCGCCGGCCCGCCGATGTCGATCTGTTCGACCACGGCGTCCGGTTCGGCGCCCGCCGCGACGGTCGCCTCGAAGGGGTAGAGGTTGCTGACCAGCAGCTCGAAGGGCGCGATGCCCTGCTCGGCCAGCTCGGTCTCGTGCGACTCGAGCCGCAGATCGGCGAGCAGGCCGGAGTGAACGAGCGGATGCAGCGTTCGCACGCGCCCGTCGAGCGACTCGGGGTAGCCGGTCAGCTCGCTGACCTGGGTGACGGGGTGGCCGGCGTCGGCGATGGTCTTGGCCGTCGAGCCCGTTGACACGATCTCGACGCCGGCCTCGGCCAGCGCCTCGGCGAGCTCGACCAGCCCGGTCTTGTCGCTGACCGAGACGAGCGCGCGGCGGATGGGGACGAGATCGCGCGGGCGGTAGGCGGCGGGATCGATGGTGGGACCGGACATCGGCGGCTCCTTCAGGGTGTGACCGGATAGGGATGAGCATCCGGTTCAGCCCAGGCGAACGGCCGAAACGATCAGGGCCCGACAGCGCCTTCTCAAGACGGTGCGGTCCGGACCCGTCGCTCCCCGATGGTCACCCATCTCAACGCCAGTTGCGACGGGATCAGTTTACGGCGTCGGAGCAGCCAGGTCGATCCGCCCGTTCGCCACATCGAGCACGACCTCCACGAGCAACTCCCGCTCCACGACCTTGATGCGGTCGTGCAGTCGCGCCTCGGTGTCGCCCGGTAGCACGGGGATCCGGCGCTGCGCGAGCACAGGCCCCGAGTCCACCCCGTTGTCGACGACGATCACGCTGGCACCGGTCTCGCGCACGCCCGCCGCCATGGCATCCCGAACCGCATGCGCGCCGGGGAACTCGGGCAGATACGCGGGGTGGGTGTTGATCAGGGCCGGGCTGAGGGCGTCGACGACCCGCGGAGGCAGCAGCCGCATGAAGCCCGACAGGATGACCAGGTCGGCCTGCCACTGGCGCAACTGGTCGAGGAGCTCGTCGCCCCACGCCTCGCGACTGTCGAAGGCGCCGAACGGCACCACGAAGCTCGGGATGCCGAACTCCTCGGCGTGCGCCAGCCCCTCCGCGTCGCGGTCCGCCCCGATCGCGACGACCCGCGCGGGGAACTCCGCGTCGCCGGAGGCATCGAGCAGCGCCCGCAGGTTCGAGCCGCCCCCCGAGATCAGGACGACCAGTCGAAGCACGGCTTGAGCCTATCGGCGGCCGCTGGTCGACCGATCAGGACAATCCGGCTTGTGCCGGCCGATCGGGCTCACACGGCGAGAAATGTCCTGATCCGTCGACCGGACGCGGGTCGGATGCGCCGAAGGCACGCCACGTGCTGCCCGGGCGGCCGACCGGCCCGGTGCCGACGATCGCGGCAAGGCGGCGGGAGGCGTCGAGCGCGAGCGCGAACGCGGCCGATGTGCTCGGTGCACCTCAGGGGCGAAGCCGGCCACGACGGGGCAGCCGACCGGATGCCGCGATCCCGATGCCGATCGCGAGGGCGAACTCGAGCGCGGCCGCGAGTCCGACCGCGAGGGCGTCCGGTCCCACCTGCTGGAACCGGCCCGGACCGGCCGCTCCCCCGGATACCGCCGCCAGCAGCCCCATCAACGCGCCGCCGAAGACGCCCCCGCCGATCGCCGTGACCAGGAAGGCCAGCCCGTGCGACGGGGCGGGGCCGCTGCCGTCGTCCGCAGCGTCCAGTGCGCGGACGATGAACGGGCGGGTCGCCGCGCCGGCCAGGAATCCCGCCACCACGGGAACGAGCAGACCCGCGTATCCGAAGGCCAGGTCTCCGGTAGGGAGGGCGCCGAGCAGCGGGATGGTCGGCACTGGACCGATGGCCGTGCCGAGCGGCGAGACGTGCGATCCGGCCCCGATCGCGAAACCGGGGCCGACGAACCAGGACGCCGCCCAGATCACCAGGTTCGGCAGGAAGGCGAGCTCGCCGGCCGTCAGCGCGACGCCGCCGATCACCTCGGTGTGCAGCGCCTCGTAGAGACGGATGATCTGCGCGTAGTGCACGGCGATCAGCAGGGCGACAGCGGCAGCACTGGCCAGCGTCGTGATCGAGACGGCCGCGGCTCCGGCGCGGAGGGCTCCGCCCATCGCCGCGCGGGCCTGAGACGGCCAGCCGGCGATCAGCTCGCGCAGCGGGCGACGACGCGCGGCGGGAGCCGCGGCATCCCGGGCCCGATCGCGGCCCTCGCGCAGCATTCCGAGCAGCAGCCCGACGGCGAAGACCAGGGTCGGCAGCAGCGCCCCTTGCCAGATCGAGGGGCGCGCGGCGGAGTTCAGCGCGGTCAGGGTGACCACCGACGACGCGGCCCCGAACACCACGACCGCCGTGAGAAGACCCAGCGCTCGATGACCCGTCTCGGCCACGCGCTCCCCGGCGCGCACGCCGAGCAGCACGGTGAGCAGGGCGAAACCGAGTAGCGCGATCGTGATCTTGACGGGCGCGCCGGCACCGGCGACCCCGAGCGCGGCCGCCGTCACATGATCGAGCGTGAAGGTGACATCGACACCGTGCCCGATCAGCCAGATGTCGGCGGAGCCCCGCCAGAAGATCGCCCAGTCCGGCGCGAAGCCGAAGGTCGCCGCCCATACGATCGTGAGAGGAACCAGCGGGATCGCGACCCCGATCGCGACGACGAGCAGCGCCTCGAGAGCCGAGAACAGCAGGGTGAGGCGCCGGGTCATGCTCTCAGTCGCACATCGGGTCGGACTGGGGGACCGTCCCGTTGATCAGGTAGTCGTCGACCGTGGTGTCCACGCAGGAGTCGCCCTGGGCGTAGACCGTGTGACCTTCGCCCTTGTGCGTCACCAGCACCCCGCTCGACAGCTGCTTCGAGAGCGAGACGCCGCCCGCGTAGGGGGTCGCCGGGTCGTTCGTCGTGGCGACGACCATGATCGGCGCGGCACCGACCGCGTCGAAGGTCGTCGGCAGCTTGGCGACCGGCTCGGGCCAGTTCGAGCAGGCGGTGTCGAGCACGGCGTAGTCGTCGTAGGCGAAGTACTTGCCGAGGATCGGCGCCGCCTTGTCGATCTTCGTCAGGCCCTCGAGCGGCGTCACACCATCGTGGCCGATGTCGCTCTCGGCGCAGGTGACCGCGGCATAGACGTCGGTCTCGTTGTCGTAGGTGCCGTTGGCGCTGCGGTCGTTGTAGCCGTCGGCGTTCTCGAGCGTGGAGTCGGCATCGCCCTTGGCCAGGTCCTGGAACATCGTGGTGAGGTCGGGCCAGCTGTCCTCGGAGTACAGGGTGTACGAGATGCCGGTCCCGACGGTCGCGGAGTCGACGGCGCGGCCATCGGACCCCATGAGATGGCGCGCATCGATGCCGTCGAGCACGGCGCGCACCTGCTGCAGGCCCTCATCGACGGTGCCCGTGAACGGGCATCCCTTCTGGGCGAGGCAGTAGGCCATGTAGCTCTTCAGGGCGCTGTCGAAGCCGGCCATCTGGGTGGCCAGCGAGTCGAGCTGCCCCACCAACGGGTCGATCGGACCGTCGAGCACCATGCGGCCGACCTTCTTCGGGAACAGCTCGGCGTACATCGTGCCGAGGTAAGTGCCGTAGGAGTAGCCCAGGTAGTGCATCGTCTTGTCACCCAGCACCGCCCGGATGACGTCCATGTCGCGCGCGTTGCTCTCGGCGTCGATGTGGCCGAGCAATGGACCGGTGTTCTTCAGGCAGGCCGCCGCCCAGTTCTTCTCGACCACCGTGAGATCGTCGATCCAGGCCTGCGTGCCATAGGCGTCGGGATAGGTGCCGTAGAGGAGCTGGTCCTCCTGCTTCGGGTCGGTGTAGCAGGTGATCGCGGGCTCCGAGCGGCCGACGCCGCGCGGGTCGAAGCCGATGATGTCGTACTTCTTCAGCACCGCCGGCGTGACGATGTAGTTCACGGCCTGATCGACGAAGTCGAAGCCGGAGCCACCGGGGCCACCGGGGTTGATCAGCAGCGAGCCGATCTTGCCGGAGCCCGCCGAGTGGCGCGCCACCGCGATCTTGATCGTGGCGCCGGTCGGGTCGTCCCAGCTGAGCGGCACCGTCACGTAGGTCGAGTCGATGCCTCCGCTGAGCTTCTTCCAGGTGAGGCTCTGGTCGTAGAAGCGCTTCAGGTTGGATGGCACGGTCTCATCGGTGTGCGTCGTCGCCGTCTGCGTGCTCCCCGTGGCGCCCGGAAAGAAGGTGCAGCCCGAGAGGATCAGGGCCGCGACCGCGATCGTGGCAGCCAGTGCAGCGCGGCGGCCCAGCGAACGACGGGCCGTCGGGCGGCGAAGGGGTCGGCGTGCGCGCATGCCGTGAGCCTAAGGGACGAGTTCGGCGGCGGACTCCTGCCCCGCCCGGGCTGCCTTGATCAGGAAGTCGCTGATGGTCGCCAGCTGGTCGTCGTCGTAGCCGTCGCAGACGGCATCCATCGCGGTGTTCATTCCACCGAACAGGCGCAGCATGTCGCCCGCACGAGCGGGAACCGCACTGACCGCGATCGCCCGACGATCGGTTGCGTCACGGCGACGCTCGATCCACCCGCCCGTCTCGAGCCGGTCGAGCACCCCGGTCATGGTGGCCGGATGCAGCCCCGCCAGCTTGGCGAGAGCACTCGGGCTGATCGGCCCATGCCGGGCCACGAGGTCGAAGGTGTCGAGGTCCGCGTCGCGCAGCGACGCCTCGGACCCCACCCGGTGGTTGAGCGCGGCGAGCTGCGTGCGCAGCTCGCGCAGGCCCTCCTTCACCGCATTGACGGCCCGCCTCCGGTCGCGCGCTGACTCGCTCATTCACTACCCGTTCGATATGTTATGATTTTCATATTATCTGGCTTCCTGATCACAGAGTAGAGGACACCTTCATGAAGATCGCGCTCTTCGGCGCCAACGGCGGAACGGGCCGCGTGCTCACCGCACAGGCGCTCGACGCCGGCCACGAGGTCACCGCGGTGACGCGGCACCCCGAGACCTTCGGGCTCGCGCACGAACGCCTCAGGGTCGTCGCCGGCGACGCGCTCGACCTCGCCGCCGTGTCGGCCGCCGTCGCCGGCCAGGATGCCGTGCTGTCGACCCTCGGCGTCCCCTTCGGCAAAGACCCCATCACGATCTACTCGGTGGGAACGGGCAACATCGTCTCGGGCATGACCGAGCACGGCGTGCGCCGCCTGGCCTGCGTCAGCTCGAGCGCGGTGGACGTGCATCCGGATCCGACGGAGACCTGGCTGTTCGAGAAGGTGCTGCAGCCATACGTGGTGAACGGGATCGGCAAGACGACCTACGACGACATGCGCGCCATGGAGGCGACCGTCGCGGCGAGCGCACTCGACTGGACGGTCGTGCGGCCCTCGGGCCTGTTCACCGCGGAGGTGGTCAGCGACTACCGTGTCTCGGCGACCGACCACCTGAGCGGGCGCTACACCTCGCGGGCCGACCTCGCGGACTTCCTGCTGCGGCTGGCCGCGGGATCCGAGTTCGTGCGCGAGACGCCCGAGGTGCGCACCACCGACGGCACGCCCAACTTCTTCGCCTTCATGTGGAACGAGACGATCAAGAAGAAGCCGTGACGATCACAGCGCCGCGATGATCTCGCGCATCAGGGCGGCGGTCTCGCTCGGCGTCTTGCCGACCTTGACCCCTGCGGCCTCGAGGGCCTCCTTCTTGCCCTGCGCGGTGCCCGCTCCGGCCGAGACGATCGCGCCGGCGTGGCCCATTGTCTTGCCCTCGGGGGCGGTGAAGCCCGCGACGTAGCCGACGACCGGCTTGGTGACGTTCGCCTTGATGAAGTCGGCCGCGCGCTCCTCGGCGTCGCCGCCGATCTCACCGATCATCACGATCGCCTTGGTGTCTGGGTCATCCTGGAACGCCTGGAGCGCGTCGATGTGCGTCGTCCCGATGATCGGGTCGCCGCCGATGCCGATCGCGGTCGAGAAGCCAAGATCGCGCAGCTCGAACATCATCTGGTAGGTCAGGGTGCCCGACTTGCTCACGAGTCCGATCGGGCCGGTTCCGGTGATGTTGGCCGGCGTGATGCCGACCAGGGCTTCACCCGGCGTGATGATGCCGGGACAGTTCGGCCCGATGATCCGGGTGACGTTGCCCTTCGCCTTGGCGTGCGCCCAGGCCTCGGCCGAATCCTGCACCGGGATGCCCTCGGTGATCACGACGAGCAGGGGGATCCCGGCGTCGATGGCCTCCACCATCGCGTCCTTGGCGAAGGCCGGCGGCACGAAGATGATCGAGGTGTCGGCGCCCGTCTCGCTCATCGCCTCCGCGACGGTTCCGAACACGGGAAGCGAGACGCCGCCATCGTGCTCGACCGTGGTGCCGGCCTTGCGCGCGTTGACGCCGCCGACGATCTGGGTTCCGGCCTTGAGCATGAGAGCGGTGTGCTTGGTTCCCTCGCCGCCCGTGATGCCCTGGACGATGACCTTGTTGTCCTTGTTGAGGAAGATCGACATTGCAGTTCCTTAAACGTTCGCGAGGGCGGCTGCCTTGTCGGCGCCGTCATCCATGGTCGTGGCCAGAGTCACAAGGGGGTTGTTCGCCGCCGCGAGGATCGCCCGACCCTCCTCCACCTGGTTGCCGTCGAGGCGGACGACGAGCGGCTTGGTGGCGGCATCGCCGAGGATCTCGAGAGCCTTGACGATGCCGTCGGCCACCGCCACGCAGGAGGTGATGCCGCCGAAGACGTTGACGAAGACGCTCTTGACCTGCTCGTCGCCGAGGATCACGTCGAGGCCGTTCGCCATGACGGTGGCGGATGCTCCGCCGCCGATGTCGAGGAAGTTGGCGGGCTTCACGTGGCCGTGCTTCTCGCCGGCGTAGCTGACGACGTCCAGGGTGCTCATGACCAGTCCCGCGCCATTGCCGATGATGCCGACCTGGCCGTCGAGCTTGACGTAGTTGAGGCCCAGCTTCTTGGCCTTCGCCTCGAGCGGGTCGGCCGCATCCTTGTCTTCGAGGGCCTCGTGGTCGGGGTGGCGGAAGTCGGCGTTCTCGTCGAGCGAGACCTTGCCGTCGAGCGCGACGATGTCGCCGGCTCCCGTGAGCACGAGCGGGTTGACCTCGACCAGGGTCGCGTCCTCGCCGGTGTAGACCTCGTAGAGCTTCACGAAGACCGGGGCGACCTTGTCGATGAGGTCGGCCGGGAAGTGCGCAGCAACCGCGATGGCCTTGGCCTTCTCGAGGTCGAGCCCCTCCTCGGGGTTCACCTCGACGCGGGCCAGGGCCTCGGGGCGCTCGACCGCGAGCTCCTCGATCTCCATGCCGCCCTCGTAGCTGCTCAGGCTCAGGTAGCTGCGGTTGGCCCGGTCGAGCAGCACCGAGAAGTAGTACTCCTGCTTGATGTCCGCGCCGGCGGCGACCATGACCCGCTTGACGGTGTGGCCCTTGATGTCGAGGCCGAAGATGCCCGTCGACAGCTCCTCCGCGTCATCCGGGGTCTTGGCGACCTTCACGCCACCCGCCTTGCCACGGCCGCCGGCCTTGACCTGCGCCTTGACGACGGTGACACCGCCGAGCTTCTCGGCCGCGGCGCGCACCTCCGCCGGGGTGTCGGCGATGATGCCGGGGAGTACGGGGACGCCGTACTTCTCGAAGAGATCACGGGCCTGATACTCGAAAAGATCCACGCTGCTTGCTTCTTCCGTTGGCGCTGGAGCTGGCCGGCTCGATGCCCAAGGAGGTGGGACTGTCTCGACGCCGAGATAGTTCGATGTCAAGAGACTTTCGAGCCGTAGAGAACTCTACCCGGTGAGACTCTGCGCGTTGTCCGGATGCCGGCTGACCGCGTGGAAACATCCGGGGTTCTTTCGGGCACCGGGCACGAGAAAGGCCGAGGCCCGGTACGTGGGTACCGAGCCTCGGCCCGTGGGAATGCTGAACCGCTAGTCGGCCAGGATCTTGTAGAGCTCACGACGGAGCTCGTCGATCTTGGCGGTCGCCGCCGTGCGCTGCTCGGCCGTTGCCGAGCGCGGGAACTGCTTGACCGCGTCGAAGAGCCGGCCGATGCTGGCCATGAACTCGTGGTCGACGCCACCGCGCTGCGGGCCCGAGGCCTGCCACGCGGCATCCAGCTGCTCCTTGTGGTCCGCCACGTAGGCGGTGCCCTCGTCGGTCAGCTCGTAGTCGGTGCGGCCGTTGCCACCATCGGTGGCGGCCTGCTGGCGCACGAGGCCCTCGTCGACGAGCTGCTGCAGCGTCGGGTAGACCGAGCCGGGGCTCGGCCGCCAGGCCTGGTCGGTGCGCTCGGCGATGCCCTTGATCAGCGCGTAGCCGGTGGCCGGCGCCTCCGAGAGCAGGGACAGGATGGCGGCGCGCACGTCGCCCTTGCGGGCACGGCCGTGGCCGCCCCATGCCTGCGCGAAGTCGCGCATCATCTCTGGGCCGAAGCCACCGGGGAAGCCGCCGCCGAAGCCCTGGCCGAAACCGGGGCCGAATCCGCGGCCGCCACGTCCACGGCCGGGGTGCTGGTGACCGTGGTCATCGTGCCCGTCCTGGCCGTCGTGGTGGAAGCGGGCGCCGCGCATGGCGGCGATTCGAGGATCGAAGTTGTTGTTTCGCATGAAAATCTCCTTGGACGGTCCCGCCGCGGAGATGGAGTCCGCGAGTCATCGTGACCGATAACGACACTATACCGATATATCGGAATAGTGCACAAGATGAAATCCGGAAATACTCCCGCGGGAGTAGTCAGCTCGCCGTGATGGTCAGGATGCGGCCCCCGAACATGACCCGATCGCCCGGCTGGATCACGACCCGGTAGCCGGGCAGGCAGCGCTGCGGAGCCTGCCCCGCCCGCTCCACGACGACCCCGTTCGTCGAATGCAGGTCGGAGATCCAGAACTGCCCGTTCCCTTCCAACCCGAACTCGAGGTGCGCACGCGACAGCAGCTTCTCGGTGTCGGCCAGGGTGATCCGGTGTGCGTAGGCGCCCGGCGCCTCAGAGGGGTCGCGGCCGATCACGCCGCGACCGGCGACTCGGAGGTGCTCTCCACTGGAGAGCTGCAACTCGACGTTCGACGCGACCGCCGCAGGAGCCGCGACCGGGTGCTCGGCGCGTGCGGGGCGGGATGCGGCATCCGGACCGGCGAACGGCGAGGCCGTTGCGCGCCGCGCGGCGGGCGACCCGACGGCGGGCGGCGGGGTCAGCCGCGTCTCGGCGAGCGCGCCGGACGCGCGAAGTGCGGCGAGCTCGTCGGCGTCCATGGAGCCGGGGTCAGGAGACCGTGCGGTTCGCGACGTAGATGCCCGCCTGGGTGGCGGCGGCGCCGACGGCATCCGCCAGCTGCTGGAAGACGTCGGAGGCCTTGGACGCCCCGATCACCCCGCCGCGAAGCGCGCTGCCGGCGACGTCGCGCGAGAGCCGCGCGATGAATCCGTCGCCGGCGACGGAGAAGTCCACCCCGAACTTGAGGTAGAAGTCCTTGCCGGCCATTGCGCCGAGCAGCAGCGTCTTGGTGTTGTTGCCGCGGGTGAGCAGGTAGCTCCACTCGTTGGTCGACTGGGCGGCGAAGCCCTGAGAGGCGGTCGCAGACATGACGGTGTCTCGTGCGGCTGCCTGGTCGCCATTGAGGGTGAATTCGATCACGGATGCCATGGCTCCAGTATGCCCACGGGGCGACACAGTGAGGATCAATAGACTTCGGGCATGCGCCTGATGATCTCCGTGTCGGATGCGCGCACCGGCTCGGCGAGCGACGTCCTGCTCGAGGCGGAGGAGTCCGCAGCGCTCACCGAGATCGTGCCGAAGCTCGCCGCGGCCGTCGGAGCCGATCCCGGTGGCTCGGCGCTCGCCCTGCTGGTCGACGGCCGGGTGGTCCCGATGACGGAACCGCTGACCACGGCGGGGATGCGCGAGGGCAGCTCGGTGGTGATCGGACCGCGCGCCGCCCTCGCCGCCTGGGAGACGACCCCAGAGGACGCCCTGGTGCAGTTCCGCATCGTCTCGGGCGAGGGAGCTGGCACCACGCTGCATGCCTGGCGCGGCATCGTCACCATCGGTTCATCGCCGGATGCCGCACTGCGCATCGACGACCGCTCGCGGATCGCGCCCATCGAGCTCGTGGTCGACATCGCGGGAGCGGACTCCGTCACGGTGCGGCCGGCAGGAGCGGAGACCGCCGCCACCCTCGACGGCGACGAGATCGCGGCATCCGTCGCCACGGCGTGGCCCGCCGGCGGGCAGATCTCGATCGCCGGCCGCCTGATCGAGCTGGCGCGCCCAGATGACGACCTTGCGGCCTTCGTTCCCTCGGAACAGGGCGGCGGGATCGACTACAACCGGCCGCCCCGCATCCTCCCGCCCGAGACCAGCACCTCGCTGCGGCTGCCTGCTCCCCCGCGCGATCAGAAGGCCCGGCCGCTGCCGATCCTGGCCGCGATCCTTCCGCTCGTCATCGCCGGGGCCTCGGCCCTCCTCCTCAAGAACTACTACTTCCTGCTGATCGCAGCCCTGTCGCCGGTGACGATCGTCGCGAACTACCTCACCGACAAACGCACGGGTAAGAAATCACGGCGCACCGAGGCGGCCGAGTACCGCACGCACAAGGCGGTCATCGAATCGGATGCCGCCGCCGCCCTGGTCGCCGAGCGCGCCGAGCTGCTCCGGAACGCGCCCGATCCGGCCGAACTCGCCGAGATCGCCACCCGCCCGCTGCCCCGGTTGTGGGAGCGGCGCAACTCCGATCCCGACCACCTGCGCATCCGGGTCGGGACGGCGACGCAGCCCTCGCGCGTGACCCTGGACGACCCCGAGCAGCTCGAGCACCGCCGCACGGTCACCTGGGATGCCCGGGACGCGCCCGCCGTGTTCCAGCTCGGCGAGCGCGGGGTCGTCGGCATCGCGGGCTGGGGCGATCGGCCACGACGCCTCGCGCAATGGGCGGTCGCCCAACTCGCCGTTCTGCAGAGCCCCCGCGATGTGCAGCTGTACCTGCTGACGGATGCCTCGGGCCAGAAGCCCTGGCACTGGATGTCGTGGCTCCCCCACGTGCAGCCCGCGTTCGGCCAGGAGACGATGACCACCCTCGGAGTCACGGCGTCGAGCACCGCGCGCCGCATCGCCGAGCTCGTGGCCCTGCTGGACGCGCGGCAGGAGTCCGCCGGCAACGGCGGTGGCCAGTGGACCGGGTCCGAGGTGGTCGTCGTGATCGACGGCGCACGCCGCATGCGCAGCATGCCCGGCCTGGTGCGGGTGCTGAAGGAAGGCCCGTCGGTCGGGATCTACAGCCTGTGCGTCGACTCCGACGAACGGTTGCTGCCCGAGGAGTGCACGGCGGTGGTCATCGCGGATGCCGAAGGACTGGTCATCCGTCAGCAGCGCGTCGACGTGCTGAAGGGCATCCGCCCCGATCTGATCGACGACGACTGGCTGGACTGGGTCGCGCGCGGCATCGCACCGATCCACGACGCCAGCCCGGAGGAGGGCGACGGGTCGATCCCGAACTCGAGCCGCCTGCTCGACGTGCTCCACCTCGATCCGCCGACCGCCGACGCCGTGGCGGCCGGGTGGCAGCGCTCGCCCCGCAGCACGGTGGCCGTGGTGGGCGAATCGATCGACGGGGCGTTCTCGATCGACCTCAGCGTCGACGGCCCGCACGCACTCATCGCCGGCACGACCGGTTCGGGCAAGAGCGAGCTGCTGCAGACTCTGGTCGCCTCGCTCGCCGTCGCGAACCGGCCCGACGAGATGAACTTCGTGCTCGTCGACTACAAGGGCGGCGCCGCGTTCAAGGACTGCGTCGACCTCCCGCACACCGTCGGCATGGTCACCGACCTCGACACGCACCTGGTCGAGCGGGCTCTCGAGTCCCTCGGCGCGGAGCTGCGCCGCCGCGAGCACCTGCTGGCCGCGGCCGGCGCAAAGGATCTGCCCGACTATCTCGATCTGCGTGCCCGGCAGGCGACCCTGGCCCCCATCCCGCGCCTGGCGATCGTCATCGACGAGTTCGCCTCGCTCGCCCGGGAATTGCCCGACTTCGTGCACGGACTGGTGAACATCGCGCAACGGGGGCGGTCGCTTGGCATCCATCTGATCTTGGCGACGCAGCGGCCGAGCGGCGTCGTCTCGCCCGAGATCCGGGCCAACACGAACCTGCGCATCGCGCTCCGGGTCACCGACGCGTCGGAGAGCACCGATGTCATCGATGCCCCGGATGCCGCCCGCATCAGCAAGTCGACGCCCGGCCGTGCCTACGTGCGGTTGGGTGCGAGCTCGCTGGTGCCCTTCCAGGCCGGCCGCGTCGGCGGCCGCCGCCCCGGCACGCCGAGCACGTCGAACGGCCGGGACGCGGGGGCCGAGCCGCTCATCCGCACCATGACGCTCGCGGAGCTCGCCGATCCGGCCCCGACGGCCGCCCGGGCCGAGGCCACCCGGAGCGAGGCCGGCGACACCGACCTGCGGGCGCTGGTCGCGGCGATCCGCGGCGCCGCCGAGCGCCTCGGGATCGCCGAGCAGCCCGAGCCGTGGCTGCCCGCCCTGCCCGACGAGGTGACGATCGAGTCGCTCGTGCGGGCCTTCGGGGCCGACCCCGCCGCTTTCTCCTACGGCATCGAGGATCACCCGAGCCAGCAGCTGCAGAAGCCCGCACTCATCGATCTGGACGTCTTCGGCCATCTCTTCGTGATCGGGGCTCCGCGCTCGGGGCGCAGTCAGACACTTCGGACCATCGCCGGCGTGGGCGCCGCGCGTGTCAGGGCGAGCGACCTGCACATCTACGGCATCGACTGCGGCAACGGCGCCCTTCTGCCTCTCGCCGACTTCCCGCACTCCGGCGCGATCGCGCAGCGCCACCAGGTGGATCGCGTGCAGCGCCTCCTCGCCCGCCTCCTCGCAGAGGTCGCCACCCGCCAGGGCGTGCTCTCCTCGGGAGGCTTCGCCGATCTCGCGGAGCAGCGAAGGGCCGCAGTGGACGGGGCAGCCGGTGCCGCGGCGCGACTGCCGCACATCCTCCTGCTGATCGACCTGTGGGAGGGCTTCCTGACGAGCCTCGGCACCGTCGACGACGGCGCACTCGTCGACCAGGTTCAGTTCTTGCTTCGCGAGGGAGCGAGCGTCGGCATCCACCTCATCATCACCGGCGACCGGCAGCTGCTGTCGGGGCGCATCTCGACCCTGGTCGACAGCAAGCTCATGCTGAGACTCACCGAGCGCTCCGACTATTCGCTCGCCAACCTGAACCCGCGCAAACTGCCGGAGGACATCCCGCCCGGCCGGGCGTTCCGCTCCGAGAACGCCGTGGAGCTGCAGATCGCACTGCTGGCGCCCGATCCCTCCGGGGCGGCCCAGGCGGCGGCCCTTCGAGAGATCGCGGCACGCGCCACCAGCCGCGACGCCGGGCTCGAGGCATCCCGGCGCCCCTTCCGGCTGGATGCGCTGCCGACCACCCTGACTCTCGCCGACGCCCTGGCGCGCACCGGCGACGAGCAGCGGGCAGCCGGCTGGGCCCTCGTCGGAGTCGGCGGCGACGAACTGCGCGGCCACGGGGTGAACCTGTTCGAGGGCGTTCCGACCTTTGTGGTGGCCGGCCCGGCCAAATCAGGCCGCAGCACCGTGCTCGCCACGATGGCCCGCACCCTGCTCGACGGCGGCGCATCGATCGTCGTGCTCGCGCCCCGTCCCTCGCCGCTGCGAGCGCTGGAGGGGACGTCGGGCGTCGCCGCCGTGCTCACGGGGAGCGAGCTCACCGAGGCGGAGCTCGCGCCCCTGTTCGACGGCGCGACGAAGCGGGTGCTCATCGTGGACGACGGGGAGCTGCTGCGGGATGTCGCGGCGAAGGACTGGCTGAAGGATCTGGTGCGCGGCGCCCGTGACCGCGGCGTGGGAATCGTCCTCGGCGGGGACAGCTCGCAGGTCGCGGGCGGATTCAGCGGCTGGCAGGTGGAGATCCGCAAGAACCGCAGCGGCATCCTGCTCAGCCCGCAGAGCATCAGCGACGGCGAGCTGGTGGGCGCACGCCTGTCTCGGTCGAGCCTGAGCACCGGCGTGCAGCCGGGCCGGGGGCTCGCGAACCTCGGTGATGGCGAGCTGACGCTGCTGCAGCTGCCGGACTAGCCGGCCTTTCCCGCCAGGTCGCCCTCAGGCGCTTTCCGTCGGGGTCTGGCCGAATGTGGCGACGATCGCCGGGATGCTGCTGGGAAGGATCTCGAATCCCCACGTCGTTCCCGGATTGACCACCAGTCCGACCCCGGGCTGAACCCCTCGCAGCAGATCCCGGCCATGAAGGCGCACCGCATAGGGTGCCTTGCTTGAGATGTCACCGGGGATACGGCCGAAATCGGTGTAGACGGCCATCATGCGATCCGACTCCCGCGCGAACAGTACCGGCTGGAGGGTGTTCGAAGCGACGGACACATCCGCGCCGGATGGGACGACGAGCAACTCGTTCCAGAACTTGCCGAGGATCTCGGCCAGCGACTCCTCCTGCCGTGCGCCGCGAACGAGCGCTTCTTCGAACGGCGTCGTCGGGATGTCTTCGGTCATGACAGCTCCAGATCGGGGAGGAGCGCTCGCGCGCGGTTGAGAGAAATTCGTCGTGGATAGGCTTCACCCTCGTCCCAGAAGGTGCCGCAGACGACGCATCGGAACACATCGCTCTTCTGGTCGATCGCCAGTCCAAGATTCAGCAAGGGGATCTCCGTCTGCGTCGTCGACCCGGAGCGGCAGTAGTCGCATCCGGGTCCCGGAAGGTCGGCTAGCCCACCATCCCCACGATGTCCCATGCACCACCATCCAGCAACTTGAAGGCCATCGTCCCAGGTGGCAGGTCGATGCCGCCATCGACGACGAACTCGCGGGTGTCGTTCAACAACTGGATGCCGTCGATGTTCACCCCGGTGTGGCCGCCGAGGCTGAAGTGGGGCCAGCCGTTCGCGTCCGCGATGGTCGGGACCCGCGTCGCGATCCCGTCGAGCGGCACCACCACGCCATAGATGTCCCCCCCGGTGCGCGCGGCGTTCGTGACGCTCGGCGCCAAGCCGGACTTGATGGCCGCATCGATGCCGTTCAGCACGGAGCCCGCGTCCTGCTCGGGCATCAAGAAGATCGCATCGCCCGCGCGCCCCAGGGTCGCGTTCGCGCCCGTGTAGTACTTGAGCTGCTCCTGGCCGAAGAATCGCACGCCGTGCGTGATCTCCGGGGACAGACCGCTGATGGTTTCGGCGGCGCCGGCCGTCCCGGCGACACCCTCTCCGCCGACGAACTCGACGGTCCTGCCGAGCCCACCGCCCAGGGCACCGCCGAGCGCGCCGCCGATGCCCCAGCTGATGAAGCCCTCACCTGCGGCCTCGGACAGGTCGCTGCCGGGCTCGGTGACTCCCGTGACGATCGTGTTCTCGGCTGCTCCGGCGAAGCCCCACAGCACGGCGGTCGCACTGACGTCCCCGACGGTCACCCCGATCGTCGCGGCCATGTCGGCGCTGATCCCCACCAGGCCTGCTGTCGATGCGACGATGCCGCCGACCGCTGACGAGATCGTGGCCGCCAGTTCGCCGATGAATCCGGTGATGGTGGCGACGGCGCCCGCCGTCTCTCCGGCGACGCCCGCCACTCCGGCCGCGTCCGAGATCCCGAAGGTGAAGACCGTCAGCCCCAGCGCCGCCGCGACGGTCGCCGCGATCACGCCGATCGTGATCCCGACCGTGATCTCGGTCTGCGTGTGGACATAAGCGATCTTGCCCGACAGCTGGTTGGCTGCGGTGCCGAGGTCGCGGGATGCGGTGGCCAGCTTCTTCGCGAAGGTGCGGACGCGGTCGATGGAGTCGTGCACGCGTGGCAGCTCCGGGGTGTCGACCCCGTCGAGAGCGCCTTTCACGGATGACAGGCCCGACGCGACGTCATCGAGGTCGTCGGCGAAGGCGTGCCACACCTTGGACGCCTCGTCCAGCTTGGTGGTGTCGCCGTCCGGCCACATGTCGCCGATCAGGTTGGCGATCTGCTCGGCGATCCATTCGAAGGCGGGGTTCGGGTTCGGGAACACCCGCGCACCGCCCGCGGCTGACGGGAGGTAGGGACAGCTCGCTTCGAGGATCGGGGCGGGCAGCACCAGCTCCACCGTCTGCCCGGCGTTCGTGATCTCGGCGACCTCGTAGTAGTAGCCGGTCGCAGTGAGGTTGCGCGCGACCGTCGACGTCGCGTCGTGCAGTTGGGCGGCGTAGCCGAACAGCTGCCCGGCGGCCTGGTCATAGGCCCCCGCCCACTTCAGCCCGTTCGAGTCCGACCCTGCCATGTGACTCAAACGGCCCAGGCCGGATGCCGCGCGCGACAGCGCTCGATCCACCGACCGGGCCACCTCGGCCGCCTGAGAACCCGCCTCGACGAACGAGAGGGTGTCGACCAGCAACGAGACCATCAGTGCCTCACCAGAGCCGGCTCGCGGCGGCCGAGCTCTGCACGTAGTTGCCGTGTGAGGCGGTCGCCGCCTGATGGATCGTCCGGATGCCCTCCGACATGAGTCTGGCCCCCTGCGCCCACTCGGCCTTCAGCGCGACGAACTGCGCATTGGCCTCACCCGACCACTCCGCCGATGCCGCGGCAGCGAGCGCGTCGACCTCGGTCAGCAGCTTCTCACTCAGCGCCGCCAACGCGGCGATCGCGGCAACGGCGCGATCCAGCTCGTCGGTGTCCACCCGGAAACGCGTCATCGCTCGCCGCCCACCGTCACGGACGAGTCCTTCGACACCTGCGTGACCGCCGACTCGGTGCTCTCGTACTGGTCAGCCGATTCGCCGAGCAGTCGGGCGATGCCCGCGAGAGCCGTCTGAACCTCCGACGCCCCGCGTGCCCACTCCGTCCACCCCGCCAGGAACGATGCGGACGCCGGGCCGGTCCAGGTGCTCACGAGGTTCGCCGACATCCGATCGGTCTCGCTCACACCTTCCGCGAACTCCTGCATGAGAGCGCGAGCCCGGGCTCCGGCGTCGCGAACCGCGTCGGACGCTACCCGCAATTCAGACATGGGCCGCCTGCATCACCCTCGCTCAGCAGCTCAGCTGCGGAACGCGTTCGCGACGTTGGTCTCGGACTCCGCGTAGTAGCCCGCCGCCTTCGAGAGCAGCGACGCGATCCCGTCCAGGGCCTCGGTCAGCTGACCGCCCGCGGTGTTGAACTCGTGGTACAGGTCGTTGAAGGCGCCCGCTCCCGAGCCCTCCCAGTCGCTGCCCAACGACTCCACCAGCTTGCGCAGCCGGACGAGCAGCTCCTGCGCCTCGCCCGATCCCGCGGTCAACTGACTGGCAGCCCCGGACAGGACCTCGGACGACACCTTGTAAACGGCCACGACGACTCCTCAACATGCGCTTGAGACGGAAGGAAGTACCCACCCAGAATGTCACAGTCTGGGCAAACATGACATTCAGTCATCCACAGGCGCCGACAGCTTCTCGATCGGCGCGATCTTGATCAGAAGCCGCTTGCGACCGGCCTGCTCGAACTGCACCTCGGCGATGCTCTTGGTGCCCTCGCCGGTGACGGCGCTCACGCGTCCCTCGCCGAAATCGGCGTGCCGGATGCGGTCTCCCACCGCCAGCGTGAGGTCGCCGTTGTCACGCACCTTGTTGGTCACGGGCGAGGTCCACTCGGTCTTGACCCTCGACGGAGCCGGGGCGAGCGAGTTCACTCCGAACCGCTCCGACCCGGCTGTGGAACTGCCGTACGACGAGCGCCCGTTCAGCGCCCGCGACCGCGTCCCGTTGCGCGAGGTCGCCGCACCGGGGCTCTGCCGCCACTCGATGAGCTCGGCCGGGATCTCTTGCAGATAGCGGCTCGGCATCGCGACGCTGGTGTCGCCGAACGTCGACCTGGTCATGGCAAGCGACAAGTAGAGCCGCTTCTTGGCGCGCGTGATGCCGACGTAGAACAGGCGGCGTTCCTCGGCCAGGCCGCCGGGCTCGCCGGTGGACATCTGGTGCGGCATCAAACCCTCCTCGATGCCGGTGAGGAACACCGACTCGTACTCGAGGCCCTTCGCGGTGTGCAGCGTCATCAGCGAGACCGTGCCGCTCGAGTCATCCAGCTCATCGGCGGCGGCGACCAGCGACACCTCGGTGAGGAAGTCGACGAGGGTCCCCTCCGGATTGTTGCGCGCGAACTCCTTGGTGACCGCGACGAGCTCCTCGACGTTCTCGATGCGCGCCTCGTCCTGCGGGTCGCGCGTGGCGCGCAACGCGTCGATGTAGCCGGTGCGGTTCAGGATCGTGGTCAGGATGTCGGCGGGCTTGGTGGTCGCGGCCGAATCCGACGCCTCGTCCATGATCGCGGCGAAGTCGAGGATCGCGGTGGTGACCTTCGGTCCGAGGCCGAGATCACCGGCATCCGGAAGCGCGTCGCGCAGCAGCACCCCAACCCGGTCGGCATGCGCCTGCAGCGCGGCCTCGGTCGCCGGTCCGATCCCGCGCTTGGGCACGTTCATGATGCGACGCAGGGCCAGGTCGTCTGCCGGGTTGGCCACCTGGATCAGGTAGGCCATCGCATCCTTGATCTCGGCGCGCTCGTAGAACTTGGTGCCGCCGAGAACCCGATAGGGGATGGCCGAGCGGATGAAGATCTCCTCAAGCGCCCGGGTCTGCGAGTTCGTGCGGTAGAAGACCGCGATGTCGCTGTAGCGCTCGCCGCCGTCGTGCAGGGTCGAGATCTCGTCGGCGACGAACTGCGCCTCGTCGTGACCGGTGTACCCGGTGTAGCCCACGATCTTGTCGCCCGAGCCGACGGTGGTGAACAGGTTCTTCGCGATGCGATCGAAGTTGTTGCCGATCACGGCGTTGGCGGCATCGAGGATGTTCTGCGTCGAGCGGTAGTTCTGCTCGAGCAGGATCGTCTTCGAGTTGGGGAAGTCGCGCTCGAACTCCACGATGTTGCGGATGTCGGCGCCGCGGAAGGCGTAGATCGACTGGTCGGAGTCGCCGACCACGGTGAGCGACGCGCCCGGGATGCCGCCGTTCGCGTCCACGCGCATCCGGGTGTCTTCGGGCACGTTCTGCGGCTTGATCGGCCGCACGAGCTCACGGATCAGCGCGTACTGCGCGTGGTTGGTGTCCTGATACTCGTCGACCAGCACATGCCGGAACCGTCGCTGGTAGAGCGCCGCCACGTCGGGGAAGGCCCGGAAGAGGTGCACGGTCTCGGCGATCAGGTCGTCGAAGTCGAACGCGTTCGCTCGGCGCAGGCCGGCCGAGTAGCGGCGGAAGATCTCGAGAAACGCCACGTCGTTCGGGTCGTCGGAGTTGACGTTGCGCGAGTAGCTCTCGGCATCGGTCAGCTCGTTCTTCAGCTTCGAGATCTTGGCGCTCACGTTGCCGGGGGTGAAGCCGAGGGTGTCGGCATCCAGTTCTTTCAGGATGCGCTTGATCAGCGCGCGGCTGTCTGCCGAGTCGTAGATGCTGAAGCCCTGCTTCATGCCCATGACCTCGGCCTGCCGACGCAGGATGCGCACGCACGCGGAGTGGAAGGTGGAGATCCACATCCCCTCGGCGGCGCCACCGACGAGGGCCTGAACCCGTTCGCGCATCTCGGCCGCCGCCTTGTTGGTGAAGGTGATCGCGAGGATCTGGCTCGGCCACGCCTCTCGGGTCTGGATGAGCCCGGCGATGCGGCGCGTCAGCACGCTGGTCTTGCCCGAGCCGGCTCCCGCGACGATCAGGAGAGACTGGCCCCGGTAGAGCACGGCCTCGCGCTGCTGGGGGTTGAGTCCATCGAGCAGAGCCTCGTCGGGCGAGGGAGCGCCGCCGGGCGCGGTGCCTGGATCCCCGTCGAAGGCGTCCAGAACGAAGGTCATGATCCCTCGATTCTACCGGCGGGGTACGACGACGGCTGAGGCCTAGAGGCCGTTGCGCGCGGCCACCGTGAGGTCCGGGTGGTCGGCGAACACCCCGTCCACGCCGGTGCTCAGGATGAGCTCGAACTCGCGGCGCCAGTCGCCCCAATCCGCTGCTCCTCCGCCGATGCGGTGGCCGGGGGCCAGGAAGCGGTTCTCGGGTCGGAGGGTCCAGGTGAAGACGCTCAACCCGTGCTCGTGAGCGCGCGCGACCAGGTCGGTGCTTCCGGGGTGCGCGCTCTTGGGGCCGTCGATCAGCAGCGTCTTGTCGACGCTCACACCGTCCACCTCGCGGGCGAGACGCGCGAGGGCGGCATCCGTCAGCTGCTCGGCGTAGGTCTCGGCCCGGTCGCCGTCGCGGGCCACCAGATCGGCTGCCGCGCCCGTCGACTCGAGGAGGTACACGTACTCGGCATCGACGCCGCGGGCCTTCACCTGGCCGAGCACGGTCTGCTCGAAGCACTCGATCGTCAGGCGCTCGCGCGATCCCCATCGCCCCAGCCGGTCAGCGACGAGTTGATCGAGGGGCAGGCCGATCGAGTCGAAGTAGGTGGCGTGCTTGATCTCGGCGACGAGGCGCAGCGAGCGCCCGTGCCGCTCGCACGAGCGGTCCACGATGTCGAGCAGGTCGATGAGGCGCAGCATCGGCTGGGTGCCGTCGAACGTGGCGTTGTGCGGCCGCACCTTCGGGAGCCGCTCGACCGCGCGCAGGCTGGCCAACTCCTTCCAGGTGAAGTCCTCGGTGAACCACCCGGTCAGGTTCGCGCCGTCGATCTCCTTCGTCGTGCGCCGATCCGCGAACTCCGGATGCTTCGCCACATCGGTCGTGCCCGAGATCTCGTTCTCGTGCCGCACCACGAGCACGCCGTCCCGGGTGGACACCAGGTCGGGTTCCACCGCATCCGCGCCGAGGGCGAAGGCGAGCTCGAAGGAGGCGCGGGTGTGCTCGGGACGATAGCCGGGGGCCCCGCGGTGCCCGATCACGAACGGGGGGTGCAGGGCTCTCATGTGCTCACGATAATCTGGCGGCATCATGGCCGTCTGCGCGAACTGCTCCCGTGAGCTGCAGCCGGAGTGGAAGTTCTGCATCTACTGCGGCGCGCCCACCGGGGTGCCGGTCGCGGCGCCCACGCCCGACGTGCTGCGCGCCGAGGACATCCCGGCCGACGAGCCGACGCCCCCCGAGAGCCTGCCGACGGCCCCGGCGGTCAGGGTCAACATCCTGGCCGTGCTCGCACTCATCCTGGGCTGCCTGGTCAGCCCGCTGGCCGCCCTGTTCGGCCACCTCGCCCTCAATCAGATCAGCCGCACCGGCGAGCGCGGCACGGCGATCGCCTGGGTGGCCATCGTGCTCGGCTACCTCTCGCTCGCTGCGCTGCTCGTGCTCGGGATCAGCTACCTCGTCCTGAACGCGTGACCGCCCCCGCGCCGACCCCTCGACCCGCGACCCTGCCGCTGCGCTGGGGAACGGCTCGGACGCGCACGATTCAGGGCGCCGTCCTGATCGTCAGCGGCGCGATGGCCGTGGCGGGCTCCGATACCTACGTGCTGCTGCTGCTCCTGGCCGGGACCCTGGCGCACGTCGCCGGCTGGAGCATCATCCCCTCCGACGGCTGGCGCCGCATCGTGGCCATCCTGCTCTCGACTCCGGCCGCGCTGCTGCTGCTCACCGGCCCGCGCTTCATCGCCGTGCTCGTACTGCCCTACATCGGCTGGCTGCTCGTGCGCCACCGTCCGCTGCGCAGCTACCCGACCGTCATCTTCGTGCTCGCGGGCGCCGTGGTCGTCGCCCGGCTCTTTCCGGACTACGACGGGATGCTGCCAGCCCTCGGCATCGAGTTCCTGGTGATCGTGGCGTCGGCGTGGGTGGCGCGCGCCGTGGCGGTTCCCCGCCCGGGAGCGGAGCTGCCTGTTGGCCGCCTTCGCTAGCCTCGAGGTGCGGAACTGTGAAGCAGGCGACGTGAGCCAGAGGGATCGAAAATGACCGAGCAGAAGGCAGTCTCGAAGGATCTCGTGCTCGCCAGTGACGTCGCTGCCCGCGAGATCGCCAAGGCCGTCAACTTCCGTCATGCGATGGCCCGCCGCTATGTCAAGTGGCTGAGGTTTCTCAATCCGGATGCCACTCCCGCGCAGGTGATCCGAAGGATCGAGCGCGAGTATCACGGCGCTGTCACGGGGAGCGGTGCGGTGATGGGAGTCGGCGGAATGATCGCCAACTTCGGCGTTGCGCACATCCCATCCGGTCAGGGCCTCACGGGCGGGAAGAAGGTCGCGCTCGTCGCGGCAAAAGCGGCGGCCCAACAAGCAGCCACCATGCTCCCCGCAGGACAAGCGAGGCTGCAGTTCGACACCACGACCCTCTTCGCGCTCGCGATCGCCGACATCCACGGACTGAGATACGACAAGGACCAGGCGTCCGCGCTCGTGCTCGGCCTGTCGAACGGACGCGTCAGTCAGGAGCTGATCTCCAAGATGGCGACCGACCTCGCGCACTCGATATCCGGTGGCATCTCACCCGCCACTCCCGAGACCGAACAAGCCGGCGGCGACTGGTCACGTTGGGCCAACACCCTCGCCGAAGCTCTCCCCGGCCGCGCAGCGAAGGATCTCGTCCGAACGATCGAGACGGGTCGGCTGGATTCCGTGCCGAAGTTGCACGGAAAGAAACAGGCCGCCATCGACTACGGGGTGGGCGCACTGGTTGGCGGGGTGACCCACTTCAGGTTCGGCAGAGACGTGATCAAGGCCTCACGGTTGGCCTTCCCCGACGCACCAGGAGAGTTTCCGCCTCACCTCGCAGAGACAAGCCGCGCTGTCGCCGACCTGAAGCTGGCCGGGAAGCGGACGAGTCACCGCATTGCCGAGGCCGCTGGCAAGGCCGGCAGCGACGTGGCCGCCCGACTCAAGCCGAAGAAGAACGGCTGATCCGGGGTCGACGGGCTCCGTGCCCACTCCACATCACGGCCACGCCGTCACCTCTCGGTCGGAGGTCAGCGGCTCATTCCCACTCGATGGTGCCCGGAGGCTTCGACGTCACATCGAGCACGACCCGGTTCACGCCGGCGACCTCGTTGGTGATGCGCGTCGAGATCTTGGCGAGGGTGTCGTAGGGCAGACGCGTCCAGTCGGCGGTCATCGCGTCTTCGCTCGAGACCGGGCGCAGCACGATGGGGTGCCCGTAGCTGCGGCCATCGCCCTGCACGCCGACGCTCCGTACGTCGGCCAGCAGCACGACCGGGCACTGCCAGATCTCGCCGTCGAGGCCGGCGGCGGTCAGCTCGAAGCGGGCGATGGCATCCGCCTTGCGCAGCAGTTCGAGGCGCTCGAAGGTGACCTCGCCGACGATCCGGATGCCCAGCCCCGGCCCCGGGAACGGCTGGCGGCCGACGATCACCTCGGGCAGTCCCAGCTCGCGCCCGATCGCCCGCACCTCGTCTTTGAACAGGGTGCGCAGCGGCTCGACGAGCTCGAACTGCAGGTCGTCGGGGAGCCCCCCGACGTTGTGGTGGCTCTTGATGTTCGCGGTGCCGGTGCCTCCACCGGATTCGACGACATCCGGGTAGAGGGTCCCCTGCACCAGGAACGCGATCGGGTCGCCGTCGGCCGCCGACTCGGCGACCAGGTCGGCCTGCGCCTGCTCGAAGGTCCGGATGAACTCGCGCCCGATGATCTTGCGCTTCTGCTCCGGGTCGGTGACGCCGGCGAGCGCCGTCAGGAACTGCTCGGCCGCGTCGATCGTGACGAGCCGGATGCCGGTGGCCGCCACGTAATCCGTCTCGACCTGCCGGCGCTCGTCAGCCCGTAGCAGCCCGTGGTCGACGAAGACGCAGACCAACTGGTCGCCGACCGCCTTGTGCACGAGTGCGGCCGCGACCGCGGAATCCACGCCCCCGGAGAGCGCGCAGATCACCTTGCCGCTGCCGACCTGCGCGCGGATCTTCTCGACCTGCTCGGCGATCACGTTGCCGCTGTTCCAGTCGGCCGGAATGCCGGCCGCGTCGTGCAGGAAGTTCTCGATGACGCGCTGGCCGTACTGCGAGTGCTTCACCTCGGGATGCCACTGCACCCCGTACAGCTTGCGGGCATCGCTCGCGAACGCGGCCACCGGGGTCGCGTCGCTGGTGGCAAGCACCTCGAACCCCTCTGGCGCCTTGACGACGGAGTCGCCGTGGCTCATCCACGCGGTCTGCTCATCGGGCTGGCCGGCGAGGAAGGCGCCGCCGTCGCCGCCGGGCGTGCTCAGCCGGACGGCCGTCGAGCCGTACTCGCGCACCCCGGTCGGGGCGACCTCGCCGCCGAGCTGCTGCGCCATGATCTGGAATCCGTAGCAGATGCCGAGCGTCGGCACGCCGAGCTCGAGCACCCCCGGATCGAGCTCGGGCGAGCCTTGCTCGTAGACGCTCGAGGGACCGCCGCTCAGCACGATGCCTGCCGGGTTCTTGGCCTTGACCTCGGCAGCCGTGATGGTGTGCGGGACGATCTCGCTGTAGACGCCGGCCTCACGCACGCGGCGCGCGATCAGCTGGGCGTACTGGGCGCCGAAGTCGACGACGAGGACCGGTCGGGCCTCACCGTCCGTCACGCGGCCGCCTCGGCGGAGGCAGAGGCGGATGCGGGCGCCACGACCGCGGCCTGCCTCGCCTCGGTCTCCGCGATCCGTCCGTTGATGTAGGCCGGGATGCGGAACTCGAAGTAGAACGACAGGAACGGGATGACACCGCCGAGCGCGAACCACAGGAAGCGCCCGAACGAGAACCGCACCAAGCGCCACAGCAGGAAGTCGAGCCCGAGGTAGAGCACGTAGAGCCAGCCGTGGGTGATCAGCTCGAGGGTCGAGAAGTTGACGGCCGTGATCTCCTTCGGCGGCACGAGCGCCACGAGCCCGAAGGGGCCGCCCACCTCGATGTCGACCCCGAAACCGTAACGGAACACCATCATCAGGCAGAGCCCGAGCAGCAGGACACCGGTGATGATCGCCGAGACCCGGAAGATGCGAAGCAGGAGGCGGACGCGGGCGACGTCCTCGATACGGGGTCCGGTCGGCATGACTTCAGTCTACGGTTTCGCCCGTACGAGAACCTGAGCCTCAGCCCCATCGCTCAGCTCGTTCTCCTTCTCCACCTCGTCCTGCACCAGGCGGTACCAGAGGTAGATCGCGAAGCCGGCGAAGATCGCCCACTCGGCCGCATAGAAGATGTTGAGCCAGTTGAGGGAGACCTCCTGGCTGGGCGCCGGCGAGTCGATCGTCTCGAGGCCGGAGGCCGGCGTCGCCGCGACAACATAGCCGCCGTAGACCGAGCCGTCGAAGCTCGCCCACTGATTGATGAACGCCGGGACGGATGCCGCGCTCTGCACGCCCTTGGACACGTCGGGTTGATCCGGCGGCTCGCTGGGCAGGAAGCGCCCGATCAGCGGGCTCGTGATCGACGCGGAATCCTCTGCCGCCACGGCCTGGGCGCGCGTCGGCGCCCAGCCGAGGGCGACCGCCAGCTCCCCGTGAGCCGTGTGCGCGTGGCCGACCAGCCAATAGCCGGCGGTCCCGCCGTTCAGGCGGTTGCTGAGCACCACGAAGTCGCCGTGGACGAGTGTCGCGTCGGTCGTGATCATGCGCCCCAGCTGCGTATCGGTGACCGCGGCGCCGGTCTTGGCCAGCGTGCTGAGCGCGACCGGCGTCTCGGTGTCGGTGTGCACGACGGTTGCCGTGGCGAAGCTGCGCGCGATCTGCCACTGCCCAAGCGCCGCGAAGCCCGCGGCGATGGCGAGCGCCAGGATCAAAGCCGCGATCCAGCGCGGGCGCCGGGCGATCGCCCAGAACTCGGGACCGAGTCGTCGGGTGCGGGGAGGCGTTGCGGCGATGCTCATCAGTACTCCGGATCGCGGTCGCGGTCCGCGTGGTCGGTCGAGGCGTCGTGGTCGCTCTGCTGGCCGGCCTGGCGGCGGATGCGCGCCTCGAGGTCGTCCTCGTCGTGGGGGGCGGTCGCGGCATCCGGATCGGCGCCGGGGGCCAGCAGCTCGCCCTCGTGCTCCTCCGTCAGGAACGTCCCGGTGCCCTCGATGGCGCCGGGCGCGACGTGATCGGATGCCGCGACGTCCAGGGCGGCGAGCTCGTCGTCGCCGGCACCGGCCATCGCCGCCTCCGCCAACGCGAAGTCGCGATCGCGAACGGAGTCCGCGTCCGAGACGATCGCAACCCGGCGCGTGCCGAAGCGCCGCGTGAAGATCCAGTCGCCCGCGCGCTCCGAGTTGACCGCGAGCACGGGTCCGACAATCGCCATGATCAAAACGTACAGACCCGCGAAGGGAGTCAGCCGAGAGTCCAAGCCCGCGGCCGCCGCCAGCGTCGCAAGAATCAGCGCGAACTCGCCGCGGTTCTGCAGCATCCCGCTGACGTTGAAGCCCTCGGCGGGCGTCAGCTTGTTGAGCACCGCGATCAACTGGCCGCCTGCCGTGTTGAGCACCAGCGTCATCACCACCGCGACGATCACCGGCACGAGCACGCCACCGAAGGTCGCCGGGTTGAGCGCGAGCCCGAAGTTGAGGAAGAAGAACGCGCCGAACACGTCGCGCAGAGGCAAGGCGAATTGCTCGATGCGCGCCTTGTACCGGGTGGCACCGAGCACGAGGCCGATCAGGAAGGCGCCGATCGCGTCCGAGACCCCCAGCAGTTCGCCGATGCCGCCGAACGCCACCGCGAGCCCGAAGAACAGGATGGTGAACAGCTCGTCGTCGCGCGCACCCACCAGCCGCGACACCACACGTCCGCCCCAGCGCGCGAGTGCGAACATCCCCACCAGGAACACGAACGAGACCGTGAGCCGCAACACGACCTGCCAGACGCTCGTCTCGTGGCCGATGATCACCGTGACGATCGCCAGGTAGATCGCCACGAAGACGTCTTCGACCACCGTGATGCCCAGGATGACCGGGGTCTCCCGGTTGGTCAGGCGCCGCAACTCGATCAGCAGCTTCGTGACGATCGCGCTGGAACTGGTGGCGGTCATCCCGGCGATGATCAGCGCCTCGCGGGTCCCCCAGCCGACCCAGAGCCCGAACAGGAATCCGGCTCCCATGTTGATCACGATGCGGGTGCCGCCGCTGAGCAGCAGCGAGCGGATGTTGCCGAAGAACTCGTCCTGGTCGAACTCGAGGCCGAGGCTGAACAGCAGGAAGATCAGGCCGACGACGGCGACGAGTTCGACATCCGCCGCCTTGAAGTCGAGCGGGAACCAGTGGAAGTTCGGGCTCGCGATGAGCCCGACGAGCATGTAGATCGGGATCGCGGGCAACCCGATGATCTTGCCGAGGCGCCCGAGTACGTAGGCGATGACGAACAGGACGCCGAGGACGAGGAGTTCGTTGCCCACGGCGCTAGCTTCCGGGCGGCGCGTCCACGGACTCGGCCCGCGCCTTGAACTCGCCGGTGCGGTAGAAGAGGAAGGCCTTGGCCACCTTCTCGGGGGCGCCGGCGACCACGAGGGTGTCGCCGGGGAAGACCTTGAAGTCCACGGCCGGGGCCGGGTTGGCGGACTCTCCGCGCACGATCGCGACGACCGTGACGCCGGGCAACCCGCGGTCGGTCATGTTGCCGATCGGCTGACCGGCGATGTGGTCGTCGTAGTCGACGTGGAACCAGTCGATCGACAGGCCCGGGATCTGGTCGAGGCCCGAGAGCGACTCGGTGATCTTGGTGCCGCCGAGCAGTTCGGCGAGGGTGTGGGCCTCGTCCTCGTCGAGACGGAGCGAGACCTTCTTCGCGGTGCCGTCCTCGGCATCCGCGAACGTGATGAGGTCGCTGTGGCCCGAACGGTGGCTGATCACACCCACTTTGCCGCCATCATCGGTGACGAAGGTGTGCAGCACCCCGACACCGGGGAGCTTCACACGTCGTACCTCGGTCATGCATTCATTCTACCGAGCGCGCGTTCGCCGGGCTGGGGGGCCGTTTCTGGCAGCCCAGGCGACGCCGGCGCCGACGGCCGTGTCGGCCGGCGGTCACGTCAGCTCTGGGCGTACGGCGCGACGACGACCTCGACGCGCTGGAACTCCTTGAGGTCGGAGTATCCGGTGGTCGCCATCGAGCGGCGCAGCGCCCCGATGAGGTTCACCCGGCCGTCCGGGTTGGACGACGGGCCGAACAGCAGCTGCTCGAGCGGCGCCAGCCGGCCGACCTGGACGCGGCTGCCGCGGGGAAGCTCGGCGTGGTGGGCCTCGGCACCCCAGTGCCAGCCGCCGCCCGGCGCCTCGTTCGCGCGCGCCAGCGCGGTGCCGAGCATGACGGCATCCGCGCCGACCGAGATCGCCTTGACGATGTCTCCGCTGGTGCCGAGGCCGCCGTCGGCGATGACGTGCACGTAGCGGCCGCCCGACTCGTCCAGGTAGTCGCGCCGCGCGCCCGCGACATCCGCCACCGCCGTAGCCATCGGAGCGTGGATGCCGAGGCTCGCGCGCGTGGTCGACGCCGCTCCCCCGCCGAAGCCGACCAGCACGCCGGCCGCGCCGGTACGCATCAGGTGGAGCGCGGCCGTGTAGGTGGCCGCTCCCCCCACGATCACGGGAACGTCGAGTTCGTAGATGAACTTCTTCAGGTTGAGCGGCTCGACCGTCTTGCTCACATGCTCGGCGCTGACCGTGGTGCCACGGATGACGAACAGGTCGACTCCCGCATCGACGACCGCCTGCGAGTGCTCCTGGGTGCGCTGCGGGGAGAGGGCTCCGGCCACGGGGACTCCGGCTGCGCGGATCTGCGCGAGCCGCTCCTTGATCAGGGCGGGCTGGATGGGCGCGGCGTAGAGCTCCTGCATGCGGGCGGTCGCGACATCCGGCTTCAGGGCCCGGATCTCGGCGAGCACCGGCTCGGGGTCGTCGTAGCGGGTCCACAGGCCCTCGAGGTCGAGCACGCCCAGGCCGCCGAGCTGCCCGATGAGGATCGCCGTGGCAGGGCTGACCACCGAGTCCATCGGGGCGGCGAGCACGGGCATCTCGAACGTGAAGGCGTCGATGGACCACTTGACCGAGACATCCTGCGGGTCACGCGTGCGGCGGCTGGGCACGATCGCGATGTCGTCGAAGGCATAGGCGCGACGCGCCCGCTTGGACCGGCCGATCTCGATGTCACTCACTCGGCTAGCCTAGGCGCCGCCGCCCCTGCGGCGGCTTCGCTCCGGCGATGTACCCGCCGCCGCCGGGGCCCGAGTCTCGAGCCCGGGATGGCCGAATGCGGGCGAACACGGCGGATCGGGGCCGCCTAGGCGGCCCGGTTGCGCCGGAGCCGCCCGTCAGCCAAGGCGACGCCGCCTGATGGGCAAGCCATAGGTGCGCAAGAGAGCTTCCAGACCCAGATCACCCCACGCCAGCGGCCATCCCCATCGCGCGACGATCGGGCCCAGGGCTCGGAGCCGATCCTCTCGCCGCTTCTCGGCGATAACCACGTCGGCCGCATCTCGACCGCCCGTGAACTCCTCGCGCACGTACTTGGCGACGCCGTCGAACTCGCCGATCAGCTGATACTCCGGCCACCAGAAATCGACGACGCCGATCCTGCCCGCCTGATCGCCGAACGGGACCTGCAGCTGGGGGGCCGGCATGCCCGCTTCGTGGATCCTGACCCGGCTGAGCGACTCGCCCGGCGACCCGGCCCGGGCGTCCGCGAAAGCGATGGCTCGCTCCGCCCGACGACGCCCTCGCCGGATGTCGAACTCGTCGAGCGCACCGAGCACATCTCCTTTCGAGACCGGATGATGTGCCAGGGCCCAGTCGAGCATTCCGACGGCCGTCACGAGCGGTGAGTCGGCGGCGACGTCTGCCAGGGTGCGCACGAGCGACGTCATCCTCAACTCGCCGCGAATGTCGAGGCCCGTCGTCAAGAAGGGCGTCGCATGCTTTCGGTACCCGTGCTCGGTGCGGGTTCCCGCGGCCCGCGTCGCCAGAACGTGAATCAGCGCGGGCAGCGGACCGACGATGGGGGCACCGTGAAGAACGGCCGCTGAGACGTGACTGACAACGGGGATCGTGCGTGCACTCCCGATCGCCCCGAGGATCCGATATGTGTACCGCTCCGTCTCTGTCAGGGGCCGCCAGTCTCCCGCGGGGACGAAAGCGCCGCGATGAACTCGAACGAGGCGGCCACGTTTCGCCGCGCGGCGAAGGTTCCGGAGACCACCTTGTTCGATGACGTCGCGACTGAACTGCAACGAGTCGGCGCTCACATCCATCGGGGAACAGTGCCTGACCTGTTGCCCAAGCGAGAGCAACGTGCCTGCATTCGTGCTCCGCCGGTGACGTTGACACCCGTGGAGGAGACGCCCGAGCTGCCACTGCGGTCAGTCCGGGCGAGTACTGCCGATCGGGGCTGCCCAGGCGGCCCGGTCGCGCCGGAGCCGCCCGGTTGTGTCGAACTCCCCGGCGCGCAGGCCGCCCGGATTGCCGCGAAGGAGCGGTTCAGCGGGCGCGGACGACCCGCTTCTCGTCCCAGACCGGCTCGTCGGATTCGTAGACGCGCCCGTCGCTTCCGGAGACGAGGAAGCGGTCGAAGGAGCGAGCGAACCAGCGGTCGTGCGTCACGGCGAGCACCGTGCCGTCGAAGTGCTCCAACGCGTCCTGCAGGGCCTCGGCCGAGACCAGGTCGAGATTGTCGGTCGGCTCGTCGAGCAGCAGCATGGTGGCCCCGCTGAGCTCCAGCAGCAGGATCTGCAGACGAGCCTGCTGACCGCCGCTCAGGGACTCGAAGGTCTGCTCGGCGGCATCCACCAGGCCGTAGCGGTTGAGCGCGCGGCTGGCCTCCTCGCGACCGCGGCCCTCACGACCGCGCCCGTCTCGTTCGCCGTCGCCGCGGGCCAGGATCTCCAGCAGCGTGCGCCCCACCAGTTCCGGATGCTCGTGCGCCTGCGCGAACCAGCCCGGCACGACGCGCGCGCCCAGCCGGGCGACTCCGGTGTGGGCGACCGGATCGAGGGTCTGGCCGACGCTGGTCACATGTCCCGCCCGCGGATCCGGCTCGCTGCCGCCGAGCGCCAGCAGCCGCAGGAAGTGCGACTTGCCCGACCCGTTCGATCCGAGCACGGCCACGCGTTCGCCGTACCAGACCTCGAGATCGAATGGCTGCATCAGGCCCGTCAGCTCGAGCTGCTCGACGACCAGGGCGCGGCGGCCGGTGCGCGCCCCGCGCAGCCGCATCGCGAGATTCTGCTCAAGCGGACGTAGCTGTGGCGGCCCGGCCTCCTCGAACTTGCGCAGGCGCGTCTGGGCTGCCCGGTACCGGGAGGCGAACTCGTCGCTCGCGGTGGCCTTCACCTTCATCGTCGCGACGAGCTGCTTGATCTTGGCGTGCTCCTCGTCCCAGCGCCGCTTGAGCTCATCGAGGCGCTCCATGCGGTCACGGCGGGCGTCGTGGTAGCTCGCGAAGCCGCCACCGTGCGTCCACACCGTGTTGCCGGCGGCACCCAGCTCGAGGGTGATGATCCGATCGGCGGCGCGCGCGAGCAGCTCCCGGTCGTGGCTCACGAGCAGCACGGTCTTCGGCGTGGCCTTCAACGACTCCTCGAGCCAGCGTTTGCCCGGCACGTCGAGGTAGTTGTCCGGTTCGTCGAGCAGCAGCACCTGCTCGGGGCCGCGCAGCAGCGCTTCCAGCGCGAGGCGCTTCTGCTCGCCGCCACTCAGGCTCGTCACCGCGCGGTACTTGGCCCGCTCGAACGGGATGCCGATCGCCGCGATCGTGCACTGATCCCAGACGACCTCCTGGTCGTAGCCGCCCGCATCCCCGTAGTCGGCGAGCGCGGTCGCGTAGGCCATCTGCCGCTCGGTCGAGTCCTCGTCGAGCAGGGCCTCCTCGGCCGCGTCGAGCGCACGGGCCGCATCCCGCACCGAGGCGCGCGCCACCGAGATCAGCAGGTCGCGCACGGTCGAGTCGTCGCGCAGATGGCCGACGAACTGATCCATCACCCCGAGGCCACCGTCGAGCGTGATTGCACCGGAATCGGCCCGCACCTCGCCGCGGATGATCTTGAGCAGCGTTGACTTGCCTGCCCCGTTCGCGCCGATCAGGGCCGAGACCGCGCCGTCCCCGACCCGGAACGACACCTCGTCGAGCAGCGGGCGCCCGTCCGCCAGGGTCAGGGAGACGTTGTTGACGTCGATGAAGCCCATCGCTCGCCTCTCGCCGCTCGTCGAGCCCGTTGCGCTTCGAGAAGCGGCACGGGGCTCGCGGAGGGCGAGCCGACCAGGTTATAACAGCGCGGGCTAGCGCGAGTAGTTCGGCGCCTCGACGGTCATCTGGATGTCATGCGGGTGCGACTCCTTGAGCCCGGCCGGGGTGATGCGCACGAACTTGCCGAGCTGCTTCAGTTCGGGGATGGTGCGGGCACCCACGTAGAACATCGACTGCCGCAGTCCGCCGACCAGCTGGTACACGGTCGTCGCGAGATTGCCCTTGTAGGGCACCCGGCCCTCGATGCCCTCGGGGATGAGTTGCGCATCCGATGGCACGTCGGCCTGGAAGTAGCGGTCGCGCGAGTACGAGGTCTTCTTGCCGCGGTCGCTGAGCGCGCCGAGCGAGCCCATGCCGCGGTAGTTCTTGAACTGCTTGCCGTTGCTGTAGACGAGGTCGCCAGGGCTCTCGTCCGTTCCGGCGAGCAGCGAACCGATCATCACCGTGTCCGCTCCGGCGACCAGCGCCTTGGCGATGTCGCCCGAGTACTGCAGTCCGCCATCCGCGATGACGGGGATGCCGGTCTCCCGCGCCGCGAGAGATGCCTCGTAGACCGCCGTCACCTGGGGTACTCCGACGCCGGCCACCACGCGCGTGGTGCAGATGGACCCGGGGCCCACCCCGACCTTGATCGCGTCGGCGCCGGCGTCCACCAGCGCCTGCGCGCCGGAGCGAGTGGCGACGTTGCCGCCGATGATGTCGATGCCGGCGAAGGCGGAGTCGGCCTTGAGCCTGCCGATGATGTCGAGCACGCCCTTGGAGTCGCCGTTGGCGGTGTCGACGACGATCAGGTCGACGCCGGCGTCGAGCAGCGCGCCCGCGCGGTCCCAGGCGTCGCCGAAGAATCCGATGGCCGCCCCGACGCGGAGCCGGCCCGCGTCGTCCTTGGTGGCGAACGGGTACTTCTCGGTCTTCTCGAAGTCCTTGACCGTGATCAGGCCGCGCAGCCGGCCGTGCGGGTCGACGAGCGGCAGCTTCTCGATCTTGTGCTGCGCGAAGATCGCGACCGCGGCATCCGGGTCGATGCCCTCCGGCGCCGTGATCAGCGGCATCTTCGTCATCACGTCGCGCACCAGCGTCGTGGCCTTCTCGAACGGAGAGACGAAGCGCATGTCGCGGTTGGTGATGATCCCGACCAGTGTTCCGTCGCCCTCGACGACCGGCAGACCCGAGACCCGGAACTGGCCGCAGATGGCGTCGACCTCGGCCACGGTGGCATCCGGGGTGGTCGTCACGGGGTTGGTGATCATGCCCGACTCGGAGCGCTTGACCTTGTCGACGTGCATCGCCTGGTCCTCGATGGACAGGTTGCGGTGCAGAACGCCGAGGCCGCCCTGGCGGGCCATGGCGACCGCCATCCGGGACTCCGTGACCGTGTCCATGGCGCTCGAGACGAGCGGCGCGTTCAGCGAGATCCGGCGCGTCAGCCGCGTGGAGGTGTCGGCTTCGCTCGGGATCACGTCGGTGTGGCCCGGGAGCAGCATCACGTCGTCGTAGGTGAGACCGATGAATCCGAAGGGATCGGGTTGGCCGTAACTCTGGTCCATGCTGTGTTCTCCTGCGCAAAGTTCGACGAAGAGGTGGTGTGCCGGCCTACGACGATGGACCCCGGTATCCCATGAGCAACCTCGATTGCTTGACCGCTATTCCATCACACTCCAAGATGAGGCAACCGCTGACGTCTTCCGGTGATGCGCGAGTGTTGCGATATCGAAACACGGGAGACACAAACGGCCAGTACGGTGAACACCACGCTCGGATCGTCCATCGCGGCGGCATCGCTCGAACGCGGCCGCGACCGCTCGTCCCCCCGGAGGTATCCATGGCGAAGGCGCCACACGCAACATCCCGCACTGGCCGCATCGGCACCGGGCGCGTCGGCAACGGGCGCATCGGCACGGGGCGCGTAGACACGGGGCGCACGGGCGCAGTCCGCGCGGTGCTCGGTCTGCTCGCTGTCGTCGCCACCGCCGCGGCGCTGGCCTTCACCGCGTTGCCCGCCGCTGCAACGACACTCGCAGACCCGACCGGCACTCCCACGCCGACTCCCACAGCGACAGCGCCGGCGCAGTACGCCGAGATCTGGGTGCGCGTCGCCGCCGACAAGAGCAACGTCCCCGGCGTGACCGTGAAGGTCACCGGACCGAAGAGCTTCTCGCAGAGCTACGTCACGGGAGCGGACGGCAAGGTCGAGGTCGACGTGCCCAGGAGCGGCGACTACGTCTTCACTCTGGATGCCACCAGCCTCCCCGACAAGGCGCTCGGGCCCGCGATCAATCCGCTCAAGATCACGATCGCCGGCGGCGACCAGGGCGATCCCGCCTACTTCCTGCTCACTCCGGGCGGCGCGTCCACCAACCCGGGAAGCTCGGCCAGCCCCTCGCCGGGATCCGGCAACGGTGGGGGCGGCGTGAAGACCGACTACTTCGCGCTGGCGTCGAACCTCATCGTGAACGGCATCATCTTCGGGCTGCTTCTGGCGCTGGCGTCCATCGGCGTCTCCCTGATCTACGGCACGACGGGCCTCAGCAACTTCGCGCACGGCGAGCTGGTGACCTTCGGTGCCCTGGTGGGCTACGTCTTCAGCGACGTGCTCCACTTCCCGATCCCGGTCGCCCTGATCTCGGCGTTCGTGCTCGGCGGGGTCTTCGGCTATGCCCAGGATCTGGGGCTTTGGAAGCCGCTGCGCCGCCGTGGCGTCGGACTGATCCCCCTGATGATCGTGTCCATCGGCCTGTCACTCGTGCTGCGCTATCTGTACCAGTTCATCTTCGGCCCCGACCAGCTGGTGCTGCCGGTTCCGACGGGCACCACGATCGCCTTCGGGCCCGTGAAGCTGCGGCAGATCGACATCGTCAGCGTGATCATCTGCATCGTGCTCCTGCTGCTCGTCGCGTTCCTGCTTCTGCGCACCCGGATCGGCAAGGCCACCCGCGCGGTCGCCGACAACAAATCGCTCGCCGCGGCATCCGGGATCAACGTCGAGCGGATCATCCGCATCGTGTGGACGGGGTCGGGCGCCCTTGCCGGCCTGGCCGGCGTGCTGATCGGCTACCACCAGACGCTGCGCTGGGACACCGGTGCCAGCATCCTGCTGCTCATCTTCGCAGCGGTCACCCTCGGTGGATTCGGCACCGCCTTCGGTGCGCTGGTGGGTTCGCTCATCATCGGCCTTCTGGTGAACCTGGTGCCGCTCTTCGGATCGCAGTACACCACCGTCCAGAACGCCGCCGCGCTGCTCGTCATGATCGTGATCCTGCTGATCAGACCGCAGGGCATCTTCGGCCGGCGAGAGCGAATCGGCTAGGAAAGGGAAGGAGACGACCATGGACTTCAACTTCATCATCCTGGCCATCGGCCAGGTCCTGTCACCGCAGACGATCGCCTACGCCCTCGCGGCCCTCGGCCTCGCGGTCTGCTTCGGCTTCACCGGCCTGGTCAACTTCGGCCAGGCGGGATTCATGGCGGTCGGCGGCTACGCCTTCGCGATCACGAGCGTCAAGTTCGAATGGCCGCTCTGGGGCTCCGTGCTTGCGGCGATCGTCGGCGCGATCATCTTCGCGTTCATCCTGGGCGTTCCGACCCTGCGCCTTCGGGCCGACTATCTCAGCATCGTGACCATCGCGGCCGCCGAGATCCTGCGCTTCACCGTGAAGACGCCGAGCCTGACGCCGATCACGGGCGGCACGGACGGCATCAACGGCTCGTCGAAGGCCTTCGACTCGATCAACCCGATCCCGGTCGGCAGATACGGCTTCGGCGTACTCACCTACAACCAGGATGATCTCTGGGTGATCATCGTCGGCTGGGTGACGGTCGCCATCGCCGCCCTGTTCGTCTGGCAGCTCATGCGCAGCCCGTGGGGCCGGATCGTGAAGGGCATCCGCGAGGACGAGGACGCCGTGCGCGCCCTCGGCAAGAACGTCTATTGGTACAAGATGCAGGCGCTGATGATCGGCGGCGTTCTCGCCGCCCTCGCCGTGATCATCAACATCGTGCCGACGTCGTTGCAGCCCGACAACTACGGCACGCAGACCACGTTCTTCCTGTTCACGATCATGCTGCTCGGCGGCGCGACCACCGTGCTCGGGCCGATCCTGGGGTCGATCATCTTCTGGGTCGTGCTGTCGCTCACCGACGGCGTGCTGAGCCTCCTGGTCGCCAACCATCTGCTGCCCATCACGCAGGTGCAACAGGGCCCGATCCGTTTCGTGCTGGTGGGCATTGCGTTGATCCTGATCATCGTGTTCCGCCCCCAGGGAATCCTGGGTAAGAAGAGGGAGGCGCATTTCGGTGCCTGACAAGAAGAGTTCGACCAAGGCGACCGGGCTGCAGATCGGCGAGCCGGTCCCGGGCGTCAAGAAGGTGGACCCGATTCTGATCGCCGACAACGTCACCAGGAACTTCGGCGGCATGACGGCGGTCGATGTCGAGCACGTCGAGATCCCGCGCGGCGTGATCACGGCGCTGATCGGCCCCAACGGCGCCGGCAAGACCACCCTGTTCAACCTGCTGACCGGATTCGACAAGCCGAACACCGGCACCTGGGTCTTCGACGGCAAGGACCTCGCCGGCGTCCCCGCCTACAAGGTCTCCCGCCGCGGCATGGTGCGCACCTTCCAGCTGACCAAGGCGCTCGCCCTGCTGAGCGTGCTCGAGAACATGCGGCTCGGCGCGCAGAAGCAGGGCGGCGAGCACTTCCTGACCGCCCTGATCAGCCCGCTGTGGCGCAAGCGCGAGACCGACATCACCGCGCGGGCGATGGAGCTCCTGGCCCGCTTCAAGCTCGACACCAAGGCCGACGATTACGCCGCGAGCCTCTCCGGCGGCCAGCGCAAGCTGCTCGAGATGGCGCGCGCGCTCATGACCGAGCCGCAGCTCGTCATGCTCGACGAGCCGATGGCGGGCGTGAACCCGGCGCTGACGCAGTCGCTGCTCGGCCACATCCTGGATCTGAAATCCACCGGGATGACCGTGCTCTTCGTCGAGCACGACATGCACATGGTGCGCACCATCGCCGACTGGGTGATCGTGATGGCCGAGGGCAAGATCGTCGCCGAGGGCTACCCCGATGTCGTCATGGACGACCCCGCCGTCATCGACGCCTATCTGGGAGCCCATCACGACACCGACCTCGGCAGCCTGACCGGCCAGCTCGAGGTGGCCAAGGAGGAGGGCTCGCCGCTCATCGCGGAGCTCGAGGAAGAGCTGGCCGAGGAGAAGGAGGCCCAGGAAAAATGAGCACAGAAACCGCGCCGAAGGTCACCCCGCGCACGGCGAGCGAGCAGATCGTGCTGACCGCCACGGATCTCGTGGCCGGCTACCTCCCGGGCGTCAACATCCTGAACGGCTGCAACGTGTACGTCGCCAAGGGCGAGCTCGTAGGCATCATCGGACCCAACGGAGCCGGCAAGTCGACGCTGCTGAAGGCGATCTTCGGCCAGGTCAACATCCGCAGCGGCAACGTCGAGCTGAACGGGCAGGACATCACGGGGCTGAAGGCCGACAAGCTCGTCGCCCGCGGCGTCGGTTTCGTCCCGCAGAACAACAACGTGTTCCCCAGCCTGACCATCGAGGAGAACCTCCAGATGGGGGTGTATCGGAAGCCCAAGGCCTTTCCCGAGCGGCTCGAGTTCGTGTCGACTCTGTTCCCCGAGCTCAAGAAGCGCCTCGGTCAGCGCGCCGGCTCGCTCTCCGGCGGCGAGCGCCAGATGGTGGCGATGTCGCGGGCCCTCATGACGGACCCCTCGGTGCTGCTGCTCGACGAGCCGAGCGCGGGCCTGTCGCCGGTGCGCCAGGACGAGACCTTCATCAACGTGGCTCAGATCAACCGGGCCGGCGTCTCGGTGATGATCGTCGAGCAGAACGCCCGCCGCGCATTGCAGATCTGCGACCGCGGCTACGTGCTCGACCAGGGCAAGGACGCCTACACCGGCACGGGTCGCTCGCTGATGAACGATCCGAAGGTGATCGAACTGTACCTCGGCACCCTCGCGACGGACCACACGGCGAACGCCTCGACGCCGACCGTCGGAGGCTGACGGCGTCCGCCTCCCGAAACGGAAGAGCCCCGGTCCTCTCGGACCGGGGCTCTTCGTGTACTACGGGGTCAGCGGACTACTTGCTGAGGTCGCCGAACTCGGCGCTCTCGAAGGAGTTCGTGTTGCCCTTGGCGTACTTGTAGATGGAGATGTACGCCTGCTGCGGGTCGCCGTTGGCATCGAACGTGATCGGGCCCGAGAGTCCGTCGTAGTTGATGTCCTTGCCGGAGGCGATCAGCTTGGCGCAGTCCGCGAAGGTGGTGCACTTGGTGCCGTCCTCCGAGACCGCCTGCAGGTTGTTCTTCAGCGTGGTGCCGTCGACCTTGCCGCCCTGGAGGGCAGCGAGGGCCAGGAGCACGACCGCGTCGTACGACTCCGGTGCGTAGCTGTAGGCCGTCAGGGGCTTGGCGCCGTCCTTGGCCGTGAACTTGTCCAGCTTCGACTTGAAGGCGCCCGAGACGTTGACACCGGGGTTGGTGAACTGGGCACCCGCGATGTCGGCGTTCGTGTAGCTCGGGTCGATGACACCGAAGTTGCCGTCAGAACCATAGAACTTCGAGAAGTCGAAGTTGTCGGTCGCGAGCTCCTGGGCGATCGTCTTGATCTGGTCGAACGAGATCACGACGAGGGCGTCGGGGTTCGTGGCGAGCGCGGCGTTGATCTCCGAGGTGAAGTCGGTCGCCGCCACGTCGAACGCGATGTTCTGCGTGACGGTGCCACCGCCGGCGGTGATGGCCTTCGTGACGTTCTCGTCAAGACCCGTGCCGTAGGAGTCGTTCTGGTAGATGACCGCGACGTTGGTCGCGCCATCCTTCAGCACCTTCTGGCCGAGCACCTTGCCCTGCAGGACGTCTGATGGGGCGTCGCGCCAGTAGAACCCGTTGTCGGCGTAGGTCGAGAACGTCGGCGAGGTGTTGGCCGGCGAGAACTCGACGACACCGGCCTTGGAGATCTGGTCGATGACGGTCAGCGAGACCGACGAGGACTCCGCACCCAGGATGGCGGTGTTGCCCGCAGCGAGCAGCGCGGTCACCGACTGCGTGGCGATGTTCGTCGAGGTGTCGCCAGAGTCCTTCTGGGTGATGTTGATCTTGATCCCGGCCTTGGCGGCGTTGATGTCCGACACGGCGAGGTTCGAGGCCTCGATGGCGGGCGGGCCGAGGGTCGCGAGCGACCCGGTCTGCGGCAGGATCGTGCCGATGTTGAGGGTCAGCGTCTTGCTCGGGGTGCTCGTTCCGGTTCCGGAACATCCGCTGAGGACCAGGGCGGCGGCGCCGAGAACGGCGACTCCCGCAAGGCCCGAGCGGAGGATCTTCGAGCGTGAAGCTGTGGCTTTCACGGACTGCATGGTGCTCCTTAGTGGACTGTTGACCAAACCAAGGACCCCCGACGTGGGGGTCACTGTGCAGACAGCGTATTGGGCAGGACGCCCTGCGACGCTACGAACGTGTTACAGACGCGTAACCCTGCGTATTCGTTACATTCCGTTATTCGCCGTCTGCAGGCCACCAGCCCGCGATGAGGAAGTCAGCCGGAGACGCTCCCGGATCGGGCGTACCGGTTGTCGGCCGTGTAGGTGTAGATGCCGTAGCTGCCCGTGGTCGGATCTCCTGCGGCGTCGAGGTTGACGTCCCCGCTGATCCCGTCGTAGTCGATCGAGGGCTCCGTCGTGAGCACGTCGAGGCATTCGGCGTAGCTCGTGCACTTGATGCCCCCGACGGATGCCGCCTGCAGCTTCGAGGCGACCTTCATCCCCGCGTCGTCGTGCGCCAGCGTGGCGGCGAGGGCGGCGAGGATCGTCGCGTCGTAGGCCTCCGGCCCGTACTGGAAGGAGGTGGCGGCCGGATCGATGGCCTTCACCTTGGACTGGAAGTCGGCAGAGGCCGCCGCCCCCTCGAGGAGACCGCTCACTCCCGCCAGCTGGCCGGCGGGCAGCGCCTGCGAGTAGTCGGCGAAGTTCTGACTGGTGAGCCAGAGCTTGGCTCCGCCGTACCCGGCGGCGACGAGAGCGCTGATGAAGGCCTTGGTCTGCGTGCCGTTGTCCGGCGTGTCGAGCACCACGGCATCCGGGGCGAGGGCCTTGAGGCCGGCGATCACGCTCGCCGGATCCGACGACGCGGTGAGCGCGACGTTCGCGACCAGGGCGCCGCCGTTCGCGCTCAGCGTGTCGCCGAGCGTGGTGACGATCGACTGGCCGATGTCGTCGCTGCTGGCGAGCAGCGCGATCTTGAGCTGCTTCTTGCTGGGCAGCAGCGTGCCGAGGGCGACCCCCTGGAGCGAGGTCGACGGGATGGTGCGGAAGAAGATGCCCTCGGCGTCGAGCGTCGACAGCTGGGGGTAGGTGGCGGCCGGGGAGATCATCGGGATCCGCGCCGCAGCAGCCACGGTCAGCAGCCGCTGCGCGAGCACGGACGACGAGGGGCCGATGATGACATCCGCACCCTTCTTGGCCAGGTCGGCCAGCGACGCCTCGGCCGTCTGCGTCGTGGCGTCGCCGGAATCGTCCGACACGAGCACGACGGGCTTGCCGTTGACCCCGCCTGCCGCATTGATGTCGGCGACGGCTGCCTTCACGCCGTCGAGCTGCGGAACGCCGATGAAAGCAGTGGCACCCGTCGAGGGGAAGAGGGTGCCGATGGTGAGCACCCCATCCCCGGTCGGCGTCGCGGACGCCGTGGGCGCAGGCGTGGGAGTCGGCATCGGCTGCGAACTGCAGGCGGCGAGCAGCACAGCGGATACCAGGAGGGCGGAGGCGGCCGCGGCCCGACGGGATCCCGACGAACTGCGCCCCCACGACGATCTGACGGCGCGCGGCATCCGGAGTCCTTTCGGGGTGTCGCTGTGACCCTAACCCGCGCTCAGACGAGCGGGCGGGAGGCGCGGCGCTGAGCTCGTGCGGCGCGGATGAGGTCCACGGTGAGCACGATCAACGCGACCCAGACGAGCACGAAACCGATCCAGCGGGTCGTCGACATCGCCTCGCCGAGGATGGCCACGCCGATGATGAACTGCAGCACGGGCGTCAGGTACTGGGTCAACCCGATCGCGATCAGAGGGAGCCGGGCCGCTGACGCCGCGAAGAGCAGCAGCGGCACGCCCGTGGCGACCCCGACCAGCACGGTCAGCACGATGTGCCACGGGCCGTGGCCGGTCAGGGTCAGTCCGGAGGTGGTGCCGACGATGATCAGCGTGACGACGGCCACCGGGGTGAGCCAGGCGGTCTCCAACGTGAGGCCGCTGATCGCGTCAACCTGCCCGCCGACCCGTTTCTTGATGAAGCCGTACAGCCCGAAGGAGAAGGCGAGCACCAGGGCGATCCAGGGGAAGGTGCCGTAGCCGACCGCGATGATCACGATCGCGACCGCCGAGATGCCGACCGCGACCCACTGCGCGGGACGCAGGCGCTCGCGCAGGAAGACGACCCCGAGCAGCACCGTGAACACCGGGTTGATGAAGTAGCCGAGCGCCCCCTCGACCACCCGGCCGCTCGAGACGGCGATGACGAACACCTGCCAGTTGATGTAGATGAAGACTCCGGCGACCGCCAGGGTGAGCAGGATGCGCGGCTGCCGCACGAGCGCGATCAGGCGCCCCCATCCGCGAGTGACGGTCAGCAGCACCGCGCAGAACGCCAGCGAGAACAGGATGCGGTACGCGACGATCTCGAACGGCCCGGTCGGAGCCAGCAAGAGGAAGTAGACCGGCAGGAAGCCCCACAGCACGTAGGAGCCGAGCGAGAAGGCGAGACCGGCGGCGAATCGGCTCGGCACGGCCGCCGGAGCGGTCGCGTCTCCCACGACGGCATGGTCCGCGTCAGCGGGAGACGATGAGCTCACGTCGTCAGCGTATCGACGCGCGAACACGCGAAAGGCCCCGGCGGCAGAACCGCGGGGCCTTTCGGCAGGATGTTGTGCTCGACCGGCTACTTGCCGACGACGACTGCCAGCACGTCGCGAGCGGACAGCACGAGCAGGTCCTCGCCGCCGTACTTGACCTCGGTGCCGCCGTACTTGGAGTAGATCACCTTGTCGCCGACGGCGATGTCCAGCGGCACGCGGTTGCCGTTGTCGTCGATGCGGCCGGGGCCCACCGCGACGACCTCGCCCTCCTGGGGCTTCTCTTTCGCGGTGTCCGGGATGACCAGACCGGACGCGGTGACCTGCTCCGCTTCGACCTGCTTGATGACGATGCGATCTTCGAGCGGCTTGATGGAGACCGACACGGGTGACCTCTTTCTGAAACTCATGGGTTGGCACACTCCCTTCGAGAGTGCCAAATCAACTATAGGCCATCGGGTTAGCAGTCCATCAATGCGAGTGCCAGTCCGGGTCGGCGCAGCGGCTAACGTGAGCGCATGGATGTCGCCGAACTGCGCGCGCTGCTGTCGCCCGAGGGACTCCGGCTGCTGGATGAGGTCGGGCCGATCGAGCAGACCGCGGATGTGGTGCGCATCGTCTCGCGGCTGCGCGGGGCGGGGCATCCCGGAGACCTCGTCGCGGCGGTGCTCGGCCAGGCCAGGCTGCGCACGAAGGCGCGCGCCAAGTTCGGCGAGTTCGCATCTCGGATGCTGTTCACCCCCGACGGCCTCGAGCAGGCGACGCGGCTGAGCGTGGCCTCCCTGCACGCCGGCCGATTCGCGGCGGCCGGGATCGACGTGGTGGCCGATCTCGGCTGCGGGATCGGCGCCGACGCACTGGCCATGGCGGCTCTCGACCTCGGCGTGCTCGCCGTGGAGCGCGACGAGGCGACCGCCGCGGTCGCCAGCTTCAACCTCGCTCCTTTCGCCGCCGCCCGGGTCGAGCTCGGCGATGCGACGACGGTCGATCTGGCCGGCGTCGGAGGAGCGTGGCTCGATCCGGCGCGGCGCAGCGGCGGCCGGCGTCACGCCGATCCGGCCGACTGGTCGCCGTCCTTGGACTGGGCCTTCGGCCTCGCCGACACGCTGCCGACCGGCATCAAGCTCGGCCCGGGCCTCGATCGCGAGCTGCTGCCCGACGGCCGCGAGGCGCAATGGGTCTCGGTCGACGGGGAGGTCGTGGAGCTCGCGCTCTGGTCGGGCGTTCTGGCGCGGCCGGGGGTGGGGCGTGCGGCGCTGGTGCTGCGTTCCGGGGCGGCCGACGAGCTCGCCGCCGCGCACGACAGCGAGGACGCCGAGGTGGGCGCGCTCGGCGAGTACCTGCTCGAACCTGACGGGGCGGTCATCCGGGCCCGGCTGATCGGCGACCTGGCCCGCAGCATCCCGGGTGATGGACGGATGCTCGACCCGACGATCGCCTGGATCACGACCGACAGCGCTCCCGAGACGCCCTTCGGCGCCGCGTTCCGCGTGCTCGAGCGATTCCCGCTCGACCTGAAGACGCTCAAGAAGGAGCTGGCGACCCGCGGGATCGGCGCGCTCGAGATCAAGAAGCGCGGGGTCGACGTTGACCCGGCGGCCTTCCGCGCCCGGCTCTCGCTGAAGGGCGATGCCTCGGCGACGCTGGTGCTCACCCGCGTCGCGGGAGCGCGTGTCGCCCTCCTGGCCGAACGACTCTAGGCCGGCCGCCGACCGCCGACCGACGGGCGCCCGGGAACCAGGGCGCGAAGAAGGGCCGGACGCGAACGCCCGGCCCTTCTCGTGAAACTCAGTAGCTGTTGACGCCGTTGAGCACCGCAGCCGGCACGAGGAAGCTCGCGATGAAGCCGACGATCGTGATGATGCCCAGGATCAGGCCGAGCACGATGCCGACGATGCCGGTGATGAGGCCGACGGTGTGCATCCAGCTCGGCGCACCCGGCTCCTGCTTCTTCGCTCTGTTGCTGACGATGATCGCCGCGATGCCCGCGCCGATGCCGATGATGCCCGTCCAGCTGAAGACGACGCTCGCGATGCCGAGGATGAATCCGACGATGCTGAGGGTCTGGGTCGGGCCCGCCGCGACGGGCGCTGCCGCGTAGGCCGGCGCTGCCGGAGTCGCCGCGGGCTCCGGCGTGGGGGGCGTGGGGGTTGAATCGGTCATTGTCCGATTGCTCCTTAGTCGTTGGGTGGAGTAGCGGTGCTCATGCTCCCAGCCCCGGTGGACGGTGTCAACGGGGGTTTCGGCGTGTTTCGGGGGACATCAGAAGTTCGAGGAGCTCGCGCTCACGGCGATGATGATGATCACGACGAGGAAGTAGAGCACCCAGAAGCCGGTGACGACATACCCGATGATCAGGCCGGCGAGGGCGAGTCCGCGACCGCCCTCTCCCGTCTGCTTGATCTGGCTCAAGGCGATGTGGCTGCAGATGATGCCGGCGACGCTGACCACGAACGACAGCACGAAGCCGACGATCGCGAGCGTGTTGGTGCGCGGGGCATAGGCATAGCCGGGCGCGCCGTAGGGCATCGGCTGGGCGTAGGGATGGGGCTGCGCATACGGGTTCGGCTGCGCGTAGGGGTTCGGCTGGGCGTAGGGGTTCGGGGCGGGAGGGGTGGCCGCGTAGGGATCGGGCGCCGTGGGATTCGGCGCTGGGGGAACGACGAACTGCGGAGCCGCGTCCGGGGCCGCAGGGGGTACCGGCGGCACAGGGGGGACGGGCGGAACCGGAGGCGTCGTGTCGGACATGTCGTCAGCCTTTCAGCGGCCTCCGACGCTGTCAATGCGGCGCACTCAGACCTGGATCGTTGTCACCGGGAGGGTGGAGTCGGCGCCGAAGGCCAGCCCGGAGGGCTCATGACCCTCGCTGACAAGACGCGCACCGAGGGCCGCGATCATGGCGCCGTTGTCGGTGCAGAGCGACAGCGGCGGGATGCGCAGGGTCACGCCTGCGGCATCCGCGCGTTCCTGAGCCAGCTGTCGCACCCGCGCATTGGCCACCACGCCGCCGCCGAGCAGCAGCCGTGGGACGCCGAGCCGCTGGCACGCCGCGATGGCCTTCGCCGTCAGCACGTCGGCGACCGACTCGCGAAAGCTCGCGGCGACATCGGGCACGGAGACGTTCTCGCCGCGATCCCGCGCCGCCTCGACCCAGCGCGCCACCGCGGTCTTCAGCCCCGAGAAGGAGAAATCGTCGCGGTGCCGGTCGAGGTCTTTGGGAGCCGTGAGTCCGCGTGGGAAGCGGATCGCGTTCGGATCACCGCTCGCGGCGGCGCGGTCGATCTGCGGCCCACCGGGGTACGGCAGCCCGAGCAGCCTGGCGATCTTGTCGAAGGCCTCCCCCGCCGCGTCGTCGATCGTCTCGCCGAGCAGTTCGACATCGCTCGTGAGGTCTCGCACCAGCAGCAACGAGGTATGACCGCCCGAAACGAGAAGCGCGACGGTCGGCAGCTCGAGCTCGTGCGCCGGCTCGTCCGCGCGGTGCAGCAGATCGGCGCCGACGTGACCGACCAGGTGGTTCACCGCGTAGAGCGGGAGTCGGAGCGAGAGCGCCAGGGCCTTGGCGGCCCCGACTCCGACCATGAGGGCACCGGCCAGGCCCGGGCCGCTCGTGACCGCGATGGCGTCGAGCTGGTCGAGCGTGATGCCGGCCTCGATGAGCGCCGCATCCAGGGTCGGACGCAGCGCCTCCAGGTGCGCCCGTGCCGCCACCTCTGGCACGACGCCGCCGTAGCGGGCGTGCTCGTCCATCGAGCTGGCGATCGTGTTGGCCAGCAGCGTGGTGCCGCGCACGATCCCGATGCCGGTCTCGTCGCAGCTCGTCTCGATGCCGAGAACAAGGGGTTCGCGATTCATGCTTCACCGCCGAATTCGAGTCGCATGATGTGCGCGTCCACGCCGTCTGGCTGGTAGTACTGCGGCCGCACCGCGATCTGCTCGAAACCGAGCGACTCGTAGAGGGCCTGCGCATGCGGGTTGTCGGCGCGCACCTCGAGGAACACCTCGGCCGCGTCACGACGGCGGGCTTCGTCGACCAGCGCCACCATGAGCGCGCGTCCGAGGCCGTGCCGTCGCGCGCCGGGCGCCACGGCGATGGTCTGGATGTCGGCCTGGCCCGAGCCGAGCGGCGCGAGCAGTCCGGCGTACCCGGCGAGCGCGGCATCCGGATGCGGCGGGGCCGCGGCGCCGGCGGCGTGCCGTTCCGCCACGAGATAGTAGCCGTGCCGTGAGCCGAGTTCCGCGCGCATGGAGCCGCGCGACCACGCGTCGGACGTGAAGGTGCTGGTCTCGAGTTCCATGATCGCGTCGAGGTCGTCGAGGGTGGCGCGGCGCAGGGTCGGTGCCGCGGCGATCCGGTCGGCGTCCATCAGGACACCCGCTTCGGGCCGGTCGACGGCGTCACGTCGGGCGGGCGGAGGTAGAGCGGCTCGCTCGGCCCGAAGGGCCGGCCGGCGGCGAAGAGGCGCTCGCCGAGCATCCCGAGCGGTCCGGCGGGGATGGCGGCGGCATCGACCCGGCGGTAGCCGTGGTAACCCTCTATGCCGGTATCGAGAGCCTCGGGCTGGGCCAGAAGGGGGCCCCCGAGGCGCACAGGCAGCCCGAGCTCGTCGCTCCTCGCGTAGGTGGACCACGCGATCTCACGCCGCCGCGCATCGGTCACCACCAGCACGGGCTCGTCGAGATCGAGCGCGAGGGCGTCGTGCGAGACCAGCGGGACGACCGGCCTGCCGATCCCGAAGGCGAAGGCTCTGGCCGCCGCGATGCCGACGCGCAGTCCGGTGAACGGGCCGGGGCCCATCCCCGCGACGACGCCGCTCAACTCGGCGGGGGCGACCCCCGCCTCGGCGAGCACCCGCTCGATCAGGATGCCGATCACCTCGGCGTGCCGGCGGGTGTCGGCCTCGTCCGCCTGAGCCAGGATGCCGGCATCGCGATCGACGACGGCCACGCTGGTGCCCGCGGAGGTGTCGATCGCGAGCAGCACCCGTCGAGCCTATTCGCCCGCCCGCAGGGACGCTTCGAGCTCGCGACCGCGGGGGCCGGTGCCGGTGATCGTGACCTGGCGGGGTTCATCGAGATCGAGGACCACGGAGTCCGCCAGCGCGGACGCATCCGCGTCCGCGCCCGTCGGCCGACGAATGTCGATCGACAGCCAGGAGTCGCTCACGCCGTCGAGCTTGCCCGCCCCCCACTCGACGACCACGATCGAATGCCCGTAGTCCAGGTCGAGGTCGTCGAGTTCACGACCGGTTGCGAGCCGGTAGGCGTCGACGTGCACCAGGGGCACCCCGCCGGCCGTCGGATGCTCGCGCGCGAGCACGAAGGTGGGGCTCGTCACCGCGCCCCGCGCTCCCAGCACAGCCCCCAGGCCGCGCGTCAAGGTCGTCTTGCCTGCGCCGAGCTCGCCGTTCAGCAGCACGAGGTCTCCCGCCCGGAGAAGGGGCGCGAGTCGCGCGCCCAGCGCCTCCATCGAATCGGCGTCGAGCACGGTGAACTCGATCACGACCGTGCGACCCTTGGCACCCGCGGCCCGACCCGCGTGACGATCTCGTAGCCGATGGTGCCGGCCGCCGCCGCCCAGTCCTCGGCCGAGGGGACCGCATCGGCCGGGTCCCCCCACAGCACCGCGCGATCGCCGACGGCGACGCGGCCGTCGCCCACATCCACCAGGAACTGATCCATGGCGATCCGCCCCACCACCGGGCAGGCGCGCCCGTTGATCGTGACCGTTCCGCGGTTGGACGCTGAGCGCGGCACCCCGTCGGCATAGCCGATCGGGATCAGCGCGAGCGTCGTCTCGCGATCGGTGCGGTGCGTGTAACCGTAGGAGACGTGGGTTCCGGCAGGGACCCGGCGCACGGCCGCCACGGCGGCCGAAAGCTGCATCACCGGACGCAGGCCGAGAGCCGTGACATCCATCGACTCGGCGGCGGGAAGGCCGTAGAGGCCGATGCCGATGCGCACCAGCTCGAGGCGCAGTTCCGGCCGCTCCACCGCGGCCTGCGTGGCCGCCAGGTGCCGCAGCTCGGGCTGGAGCCCGGCCGCGCGCGCCTCGGCGACCGCCGCGTCGAAGACCTCGCGCTGACGGTCGTCGTCGGCGTGCGAGGTGTTCGACAGGTGGCTGAAGATCCCCCGCACCCGGATGGCCCCCCTCGCCTCGAGCGCGGCCGCGCGCCCGAACACCGCCGCCCGGTCGTCGGGCGCGATGCCGTTCCGGCTCAGCCCGGAGTCGACCTTGAGGTGCACCACCGCGCGCCCCAGCCCGTCGGATGCCGCGGCCGCCCGCTCGAGCTGGATGAGCGAGCTGATCCCTAAGTCGATCCCGGCGGCCACCGCCAGCGCAAAATCCGCCTCCGGACCGTGCAGCCAGGCGAGCATCGGCGTCATGACGCCCTCGCGTCGCAGCGCGAGACCCTCCTCGAGGTCGGCGACGCCCAGCCAGTCGACTCCGGCCGCGGCGAGCGCGCGCGCGACGAGCACGGCACCGTGACCGTAGGCGTCGGCCTTGACCACGCCCATCACGCGGGCGGGTGCGACAAGGCGGCGCAGGATCGAGAGATTCGAGGCCAGCGCGTCGAGATCGATGCGGGCCTCACGGAACGGTGCGATGTTGCTCATGTCGGCACGCTCATGCCGTCTCGCAGACCACGGTCGCCACGGCGACGCCCGCGTCGTGCGTCATCGAGAGGTGGATGCCGACGATCCCCTTCGCGGCGACGAGCGCGGCCGCCGCCCCGGACACCACGAGTGCCGGTGCGCCGTTGCCGTCCTGCACGACCTCCATGTCGTGCCATCCCACGCCGGTGGACTCGCCAAGGGCTTTCATGAACGCCTCCTTCGCCGCGAACCGGGCCGCGAGCGAGGGAAGCGGCTTGCCGCGTTCGCCGGGGGCGAACAAGCGGTCGTGCAACGCCGGCGTGCGGGTGATCGCGCGCTCGAAGCGCGCCAGGTCGACCACGTCGACGCCGATGCCCGCGATTGCCATTGCGCCATTCTGGCCGAAGCCAGGCCCGAGAGCTTTACTCGACCGTGACCGACTTCGCCAGGTTGCGCGGTTGGTCGACGTCCAGCCCCTTGGCCATGGCCAGCTCCATGCCGAAGATGTGCAGCGGCACGACCGCGAGCAGCGGCTCGAAGAGGGGGGCGGCGAACGGGATCCGGATCACCTCGTCAGCGAACGGCACGACCGCCACGTCGCCGATCTCGGCGATCGCGATGACCCGGGCGCCGCGCGCGCGGATCTCCTGGATGTTCGACACCACCTTCGGGTGCAGCGACGAGGGATCGCGCGGGCTCGGCACGACCACGAACACGATCTGCCCGGGCTCGATGAGCGCGATCGGGCCGTGCTTGAGCTCCCCGGCCGCGAACCCCTCGGCGTGGATGTACGCCAGCTCCTTGAGCTTGAGCGCGCCCTCCAGGGCGATCGGGTAGCCGACGTGACGCCCGAGGAACAGCACGGACTGCGTGTCGCCCATCCAGTGCGCCAGTTCGGCGATGCGGGTGGAGGCGGCATCCACCACCTGATCGAGCTTGTCGGGGAGGTCCTGCAGCTCGGCGACCTGCGCGGCGACCTGCGCGCCGTCGAGGGTGCCGCGGCGCTGCGCCAGGTACAGGCCGAGGAGGTACAGCGCCGTCGCCTGCGCCACGAAGGCCTTCGTCGAGGCGACCGCCACCTCGGGGCCGGCGTGCGTGTAGAGCACCGCATCCGACTCGCGGGGGATGGTGGAGCCCTGCGTGTTGCAGATCGCCAGCGTGCGCGCGCCGTGCTCGCGCGCGTACTTCACGGCCATCAGGGTGTCCATGGTCTCGCCGGACTGGCTGACCGAGACCACCAGGGTGCGCGGCGACAGCACCGGGTCGCGGTAGCGGAACTCGTGCGACAGCTCGACGTCGACCGGCACGCGCGCCCAGGTCTCGATGGCGTACTTGCCGAGCATCCCGGCATAGGCGGCGGTGCCGCAGGCGATCACGACCACGCGGTCGATGTCGGCGAGCACCTCCGCGATCGGGTCCAGCTCGGGCAGCGTCACGGCGCCGTCGTGGATGCGGCCCAGGAGCGTCTTGGCGACGGCCTCGGGCTCTTCGCTGATCTCCTTCTTCATGAAGGAGGGCCAGCCGCCCTTCTCGGCGGCCGAGGCGTCCCAGGCGATCTCGAAGGCGTTCGGGGTGACGGGAGTGCCGGCGAAGTCGATGACCTCGACCGATCCGGGCCGGATCGTCACGATCTGGTCCTGTCCGATCTCGAGGGCGTTGCGGGTGTGCTCGACGAAGGCCGCGACATCCGAGCCCAGGAAGTTCTCGCCCTCACCGAGACCGACGACGAGCGGGGAGTTGCGTCGGGCGCCGACCACGACGCCGGGCTCGTCCTGGTGCATCACGAGCAGGGTGAATGCGCCATCGAGGCGGGTGACGACGCGGCGCATGGCGTCGGTCAGGTTGCCGGTCTCGCGATAAAGGGTGCCGACCAGCAGGGCCGCGACCTCGCTGTCGGTCTCGCTGGTGAACTCGCCGCCGGCGTCGAGCACCTCCTGCTTGAGCTCGGCGAAGTTCTCGATGATCCCGTTGTGGATGAGGGCGAGCTTGCCGTCATCACCGAGGTGCGGATGCGCGTTCACATCGGTGGGCCCGCCGTGGGTCGCCCAGCGGGTGTGGCCGATGCCGGTGTGGCCGTCTTTCATGGAATCGGCGTCGAGGTCCCCGAGCAGAACGCCCAGCTTGCCGGCGCGCTTGCGGGTCTCGAGATCGCCCGCGTCGTCGATCACCGCGATGCCCGCGGAGTCGTAGCCCCGGTACTCCTGGCGCTTCAGGCCGCCGAGGAGCACGTCGATGGCGCTTCCCGGTCCGACGTATCCCACGATTCCGCACATAGGGGACATCCTAAGCGGCGGCCCGAACGGGGCGCTGCGGCCCGATACGATGGCCAGGATGTCGGACCCCGGGAACCACGGCGGAAGTGGCGAGACGCCGTTCCTCGAGGTCTCGCGTGCCGAGTGGGCCGCGCTGGCCCCCAGCGTGCCTCAGCCCCTGACCGAGCCCGAGATCGTCCGCCTGCGTGGACTCGGCGACACGCTGGACCTTCGCGAGGTCGCCGACGTCTACGTCCCCCTCAGCCGGCTGCTCAACCTCTACGCGGCCGGGGCACGTGCCACCGGCGAAGCGGCCACCGCGTTCCTGCGCCAGCCGGCGCAGAAGACCCCCTTCGTCATCGGGGTCGCCGGATCGGTCGCCGTGGGCAAGTCGACAACCGCGCGCTTGCTGCGCTCCCTGCTGAGCCGGTGGGAGGACACCCCGCGCGTCGAGCTCGTGACCACGGACGGCTTCCTCTTCTCGAACGCCGAACTCGAGCGCCGCGGCCTGATGCAGCGCAAGGGATTCCCCGAGAGCTACGACCGGCGCGCGCTTCTGCGCTTCGTCAGCCGGGTGAAGAGCGGGGCGCCTGAGGTGCGCGCTCCCTTCTACTCCCACCTGAGCTACGACATCGTGCCCGGAGCCGAGGTCGTGGTGCACCAGCCGGACATCCTGATCGTCGAGGGTCTGAACGTGCTGCAGCCGCCTGCGCCCGGCACCCGCCTCGCAGTCAGCGATCTGTTCGACTTCACGATCTACGTGGATGCCCGCACCGCCGACATCGAGCACTGGTACGTCGAGCGGTTCCTGCGCCTGCAGCGCGGGGCGTTCACCGACCCGAACTCCTATTTCCACCGGTACGCGGGTCTCGATGAGCCCGAGGCGGTCGAGCGGGCGCAGGCGATCTGGCGCGAGACCAACGGACCCAACCTTGAGCAGAACGTGCTGCCCACCCGGGCGCGGGCATCGCTGGTGCTGCGCAAGGACGCCGGTCACGCGGTGTCGAGCGTGCTGCTGCGCAAGCTCTAGCCGGTCTCGAAGAAGCTGCCCGTCTTCTGGGTGATGTTCAGATCGAAGTCGTACATGACGTAGGCCTGTTTGTAGCCGTCGTCGAGCAGCACCTCGATCATCGGCGCCGTCACGGGGACGCCCTCGGCCGAGAAGCGCTGCACGACGATGTAGCTGTCCTTGTTGAGCGTCATCCCGGTCAGCTTCAGGGTCTTCTGCATCGCGGGCTCGATCTTCGACAGGTCCAGCTTCGTCACGTCGAACAGGGCCGAGGCGTCCGGCTGATCCTGCTCGGGGGCGACGCTGGTCGCCCGGCCGCCGCGGTAGTACCAGTCGTCGTAGCTCGTGGCCCCGGGCTTGGACGGAGCGACGGCGGTCACGTGGTTCGAGAAGAAGTCGACGAGGGCGAAGGTCGAGCCACCCGTCGCGGTCGTCAGCGCTGCGACCGCCTGCTTCTGGCCGGCGTCGGTGCGGAAGTCGACGGTCTGCGCTCCGATGCCGCACCCGGCCAGGGCGAGGGTGACGCCCAGGACTGCCAGGAGTCGGAGAGCTCGCACGCCGTCGACCCTATCGACTGGCCCGCCACCCGCCGTGAGTAGGAATTACTCCCGAACGCGCTCCAGCACGAACAGCGGGATCTGGCGATCGGTCTTCTTCTGGTACGCGGCGTAGTCGGGCCACGCCTCGACCGCGCGAGCCCACCAGCTCGTCTTCTCGTCGCCAGTGGCCTCGCGCGCCAGGTAGTCGTGCTTCTCGCCGCCGTCCTGCAGCTCGACGTGCGGGTTCTTCACGAGGTTCCAGTACCAGACCGGATGCTGCGGGGCGCCCCCGCGCGAGGCGACGACGGCGTACACGCCGTCGTGCTCGACCCGCATCAGCGCGGTCTTGCGCAGCATCCCGGACTTCGCCCCCACCGAGGTCAGGACGATGATCGGCTTGCCGCGCAGCTCAGCCGCCTCGGCGCCGCCCGTCGACTCGTACTGCTCGGCCTGCGTGCGGGCCCATCCGGAACTGCTCGGCGCGTACTCTCCCTGCAATGGCATGGAATCAGTTTGTCACCGTGGCTCAGCCGAATACCGAGCCGAAGCGATGGAGGATCTTGCCCGAGAGATCGAAGACCACCGTCGCGTCGTCGTACTTGTCGGTCAGGAACACCGACACCTGAGGCGCGTTCCCGTCGTCCGGCTCGCGGCGGATACCGAGGTGCACGTCGCTCGGCGACGTCATCTTCGCCGTCTTCTCGGCGGCCGCGATGTCGGAGACCACGTGCGTCATATCGATCGTCTTCATGTCGAAGGAGGCACCGGCGACGTCTGTCGGCGGCACGACTTCGGGACCGTCGTCTTCGGCGCGACCGAACTGGTAGGTCCATTCGTCCACGGTGCGATGACCGGGCGGGTTCACGATGTCGGCGAGGACGTAATCGGGAAAGAGGTCGAGTTCGGTGACCGTGCTCGTGCCGGCCGCGGCGGCGATGCCGCTCATCGCGACTTTCTGGTGGGTACCGTTGACCGGGTTGTCGAGACGGCCGGAGGCGAGCGCCGCGATCACCGGGACGAGCACGGCGGCGAGACCGATCACGACCAGCACTCCGGTGGCGATCCAGCGGAGGTTTCGACGGCGGCCCGAGGCACCCCCGCTGCCACGGCGAACGCGCATGGCGACGAGCACGACCGCCAGCAGCGCGGCCACCGCCAATGCCACGACCGAGACCACCGTGTACACCCAATCACCCGTCAGGGCGAGCCCCACGAATCCACCCACCATGACCCCGAGGGCGAGGGCGAAGAGCAGACGCAGGACCATGGCGCGAGTCTAGAGACCCGGCACCCCGCTCCGTAGAGCAGGAATTGCTCAGGCGGTGATGCTCAGGCGGTGATGGTCAGGCGATCCCGCACGACGGCGGCGAGCTGCTCGGCGATCTCGACGGCGAGGTCGTGATCTGCCGCCTCGACCATGACGCGCACGAGCGGCTCGGTGCCGGAGGGGCGCAGCAGCACGCGCCCGGTGTCACCCAGGCGCTCCTCGGCGGCGCTCACCGCGTCAGCGACACCCGCGTCGTCGTGCAGCCCGTGGCGGTCGACGCCGGGGACGTTCACGAGAACCTGCGGATAGACCGTCATGATCTCGGCGAGCTGTGTCAGGGTCTTGCCCGTCCGGGCCATCTCGGCCGCGAGCTGCAGCCCGGTGAGGATGCCATCACCGGTGGTCGCGTGATCGCGGAAGATGATGTGGCCCGACTGCTCGCCTCCGAGGCTGAGCTCCTGCGCATCGAGCTCCTCGAGCACGTACCGGTCGCCCACCTTCGTCTCCAGCAGCCGGACGCCGTGCTCCGCCATGGCACGACGAAGCCCGAGGTTGCTCATCACCGTCGCGACAAGCGTGTCGCGCGCGAGCAGCCCGCGATTCTTCAGTGAGACGGCCAGGATCGCCATCATCTGGTCGCCGTCGATCACGTTGCCCGCGGCGTCCACGGCGAGGCAGCGATCGGCGTCGCCGTCGTGCGCGATGCCGAGGTCCGCGCCCTCCTCGAGCACCTTCGCCCGGAGGCCGTCCAGGTGCGTCGAACCGACGCCGTCGTTGATGTTGAGCCCATCTGGGTCCGCACCGATCACGGTGACCTTTGCCCCGGCGAGCGCGAACACCTCGGGCGAAACGCCCGCAGCCGCGCCATGAGCGGCGTCGATGACCACATGCAGGCCGTCGAGCCGCGCATCCAGGGTGGAGATGAGATGCACCACGTAACGATCCTCGGCGTCCGCGAACCGGCGGATGCGGCCCACCCCGCCGCCGGTCGGCGTCATCTTGGGCTGGTCGAGTTCCGCCTCGATGCGGTCCTCGACCTCGTCGGGCAGCTTCGTTCCGCCGATGGCGAAGAACTTGATGCCGTTGTCGGCCGCGGGATTGTGCGATGCAGACACCATGACGCCGAAGTCGGCCTCGACATCCGCCACCAGGAACGCGGCAGCGGGGGTCGGGATCACACCGGCGTCGAGCACATCGATGCCCGAGCTGGCCAAGCCGGCCGCGACGGCGGCCGAGATGAACTCGCCCGAGACGCGGGGGTCGCGTGCCAGCACAGCGCGTGGGCGCTTGCCCTCCGCCCGCAGTTGGTCGGCGTGGCGACCGCGCGTCAGAACGGATGCGGCGGCTTGGGCGAGCCCGAGAGCCAGGTCGGCGGTGATGATCTCACCGTTGGCCAGGCCTCGGACACCGTCGGTTCCGAAGAGGCGGGGCATGAGTGCCGGTCGGCGGGTTACCGCTTCGAGAACTGCGAGGCCTTGCGAGCCTTCTTGAGGCCCGCCTTCTTACGCTCGATGACGCGCGCGTCACGAGTGAGGAAGCCGGCCTTCTTGAGCGCCGGACGGTTGTTCTCGCGGTCGATCTCGTTGAGCGCACGAGCGATCGCGAGACGCAGCGCGCCGGCCTGGCCGGAGGGGCCGCCGCCGGTGATCTTGACGATCACGTCGTAGCTGCCCAGCAGGTCGAGCACCTTGAACGGGTCGTTGATGAGCTGCTGGTGCAGCTTGTTCGGGAAGTAGGCCTCGAGGCTGCGGCCGTTCACCAGGAAGGTGCCGGTTCCGGGCGTGAGACGCGCGCGGGCGATGGCCTCCTTGCGGCGGCCGACGGCCGAGCCGCCGACGCTCAGGACCGGACGCGGGGCCTTGGGGGCCTCCTCGGCCGGGGTCTCGGTCGTGAAGCTCTCAACGAGCTCCTCCGGGAGGGCTTCTTCGATCTTCGCCATGGTGTCTGTGTCCTTTGAAGTCTGTTCGCGAGTGGGGGCGGCGCGCTACTGCGCGACCTGGCCCAGGGTGTAGGTCTTCGGCTGCTGAGCGGCGTGCGGGTGCTCGGCGCCCGCGTAGACCTTCAGCTTCTTGATCTGAGCGCGGCCCAACGAGTTCTTCGGGAGCATGCCGCGCACGGCCTTCTCGACCGCACGGGTCGGGTGCTTCTCGAGCATCTCGATGTAGGTCTCGCTGGACAGGCCGCCCGGGTACCCCGAGTGGCGGTAGGCCAGCTTCTTCTCGAGCTTCTGACCGGTGAGCGCGATCTTCTCCGCGTTGATCACGATGACGAAGTCGCCCATGTCCATGTGAGGAGCGAAGGTCGGCTTGTGCTTGCCGCGCAGCAGGGCGGCGGCGTGGCTCGCGAGGCGGCCGAGCACGACGTCCGTGGCGTCGATGACGACCCATTCGTGCTTGATGTCCGCGGGCCGCGGGCTGAACGTACGGGTCATGGAGGACTCGTTTCTATCGAGGTGGTCGTGAATCCCACTCCGGTGCGCGTTCCTGGCCGTGCGATCAGCGCTGTGGCCGGAACCCTGCGGTGGAGGGCTCGGATGCCGCCCATGAGGATGGGCAACCTGTCTAATGTAGGTGATGCTGTGCCATGTGGTCAATTCGGACCGCGACGGAGTGCCTGCGGGCCGGATGCGGGCGGCGGTATCGCGGCCGCATCCGGGTGAACCACACGACGAGCGCGGCGGCAGAGCT
>DASYDQ010000031.1:0-1904 GCA_036499485.1 Pseudolysinimonas sp. | reverse complement strand
AGGATCGAGCTGGGCCTCCATCGCGATCTCACGCAGGCGCGCGATCTGCACGCGCTCGCGCTCCGGGTCTGAGGGCGGCATCCCGCTCGAGGCCTTCAGCCTGCCCACCTTCTGGGTGAACTTGAATCGCTCGGCGAGCATATGCACCAGAGCGGCGTCGATGTTGTCGATGCTGAGGCGGATCGCGGCGAGCTCGGCCGCGGCATCATCCGGTGTCGAGTCAGCAGCCATGATTCGAGCCTAGATGCTGCGGAACTCCACCGGGCTGTCGCCGTACGGGGCCAGGCGGGCCTCGAGTCCGGCTTTCACTGCCGGCCACTCGTCGATGAGCACTGAGAAGACCGCGGTGTCGCGCCAGGTGCCGTTCGCGCGCATCACCGAGCGGCGTTCGACTCCCTCGAATGTCGCTCCGGTCTTGGCGATCGCGGCCTTCGACCGCTCGTTGATGTTGTCAGCCTGGATCTTGACGCGCCCGTACCCGTGGTCGAAGGCGAGCCCCAGCATCAGCAGTTTGGCCTCGGGGTTCACCTGGGTGGCCCAGACGCGCGGGTCCCACGCGGTCCAGCCGATGTGGGCGTGCTGCTTCGCCTCGTCGAAGTCGGCGAGGCTGGATGCTCCGACCACTACGCCCTCGTGCGGCCCGCCCTGCACGATCGCGACGTAGGTGTTTCCGCGGGTGTGCGGAAAGTAGTTCGGTGCCCACTCGTGGAACGCCGCCTCATCCACCGGCAGCCCCTCCGGCCCGCCTCCGTAGCCGCCGGCGAAGACCTCAGGGTGCCCGAGAGCGGTCCACAGGCCAGGCAGGTGGTCGAGCCGGAACGGCTCGAGCCGGATAAAGCGACCGGTGATCGGTTCGCGGGCTGGTCGAATTGCGGGCACCGTTCCATCCTGGCATCCGCTACGGTGTGCCCATGCGCCGACTGACCAGCCCGCTCTGGAGGTACCTCGGCTCGGCGGCATCCTGGTTGCTGTTCACCTTCTGCTTCACCCTGCTCGCCGTCGGAGCCAGCATCGTGATGGGGCTCGGCGGATTCTGCGCATCGGGTGGCGCGTACGTCATCCAAACCGAGTGCCCGGATGTCGTGACCTGGTCGACGCCGGTCTCGATCTTCGGCGGCTTGATCGCCGTCGGAATCGGGGTCGTACTCGCCGGCGGTTTCGGCACTCCCCTCGTCTCCTGGGCGTGGCCGATCCTGTTCATCGGGCTCGGCTTGGCCTTCGCCGGGTCTGGCATCACCACGGGCCTCGACGGCATCGTCTTCGATCTGCTGGCACTCATGTTCATCGTGATGGGCGGCGTTCCGCTGGTGATCGAACTCCGTGCCGATCCGCAGGGCTTCTTCCTCGGCACCACAAACGCCGACGGGACCAAGTTCGTCACCCGGGAGACGGGGCACCGCTCCCTCTACCGGCTGGGTGACAGCGACCGCAACCAGCCATATCCCGGCATTCAGGCGACCGACCCCGACGCGGCAACATCCGGCTCGAGTGCGGCGGCCGGGCCAATTGCGCCCAGCGCACGCGACTGGCTGCTGAGCCTCGGCATCCTGATCGTGTTCGGAGGGTTGGGCGTCTACCTCGCCGCGCAGATCTTCGTGGCCGCCGGTTCGCACGGCTGAGTTGGGCGCGCCTAGCCCAGCAGGTCGTGCCGCACGACGATCGCGTCGCGGCCAGGGCCGACACCGATCGCCGAGATGCGCGATCCGCTGATCGCCTCGAGCGCCAGCACGTAGTCGCGCGCGTTCTTCGGCAGGTCATCGAAGGAGGTGACCCCGGTGATGTCTTCCGACCAGCCCGGGAACTGCTCGTACACCGGCTCCGCATGGTGGAAGTCGCTCTGGTTCACCGGCACCTCGTCGACGCGGACGCCGCCGATGTTGTAGGCCACGCAGACCGGGATGGTC
>DASYDQ010000030.1:0-1553 GCA_036499485.1 Pseudolysinimonas sp. | reverse complement strand
TCCGTCACCGCTCAGGGGGTCGAGGTGCGCCTGGATGACCGCCTCCCCGCCCAGCACGTGCCCAAGCCGGTGCAGCTGGCGCTCTACCGAATCGCTCAGGAGTCCCTGACGAACGTCACCCGGCATGCAACCGGAGCCACTTACGCCACGATCACTCTCGAGCGACGCGACGGCCAGTACCGGCTCGAGGTGCGCGACGACGGCACAGGAAGCCCACCGGCCCTCGAGAGCGAGTCGGGCGGAAGGGGCGTGCTCGGAATGCGCGAACGGGCCGAACTGCTCGGCGGTCACCTGAGCGCCGGGCCGGCTGATGGTGGCGGGTTCTCGGTCGTCGCGGAACTGCCGACAACCCCGGTCAAGGAGGCCTCATGACCATTCGCGTCGCGTTGGCAGACGATCAGCAGCTGATCAGGGCGGGCTTTCGGAGTCTGCTCGAAGCGGAGCCGGATCTCGAGGTGGTCGGCGAGGCCGCCACCGGTCGCGAGGCGGTCGCCCTGGTGAGCCGCGAGCGTCCTGACGTCGTGCTCATGGACATCCGGATGCCCGATGGCGACGGTCTGTGGGCCACCGAGCAGATCGTCGCGAACCCTCGGCTCGAGGGGACCCGCGTCGTGGTCGTCACGACGTTCGAACTCGACGAGTACGTTGCCCAGGCGATCCGCGCGGGGGCAAGCGGCTTTCTGGTCAAAGACACCGAGCCGGTCGAGCTGATCCGCGCCGTGCACGTCGTGGCGGGCGGGGATGCCCTGCTCAGCCCTCGCGTCACCAAGCGTCTGCTCGAACGGGTCGCGGGTACGCTGCACCAGCCGCCGGACACCTCCCGACTGGCCGTGCTGACCGATCGTGAACGCGAGGTACTCGCGCTGGTCGGCCAGGGACTGAACAACGACGAGATCGGGCGTGAACTCTTTCTGAGCCCTCTGACGGCCAAGACGCACGTGTCACGCATCATGTCGAAACTACTGGCGCGCGACCGGGTGCAACTGGTCGTCGTCGCCTACGAGACCGGTCTGGTCACCGCAGGCGCCTCGGAGTAGTAGGCGCGATCACCGCGCTGCACCCGGGGGAGTAGTGAGAAGCATCCGCCGGGCAGATTCGCCGGAGTCGGCCGATCGCGAGAGTGGAGTCATCGGAGTTCCGCCGGAACTCCTCGAAACTCGAAGGAACCCATCGTGTTCACCACGCTTGCTCTCGCCGCCCCCTTTGCGCACCCCGCGCTCGGGATCGGCTTCGGAATCTTCTTCATCATCGGCCACATCCTCTTCTTCCTGCTGATCGTGGCGCTCATCATCGGGATCGCCACTCGGCGTCGCCGCTGGGGCCACCGCGGGATGGGCCCGTGGGGCCACGGCTACGGCTACTGGGGCGCCGCGCAGGCGTCGCGTCAGGCCGAGACCACGCTCGCCGAGCGGTTCGCCCAGGGTGACATCGACGAGAAGGAGTACCGCGCTCGCCTCGAGGTGCTGCGCGCCAACGCGCCGCAGTCGCCGATGGGTCCCAGCGCCCCGCAGAAGTAGGACGGCAGCAAAAGGTAGTCTCTCCTTCGGGCTGAA
>DASYDQ010000029.1:0-119476 GCA_036499485.1 Pseudolysinimonas sp. | reverse complement strand
AGGAGGCTCACGCTGCGCTCAAGCCAGGTTGGAGAGGTCGCGCAGGCGCGCCGCGCTCGACGCACACCGCGGCAGAGGCTGGAGCTCGCCATGCGGCTCCTCGAGGACCCGGCATTCGACAGCCTGCTCGGCGACGAGTCGGGCTGGAGCGACCTTCCCGCCGTCATGGCGGCACTCGCCGACGGCACGGCCGGGAGCCTCTGCCACACGATCGATTGGAGCAGGTCATGACCTTCGCGGTTACCGTGCGCGACCACATCATGATCGCCCACAGCCTCACGGGCGAGGTCTTCGGCCCGGCCCAGAAGCTGCATGGTGCCACCTACCTCGTCGACGCCACCTTCGAGGCGGCCGAGCTGGATGCCAACGGAATCGTGATCGACATCGGAGCCGCCGCAAGCGCGGTGCAGGAGATCACGGCATCCCTGTCCTATCGCAACCTCGACGACGAACCGGATCTGGCCGGCATCAATACGACGACCGAGCGCCTCTGCCAGCTGATCGGCGACCGGCTCGCGACGCGGGCGCGCGAGGGCGGATTCGGCCCGGCGCGGCTCAGCGGAATCATGATCACCCTCCACGAGTCGCACATCGCGTGGGCGTCGTACCGGGTGGAACTTTGATCGTGCGGCGCCCGCTGTGCTTCGTCGTACCGGAGGGGGTCGACGACCCCGACCGCGTCAGCGGCGGGAACCTCTACGACCGCCGGCTGCGGGAGGGACTGCGGTCGCGCGGCTGGGACGTGCGGATGCTGCCCGTCGCCGATCGCGAGGCGACGGCGGAGGCGCTCTCGCGGATCGGCGCCGACGCCATCGTGATGATCGACGGCCTGGTCGCCGGCTGGGCGCCGGACGCGGTGGAGGGGACCGCGGCCCGACTACCGGTCGTGATCGTGGCGCACATGGTCAGCGCCGCGTTCGCGGGCAGCGTGCCCGACCTGGTCGACGCCGAGAACCGTGCCTTGCGCTCCGCCGGCAAGGTCATCGCCACGAGCGGCTGGACAGCCGGCGAACTGGTGCGACTCGGCCTGGTGAACGGCGATCGGATCGCCGTGGCCCAGCCCGGATCGCGCGGCGGGTCGCGCCTGCCGAGTCCCGACCACCGCGCCATGCTCTGCGTCGGGGCGATCGCCCCGCACAAGGGACAGGATGTGCTGCTCCAGGCGCTCGGCCTGCTCGACTCCGATGGCCACCGCGGCTGGACCTGCACACTGGTCGGCTCGCACACCGTCGATGCGGAGTACGCGGCGCGGGTCGCGGAGACAGCAGCCCACTTCTCCGACCGGGTCAGGATGCCGGGCATCCTGCATGGGACCGCTCTCGATCGTGAGTACCGGCGGGCCGGCCTGCTGGTCGCCCCGTCGCGCGTGGAGAGCTTCGGAATGGCGGTGGCCGATGCGCGCCGTCGCGGCCTTCCGATGATCGCCAGCGCGGTCGGTGGCATCCCCGAGGCGGCTGCCGGCGGTGGCGCGATGCTGGTGAGTCCCGACGATCCGCGCGCCCTGGCCGGCCTGCTGGCACGCTGGATGGCCGAGCCCGCCGTGCGCTCGCGCCTGAACGACGAGGCCGCACACGGGCGGGCCGGCGCGCCGCGCTGGGCGGACACGGTCGAGCGCGTCGACCGGGTTCTGGAGTCGGTATGAGCGCCCTGCCTCAGGTCTCGCCGGACTGGCTCGTGCTGCGCGCGGCCGCCGACGACCGCTCCCGGTCCGCCGAGCTCGCGGATGCTGCGGCCGCCCTTCTGCCGCCGGGCCGTCTCGTCGTGCACGATCTCGGCAGCGGCTCCGGTGCCATGATGCGCTGGCTCGCCCCCCGCCTGGCGGGACCTCAGCGCTGGGTTCTCCACGACGCGGACGCTGGCATCCTGGAGCACCGCGATCCCGCTCCGCCCGTGGATGCCGCGGGCCGGCCGGCGTTGACGACGACCAGCGTGGAGCAGCTGGCCGAGCTCGAGCCGGCGGCGTTGTCGAACGCGTCGCTGGTGGTGGCCTCCGCCCTGCTCGACGTCATCACCTGGAGCGAGGCGCGAACGGTCGTCGCCGCCTGCGTCGCGGTCGGGGCGCCGACCCTGTTCAGCCTGACGGTGGCCGGCCGCGTCGAGCTCGACCCGCCGAACCCCGACGACGACATCGTCGCCACGGCCTTCAACACCCACCAGCGCCGCGATGCCGACGGTCGGCGTCTGCTGGGGCCGGACGCGGTCGGCGTGGTCGCCGGGTTGTTCGCCGGCGCGGGATGGCGCCTGCGCGTCGTCGACACCCCCTGGCGCCTCGGATCCGGGGACGGCGAGCTCATCGCCGAGTGGCTGGACGGTTGGCTCGACGCCGCCGTCGAACAGGCCCCGCTGCTGCGCGACCGCGCGGAGGCGTTCCGCGCCCAGCGCCGCGCCCAGCTCGCGGACGGTCGCCTCCGCGTCGTCATCCATCACCAGGATGTGCTGGCATGGCCGGCCTGACGCGACGGTCCTGGCGCACACGCCTGACGCGCCTCGCCCCGAAAAACTGGTCCCCGCTCGCACGGTGGCTGGCCCGCATCGCAGCGGGCGCGTTGGTCGTGGCCGCGGTCGTCGCGACCGTCGGCGCGGCGCCGTTCCTGCACGGCCTGGCCTCGGTGTCCCCGCTCTCGCTCCTCGTGGCGGTGGCACTGACCGCGATCGCGACGGGGGCGGCGGCCTGGCGGTGGCGCACGGTGGCCGCCGGTTTCGGCCTGCGGATGCGCTGGCGGGACGCGGTCGTCTCCTACTACCGCTCCCAGTTCCTGAACACGTTCCTGCCCGGAGGCGTGGTGGGCGACGTGCACCGGGCATACCGCCACGGGCAGCGATCCGGCAGCGTCGCCCTCGCTGCCCGTGCCGTCGCCACCGAGCGGATCGCCGGGCAGTTCGTCCAGCTCGCCCTGGTCGCGCTCGTCCTCGCCTCCCTTGGCATGACATCGCCGCTGCGCGGCACGGGGTGGATCGTCGCGGGCATCGCCGCGACCGTCGCGATCGCGATCGCGATCGTCGCCGCGACGGCACGCGGGCGGCGGATGCTGCGCCGCGAGTCCGGGATGCTGCGGCAGCTCTTCGGCGATCCCCGGCGCTCGGTGCAGGTCGTGGCGTCGTCGGTGCTGATCGTCGCCTGTCACTCGACCGTGTTCATCGTCGCGTGCCTGGTATCCGGGGTGCACGGGCACCCCCGGGAGCTGGTCGCGATCGCGCTCATAGCGCTGACCGCGGCGGCGTTGCCGTTCAACGTCGGCGGCTGGGGCCCGCGCGAGGGCGCGACGGCCGCCACGTTCGCCGTACTGGGACTCGGTGCGGCGGCGGGGGTCGCGGCATCCACCACCTTCGGCGTGATCAGCGCGATCGCCCTGCTGCCGGGCGCGGCCGTGCTCATCGCCGACCGCGTCGCGGCCATCCGCGCCCGCCGGCTCGTCCCGAAGTCCACGATCCCCGCCGGCACACCCGCCGTCGATCACCACCGGGAGGAGGTCGCCGCATGAGCGACCGACCGTATGTCACGTTGAGCTGCGCCATGTCGCTTGACGGCTATCTCGACGACGCCGGCCCGCGCCGGCTCACCCTGTCCAACGAAGCCGACCTCGACCGGGTCGACCAGGTGCGGTCAGAGCACGACGCGATCCTGGTGGGTGCATCGACGGTGCGCCGCGACAATCCGCGCCTGCTGGTCCGCGATGAGCGGCGGAGCGTGGCGCGCGTGAGCGCGGGCCTGCCCGGGTCGCCGGTCAAGGTGACGGTGACCTCGCGCGGCGAGCTGAATCCGGATGCCGCCTTCTTCACCACCGGCGACGCCGAGAAGATCGTCTACACGCCGGTCGCCCGCGCGCGCCGCCTCGCCGCCCGCCTGGGCGAGGTGGCAACCGTCGTCGGACTCGGCGAGCGGGTCACGATGAGCGCCGTGCTCGACGACCTCGTCACCCGTCGCGGCGTGCAGCGCCTGATGGTCGAGGGCGGCGGCAAGGTGCTGACCCAGTTCCTCGCCGATGGTCTCGCCGACGAGCTGCACCTGGTGATCGCCCCGATCATGGTGGGCGACGCGCGAGCTCCGCGGCTGGTCGGCCCCGGCGCGTTCCCGTGGACGGCCGACCACCGTGCCACCCTTGCGGGCACGCGCCAGATCGGGGATGTTGTGCTGCTGCGCTACGCGCTGTCCGAGCGCTTCGACCCCTTCGAGCGCGACGCCGTCGCTGCTCCGTCGCGCGTCGCCCCGTCGTCTGTCGCCTCCTCGTCCATCACGCACGGGCGCGCCCGATGACGGCGCGTGCCACGAAGCGGACCAGGAGGCCGCGCCCCGCCTGGCTCGGCACGGCGACGCTCGTCGTCGCGATCATTCTGATCGTCGCGATCCCGCTCGTACCCGGAGTCGTCGCCGACGGCTCGCTCGGCGCCCTCGTGCGCATCCCCGTCGAGTCGCTGTTCGTCATCCTGCTGCTGGCGATCCTGCCGTGGCGCCCGGCACGCATCGTGGTGGCGCTGGCCTACGCGGCGCTCGTCGTGTTCGCCCTCGTGCTGACCGCACTGGATGCCGCGTTCGAGTACGCGCTCGACATCCACTTCGACCCCAGCGACTGGCCCCAGGTCGGAGACGGGTTCGGCGTCGTGCAGGACTCCATCGGCACGCCCCTGGCCATCGTCGTGCTGATCCTCCTCGGCCTGCTCGCGATCGGGATCGGGGCCGCGCTCGCGTGGGCCGCTTTGCGGATCGACGCCGCGATCCGGCGCCACCGGCGCTCGGGCACGGTCGTCACGACGACCGTCACGGCGGTCTGGCTGGTGGCCTCGCTCGCGGGATCGCAGCTCGTCGCGGGGCAGCCCGCAGCGGCCGCCGCGTCGATCGGCGCGATCACGACGGCATCCGATCGCGCGTCGCAGTCGCTCGTCGCGCAGCAGAGCCTGACGCAGCAGATCAAGACCGACCCCTACGCGAAGCTGCCGTCCTCTGACCTGCTGACTTCGTTGAAGGGCAAGGACGTCGTCATCGCCTTCGTCGAGAGCTACGGCCAGGTCGCGGTGCAGAACACCAGCTTCTCGGGCGGCGTCGATCAGGTGCTCGCCCAGGGCCAGACGCAGCTGACGGCCGACGGCTACCAGTCGCAGAGCGCCTGGCTGACCTCGCCCACCTTCGGCGGGCTGAGCTGGCTGGCGCACTCGACGCTGCAGTCCGGGATCTGGACGAACAAGGCTCCGTTGTACAGCAAGCTGATCCGCAGCAAGCGCTTCACCCTCAGCGACGCCTTCGCGGATGCCGGCTGGAAGACGGTCAGCGACGTGCCGTCCGACACCCATCCGTGGTCGTTCGCAAGCTCGTTCTACCATTACGGCACCGACCTGGACACGAACAACGTCGGCTACCACGGTCCCTCCTTCGGCTACGCCCGCGTGCCCGACCAGTACACCTGGAAGTACTTCTACGACCACGAGCTCGCCGGCCCGCACCAGCCGGTGATGGCCGAGATCGACCTGGTGTCATCGCACACGCCGTGGGCCCCGCTGCCGCAGATCGTGCCGTGGGACCAGATCGGTGACGGCTCGATCTACGAGCCGCAGCCGGCCGAGGGCGACTCCACGAGCGAGGTCTGGAAGGACCCGAAGCTGGTGCAGCAGGCCTACGGCCAGTCGGTGCAGTACTCGCTGCAGGCCATGTTCTCGTTCCTGCAGACCTACGACGACCCGAACCTCGTGCTCATCGAGCTCGGCGACCACCAGCCGGCCACGATCGTCAGCGGTCAGGGCGCGAACCATCAGGTGCCGATCACGATCATCTCGAAGGATCCGAGCGTGTTCGCCTCGATCGCGAGCTGGCACTGGCAGAGCGGACTGAAGCCGGGGCCTCAAGCCCCGCTCTGGCGCATGGACGCCTTCCGCGACCGGTTCCTGTCGGCGTTCGACGCGAAACCCTGAGGCTCTGACGGGTGGCTACGCCACGCCCACCCAGAGTCCGTCGCGCGCCCGCGTCATCGCCACGTAGAGTTCGCGGCGCTGGAGGTCGCGACGTTCGAGAGCCGCGTCATCCGTCTCGGGCACCAGGCCCGGCTGCACGAGGTGCGGGGGAGTGCGCACGACCAGCACGTCCTTGAACTCGAGGCCCTTGGCGCGCTTGATGGTGCCGATCTTCACCTTGTCGACGGGTTTGCCGTCGTACTTCTCCAGCTGGATCGTCGGGATGCCTGCCTCCTCGAGCGCCTCGGCGGCCTCCTTGGCGTGCCAGCTGTAGAGGGCGAGCACGCCGATGTCGCCGAGAGACGTTGAGCCGTCCGAGTCGGCGACGATGCGCCGCACCCGCTCGACCAGCGAGCGGTCGTGCACCGAGCGCGAGGGGAACACCGTGTACACCGGGCGCGGACCCCGCCGCACGGTCTCCGCGGCATCGGCGCCGGCGAGGCCACCCTCGATGTCCGTCACCTGGTCGCCGGCGATCAGGCCCGACGCGAAGTCGGCGATCTCGGCGGTGTTGCGGTAGTTGCGGTTGAGCACGACGCCGCGGCCGGTGATGTCGACGCCGGCCTCGCTCAAGGTGTAACCGCCCGGGTAGATCGTCTGCTGACCGTCGCCGACCAGGTTGAAGGCGTCGGGTGCGTCGCCGACCACCGAGTGCAGCATCCGGATCATGGCGCACGACAGGTCCTGCGCCTCGTCGACCACGACCGCCGAGTAGCCAAGCAGCGGGGTTTCGCGCAGCGAATTCTCGGCTTCGAGGATCACGTCCTCCCAGTCCAGGATGCCGCGTGCCGCCATCGCCTCCTCGTAGGCGACGTACAGTCCCCACACCTCGGCGCGCATCTCGCGGCTGAGCGGGCGGCGGCGTCCCGTGCGCGGGAGCTCCTCGTACTGGTCGAAGCGACTCAGCCCGCGGCCCTTGAGCACGTTGGCGATCTCCTCCTGCCAGTAGGCGGGGGCGGCATCGATCTTGCCGAGCGGGCCGGACTTGCCTTCGCGCTCCCACAGGTCCTTGAAGACGCGGTCAGCGGTCTGGGCGTCGATCACGACCGGACGGCCGCGCTGAACCAGGACGTCGCGCGCGAAGCTGTGGACGCTGCGGAAATCGATGCGGTCCGCGACATCCGGCGCCAGGCGCTCCATGAGCGCGGCCATCACGCGGGGCAGCGTGCGCACGAAGGTCGTCACCAGCACGCGGCCCTCCATGGTGCGGGCGAGGTAGGCGGCACGGTGCAGGGCGACCACGGTCTTGCCGGTGCCGGCCGCGCCCCGGATTCGGGAGGGGCCGGTGAAGGTGCGGCGCACGATGCGGGCCTGCGTGGGGTCGAGGAAGGCCATCCACTCCTCGATCGGCGCCTTGCGGATGCCTTCGAGCAGGGCGTCCTGGATCTGCTGCGTGGTCAGGGTGTCCAGGTCGACACCGACGGGGATGCCGCCTGCCGGAGTGCTCGGGAGGGCGTCCGCGGCCGTCGCCGCGTCGGCGACGACGGCGATGGGTCCGGTGGTGAGGGGCGGGAACAGCCGGTCGAGCTCGGTTCGGACGCGGGCGATCTGCTCGGCCGTCAGTCGCGTGCCGCGGCGGGCGATCTCGGTGACGGCGGCCGCTTCGCTCAGGAGGCTGACGCCGTAGAGCTCGGTGCGTGGTTGCGAGCCGGCGACGACCGCCATCGCGGTGACCTCGCCGGCGGCCAGGCCGATCTCGGCGAGTCCGGTCTGCGCGCGGAAGACGAGGTCGGCGAGCTGCTCGACCTCGCTGGTGACGTCGTCCTGCCGCCGGATGACGTGTCCGCCTTCCACGGTCACCTCGCGCCAGGCCGTCGCCTCGACGATGATGACGCCGCCCGGCCCGACCAGGATGAGGTCGATGTGCTGGTGTGCGGATCCCGGCCATCTGCGGTCGGCGAGCAGCGAGTAGCCAAGCGGCTCGAGTTCGATCAGGGTGCGGGCGAGGCGCTTCCCGCTCTCCGCGGACGCGGCGAAGTTGCGCGCCATCTGACCCGCGACCGACGCGAGCCGAGCGTGCTCGTCATCCAGGCGCCGCTGGCGTTCCGCTTGGGTCGCGGCGGAGATCTCCGCTGCCACTCTGTTCCCCCTGAGAATTCGACGCGACCGGCCCCCCGCCGGTGCGTCTGCTCTCAGTGTGTCGGGGTGAGCTCGACTCGGGTATCGCGTTTTCGGGTGGCACCCCTGCGGGGGCTAGACCGTGACGTCGACGAATTCGACATCGCGCAGCGTCCCGGCGTCGGCGATCGCGGTGACGAAGGTGCCGTGTGGCTGGCGGCGCTTGTCGGTGGGTGAGCCCGGGTTGAGCAGACGCAGCCCGGGGCGCTGGCCGCGGCGTGCCGATGTGGTGTCCCACGGGATGTGGCTGTGGCCGAAGACCAGCACGTCGGCGTCGGGGAACCGTGCCGCGGCCTTCGCTTCGCGAGACGTCGGCTCGGCGATGTGCGTCACCACGAAGCGGATGCCGTCGATTTCTGCGGCGGCCACCTCGGGCAGGCGCCGGAAGGCGGGATCGATGTCGTTGTTGCCGCGCACTCCGATGAGCCGCGCGGCGCGTGCCTCGAGCTCGTCGAGCAGCGGGATGCCGGTCCAATCGCCGGCGTGGATGACGACGTCGGCGGCATCCACGGCCGCCCAGAGCTGCGGCGGGATCGCCCGAGCGCGGTGCGGGACGTGCGTGTCGGACATCAGCAGCAGACGCGTCGGCATCCGGCAATTCTGCCCGACGCCCGACCCGCGACGCCCGACCCGCGACGCCCGACCCCCGACCCCGACCCCGGACGCGACTCCCGACCCCGACCCCGACCCCGACTCCCGACCCCGGACCCGACGCCCGACCGCGGCAACCTCGTCGTCGATTCGTGGGGGAGGCCGTACATCTGGCGCGTTCCCGTTCTGTCGTCGGTTCTGGGGTAGTTCAGGCGCAGGCGACAGAACCGACGACAGAACGGGAACGTGCGCACAAGGAGCCCGGGGCCCCGCGACCAGGACCGTGACCAGGACCGCGACCAAGACCAAGACCGCGACCAGGACCGCGACCGGTCTCAGGTGGTCAGTACTGCTGCCGCGTGGGGTACTTGTCGCTGATGTTGCGGTTGAAGTACGCGCCGGGGCTGTCGGCCTCCAGCAGCGCGCGATGCACCGAGGGCGGCACCGCGAAGTAGCGGTACAGGTCGCCGCTTCGGAACTCGACCTCGAGCACCGCGGTGTCGGCGTCGTAGCCGACACTGGCGATCACCGAGGAGCGGACCGGGGTGCGCCGCATGGACGTCATCCTCCGATTCTGCGCTTCTCGGCTGGGCGCTAGAAGAGCGTGTCGAGGGTCGCCGGGACCAGGAACGGGCAGATCAGCGCCGGCAGGATCGCGAGCACGAAGGCGACGACGCCGAGCCGGTTGCGCGGAGCGGTCGACGGGACGGAAACGGCAGGTGCCGTGCTCGGGATCGCTCTCATGCGCCGAGGGTAGCGCGCCGAGGCGGCCGGCGACGAGAGCCCCCGCTCCCGCCGCCGACCCCGCTGTGCCGCGCTCAGCTGATCAGCTGCGCGCCATCTTGCGGCCGATCACTCCGCGCACCGCCACGCCGAGGCCGGCGAGGAGGAGCAGCAGGCCGGCGATGAGCCCGGGAAGGGCATTCACCCCCGTCTCGGCGAGCGCCTGGGACGACAGCGCCGCTGCGCTGATCGTCCCGGGGTTGGTGGTCGGCGGGAAGGTGTCGACACCGCCGACCGTTCCCGGCTGCCCGGGGTCGCTCGGCGTGGTCGTGCTGTCGCCGATCACCGAGACAGCGTCGCCGCCGATGGTGATGGGCGCGGTCACCGTCGGGGCGATCTGGCTGCCTCCGAGGATGCTGCCGTCACCCGTGGTGAGCGGCGGCGTGGCGCCGGTTCCTCCACCGGTGCCTCCACCGGTGCCGGTGCCGCTCGTGCTTCCGCTCGTGCCTCCACCCGAGGTGGAGTCACCCACGACGCTGATCGCGTCGCCGGTCGCGGTCACGGGAGCCGTGACATCCGGGACCACCTGGGTGCCCCCGAGCGTGCTGTTGTCACCCGTGGTCGACGGACCCGCGGCCGGAGCCGTGGAACCAGAGCCGTCCGCCGACTGCCCGGCGAACGAACCACCGGACGTGGAGTCGCCGGCCACGCTGATCGCGTTGCCGCTGACCGTCACCGGCGCCGACACGTCGCCAAGCACCTGCGTGCCGCCGAGCGTCGAGTCGTCAGCCGAGGTGGACCCGGAGCCAGTGGATCCGGCGCCGGTGGATCCGGCGCCCGAGCCGCTCGCCCCCGCCGCCGAGCCGGAGCCCACGGTCGAAGACGACGCCCCGCTGTCGCCGATCACCGAGATGGCGTTGCCGCCGACGGCGACCGGGGCGTGCACGTCGAGCAGCGCCTGCGAGCCGCCGAGCAGCGACACGTCGCCGCTCGTGCTGCCACTGGGCGCCGCCGGGGCGGCCGGAGGGGTCGTCGTCGAACCGGAGCTCGACGAGTCGCCCAGCACGGAGACGCTGCTTCCGCCGATGCTGATCGGCAGGTTCAGCCCGACGACGGCCTGGCTGCCTGAGCCGGTCCCGTCATCGCCCGATGTGGTGCTGTCGGCGTACGCGACGCCGGCTCCGAGAGCCAGGAGGCCCCCGGTGAAGGCGACTCCGATGAGCCCCTTCCAGATGTATGAATGCATGGTCCTACTCCTTGTCGTCCTGATCCGAGGTCGGCCCGGGTTCGAGCGCGACCGCATTGCCGCCGCCGGCGATCCATCGGCCGGACGGCACTGCGCCTTGCCATCCGCGACGGGATGGCATTGCTCGGGTCAGGCGGGGGAGGTGTCGGTCTCGAAGACCGGGGACGGCGGCAGAGCGTCGTCGTCCAGGCGTCGCCGCGCGGCCAGGAGGGCCAGCGCCAGAACAAGCAACAGGGCGCCGATGGCGGCAGCGGGGCTGCCGGTGCTCGACGTCGGAATCGGGCTCGGCAGAGTGCCGCCCGCGTCACCGCGCTGTGCGGAGGTCAGCGGCGCATCGAGGGTTCGGGATGCCGCGCCGCCGGCTGCCGCGTCAGCCGAGGCCGCGCGAACCGCGGTTGGGTCGCTCGCAGCCGGAGTCGCCAACTGCACCGCGCGGAGCGGCGCGACCAGCTGCTGCACGACCGCTCCGAGTGCCGTGTTCACGGCGGAGACGAGCGGACGCACGATGGGGGTCGCGAGGGGGGCGACGACCGTGACGGCGTCGCCGGTCGCCTGCACGGAGGCCTGCAGTCGCGGGACGGCGGTAGCGACCGTGCTCGCCACGGTGCTGCCGATGGCCTGAGTCGTCGTGCTCCCGACCGAAGCGGGCGGGGCGGACGAAACCGCCGAGGCGGCCTGGGCCACGAGGCTCGCTGTTGTACCGAGAAGGCCGCCGTCGGGAACCGGGATGCCGCCGCCATCGGCCGCGTGAGCCGGGGCGGAGCCGATGATGAGCGAGAGGGCGAAACCCCCCAGGATCGCGCCGAGCACGAAGAGGGCGGCGCGCAGCGGGGTGACGAACGGGCGTGCCTCGACGAGCCCGTCATGTGACAGGCCCGTGACGACCTGTTCCCCCTGGTCCACGGCTGATCACCCCCTGATCGGTGCCGACGTCCTTTTCGCAAGCTACGCGCGGATACCCGAGTGGTCTACCCCCCTTCAGGTGACGCTCAGCTTGAGTGGAGCGCCCGGGTCGCCCGTTCCACGAGCTCCTCGGCCTGGGCTCCGCTCGCCCGCCGGAACGGCCGGGAGGGCTGGAACGCGGGAAAGACGAACTCGAGCAGGCCGTCATTCTGCTGGGCGATGACGGCGATCCCCGGATGCGCGCCGAACCGCCCGGCAAGCGACCGGGGCCGCAAGGCGACCACGGCCGCGCGGGGCAGGTCGAGCACCCGACCGGTGGAATCGCCGCCCCGGCGCCACACCGACACCCCCTCGGCGTCGACCCGCACGGTGATCAGATCGAGCGCCTCCAGCGTGGATCGCGGCGCCAGGTGCCGAACGGCCGCCCCGAACTCGCGGGTCGGGTAGGAGGGGAATGCGACCGAACCCGGCGCTCGATCCTGCACGGCGCGCACCTGCCGGCGGTGCCGCGCCTGCAGATAGGCGAGGGCGCCGAGCCAGATGCCGACGACGAAGATCGTCAGGATCGCGAAGTTGAAGACGAGACCGGGAAGCGCCGAGGCGCTGGCCGCCATCACGAGTGCGAAACGCACGAGCGCCGAGCCCAGCACCAGCACGAGCAACCCGATCCAGATCCCGAAAACACTCGGCCGCACGCGCCACCTCCCTGTCGCCTGAACGCTAACCCCAACCCTGATTCGGCACGCAGGCGCGGCGCGATAGCCTCGCAGCATGGCGTCATCCCGCATCGAGACCTTGATCATCCTGGGTGCGGGAGGAGACCTCACCTCGCGCCTGCTGCTACCCGGTCTCGCCTCCCTCCTCGCCTCGTCGCGCGGCCAGGCCGTGCAGCTGATCGGGGTCGATCGGGCACCGATGACAGACGCGAAGTGGCAGTCCCTGGTGGCCAAGGCCTTCACGGCGACGCCGTCGGGTCTGGGCGACCGGGTGGCGAAGAAGTCCTTCTATCTGCAGGGGGACGCGACCAGCGCCACCGATCTGATGCGCGCGATCAATGCCGCTACCGGCCGCGTGGCGCTGTACTTCGCGCTCCCCCCGGCCGTGGCTGCGCTCGCCTGCGCCGCGCTCGCCGGAGAGAAGATGCCACCCGGGATCGTGCTCGCCCTCGAGAAGCCCTTCGGCACCGACCTCGCGTCGGCGAAGGCGCTCAACCGGCTGCTGCAGACCTTCCTGCCCGAGGAGCAGGTGTTCCGCGTCGACCACTTCCTCGGCAAGTCCACGGTGCTGAACCTCCTGGGCCTGCGCTTCGCCAACCGGATCTTCGAGCCGCTGCTCAGCGCCCAGAACGTCGCCCACGTCGAGATCATCATCGAGGAGGCTCTCGGACTCGAGGGTCGCGCCGGCTACTACGACAAGGCCGGCGCGCTCATCGACATGATCCAGAGCCACCTGCTGCAGGTGCTCGCGCTCGCCACCATGGAGCCTCCCTCGTCGATCAGTTCGGAGGACCTGCGCGGCGCCATGGCCCAGGCGCTGCGTGCGACGCGGCCGTGGCTGCGCAACGGCACCGAGAGCCGCCGTGCCCGCTACACGGCCGGCAAGGTCGGTCGGCGGATGATGCCCGCCTACGCCTCTGAGAAGGGCGTCGACCCGGCACGCGACACCGAGACCCTCGCCGAGATGACCGTCGCCGTCGACACCTGGCGCTGGGACGGCGTGCCATTCGTGCTCCGCTCGGGCAAGGCGATCGGCGACCCGCGCCAGGAGATCGTGTTCACGTTCCGCGACGTGCCGCACCTGCCCACCGGGTTCAGCGGTCCCTCGCGGCAAGCCAAGCTGCGGGTGGGCATCAACCCGGCCGTGCTCGATCTCGACCTGGTCACCAACGGCCGCGACGACCCCTTCGACCTCGAGTGGGACACGATGCACGCCCAGTTCGCCCCGAGCGAGCTGAGCGCCTACGGCGAGGTGCTCGCCGAGCTCATGGAGGGCGATCCGACCCTGTCGGTGCGCGGGGATGTCGCCGAGGAGTGCTGGCGGATCGTCACCCCCGTGATCGCGGCGTGGAAGAAGAACGCGGTTCCGCTCGAGACCTACCCGGCCGGCACCGAGGGACCGAAGAGCTGGCGGTAGCCGCTCGAGCTACTCGCCGCGCAGCCCGGCCATGATCTTGTCGAGCCGGCGCCGCTTGGTCTCCTCGGCCTTCGCCTCGGAGATCGAGCGGGCGTGCTCTTTGCGGAAGGTGAACGACAGCTTCTCGAACGCCGCGGCCGCGGTCGGGTCGGCGGCCAGCGCGGCGGTCAACTCCGGCGGCATGTCCACCTCGCGCGGCGCCGTCTGCAGCTGGAGCTCGATCTCGACCTCGTCGCCGCCCTTCAGCCCGGACGCCGCGCGGTGGGCCGCGCTGAACCCGATCATGTTGCGGCCGCCCATGACCGCGATCGTGTAGACGAAGGAGTAGGTGCCGTCGATCGTGACCTTGACCAGCGGTCGCTTGCCGGCGCCGAGCTCGGCCACGACCGCGTCGGGCACGACGATGCCGACGTTGTTGCCCTGCTGGTGGAGGGTGGTGCGGAAGGCCGGCATCAGTGCTCCTTCGGGAGTTGGATGAAGGTGAATGCGGCACCGGTCGCATCGGAGGCATGCGACATGCGACCGAACGGGGTGTCCCGAGGGCCGTCGATGACGCGCCCTCCCTGCGACGTCACGATGGATGCCGCGGAATCGGCGTCCTCGACCGCGAAGTAGCACATCCACTGGGACCGTTCGGTCAGGTCGCTGCGCGCAGCGTCGTAGATGCCTGCGTAGGCCGTGCCCGGGTCTCCGAACACCACCATGCGGAAGTCATCGCTGTCTCCGATGGAGGTCATCCGGCAGCCGAACACCTTCGCGTAGAACGGAACGGCGGCTGCGAAATCCTTGGTGTGCAGTTCGAACCAGGCGGGCGCCCCCGGCACTCCATGGGATTCGAAGCCCGGGAACGACTCGGCCTGCCAGACGCCGAACTCGGCTCCCGACGGATCCTCCAGGAATGCCCAGACGCCGTCCTCGCCCTCGCGCACCGGCTCGTGCAGAACACGGCCGCCCTCGGAGGCCGCGGCGAGGAGGGTTGCATCGATGTCATCCACCTTGAGGTAGACATTCCAGGCGTCGGGGGCGTCGCCCACCTTCGCCAGCAGTCCTCCGACCTCGAGGTCGGCCAGGGAGAAATCGAACGTCTCCGGGTTGTATGGCGCGCGGCTCCAGCCGAAGACCGCCTGGTAGAACGCCGCGGAGGCGTCCAAGTCGGACCCGGCCAGTTCTACCCAGACCGGCGTGCCGACGGGGGCCGAGAGGGGCGAGAAATCGGTCATGGACGCAGATTACTCGCTGAGAACTCACCGATAACGCGCGCGAGGTCGCTGGTCGCCACCGTGTGGATCCGGCTCGGGAGGTCGCGCGCCGGGCATCCGGGATCGCGGCGATCACCGACAGCTCCGGGTCGATAGGCTGGCGGAATGAAGGTCTTCGTCTTCCTGGTGGCGCTCGCGTTCTTCGTCGGCTCGTTCTTCCTGTTCGGCTACGCCTTCTCCGTACCCGAGGCGTGGGCAGGCCTCGTCTTCTTCAGCGGCATCCTCGCGGTCGTGGTCTCCCTGGCCATCCCGTTCCACCTGCTGTCGCGCACCGATTGAGCCCTGGCTCCGAACCCCTGGCATGGCATCCGACGGCTCAGGTCTGCGCAGTTCCACGTCGACCGTCCATGGCATCGCCCCGGCTGATCCGGCGCGCACCTTCGACATCCTGACGCCGAGCGATCCCTCACGCTTCTACCCGAGGTTCCGCGTCATTCCGGCGGTCGTCGCCGTCGAGAACCAGAGCGGAGAGTGGGATGCCGTCGGCCGGACCCGCACTCTGAAGCTGTCAGGCGGCAGCAGCGTGGTCGAGACCACGACCGACGTCGACCGCCCCGGGTTCTTCGCTTACGAGCTGCGGGACTTCACGAAGGTGTTCGGCCCCCTCGTCGACCACGCTCGCGCGGAATGGCGCTTCGACGCCGTCGAGGGGGGCACCCGGATCGCCTGGACGTACACCTTCGTCGGCCGCCGCGGCCGCGGCTGGATCGTCGCTCTGATCGTCCGCGGGGCATGGGCCGCCTACATGAGCCGGGTGATGGCCGGCCTGGTCGACGAAGTGCGGGCTGTCACCGCCTAGCAGCTTCATCGGCAGTTCCCAGGAACGCGCCCTAGAGACGGCCCCCGTTCGGGGGATATGCTCCGACTCACGAAGGGGGCGTCATGAGCGAGACCAGGGTTGCAGCGAAGCGCGGTCGATCGACGCACGGCGAGACGGCGTGGCTGTCGAAGTTGGCCTCCGTTCTGGCTCAGGCGACGCGGGTCGCCGTCCGGCTCCGTCCTGATGGACTTCTCGAGCTCTCCGACCGCGGCGAGGTGCTGGGATACATCGAGTACGTCAAGCCGGTCTACGTGGCGCACGTGGGGGAGTGCCCGCAGTTCGCCGTCGAGGTCGGGCAGCGCGCCACGCTCGCCGCCGCCGTCGACGACGTGCGCCGTCACTCGGTGATGGCCGAACGATGACCGCGGTCCATCCCGTGCCCATGCACCTCGGCACCTGGACGATCCTCTCCGACAGCTCGGAATCGGTGCGGGCGACGGTCACCCGTGAGCGCGACACGTACACGGTGAGAGACGCCGGCGGCCGCATCCTCGGCCGGTACCCGACCGCGCAGCAGGCACTGGCCAGCCTCGCCGCCTAGGCGGCCTCGAGCACGCGGCCGACGAACACGTCGAGCCGCTGGGCCAGGCGCGTGGCGCGGGTGGCGACCACCACGTCGGGGCTGGGCTGCATCTCGTACTGCGGGGGAGCGATCCGGATCAGCAGCGAGCAGGCGAGGTCCGCGCAGATGTAGGTGCCGACGGAGTCGCCGCGCTCGCCGGCCCGGCCGGCGCGCTGCGCGGTGAACATGGTGACCTGGCCGGCGGGCTGCGGCGTGTTGCAGAGCGAGCAGATCGCGGATCCCGCCTGCAGCCGCGTCTCGGCCGCGCGCAGCACGACCCCGACCGGCTGCCCGTCGCGCCAGTAGGCGAGGTAGCCCCGGTTCGCGGCCCCGGGATCGCGCCAGCCGAGGTACTCGCGCTCCGACCAGACCACCTCGTGCAGCCCCGGCAGCGGCATCCGCTCCGCCTCGGCGGCGGTGGCGTTCACCAGGGAACCCCGGATCTCGTCGTCGGTGAGCGGCTTCATCCCTTCCACCCTAAACCGGTGCCGGGACGCTCGATTGGACTTCCAGTGCACTGGAGGTCGTAGCGTGATTCGCATGACGGAGAAGATCTGGTTCATCACGGGCACGTCCCGTGGATTCGGGCGCGAGTGGGCCGCCGCGGCCCTGGAGCGGGGAGACAAGGTCGCCGCCACGGCACGAGATGTGAGCACGCTCGACGAGTTGGTGGCGCGCTTCGGTGACGCCATCCTTCCCATTGCGCTGGATGTCACGGACCGCGCAGCCGACATCGCCGCCGTGAAGCAGGCTCACGAGCGGTTCGGGCGCCTCGACGTCGTCGTGAACAACGCCGGCTACGGCCACTTCGGCTTCATCGAGGAGATCACGGAGGCCGAGGCGCGGCGCCAGCTGGAGACCAACCTGTTCGGCGCGCTGTGGATCACGCAGGCGGCGCTGCCGTTCCTGCGCGAACAGGGCTCGGGCCACATCATCCAGGTCTCGTCCATCGGCGGCATCAGCGCCTTCCCACTGGTCGGCATCTACCACGCCTCCAAGTGGGCGCTCGAGGGCTTCACGCAGGCGCTCGCGCAAGAGGTCGCCGGGTTCGGCATCAAGGTCACCCTCATCGAGCCCGGCGGGTTCAGCACCGACTGGGGTGGATCGTCGTCGATGCGCTCCGAGCCGCTGCCGGCCTACGAGCAACTGCACACCCTCGTGCAGGAGCAGCGGAAGGCCCGCCTCGGCGTCGCCGGCGATCCGAACGCATCGGCCGCCGCCATCCTGAAGATCGTGGATGCCGCGGAGCCGCCGTTGCGCGTCTTCTTCGGCACCGGCCCGCTCGGCATCGCGAAGGCGGACTACGCGTCCCGGCTCGAGACCTGGGAGAAGTGGAACGACGTGTCGGTGCTCGCGCAGGGCTGAGCGGCTAGAGCCCGCGGTCGACCATGTCGATCAGCCGCGCGCCCGCCGCGCGCGCCACGTCGCGGTCGAGGTTGCGCAGAGGGCCTTCCAGAACGAGCATGGCGAGCCCGTGCACGGCCGACCAGGCCGAGAACTCAGCGCCCGGCCGGCGCTCGGGCGGCAGCGACCCCACCGCGACCAGTTCGTCGAGCGCCATCGAGAGCAACTGGAACGACGTGCGTCCGCCGGGACCGGCCTTCGCCGGATCGAGCGCGGTCTCGAGATCACGGGGAACGGTGAAGGCGGCTCGGAAGAGCCCGGGCTCATCGCGGGCGAACCCGAGGTAACCCCGCCCGACGGCTCGGAGGTGGGCGTGCGCCACGTCCGTCGCCGGGTCGGTGGCGGGCACGGCGTCCCATTCGGCCTCGATGGCGCCGGCGACCAAGGACTGGGCCGCGTCGCTGACGGCCTCGACCAGTTCGGTGCGGTCCGCGAAGTGCCGGTAGGCGGCGTTGGGCGAGACACCGGCGCGCCGGGTGGCCTCGCGGAGCACCACCGCATCGGGCCCGCCCTCGCGCGCCATGTCGAGCCCGGCATCGACGAGGGCCTGGCGGAGATCGCCGTGGCGGTAGTTCACACGCGGGGCCAGGGACACGGCGGCTCCTTCTGCGAATCACTGGACGGTGTCGGCTCCCTGTGACAGGGTGGGCCTCGACATTGTGGACAGCGTACACAAACAGGAGGGCACCATGCTCACGACCACCGGCGCATTCAGCGGATTCTCCGTCACCGATCTGACGGCCGCGACCGCCTTCTATCGCGACAAGCTCGGCCTGAAGGTGACCGATACGGGCGGCATGGGCCTCCAACTCGACATCACCGGCGGTGCTCCGGTCTTCGTCTACGAGAAGGCGGATCACGTGCCTGCCACCTTCACGATCCTCAACTTCGAAGTGGCCGACATCGACGCGGCCGTCGACGAGCTGGTGGGGTCGGGCATCGAGATGCAGAAGTACGGCGACTACCAGGACGACAAGGGGATCGCACGCGGCAAGGCCGCCAGCCAGGGCCCGGACATCGCCTGGTTCCTCGACCCGGCCGGCAACATCCTGTCGGTCCTCTGCGACTGAGCCACTTAGATGGAGGCGTGGACCTCGCGCTGATCGACCGCCTGCGCGACGACCTCGCGGCCGCCCGCTTCACCGTCGACGCCCTGGGGGCCATCTGGGGCGCCGAGGCGGACGCCGCCCTGGAGCGCGAGAACCGGTTGCCGGCTCTGCGGGCGCTGGCCGGCGACGACTCGCCCCTGGCCACGCTGGCGACGCTGTTCGTGCTCGGGATGCCCGTCGGGGTGGCCGCCGCCGAGTCCGCGCTGCCTGGCCTGACGCTCGCCGGTGCGCAGGAGCTCAGTCTCGTGGACGTACGCGACGACCTCGTCGTCGCGTCGATCGACCTGCGGCCGTACGACTTCCTCGACGCTCAGGGCGCAGGCTCCTGGTGGATCGCCAGCGACCTCGGCGAACTCGCCACCGGTGCCGCCCTCCGCACCGACCACGTTCTGGGGGTCGGCGGCGCTTCGCTCACCCTGAGCGGGCTGCTGATCCCCGACCCCGTGGGAACCGTGCTCGACCTCGGAACGGGATGCGGCATCCAGGCCCTGCATGCCTCGCGCTGGGCGGGCCGCGTCGTGGCGACCGACATCTCCGAGCGCGCCATCGGCTTCGGGCGGCTCAATGCCGCGCTCAACGGGATCGGCAACATCGAGTTCCGTCGTGGCGACCTGTTCGAGCCGGTCGGGAGTGAGCGCTTCGACCGCATCGTGTCGAACCCGCCCTTCGTGATCACGCCGAGGAGCCAGGGCGTTCCCGAGTACGAGTACCGCGACGGCGGCATGATCGGCGACGCGCTCGTCGAGGCGGTCGTCACGGGGGCGCGGGAGCACCTGATGCCGGGCGGCGTGGCCCAGCTGCTCGGCAACTGGGAGTACCGCGCGGAACCGGCCGGTGTCGGCACCGACGGCCTGCAGCGCGCGGCCGGCTGGGCGGGTGCGGCGGGCCTTGACGCCTGGATCATCGAGCGGGAGCGGCAGGATCCGGCCCAGTACGCCGAGACCTGGATCCGCGACGGCGGGACCCGCCCCGGATCCCCCGAGTTCGAGCGGCTCTGCGCGGCCTGGCTCGACGACTTCGCGGAGCGGGGCGTGACCGGGGTCGGATTCGGCTACGTGCTGCTGCGGCATCCGGAGTCGACGGCTGAGCCGCGCCTGCACCGGACCGAACGCCTTGACGCCCCCCTCGGCCGGGGAACAGCCGGCCTGGGCAGCCACCTCGCGGCCGCGCTGGCCGCGGCCGACTGGCAGGCGGCACGCGAGGACGTCGAGGTGCTCGCGGCGCGCCTCGTCGTCGCACCCGACGTCACGGAGGAGCGCAGCCACTGGCCGGGCGAGGCCGACCCGAGCGTGCTGGTGCTGCGGCAGGGCGGCGGATTCCGCCGCGAGCTGCGCGTCGGCACCGAGCTCGCCGCCATCGTCGGAGCCTGCGACGGCGAGCTGAGCCTCGGCGCGATCATCGTCGCCGTCGCCCAGTTGCTCGATCTCGATCTGGACGAGCTGAGTCGCGCCACCGTGGGCGAGGTGCGCGAGTTGCTGGTCGACGGGTTCCTCCTGGTTCCCTCCGGGGGCTAGCCCCCTGGCCGCCGTCCGTCCGGCGCGCGAGGCTGGAGGCATGACAACGACCTCCTCCGCCCCCACCCTCGTCCGCCCCCGCGACAGCCGGATCGTCGCCGGCGTCTGCGCCGGATTGGCGCGTCGCTTCGGCTGGAACGTCGCGGTCGTCCGCCTGCTGGCCATCCTCTCGTTCGTGCTGCCGGGGTCTCAGCTCCTGATCTATGCGATCTGCTGGGCGGTCATCCCGAACGAACCTGCGCAGTCCTGAATCCTGGCTGGGAACCGATCGTTCCCGGCCTGAACGAGCGCGGCAGCGGTCATAGCGTCGGGGCATGACCAGCGCTGCTCAGAACGCCGCCCGCACCATCAAGAGCCTCGTGCCTGCCCGGCTCGACCGGCTGCCGTGGTCTCGCTTTCACACCCTGATCGTCGTCGGACTCGGGGTGTCGTGGATCCTCGACGGCCTCGAGGCGCAGATCGTCTCGCAGAACGGCTACGCCGACACCCTGCACATGGACGCCTCGGCCATCGGGTGGGCCGGCACCATCTACCTGGTTGGCCAGGTCGCCGGAGCTCTCGTGTTCGGCTGGCTGTCCGATCGGCTCGGACGCCGCAAACTCTTCTTCATCACCCTCCTCATCTACCTGGGCGGCACCCTCGTCGCGGGTCTCAGCCCCGAGGGTGCGGCCTGGTTCTTCTTCATCTTCCGGTTCATCGCGGGAGCCGGAATCGGCGGCGAGTACGCGGCCATCAACTCGGCCATCGACGAGCTCATCCCGTCGCACTACCGCGGACGCGTCGATATCGCCATCAACGGCACCTACTGGGCGGGCGCCGCGCTCGGCGCGGCGGCCAACCTGCTCTTCCTGAACCCGCACATCTTCGCCGACAGCTGGGGATGGCGCCTCAGCTTCTTCCTCGGGCCGGTGCTCGGCATCATCATCATCTTCCTGCGGCGCGGCGTCCCGGAGAGCCCGCGCTGGCTCATGACGCACGGGCGCGAGAAGGAGGCCGAGAAGACCGTCGGCGAGATCGAGGAACGCGTCGAGCACGACACGGGCTCGACGCTCCCGGCCGTACCCGACAGCAAGGCGATCGAGATCTCGCCCCTGACGCGCGTTCCGTTCCTGCGGCTCCTGCGGGTCTTCGTGCTGGAGTACCCGAAGCGCACGATCGTCGGGTTGGCGATGATGATCACGCAGTCGTTCCTCTACAACGCGATCTTCTTCACCTACGCGCTGGCGCTCGAGAACTTCTACGGCATCCCGAAGGATCAGACCTCCTGGTACTTCTTCCCCTTCGCCATCGGCAACCTGGCGGGGCCGCTGCTTCTCGGCCATCTGTTCGACGTCTGGGGCCGTCGCAAGATGGTGCTGCTCACCTACGGCGGTGCCGGGCTCATCCTCCTGGCGTCGTCCGTGCTGTTCCAGGCCGATCTGCTCACCGCGGCGACGCAGGCCGTCTTCTGGAGCGCCGCATTCTTCCTCGCCTCGGCGGGAGCCTCGAGCGCCTACCTGACGGTGAGCGAGTTGTTCCCCCTGGAGGTGCGCAGCCGCGGTATCTCGTTCTTCTTCTCGATCGCGCAGATCTTCGGCGCGCTCGGCCCGGTCATCTACGGCGGCCTCATCGGGGACGGCCACAACCGCACCGGCATGGCGATCGGCTACTACGTCGGCGCCGGCGTCATGATCGCGGGCGGGCTGATCACCTTCATCCTCGGGGTGGATGCCGAGCGCAAGCCGCTCGAAGAGGTCGCGGATCCCCTGAGCCTGGCGAACCGCTCCGAGCGGCGCGAGGGTTGGAGGGATGCCCGAGGCGATACGGGCGCGAACCCGGGGGAGAGGTCATCGGCCGGGCGCGCGAGGACCAGCGGCAAATCCTGAGGTCCGGCCCAGGAGGCGTCCAGGCCTCGCGCCTACCGTCGAGGACATGAGCGTTCTGTCCCGTCTGTTCCGTGCTGTGCACGACAGCGACGACGACGCCGTTCTGCGGCGGTACCGCCACGTGCTGGTGACGGCTCCGATCGAATCGGTCGAGCAGGCCCATGCCGAGGCCTTCCTCGCCTTGCGCGAGACACAGCGCGCCGCGCTCTACGAGGAGCTGAGCCGGGGCTCGGGCACCGGCGAGCGTCCGCTCTCGAGCGAGCCCGCGACCCTTGCCCGCTCGGCTTCGCGGGCTGAACGGCGGGCTCCCGGCACGCTGGAGAACACGCTGCGTGCGGCCGACGAGCGCGGCGGATTCGGTGGAGGACTCGTCGCGCCGGTCGTGGACCACGTCACGGCGTCCCCGCTCGTCAGCGCGTTCCTGCCGTACTGAGCCGAGCCTACGGGCGCAGCAGGGACTTGATGGCGCGGCGCTCGTCCATGGCTGCATAGCCCTCGGCGGCGTCGTCGAGCGGGAGTTCGAGGTCGAACACCCTGCCGGGATCGATCGCGCCACTCAGCACGTCGGGCAGCAGCTCGGGGATGTAGTGACGCGCCGGGGCGATGCCGCCGCCGACCGTGATGTTCCGGTTGAACAGGGTCTGGATCGGCAGGCGCGACCCGCCGGCCGGAACGCCGACGTAGCCGACCTTGCCACCGCCGTGCAGCGATCCGATCGCCTGGTCCATCGACTCCTCGGTGCCGACGCACTCGAGTGCCGAATCCGCGAGCTCGCCGCCGAGGAGCGCCCGGATCGCCGCGATGCCGTCTGCGCCCCGCTCGGCCACGACGTCCGTCGCTCCGAAGGCGCGGGCCAGTTCGGCGCGGTCGTCGTGGCGACTCATCGCGATCACGCGCTCCGCTCCCAGCCGGGATGCGGCGAGCACCCCGCCGAGCCCGACGGCGCCGTCTCCGACGACGACCACCACGCTCCCGGGCCCCACTCCGGCCGAGACCGCCGCGTGGTGACCGGTGGACATCACATCCGCGAGTGACAGCAGGCCGGGGATCAGCGCCTCGTCGAAGGGCGTCGGAACCACGACGAGCGAGCCGTCGGCCAGCGGGATGCGCGCCAGCTCGCCTTGCGCTCCCACGGTCGCGAGGCCCTGCGAGTCCTTCGCGCCGAAGTAGGCGACGTGGTCGCAGGCCGACTGAAAGCCGTCGCGGCAGGACTGGCAGGTGTTGTCGCTGAAGGTGAACGGCGAGATCACGAAGTCGCCGGGCTTGACCGTCGTCACCTCGGCGCCGACCTCCTCGACGAGGCCGACGAGCTCGTGGCCCATCGCGATCGTGTGCGAGGCCGTGCGGACGCCGCGGTAGGGCCAGAGGTCCGAGCCGCAGACGCACGCGGCCGTCACGCGCACGATGGCATCGGTCGGCGCCAGGATCACCGGGTCTGGCGCCTCCTCGACGCGGATGTCGCCGGGGGCATAGAGGAAGGTCGCCTTCACGCTGTCGAGCCTAGGCGGTGGCCGTCTTGCTCGCCGTCTCGGGGCCGGGCGCCGCCGGCGCTTCCTTCGGCCGGGGCCAGCGCCCCAGCAGCAGGATCGCGGCTCCGAAGCACACCGCGCTCAGGATCGACAGCTTCAGGTCGAGAAAGAACTCGATGATCAACGCCGGGGGCACGATGGTCAGCACCGATGCGATCGCGACGACCGCGGCCGGAGGCGTCGGTCCCACCTCGCGCGGCTGCTCCCAGCGGCCCACCAGCAACGAGAGCGCGAACAGCAGCGCCAGCACGATCAGGTAGACGGGGATGCGCGACCACCACCAGGCGGCGCTGCCGGGCTCGGGACTCGCCCCCGGGACCAGCAGGGCGACCCCCGCCAGGATGATGATGATCGGCAGGTGCCACAGGTAGATCGTCATCAGCCGGCTGCCGACGAGGAACACCGCGGTGCGCGCGCCGCGGGTGCGCATCAGGGCGGCCAGCGCCGGCCGGAGCAGGCGCAGCACGCAGGCCTGCGACAGTCCGAGCGCGATCAGCGGGACGGTCGGCGGGTTGAGGTTGGTCAGCATGTCGGGGGAGTACGGCCCCCAGATCACCATCGGGAACAGCGTCGCCCAGCTGGCCAGCGCGATCAGGAGGAGCTGCCACCACGCGCGGCGGTCGAACCAGCCGTCCGCGTACCAGAAGCCGAATTGCTGGATGAGCACCCAGACGAAGAACAGGTTCAGCAGCCCGAAGGCGTCGATGCCCGAGCTGTAGCGCGCGGCATCCACGACGATGGCGCCGAGCAGCAGGACGAGCAGCGTGAGCTTGGGGGATCGCGCGTGCCAGTGCGCGGCGAACGGCACCATCGCCTGGCACAGGCCGTAGGCCGCGAGGAACCACAGGGGCGAGCCTGCGCCCAGCACGACCGGGCCGAGCAGCTCCGGATCGATGCCGATCAGGGTCGCGATGCCCACCACGACCACGTAGAACACGAAGAGCGGGAACGCCGGCTGGGCCAGGCGCAGCACCCGCGTCTTGACGTAGTCGGCGGCACCGCCGCCGCGCCTGCCGAGGCTGCGCCAGGCAGTCAGGCTGGCGAAGCCGCCGACCACGAAGAACAGCGGCATGATCTGGAACACCCAGGTGATGCCGTTGAACCAGGGCTGGTGCTCCAGGGGGCGCGTGATGGTCAGGCCGTGGTGCCCGGTGCCGACGCCGACCTCGAGCAGATGGATGACGACCACCAGGAGCACGCAGAACACGCGCGCGAGATCGAGGGTGAGGTCTCGTTTCGAGAGGTCGATCGACGGAACGGCGTCCGCGCCGCGAGGGATGCTCACGCCCTGAACTATAGGGGCACGGGCCCCCGGTCAGGCGGCGAGCAGCCTCCGCACCGCCGCGTCGAGCGTCAGCGTCTGCGCGATCTCGACCGAGGTGTTGTAGACCGGGCCCATCAGGCTGACGAAGCGCTCTCCGGTGAGCTGCACGTAGCCGACGGTGGCTCCGTGCGTCTCGATCCGGTAAATGCCGGCGATGGCCTCGACGACGAGGGGGTCGGCGACCAGAGGAGCTCCGGTTGTCATGGTCTGGATGGTGGTGATCATGGGAACCTCCCTTCACCGTCCATCACACCACCGACGTGCTCCACTCACCAGGGGCTTGCGCTGAGCATTCGAAGTGATTAGCCCCTGAGGAATGATGAGCCCTGAGGAAGACGTCAGTCGCTGCCGCCCGCGGCGGTGCTGTGCTCGCGCAGCACCATCAAGCTGTGGGCGCCGATGCTGCAGGATGCGCCGGCCGCCAGCTGCTCGCCGTCGGCGTGCGTGCCGGAGGTGTCGACGATCACGTCCCAGCCTGCGCCATGATCGGCGCCCGGCAGCACCAGGGGGACGGGCTCGTCATGCGCCGAGGAGAAGACGACGAAGCTCACGTCAGTGACGCGCTCGCCTCGCGCGTCCACGCCGTGGATGCCCTGGCCGTTCAGGTACATGCCGAGCGTCCGGCCGAAGCCGGCCTCCCAGTCCTCGGGTTCCATCGCCGTGCCGTCGGGCTTCAGCCACTCGACGTCGGGCAACGGCTCACCCTGCCCGCGCTTGACCGGTCGGCCGTCGAAGAAGCGGCTGCGCCGGAAGGTGGGGTGATCGCGCCGCAGCCTGGCCATCGCCGAGGTGAACGCGATCAGCCCCGTGTCGGCCTGATCCCAGTGCACCCAGGTGAGGGGCGAGTCCTGCGCATAGCCGTTGTTGTTGCCGTCCTGCGTGCGGCCCAGCTCGTCGCCGTGCAGGATCATCGGAACGCCCTGGCTGAGCAGCAGGGTGCCCAGGAAGTTGCGCTGCTGGCGACCGCGCAGCGCGATGATCGCGGGATCGTCGGTGTCGCCCTCGGCACCGCAGTTCCAGGAGCGGTTGTCGTCGGTCCCGTCCTTGTTGTCCTCGCCGTTGGCCTCGTTGTGCTTCTGGTTGTACTCGACGAGGTCGTGCAGGGTGAAGCCGTCGTGCGCCGTCACGAAGTTGATCGAGGCGACCGGGCGTCGGCCGGTGCTCTCGTAGAGATCCGATGAGCCGGTGAGGCGGGAGGCGAGCTCACCCAGGGTCGCCGGCTCGCCGCGCCAGAAGTCCCGGACGGTGTCGCGGTACTTGCCGTTCCACTCCGCCCAGACCGGAGGGAAGTTGCCGACCTGGTAGCCGCCAGGGCCCACGTCCCACGGCTCGGCGATCAGCTTCACCTGCGACACCACCGGGTCCTGCTGCACCAGGTCGAAGAACGCCGACAGCTTGTCGACCTCGTAGAACTCGCGGGCCAGCGTCGCCGCCAGATCGAAGCGGAAGCCGTCGACGTGCATCTCCGTGACCCAGTAGCGCAGCGAGTCCATGATGAGCTGCAGGGTGTGCGGGTTGCCCGCGTTGAGCGAGTTGCCGGTGCCGGTGTAGTCCATGTAGAACTCGGGTGTCTCATCCACCAGCCGGTAGTAGGCGCCGTTGTCGATGCCGCGCATCGAGAGGGTCGGCCCGAGCTGGTTGCCCTCGGCGGTGTGGTTGTAGACGACATCCAGGATGACCTCGATGCCGGCCGCGTGCAGGGCGCGCACCATCCCCTTGAACTCCTGCACCTGCTGGCCGAGGGCGCCCGCGCTGGAGTAGGCCGCGTGCGGGGCGAAGAACCCGATCGTGTTGTAGCCCCAGTAGTTGCTGAGACCCTTCTGCTGCAGGGTGTCGTCGTTCACGAACTGATGCACGGGCATGAGCTCGATCGCGGTGACCCCGATCTTCTGCAGGTGGGCGATGACCGAGGGATGCGCGATCCCGCCGTAGGTGCCGCGCTGGCCCTGCGGCACGTCCGGATGCAGCTCGGTGAGGCCCTTCACGTGCGCCTCGTAGATCACCGTCTCGGCGAGCGGGATCCTGAGCTGCCGATCGCCGGACCAGTCGAAGAACGGATTCACGACGACGGCGTGGAGGGTGTCCTTGCCCGAGTCGTCGGTGTTGATCTGCTCCGGGGCGGCGAAGTCGTAGCTGAACAGCGACTGTCCCCAGTGGATGTCGTCGCAGGTCGCCTTGGCGTAGGGGTCGAGCAGCAGCTTGGCCGGGTTGCAGCGCAGCCCCTTGCTCGGGTCCCAGGGCCCGGAGACCCGGAACCCGTAGCGCTGTCCGGGCTGCACGCCGGGAAGGTAGCCGTGCCAGACGTAGCCGTCGACCTCGGTCAGCGGCACCTTGGTCTCGGTGAGGTCCTCGTCGAACAGACAGAGTTCGACACCTTCGGCGACCTCGCTGAAGAGGGCGAAGTTGGTGCCGTTTCCGTCGAAGGTCGCGCCGAGCGGGTAGGCGTTTCCGGGCCAGAGCTGCATGCTCTCGACGGTAGCGGGTCGATGTCCTGAGGTGCCCATGGGGGACCATTGCCAGGTTCCGCCCAGTTTCATGTTTCAGCATGGATCCGACCCCGCTGGTTCCGGTGTGAGATTTTCCACCGTGCAGAACGGCGACGTGGGTCCGCTCCATGGGGGACGCAACCTAGGTGTCCCCGCGCGTGCGAAGTGCCGCGCCAACCCGAAAGTGTTGTTTCTTCGTGTTCCAGCAGAAGTCTGCGCCCGAGCGCGCGTCCGCCGCCCATCCTCTGATCGGTTTCCTCCGCGTCAATCGATCGGTTCTCGCGATCACCGCGACCGCCTTCGCCTTCGCGACCATCGGCGTCCATGAGATGCCGGCCCAAGCCGCAACCGACCTGGTCGTCGCGCAGGCAGTCGGCCTGCAGCACGCCTCGGTCTCGACCGCCGTCACCCAGCCGGTCGACCTCGGTCGTGACAGCTACGCCGTGAGCACGTACACGACGGTGCAGTGGCCGATCGATCCTTCCAGCCCGGTCGGCGACCGGTTCGGCGCCCGCTCGGCGCCCTGCGCCGGCTGCTCCACCTTCCATCGCGGTACCGACTTCAACCCCGGTCTCGGCACCCCGATCGCGGCGATCGCGAGCGGCGTCGTCACCGAGGTGGGCAACCCCTCGGGCGAACTCGGGGTGTACGCGATCATCCAGCACGACATCGACGGGGTGACCTACAGCAGCGTGTACGGGCACATGGAGCTCGGCTCCCTGCAGCTCTCGGTCGGCCAGACGGTGACGCGCGGCCAGCTCGTCGGGCTGGTCGGCGACACCGGAGAGAGCACAGGGCCGCACCTGCATCTCGGCATCCTGGATGCCGCGGGCGACCCGATCGACTCGCTGGTCTGGATCGAGCAGCACGCCAACGTCCCGTACGTCCCGGCGGGCTAGCCGCCTTCGCTCTCGCGCCTCATCGATAGCCTGGACGGGTGACCGATCCGATCCTCCGCCCGTACCGCACGACCGACCTCGACCAGCTCGTCGCGGTCAACGATGCGGCCTACCCGGCGGTCCCGATCACCCCGGCCGATGAGCTGGCCGAGCTGATCGCGATGAGCTCGGTGGCCGTCGTGGCCGACGACGGCGCCGCGGCGGGGTTCCTCCTCGGGATGCCGCCGGGCCTGCCCTATCAGAGCGAGAACTACCTCTTCTTCAGCGCCCGTGCGCGCGAGCATGGCAGCACCTTCCTCTACGTGGACCGCATCGTGCTGGCCGCGCATCTGCGTGGCCGAGGGATCGGGCCGCGTCTCTACGACGCCGCCTTCGCCGAGGCGCGCCGCGTCGGAGCCGGCGAGGTGCTCTGCGAGGTCAACGTGGAGCCGCCGAATCCCGGCTCGCTCGCCTTCCACACGCGGATCGGGTTCGTCGAGGTCGGACGCCAGTCCACCAAGGGCGGCGCCAACGTGGTCGCGCTGCTCGCGGCACCCGTCGACTGAGGCGCGCCGGAGGCGATCGCTGGTACCCGGACGAGTCCGGTTCTGCCACGCTTGCCTCATGCCTTCCTTCGTCATCACGAGGCTGGAAACCGGCCCCGAGGAGTTCGCGGCGGTGCTGCCTCTTCGCGCCCGCGTGATCCGGGTCATGCCAGGATCCGACCGACCCGACTATGTGCTCTGCTACCTCGAACGTGCGATCCCGTTCCGGCCGCCGGCCGGTTTCGACCTGTCGCGCGCGCAGCCCGACGCCGTGGTGCGGGATGGCCGCGGCGAGCTGATCGCCGTGCAGGGGGTCGTGGTCTGCACCCGGCTGGTCGGCGACAGTTTCCGCGCGGGCATGAAGGATCTGGCGATCAACATCGCCTACGTGATCGACACCAGCCTCACCCGCGACGCGCAGGTCGATTTCGGCAAGCTCGAGTTCGCGGCGATCGGCTACATCGACGACAGCCCCGCCGAGCTGCCGCTTCCCGGCGAGGCGGCCGCGCCCGTCGGTCCGCCCGCCTGACGCTCAGCGGGCGAACACGTCATCCAGGGTCACCGGCTGCAGGGCCCGGTCCCGGATGAGCTGCATCAGCTGATCGAAGACGTGCGTCACCGGGTCGAAGTTCGCATGCCCGATGACGATGTGCTGGGCGAGGAACCAGGTCTGCGCGAACTGCACCACCTGGTCCTCGGTGATGAGCCCCGAGTCCGAGAGGCTGCCGTACCAGAGGACCGGCTGCGTGTAGCCGATCTCCCGGGCGGCGGCGTGCACGTGGTCATCGAGGTAGCCGTATGGCGGACGGAAGTAGGGCGCGGCATCCACCCCGTAGGTGGCCGTGATGAAGTCGCCGCAGCCCCGCAGCTCGGCCTGGATGCCCGCGGTCGAGAGCCTGGTGAGATCGGGGTGGCTCACCGTGTGGTTGCCGAGCTGGAGCTGACCGCTCTCCAGCAGCGGGCGCATCGCCGGCGCGTTCTCGGTCCAGGACGGGTATCTCTTGGTGACGAAGAAGGTCAGCCGCATCCCGGTCCGTCGCGACAGTTCGGTGTACGCGGCGACGACCTCGCTGCTCGCCCCGTCGTCGACGGTGAGGGCGAGCAGATTGCCGGGGCCCGGCAGGCCGTAGAGCGTGCCGCCCGGAAGGGCCACCTTCGTCAGAACGGGCGACTCGAAGTAGCGCGGCAGCTTCGCGGCGACCGGGATCGGGCGGGGTTCCGGCCGTGGCGCACCGATCCCGCGCGGATGAGGCGCGGGCTCGAGCCCTCCCGCCATGACATCCCCGGCGGCGACCGCCCCCGCCCCGAGGCCCAGCCCGAGCACGCCGAGAGCGACGCGCATCAGGAAGCGACGACGATCCACGGGACTCCTTCGGGTGGAGCTTGGCCACAGCATAGCGATCTCATCGAATTCGCAGAGGGAGGGTCTCGGAGTAACATCGTGTCTGAACACGGGAGTCCGGTGTGCCGGGCTGAGAGGGAGCTGATCCAAGCTTCGACCGTCGAACCTGATCCGGATCATGCCGGCGCAGGGAGGCCAGGGTGCAATTGCCCATCTCGAATCCCGTGCCTTCCTTCACTCACGAAAGGCACGACTAAATGACTGCAACATCTGCTCTTGCTTCGCGCGCGAAAATCGTCTGGCGCTGGCGCGTCGTCGACATCGTGGTGGCCGCCGTGATCGGCGTCGCCGCCGGCGTCATCTACTGGGCGTGGCAGTTCCCGGCCGCGGGCTTCGCGGCGATCCTGCCCGGCGTGCAGAGCCTCGGCTACGGACTCTGGCTCCTGGCCGGCGTGCTGGCCGCGCTCATCGTCCGCAAGCCGGGGGCCGCGCTGTTCGCTGAACTGGTGGCGGCCCTCGTCGAGGCGCTGGTCGGCAACGCCTGGGGTGGGCCGATCACCTTCTTGTACGGCATCGTCGAGGGGATCGGCGCCGAGATCGTGTTCGCGATCTTCCTCTACGCGAGCTGGCGGCTGGTGACGGCCATGCTGGCCGGTGCCGTCTCGGGGATCGGCGGGGGCATCCTCGACATCGTGCTCTACACCCCGGGCGTGACCGCCGGCTATGTGGCCGTCTACCTGGTGTGCTTCGCGATCTCGGGAGCGCTGCTGGCGGGACTGGTCGGGTGGCTCATCGTGCGTGCGCTGCGTCCGACGGGGGCCCTGAACCGCTTCGCCTCGGGGCGGCAGAGGGCGGTGTGAGACCCAGCTCGATGAGGTCCGGTCCGGATGTGTCGCCACCCGCCGCCGTCCGCGCGCGCGGCTGGGGCTGGCGTCACGCCGGCCGGCGGGCCTGGGCCCTGCTCGATCTCGATCTCGCGGTGGAGCCCGGGGAGCGGGTTCTGCTGCTCGGCCCCTCCGGCGCGGGCAAGTCGACGCTGCTGGCTGCACTGGCCGGGGTGCTCGGGGGGGATGACGATGGCGACAGCTCCGGCATCCTGACCGTCGACGGACGCGACCCGCGGGCGGCGCGTGGTTCAGTCGGCCTGGTGCTCCAGGATCCGGACAGCCAGGTCATCATGTCCCGCGTCGGCGACGACGTGGCGTTCGGCTGCGAGAACCTGGGCGTGCCGCGCGATGAGCTGTGGGCGCGGGTCCGGGAGGCGCTCGAGCTGGTCGGGCTCGATGTGCCGCTCGATCATCCGACGGAGGCGCTGTCGGGCGGGCAGAAGCAGCGTCTCGCGCTCGCCGGAGCGCTGGCGATGCGGCCGGGCCTGCTGCTGCTCGACGAGCCGACCGCGAACATCGACCCGGATGGCGTGCTCGAGGTGCGTGACGCGGTCGGGGCGGTGCTCGCCCGGACCGGCGCGACAGCCATCATCGTCGAGCACCGGGTGGAGGCCTGGCTCGACGTCGTCGACCGCGTCGTCGTGCTCGGGTCCGACGGGACGCTCATGGCCGATGGCGAGCCGCGCGCCGTGCTTGCGGCGCACGGTGACGCCCTGGCGGCCGCCGGGGTCTGGGTCCCGGGTCGCGAGCCCCGGATCGCGCGCCGGGACGGGCCCGCCGAGCGCCCGGCGCTGCTCACGGCCGAGGGGCTGAGCCTCGCCCGGGTGCCCGGGAGCCCGCTCGCCGCCACGGTGTCGTCCCCGCTCGAGGTGAGGGTCGCCGCCGGCGAGGTGCTCGCCCTGACCGGCCCGAACGGCTCGGGCAAGACCACCCTCGCCCTCACTCTCGGCGGACTGCTCGCGCCGTTCGCCGGGGAGGTGCGCGCCGAGCCGCCGCTGGCTGCCGGAGCCGATCCGCACCCGATCAGGATGCGCTCGCGCGAGCTGCTCACCCGCATCGGCACCGTCTTCCAGACGCCAGAGCATCAGTTCCTGACGTCGACCGCGCGGGAGGAACTCGCCCTCGGTCCGCGCACGCTCCGGCTCGACCCGGCCGTGGTCGATCAGCGCGTCGACGAGCTGCTTGACCGCCTCGGGCTCGACGCCCTGGCCGACGCCAACCCGTTCACCCTGTCGGGCGGGCAGAAGCGGCGACTCTCGGTCGGTGCGGTGCTCGCCACCCGGCCGCGCGTGCTGGTGCTCGACGAACCGACGTTCGGGCAGGATGCCGTCACCTGGGCCGCGCTGGTCGAGCTGCTCGAGGAGCTGCGGTCCGTCGGCTCGGCCGTGGTGGCCGCCACCCACGATCCACGGTTCGTGGCGGCCCTCGGCGCGGACGAACTGGCCCTGAGCGCGGTGCTCGCATGACCGCGGTGGTGGCCGCGCGGCGATCCGGACTCGGCGCGATCTCGATCAATCCCGTCGCCAAGATCGCTGCGGCGCTGGTGATCGCTCTGACTCTGGCCTTCTCGTTGGATGTCGTCTCCGCGAGCGTCGCCCTGGCACTCGAGCTCGTGCTGCTGCCGTTCGCCGGGCTGAGCTGGGGCGCGTTCTGGCGCCGCACGGCCGCGGTCTGGATCGCGGCCCCGCTGGCCGGACTCACGGTGGTTCTCTACGGGCGGCCATCGGGCCAGGTCTTCGTCACCTGGTGGTTCGTGCAGGTGAGCGAGGGCTCGTTGCACCTCGCTCTCGCCACCCTGCTCCGCGTGCTGGCCATCGCGTTGCCCGCGGTGGTGCTCTTCGCCACAGTGGATGCCACGGCTCTCGCCGACGGACTGGCGCAGCTCCTGCATCTGCCCGCCCGCTTCGTGCTTGGCGCGCTCGCCGCGCTCCGCCTGCTGGGACTGATGCGCGACGACTGGCGCGCACTCGCCCTCGCCCGCCGCGCGCGCGGCGTCGGCGATCGCGGTCGGCTCCGCCGTTTCGCCGGCCTGGCCTTCGCGCTCTTCGTGCTGTCCATCCGTCGGGGCACCGCCCTCGCCACCGCGATGGAGGCGCGCGGCTTCGGTGGCAGCACGGCGCGCAGCTGGGCGCGGCCGTCGCGGTTCGGGGCGCGCGAGGTGCTGCTGATCGTGGTGGCCGGGGCGATCGCGGCCGTGGCCGTGACGGCGGCCGTCGTCACCGGGCAGTGGGTGCTCGGTGGGCGCTGAGACGCAGGCCCCCGAGCTCGACGATCTGGTCGTCGCGATCCTCGGGGCGAGCGGGCAGGGTGCCGCCCTCGCACGCCGCGCGGTGGTGCTCATCGACGGTCGCTCCGGGGCCGGCAAGACCGCGCTGGCGGAGTGGCTCGCTCCCCGGTTGGACGCCCAGCTCATCAGCCTCGACGAGCTGTATCCGGGGTGGGAGGGGCTGGAGGCCGGATCCGACGCCGTGCACGAGACGGTGCTGCGCGAGCAGGCCCCGGGGTGGACGCGCTGGGATTGGACGCGCGCGCGGCCGGGGGAGTGGCATCCCCTCGACCCGGATCGCGCCATCGTGGTCGAGGGATGCGGCGCCCTGAGCCGCGCCAACCGCGCCCTCGCCACCTTCGGCATCTGGCTCGAGCTCGACGCCGACGAGCGTCACCGCCGCGCCTCGGAGCGGGACCGCGGCCGCTTCGACCGTTACTGGGTGCCATGGGCCGCGCAAGAGGACGCGTTCATCGCCCGAGAGCATCCGCCCGAGCTCGCCGACTGGGTCGTCGACGGGGTCGTCGACGGCGGACTCGACCAACCCTGAGCAGGGGTGACGACCCGGACGGTACGTTCCCGTTCTGTCGTCCGTTGTGTCGCCATCGCGCGCGCTGGAGGGAACCGCCGCCAGAACAGACGACACAACGGGAGTGCGGGGCTGGCAAGGGTTCCGCCGGGATGAGGCGATGAGGCATCGCCGGCCTCGCGCGATCGCCCGCCGCTACGCCCATCCCAGCCGGTGCAGCTCCTCGTCGTCGAGCCCGAAGTAGTGCCCGATCTCGTGGACGAGGGTGATGTGCACCTGCTCGCGCAGCTCCTCCATGGTTCGGCAGGCGTGCAGCATCGGCTCGCGGTAGACGACGATGCGGTCGGGCAGTTCCCCGAAACCGTAGCGCTCGCGGTGCGTCAGGGCGACGCCCTGGTACAGGCCGAACAGGTTGAGCGAGCCGTCCTCGGGACGGTCCTCGGTGACGAAGGCTACGTTCTCGATGCCATCGACCATCTCGTCAGGCAGCAGATCGAGCTCCTCGACGACGAGCTTCTCGAAGGCGTCGCGGTCCAGGTCGAGCATCAGGCGGCCGCCGCTCAGTCCAGCGCCTCGATGAGCGACCACTGCAGCTCGCCCAGCCACTGGTACACGTCGGCGAGCTCGGTGTCGGGCAGCGGGTCGTCGTCCTGACGGATGCCCAACCGCTCGGCCAGCACGAGGCGCAGATCGGTGAGGGCCGGCAACCAGCGCTCGGCGTCGTCTCGGGCCACGGTGAGCCTTCCCTCGTCCGAGGATTCGGTCAACGCCGCCGCGATCAGCCCCGAGTTGGCGGACTTGCGCTCCACCAGGCCTTCGCGCGTATAGGTGCGGAACTCGGCTGCGGCCTCAGGGTCATCCGGGTAGGCGTTCGGGAACAGTCGGGCAAGGGCCGGGTCGCCGGCGACGTCGCCGTCGTCGAGCTGGTCGTGGACGAGCTCGTCGTACTGGGTGAGCAGGGCCTCGAGGAGTTTGCGCTCCATCGGCGTCAGCTCGATCAGCACACCGGTGATCTCGGGCTCGATCCTCATGAGACACGATCCACGGTCGCCCACAGGCCGTACTCGTGCATTGCCTCGGCGTGCCGCTCCATCTCCTCGCGGGGCCCGCTCGCGACGATCGCCTTGCCCTCCTGGTGCACCTGCAGCATGAGCCGCTCCGCCTCGGGCTTGCTGTAGCCGAAGTAGCTGCGGAACACGTGCGTCACGTAGTTCATGAGGTTGACCGGATCGTTCCAGACGATCGTCTGCCAGGGCAGGTCGGGCAAGCTTCGCAACCGAGTCGACGTGTCGCGCTCGACGTCCGTGCTGGACAGCACGGGCGACGAGACGGCGAACATGGGGTGGATGACGGGACTCGAACCCGCGACATCCGGCACCACAAGCCAGCGCTCTACCAACTGAGCTACAACCACCATGCGTGCTCGACCCTCCAGCCGGAGAGCGGGCAACCCGACGATATTACCGCACCACCGAAGCCCATGACTCCACCGTCGAGGCGGATGCCGCGTGGGCCTGCTCGCTGGTCGGGCCCGGCTCGCCGACGAAGACGACCTTGCGGTAGTAGTCCAGTTCGCGGATCGACTCCAGGATGTCGGCGAGCGCGCGGTGCCCGCCGTTCTTGGCCGGCGCCTGGAAGTAGACCCGCGGGTACCAGCGGCGGGCGAGTTCCTTGATGGACGAGACATCCACGCTGCGGTAGTGCAGGTGCCCGTCGACGCGCGGCATGTACTTCGCCAGGAACGAGCGGTCGGTGCCGATCGTGTTGCCGGCCAGCGGAGCCGTTCCCGCCTCCGGGACGAACTTGAGGATGTATTCGAGCACCTCGTACTCGGCCTCGGCCAGCGTGACGCCGTTCGGGATCTCGTCGAGCAGGCCGGAGTGCTGGTGCATCTCGGTGACGAACTCGCCCATGTGCTCGAGCGCGGAGGCGTCGGGCTTGATGACGATGTTGAACCCGGGGTCGAGCGGCTTCAGGTCGTAGTCGGTGACGACGACGGCGACCTCGACGAGTTCATCGAGCTCGAGATCGAGCCCGGTCATCTCGCAGTCGATCCAGACCAGGACATCGGGGTGCGCAGCCACGGGGTCAGCCTACCTTCGCCGTCCGACCGGAGCCGGAGTCGCAGCGTCGGGGCCACGACCTCGGGCTCACGCGGCCTCGCCCAGGCCGATGTCCTCCGCCTCGTCCTTGGGCGTTTCTACCCCTCCGTCGACGCGGGCCAGCTGCTTGCGACCGGTGAGGATGAGCGTCGTGGCGACCAGCACCGAGATCCCGCCGACGTAGAACGGGATGGAGGCGTTCGTCACGGCCGCGATCGCCGCGGCGGCCGGGGGAGCCGCCGCACCCCCGATGAAGCGGACGAAGGAGTACGCCGACGACGCCACCGAGCGCGGCAGATCGGTCGCCTCCATCACCGACTCGGTCAGCACGGTGTTGATCACCCCGAGCATGAGGCCGCCGACCACGATGCAGACGATCAATCCGATCGTGTTGCTCACCAGGATGCCGGCAGCTCCCAGGTCGAGCGCGAGCAGCACCATCACGATCGCGAGCACGGTCGAGCGCGGCAGCCGAGCCGTCAGCAGCGGGGCGACCCACACGCTCGTGACGGCGACGGCGAGTCCCCAGCCGAAGAAGGTGTACCCGAGCTCGAGTGCGGTGAACCCCGCCAGCCCGGGTGCGAACGGCGTGTAGGCGAGCAGCACGAAGAAGCCGATGTTGTAGAACAGCGCGGCCAGCGCCAGGACGAGCAGCGAGCGGTTGCCCAGAGCGCGCAGGGGCGCGCTCAACCGCGTCTTCTGGCGGACGACGCCCTTCTCGCGCGGCAGCAGCACCAGGATCGCGACGAAGGCGATCGCCATCAGCACCGCCACCCCGAAGAACGGGCCGCGCCAGCTGATCGAGCCCAGCAGTCCGCCGACGAGGGGACCGACGGCGATCCCGAGCCCGAGGGACGCCTCGTACAGGATGATGGCGGAGCTCGTGCCACCCGATGCGGCACCGACGATCGTGGCGAGCGCCGTCGAGATGAAGAGCGCGTTGCCGAGCCCCCAGCCGGCCCGGAAGCCGATGATCGCCTCGACCGATCCGCTCAGCGCCGCGAGCAGGGCGAAGACGACGATGAACGCGAGACCGAACAGCAGGGTCAGGCGGGCGCCGATCCGGCTCGAGACGAAGCTCGTGATGAGCATCATGATCCCGGTGATCGCCAGGTAGCTCGTGAAGAGCAGCTCGGTCTCGGTCGGGCTCGCTTTCAACTCAGTCGCGATGCCCTTGAGGATGGGGTCGACGAGCCCGATGCCCATGAACGCGATCACGCAGGCGAACGCGATCGCCCACACGGTGCGGGGCTGCTTCAGGATGCTGGGCCGCCGGCCGCCCGCGTGCGACGTCATGCCGACACCGCCGCGTCGCTCGCGGTGCGCGCCGCCATCAGTTCGACGGCCCGCTCCAGGATCGCCCACTCCCCGGTGTCGAGATCCGCGAACCATGGGCCGAGCGCCAGCGCGATCTCGTGCCGCCAGCTCTCGAGCGCTGTGCGCCCCTTGGGCGTGATGCGGATCAGCCAGGCTCGGGAGTCCTCGACGTCGGCGATGCGCGACACCAGCTCCTCCTCGACCATCGTCGTCAGCACCCGGGTCATGCCGGGCTGGGTGACGCGGCTCGCGGTGGCGAGCTCACCGATCCGCATCGGACCGTCGGTGTCGAGGATGCCGAGCGTGCGCCAGACGGCGGACGGGGTGCGGCTGCCGGTCGTCTGAGCCGCGATGCGCACCAGGCGGTTGGAGGAGACGAGGAGGGATTCGAGGATGTCGCTGTGATTCACATCCGAAAGCATATACCTATGTTATATATCGCGCCGGCTGCGGTGGCACCGGGAATCGTGGAGACCGGGCTGTCGTTGCCCCTTGTGTGATCGTCGACCTCTACACTTCCGCGTTCTGCGAGCCGTGCCATCTGACACGTGCCGTGCTGGCGGATGCCGCGCGCCTGGTGCCCGCCGCCCGGATCGTCGAGCGCGATGTGGTGACGTTCGAGTCGCAGGCCGAACTCGACGGGATCGAGGTGACCCCGACCGTCATCGTGCGCGACGCGGAGGGGACCGAGGTGTTCCGCGCCCAGGGCGTGCCGACACTGCCGCAGGTGCTGACCGCGCTGGCCAAGGCGGTCTGAGGTCCCCCCGGAGAGATTCGAACTCCCGACCAGCCGGGTAGAAACCGGATGCTCTATCCACTGAGCTACGGGGGGTCGATCCGATTCGGCTCGGCTGAAAGTCTAGGCGCGCACCGCGCAGAGCCGTGCTCGGGCACGCACCTACACCTAGCACCACAATGTATAGTGCTGCTATGACTCGGGTGACGGCGTGAACATCGACAAGGATCTCGTGGCGGCCATGGCATCGCCGCTGGTCCTCACGATCCTGGCCGAAGGCGGCAGCTACGGGTACGCGATCCTGAAGCGGGTGCGCGAGCTCTCGGGTGGCGAACTGGAGTGGTCCGACGGGATGCTCTACCCCCTGCTGCATCGCCTCGAGCGGCTCGGTCACATCCGAGCGGAGTGGGGAAGCTCGCCCGAAGGCCGCCGGCGCAAGAACTACGAGATCACGGAATCCGGGCTCTCCCAATTGGCCGAGCAGCAACGTCAATGGCAGACCGCGACCCGGGCCCTCGGCGCCTTGTGGGGCCAGGGCCCGCGGTCCGGCTCCGGCACGATGAAGCTGGCCGGGGCGTGACCATGGGCGTGCTCGAGACACAGATCAGTCAGTGGCGTGCCGCGGTGACGCGCAACCGCGCGGTCGACGCCGCGGATGTCGAGGAGCTCGAAGGCCACCTTCGTGAGCAGGTGGCCGACCTCGAGCTCACCGGGCTCAGCGAAGAGGAGGCCTTCCTCGTCGCCGTCAAGCGGCTCGGCGCGGTCGATGGAGTGACGGCCGAGTTCGCCCGAGTGCACGGCGACCGGCTCTGGAAGCAGCTCGTGCTCGACGGCGAGCCCGGCGAACCCGGCGCTCGCGGCAGGCCGCTGCTCGCCATGCTGGCGTTCGCGGCCGTGGCGGCCGTCGGCATCCAGCTCGCCCGGCTGGCGGGCGGCGACCAGCCGTGGTTCACCCGGGACCTCGCCCTCTTCGTGCTGCCGGTGCTGGCCGCCTACTTCGTCTGGCTTCGGCGACCGCCGCGTCGCCAGGTCATCGTGCTGGCCGCGGCCGTCGCGGCGCTCGCCGTGCTGGCGAACGTCTTCCCCTTCGCGCGCGACGCGCAGACCGGCGTTCTCGTCGGCATCCATCTGCCGGTCGTGCTCTGGTTCGTGGTCGGCGTGGCCTACCTGAGCGGCGAGTGGAGGTCATCGTCGCGTCGCATGGACTTCGTGCGCTTCACGGGTGAGTGGGCCATCTACTACGTGCTCATCGCCCTCGGCGGCGGCGTGCTGATGGGGCTGACGAGCCTGGTGCTCGCCCCGATCGTGGACGGCGACGTGTACGAGCAGGTGTTCCTGTTCGCCGTCCCCTCCGGGGCGGCCGCGGCGGTGATCGTGGCTGCCTGGCTGGTCGAGGCGAAGAAGAGCGTGATCGAGAACATCGCTCCCGTGCTCACGGCGATCTTCACGCCGCTGTTCGCGGTGATGCTCGTCGCCGCTGTCATCGGGTACCTGATCGCCGGCATCGGGCACCCGTTCAACCGCGAACTGCTCATCGCCTTCGACGCGCTCCTCCTCGTCGTGCTCGCGTTGGTGCTCTACGGGATCTCGGCGCGCGACTCCCTCAAGCCGGTCGGCCTGACCGACGCCCTGCGCCTGGTCGCGATGATCGCCGCGATCGTGCTCGACCTGCTCGTGCTCGGCTCGATGCTCGCGCGGATCGGCGACGACGGCTTCACGCCCAACCGCGTCGCGGCCCTGGTGGTCAATGTGATCCTGCTCGTGGACCTTGCCGGCACCGCGTGGATCACCGCACGCGCCATCGCCGGCCGCGCGGCTGCCGTCGCGATCGACCGCTGGCAGACCGGGTATCTGCCCGTCTTCGCGGCCTGGGGCGTGGTGGCGGTGGCGGTGCTGCCGCTGGTTTTCTGGTTCGCCTAGGGCGACGAGAACGTCTTGAGCATCTGGAGCGACGCCACGTCGTAGCCCAGCGAGGCGTACAGCCCCCGCGCCCGCTCGTTGAAGCCGAACACATTGAGCCCGATCGCCAGGGCGCCGTCGGCCCTCGCGAGCTCCTCGGCGGCGAGCATGGCGTCCCGCCCGAAGCCCCTGCCCCGGTCGGCCTCATCGATGACGATCTCGTAGACGTAGGCGTGATCGCTCCGTCGCGGATGCGGCCCGATCCAGAGCTGACCGATCGGCCGGTCGCCGTCGAGCACGACCAGTAGTCGATGTCCGGCAGTCCGCATCCCATCGGGCAGAAACCCGGCCATCTGCTCGTCGGCCTGCGCCAGAGCCGCCTCCAGTGGGATCGCGTTGGCCTGCGCGACATCGGCGGCGTATTCCTCCCGCTGCACGACGAGGAAGGCCGCGAACTCGGCGCCGGTCATCGGCCGCACGGAGGCTGTCATGCCCGGCACGCTACTCGCTAGGGTGAGCCCCATGCCACGGCGTCCCCTGAGCACATCACGACCCGCCTCCTCCCGTCTCGCCGCGCTCGTCGTGGTCGCGTCAGCGGCGGTGCTGCTGCTCGCCGGATGCACGCCCGCTCACCCGGCGCTGAAGCATCCGATCGCGACGTTCCAGGTCGCCGGTGACGAGACGTACAAGATCGAGCTGATCACGCCGGAACTCGTCGCACACGCCGAGCAACTGCTGAAGGGCGAGCAGGTGGCCGCGATCCCGCTCGGCCGGGTGGTGCGCACGCCAGGGGTCAACAAGCCGTGGTCGTGGCATATCGATCCGACATCGCTGCAGTTCGCCGATTTCACGATCGAGGTGTGCGACGGCTTGCCGTCCTACGTCGAGGATCGCACCGTCACCAGCCCGGACTACTGCCCGTGGTCGGCGAAGGTCATCAAGATCGAGCGCTAACTCGCGATCTTCTCGGCCCCGAACAGGGATTCGGCGGTGGGAATCGGGGCGGTCATCGGGGCGTCAGACGCGTGGTCGGGCGAGACGGCAGCGTACTGCTGCTCCGCCCAGCGCTGCTGCTCGAGCACGACCGGGTCGACCGCGGTGTCGGCGTACTGCCAGCGGTCGAGATCCATGGCGAACAGCTTCTTCGCGCGGGCCGGGCGGTGCAGCCACTCGACCAGGCGGTCGCGGTATTCGTCGAGGGTCTGCTCGGCCTGGTAGCTGTAGCTGACGGAGTTGGTGCGCATCTCGCGCAGCTGATGGGTCGCCCAGTCGGCGGCGAGTCCGGCACCGGCGATCGGCAGCAGGCGCACCTGCACGTCTGCCTGGCTCGCCAAGAGCTCGGAGTGCTCCTTCGCGGCCGGGCCCTGGCTGTGCCAGGTCGACACGCTCTGACCCGCGGCCACCAGCGCCGCGACGGCGGAGGCGCGCGTCTCGAAGTCGCGCTGGGCGATGAGGCGCTTCACGGCGCCGCGGCCGATGCCTGCGGCGATGATGCCCGCGAGCACGATCGCCACGAAGGGGATCACCGCGGTCGTGATGAGCTTCCAGCCCGCGTCGGACCGGATCCAGTCGAGAAGATCGTTCAGCCAAGTCATGGGCGGGACGATACGCGCGGCACGCCGAAGCACGCTTCTCCGCTCCGCGAGTCGCAAAAACTCTCAGGTAGAGAGTTAACCCCTGCGGGCGCTCGCTAGCGCAACGATTCGATCGCCTCGTCGGCGGTCCAGAACTCGCCGACCGGGAGAAACCCCTGCGCTCGCGGCCGGAGCCGCTTGCTCAGGAACCGCTCCCCGTCGGGGGTCTCGACGATCTCGACGTAGCCGAGCACGGCGCCGTCGGGGCGCAGAGCGCGCCACATGCGCCCGTGCAGCGCCAGCACCGTCACGCCCGGGTGGGCCGCCGCCAGGGGGAGGGGGATCGCGCGGTCCAGGAGTTCCATGACTCGAACATACGTTCGACCACCGACATGCAGCACCGTCGTAGGGTGGGGGGATGGGGATGGGGGTCGTCCGCAGGCTGCCCGTCGCGGTTCTCGCCGCGGCAGCCGCTGTCGCGCTTGTCGTCTGGGGCGGGCCGAACGCTCCGTCGGCGCACGCCGCGACGCCACCCGTCGGCAGCTTCCCGGTCTGGGCGCAGACGTCGCCGTCCTCCTTCACCGGGCAGCTCTCCTCGGCCCTCGGTGGCGGTGTGATCGCGGTCACCACCACCGGGACCGGCGCGCGCATCGCCGAATCCGGGACCGCGTCGTTCCTCGGAGCGACCACGGGATTCGGGCAGCGCTTTGGGAGTTCGCGATATCAGTCGTACCTCACGATCGGACTGGCGCCGACTGTTCCGCCTGCCACCCACGGCGCGGACTCGGTCACCACCGTGACGCTGCCCGCGCTCCCGGCGGGCTGGGGCTTCGCGGTGGGCGACATCGACGCTGACATGGTCTCGATCGATGCGATCGGCGGCGGGTCGGATCCGGGAGGCGCCTTGACCGCTTCCGAGCTCGGCGCGCAAGACACTGGCGGCACCCCGCTGCTGAACTACTGCAACAACGCCTCGCCGAAACCGGGAAGCTGTGGGCCGGGCATGGCGTTCCCCGACCACCCGTTCTGGTGCGACACCGGCGCGGCGGCGGGTCCGCCGTGTGCGCCGGCGACTCGTCCGCGCACCGTGGTCGGAAGCGGGAGCGACACGGCGGGCTCCTACGACTGGTTCGTCCCCACCGTTCCGGTGACCACGTTGACGCTCACCTATCAGTGGCTGCTCGGCAGCCCGACCTTCCAGCTCTGGATCGTCGCGCCGGCTCCCGCGGCGACCGTCAGCGGCACCATCCTGCAGCCTTCCGGGGCGGCAGCTCCCGCCGGCACGGTCGTGCTCCTGGAGGATGCCGCGGGCGATCCCATCGAGGACCTGCAGGACCAGCCCGTCTCGATCCCGGTCGCCGCCGACGGCACCTTCAGCTTCGCGACCGAGTTCGGCGGCTACCGACTGGTCGTCGATCCGCCGGAGGGATTCGCCGCGCCCCCGCCGTTCGCCTTCACCGCGGGCACCGATCCTGTCGCCCTGCCGGCGCTGGCCCTGACGGCGATCCTGCCGGCGACGGGGACGGATGCTCGCCCCCTGTTCGCGCTGGCCGGCGTGCTGCTCGTGCTCGGCGCCGTCCTGGGCGCGGTGAGCCTCCTTCGCCGCCGCGGTCGGAGTCAGGGCAGAGGGATCTGACCGGTCGCGGTCGGCAGCACCAGGTCCGCATCGACCACTTTGCCGACCCGCGCGGTCTGGGCGAGCACGATTCCCACCAGCACGACGGCCGCGCCGAGCAGCTGGACGAGGTCCAGCCCCTCGCCGAGCCAGAGCCACGCCACGAGGAACGCGAAGAGCACCTCCGACGACGCGACGACCCCGGCGGCCGTGGCCGGCAAGTGCTTGAGGGCGTTGAATCCGAGGAGGAAGGGCAGGAAGGAACCGAGCACGAGCGCTGAGGCGAGCGGCAGGAAGAGCGGGACGTCGAGGTGGCCGTGCGACCCGCCGATGTCCAGCGGCTTGACGAAGATCGCCGGGTCCATGGTCCACCACCCGCTGAAGATCGCCCAGAAGGCCGCCGAGAACAGGCCGGTCCAGAATGCGACGGCGAGGGGCGACGTTGCCGCCACCTGGCGCTCGCCGACCACGAAGTAGATCGTCAGCATCACGGCGGCGACGAGCGCGAGCGCCACTCCGAGCGGGTCGAGCGCGCTCGACCAGATCTGGGCCACGACGACGAGGCCGGCGAGCACGAGCCCGATGGCCACCCAGAGCCGCGCCTTCACCTTTTCTTTGAAGACGAAGAAGCCGACGAGTGCGACGAACAGCACGCCGGTGTACTCCAGCAGCAGCGCGATTCCGACCGGAAGTCGGCCGAGGGCGCCGCCGTACGCGGCCTGCAGCAGGGCGATGCCGGTGATGCCGAGCACGGCCATGACGAGCAACTGGCGGGGCTTCATCCTGAACGACTTCGGATCAGTGATGGCCAGCGCGATTCCCGCGAGCACGGCGGTGCCGAGCGAGCGGAACAGGGTCAGCTGCTGCGGCTCGAGTCCGTTGAGCACCAGCAGCTTGGTGGTCGTGCCGTTGGCTCCGAACAGAGCCGCACTCAGCAGCGCGAAGAGATAGCCCACCGGCGGACCGTCGCCGTGTCAGTCGTTCTCGGTGCCGTCGACGGCGAACGGCTCGATCGCCGCCAACTCGGCATCCGTCAGGGGGGAGCCCTTCACGGCGTCGAGGCTGCTCTCCAGCTGTGCGACGCTCGACGCGCCGATCAGCGCGCTGGTGACCTGCGGATGCCGAAGCACCCAGCTCAGGGCGAGCTGCGCGAGGGTCTGCCCGCGCTCCTTGGCGATCGCGTCGAGGCCCTTCACCCGCTCGAGGTAGGTCTCGTTGATGTTCTTCTCGCTGATCCAACGACCGGTGGCCGCTCGGGAGTCGCCGGGGATGCCGTGCAGGTAGCGGTCGGTCAGCATGCCCTGGGCGAGCGGCGAGAACACGATCGAACCGGCGCCGATCTCATCGAGCACCGGCAAGAGCCCGTGCTCGATGTGCCGGTCGAACATGTTGTAGCGCGGCTGGTGGATCAGCAGCGGGATGCCCTCCGCTTGCAGAGCCGCGTACGCCGCCTTGGTCTGCTCCGGGTCGTAGTTGGAGATTCCCGCGTACAGGGCGCGCCCGGATCTCACCGCGGTCGCCAGCGCGCCCATCGTCTCCTCGATCGGGGTGTCGGGGTCGGGCCGGTGCGAGTAGAAGATGTCGACGTAGTCCAGGCCCATGCGCGCCAGCGACTGGTCAAGGGAGGCGAGCAGGTACTTGCGCGATCCCCATTCGCCATAGGGCCCCGGCCACATGTTGTAGCCGGCCTTGGTCGAGATGATCAGCTCGTCGCGGTAGGGCAGGAAGTCGTCGTGCAGGATGAGCCCGAAGTTGCGCTCGGCCGCGCCGTTGATCGGCCCGTAGTTGTTCGCCAGGTCGAAGTGGGTCACGCCGAGGTCGAAGGCACGGCGCAGGATGGCGCGCTGCGTGTCGAGTGGGCGATCCGACCCGAAGTTGTTCCACAGCCCAAGCGAGATCTCGGGAAGGCGGATGCCGCTGCGCCCGACCCGCGGGTAGGGCATCCGTCCGTCGTAGCGGTCGTCGTCGGCGAGGAAGGGGAACTGACCGGAGGGCATGAACCCAGCCTAGGGTCGGCAGGCTCGCCCGCCCTCGCGCCCGGGCGAGGGGCGGCGTAGCCTCGACTCCGCAACGAACAGGAAGGAGCTCAACGATGAGCTCGACCACCACTGTGGGCACCATCGGTCAGCGCTGGGTCGCCTTCGGCGACGCGGGAGCTGCCGGCACCATCCTCCACACCGACGCCGGCTACGCCGTGCGGCTGCTGCGCGACGACGAGGCCAGGGGCACGTATCCCTCGCTCGACGTCGCCAAGAGCGCCCTGCACGCGAGCATGCCGCCGGGATCGGACTGGCCGGAGTTCCGGGAGCACTGACCGCGGGTCCTTCGCGGCTTCTCGTCAACACCGACGACGGGCGTCGTTCCTCCACTCAGACGGAGGGACGGCGCCCGTTCCCGTTGCCCGGTCGCGACTCTGGAGCGATCGGATGCCGGGGCGGCTTTCCGGCACGAGCGCCGTGCCCGGCATCCGAGCTCAGTCCTCGTCCTCGTCCTCGTCGAAGTACGCGGGCCGCCGCTTGATCCCGGCCTCACGAAGGTCGGGGTCGGCGACCCGGCTCCCGTCGGAGTAGCGCGCATCGTCAAGGATCCAGGTCACGGGGATGCCGCCGATGGCCAGCGCGTGCTCACGAAGCACCGCGTCGCGGTCGCCGATCCAGATGGTGCGGGTGCGGTTCACCCTCGCAAGCTACCTCGCGGCCGGCGCCGCCACCTGTGTCGCGAACTGCGCCGTCAGGAATTCCTCCCAGGTCTGGCGTCCGACGGCGCGGCTCTCGTCGAGGTTCGCCCCGGCCTTCATCGCGCGCCCTGCGCCGCCGCCGACCGGGATGGCGATGATGGGCTTGCGGCGCCCGGCGGAGGCGAGATAGCTCCGCATCAGGGCGCCCATGGTGATCGCCTGCGGCCCGCCGAGGTCGGGGACGAGACCGGATGGCGTCCCGAGGGTGAGCTGCGCCATCCGCTCGGCAACCTCCTCGGCCGCGATCGGCTGGAACCGGATGCCGCCGAACACGAACGCGATCGGTCCTCGACTCAGCAGCCGCAGCGTCAGCAGGCCGAGCTCGTGGAACTGCGTGGCGCGCAGCATCGTCCACGGGATGCCCGCGCCCATGACGGCCAGCTCCGCGGCGCGCTTCTCGCCGAAGTAGCCGAACTGCATCCTGTCGATCGCGCTCGTGACGGGCACCCGATCGGCGCCGACCACGGAGATGAACACGACGTGACCGACGTCGGCGCGAGCGGCGGCTTCGACGAGGGTCCGGGCCTTGAGGCCGTCCTTCTTCTGGCTTCCGGCCAGGTGGAGCACGGTGTCGACACCGGCCACCGCCGCGTCAACGCCTGCCCCGGTCTCGAGGTCGCCCTGCACGACCTCGACGCCGGGATGCGCGGCGTGAGCGATGCGCGAGAGGACGCGGACGCGGCATCCGGCCTCGAGCAGGCGGGGGACGACGAGTCGCCCGAGTGTTCCGGTGCCTCCGGTCACGAGCACGGTGGTCATGGTGTGTCTCCTTCGTGTCACATCCCGGGGATTCCGCGGGTCATATCGAGGTGACCCGCGAACGCCGCAGAATGTGACAGCCATGGATGATCAGCTGACCCAGCATTTCGAGCATGAACGTCCGCGGCTGCGCGCGGTGGCGCTTCGGATGCTCGGCTCGGCGGCCGAGGCCGACGACGCGGTGCAGGAGGCGTGGCTGCGCCTCGACCGGACCGTGGGGAACGCCGACGCCGATGCGATCGACAACCTGAGTGCATGGCTGACGACCGTCGTGACGCGGGTCTGCCTCAACCTGCTGCGGTCGCGGCGGCAGCGGGCCGAGATCCCGCTCGAGCCGCCGTCGCCCGGATCGTCGGCCCATGTCGCCGATCCCGTGATCGCCCGGGAGTCCCTCGACGACCCGCTCCACGATCCGGAGCGGCAGGCGGTGCTCGCCGACTCGGTCGGCGCTGCGTTGCTCGTCGTGCTCGACACCCTCGGCCCCGACGAGCGCGTCGCTTTCGTGCTGCATGACCTGTTCGCGGTGCCATTCGACGAGATCGCCCGGATGCTCGACCGCACGCCCGCGTCCACCCGGCAGCTCGCGACCCGCGCCCGCCGCCGCGTGCAGGGGCGGGAGCCGGGGGCGTCGGCTGCGGAGTCCCGCCGGCGGCAGCGCCGCGTGGTGGACGCGTTCTTCGCCGCAGCACGCGGGGGCGACATGGCGGCGCTCGTCGCGGTGCTGCATCCGGACATCGTGTTCCGCATCGACACCGGGCCCGACCCGCGCCGCAATGTGGAGATATCGGGGGCGTCGACGGTCGCGGGCCAGGCGGTCATCTTCGGTCCCGACTCGCCGCCTGCGCAGCCGGCTCTGGTCAACGGGATGCCAGGCGCCGTCGTGATCGTGGACGGCCGCCTGCTCTCCGTCTCGGCCTTCACGCTGCGCGACGGCGTGATCGTGGCGATCGACGCGCTCGCCGACCCGGCGCGGCTCGCGGGGATCGACGTGTCGGTGCTCGGCTAGTCGTCCACAGCCGGTCTCCGGAATCGTGTTGCACCGGTCAAGCGGGCATCGCCGCATGGGCACGGCCGCGATCGCACCCTTGGGATCCTCGATCCACTCTCGAAGGAGCATCCATGACCGACACGATCACCCTCACCGGACTCGTCGCCACCACCCCGCGTCACCTCGTGACCAGCGAGGGGCTGCCGATCACGAGCTTCCGGCTCGCCTCGACCCAACGCCGCTACGACCGTGGTGCTCAGAAATGGATCGACGGCGACACCAACTGGTTCACGATCACCTGCTTCCGCCAGCTCGCCATCAACGCGGTCGGCTCGATCGCTAAGGGACAGCGCATCGTCGTGGCGGGCAAGCTGCGCATCCGCGACTGGGAGAGCGGTGACCGCGCCGGCACGACCGTCGAGGTGGATGCCGAGGCGCTCGGCCACGACCTGATGTGGGGAACCTCGGTGTTCACGCGATCGGTGGCCTCCACCGTGGCGAACGACGCCGATCTGCCGAGCGACCGCGCGGCGGTGCTCGAAGGGGATGCGGACGAGTCGGGTGAATCGGCCGAGGGCGCGGATGACGCCGATGGCGCCGCACCGGCCGACGACCTCGCCGCGGCGCGTTCGAAGCGTCCGGTTGAGGCCGCCCTGCCGTTCTAGGCGCGCTTGAAGGTTGGCTCGCCGTGGGCCCCTCTAGAATCGTCGCGACCCGAGCCGAACTCGCGGCTGGTCGAGGAGGATTCATGCGCCGCACCGGACTTCTGCAGCGCGTCCTCGTCCCGGCGGTCGTCGGGAGCGCGATCGTCGTGGCGTTGGCCGGCTGCGTCCCGAGTGCGCCCGCGCCCACGAAGACCGCGAAGCCCAGTTCGACGGCCAGCGCGCCGACGATCGCGAAGATCGACCTGAGCGGCACCGCGGCCCAGAACCAGGCCTACTTCGACCTCGTCAACCAGAAGCTGATCGCGGCCGGAGGCGACTTGAGCGGTCGTCCCTTCATCGACAACCTCGTCAAGGCGGGCTATCCGAAGGTCGACATGGAGGTCACGCCCGACCGAACGGCGGTCAACCTCGCGGCCGACAACATCGAGTTCTCGATCCGGTTCGGCCAGACCTGCCTCATCGGGCAGTACGGCAACACCGGCTACAGCAGCACGGTTCAGAAGATGCTCTCGACGAGCCGGTGCCTGGTCGGCACGACCCGACCGATCGACTGGTAGCAGCTGGTCGCGGGGGTGTCCAGCGGTCAGCCGACCCCACGACGGCTTCCGTAGACTGGAGCCATGGCCGAATTCATTTACTCGATGGTGCGCGCCCGCAAGGCGGTCGGCGAGAAGCTCATCCTCGACGATGTGACCATGTCGTTCCTGCCGGGAGCGAAGATCGGGATGGTCGGCCCGAACGGCGCCGGCAAGTCCACGATCCTGAAGATCATGGCCGGGCTCGACATCCCCAGCAACGGCGAGGCCAAGCTGAGCGCCGGCTACACCGTCGGGATCCTGATGCAGGAGCCCGAGCTCGACGAGAGCAAGACGGTGCTCGAGAACGTGCAGGAGGGCGTCGGCCCGATCAAGGCGAAGCTCGATCGCTTCAATGAGATCTCGGCTGCAATGGCGGACCCGGATGCCGACTTCGACACCTTGCTCGCTGAAATGGGCGAGCTGCAAACCGAGATCGACGCCGCCGACGCCTGGGATCTCGACAACCAGCTGGAGCAGGCGATGGATGCTCTGCGCACCCCGCCGGGCGATGCATCCGTCGCCAACCTCTCCGGTGGTGAGAAGCGCCGCGTCGCGCTGACGAAGCTGCTCCTCCAGAAGCCGGACCTGCTGCTGCTCGACGAGCCAACCAACCACCTCGACGCCGAGAGCGTGCTCTGGCTCGAACAGCACCTGCAGCAGTACGCGGGCGCCGTCATCGCCGTGACCCACGACCGGTACTTCCTCGACAACGTCGCCCAGTGGATCGCCGAGGTCGACCGGGGTCATCTCTACCCCTACGAGGGCAACTACTCCACCTACCTGGAGAAGAAGGCCCAGCGCCTCGAGGTGCAGGGCAAGAAGGACCAGAAGCTCGCCAAGCGCCTCGCCGACGAACTCGACTGGGTGCGCAGCAACGCGAAGGGACGCCAGGCCAAGTCCAAGGCACGTCTCGCCCGCTACGAGGAGATGGCAACCGAGGCGGACCGCACCCGCAAGCTCGATTTCGAGGAGATCCAGATCCCGCCGGGACCTCGTCTCGGCTCGATCGTGGTGGAGGCCAAGAAGCTCGCCAAGGGTTTCGACGGCCGCGAGCTCATCGAAGGCCTCAGCTTCACCCTGCCGCCGAACGGCATCGTCGGCGTCATCGGCCCGAACGGCGTCGGCAAGACGACACTGATCAAGACCATCGTGGGCCTCGAGCAGATCGACGGCGGCGACCTCAAGGTCGGCGAGACCGTGCAGATCAGCTACGTCGACCAGAACCGCGGCGGCATCGACCCGAACAAGACGCTGTGGGAGGTCGTGTCCGACGGCCTCGACATCATCACGGTCGGCAAGGTCGAGATCCCATCACGCGCCTACGTCAGCAAGTTCGGCTTCAAGGGGCCGGACCAGCAGAAGAAGGCCGGCGTGCTGTCCGGTGGCGAGCGCAACCGCCTCAACCTGGCGCTGACGCTCAAGCAGGGCGGCAACCTGCTGCTGCTCGACGAGCCGACCAACGACCTGGATGTCGAGACGCTGCAGAGCCTCGAGAACGCGCTGCTCGAGTTCCCCGGCTGCGCGGTGGTGATCACCCACGATCGCTGGTTCCTCGACCGGATCGCGACCCACATCCTGGCCTACGAGGGCACCGCCGAGAACCCGGCCAACTGGTACTGGTTCGAGGGCAACTTCGAGGCCTACGAGGCGAACAAGATCGAGCGCCTCGGCGCGGACGCGGCGAAGCCGCACGCGAGCGTGTACCGCAAGTTGACCCGCGACTAGTGAGACTCCACATCCCGATCTCGCTCCGATGGGGCGACCTCGACGCCTACGGGCACATCAACAACGTCGAGATGCTGCGGCTGATCGAGGAGGTGCGTGTCCGTTCGTTCTGGCGCGCTCAGCCCGACGACCCGGATCCCCAGCCGACGGCGGCCCTCGACCTGAGCGCCGACTCGAGCGTCTGGTCGCTGGTGTCGCGCAGCGAGATCGAGTACCTCGTCCCGATGCCCTACACACGGGCGCCGATCGACGTCGAGGTGTGGCTCGGCCGGCTGGGCGGCGCCGACATCGACATCTACTTCGAGCTGTACTCACCGACGGGCGTCGAACCCCGAGTGCTGTACGCGCGGGCTGCCACCTCGATCGTGACGGTGGATGCCGCATCCGGTCGTCCGACGCGCATCCCGGCGCTGCTGCGTGAACTGTGGGCTCCGTACCTGGATGGCCCGCTGCACTTCACCCGGCGCTGAATCTTTCTCTGCGCCGCCGCTCCTGCGGCGCACCCGCTGCGCGGCACGAGCGCGGTCGCACCGCTCCGCTGGCGCGTCAGCCCAGCGGCACGCGGATGGTGCCCTCCTGCGCCACGCTCGCGATGAGGGTGCCGTCCCGGGTGAAGATCCGGCCGAGCGAGAGGCCGCGTCCACCGGTCGCCGTCGGGGAGTCCTGCGTGTAGAGCAGCCACTGGTCGACGCGCCCGAAGCGGTGGAACCACATCGCGTGGTCGAGGCTGGCGACCTTCAGGCCCGGGTATCCCCACGAGATCCCGTGGGCGCGCAGCACGGGATCGAGGATCACGTAGTCGCTCGCGTAGGCGAGAGCGGCGCGATGCAGGTTGCGGTCGTCGGGCAGGGCGCCGATGGCGCGGATCCAGACGGCCTGGTGCGTCGCCCGCTCCGGCTCGCCGAAGTACACCGGCTCCTCGACGTGCCGGATGTCGAACGCCCGGCGCTCGGCCCAGAACTTCGCGACCGGGTGGTCGATGCCCGCCAGCACATCGGCGGTGGTCGGCAGCGACTCGGGATCGGGCAGACCCGTCGGCATCTCGACCTGGTGCTCGAGGCCGTCGTCCTCGGTCTGGAACGAGGCGATCATCGACAGGATCGGCTTGCCGTTCTGGTAGGCCTGGGTGCGCCGGGTGACGAAGGAGCGGCCGTCGTGGATGCGGTCCACCGAGAAGGTGATGGGCTGATCGGCGTCCCCCGGACGCAGGAAGTAGCCGTGCATCGAGTGGACCGGCCGGTCCTCGGGCACGGTGCGGATCGCGGCGATGAGGGATTGCGCGAGCACCTGGCCGCCGAACACGCGCCCGAGCGGCGTCCACTGGCTCGGTCCGGTGAAGATGTCTTCGCTGGTGCGTGCGCCGGTGTCGGTCAGATCGAGCGCCCCGAGAAGGCCGGTCAAGGGGTCGGTCATGGGTTGTAGTTTAGGAGGCCCTGTAGTTTTGGACCGACATGGCAAGCTCCTTCACTCTCGCCGACACTCCGGCCCTCGACGACCTCCAGGTCTTTCTCGCTCGCGCGGCGCGCATCGAGGAGGGCTCCGTGCGGTTGATCGCGGACAGCGGGGTGCTCGCGGTGTACGCCGCCGTCTTCTATCCGGTCGGCCTGCTCGACGAGAGCCCGACCGTCCTGGGGCTGCGCACGATCGCTCTGGTGCAGCCGGAGGGAGCGGCCCCAGCCGAGTTCGATGTCGTCGTGCCGATCCGTTCGTTGCTGGGCCGGTTGAAGACGGCGCAGGAAGCACGCCAGGCCGACCCTTCGCTGGTCGGTCCGATCACCATCTCCGTGCCCATGGAGGTCAACACCGTGACATGGTCGGCGATCTCGCCGCCGCGCGGCGGCTGGCGTCCCATCGACGGGACCGGTGCAGCCCTGCTCGATCGAGCGGCGCGCTCGGGGATCGAGGAGGTGGCGGCCGCGGTTCCGGATGCCGTGGGCGAGCAGATCGTGCGCCGCGTCCGTTCCGAGGTGTGGAGCCGCGGCATCGTGGGGCTGGAGCACGTGCCCGCCGGTGCGGCCTTCGCGGCACTCGGGCTGGGTTTCCTGGGCGAGGACGAGGTCAGGATGTTCGAGACCGGCCCCTGGACCCGCCTCACCACTCAGCGCGGTCACGTCCTGGTGAAGCGCAAGGCGTGGACGCTGTCGCGCTGAACCTTCCAAGACCGCCTAGAGCGTGCCCGCGACGGCCCGCCCGGCGGTTCGTCCGCTGAACAGGCAGCCGCCCAGGAACGTGCCCTCCAGCGCGCGGTAGCCGTGCACGCCGCCCCCGCCGAACCCGGCCACCTCGCCGGCGGCGTAGAGGCCGGGGATCGGCGAGCCCGCGGCATCCAGGACCCGGGATCTCAGGTCGGTCTGCAGACCACCGAGCGTCTTGCGCGTGACGATGTGCAGCTTGACCGCGATCAGCGGATGATGCGCCGGATCGAGCACTTTGTGCGGCTTGGCCACGCGGATCAGCCGGTCGCCGCGGAACTTGCGCGCCCCGCGGATGGCCGTGATCTGGGCATCTTTGCTGAAGTCGTTGTCGAGTTCGCGATCTCGCGCCTCGATCTCGTGACGGATGTTGGCGGTGTCGAGATCGACGCCGGGGGAGAGCCTCTTCATCCCGACGAAGAGCTGGTCGAGGTTGTCGGCGACCACGAAGTCGGCGCCCTTCGCCTTGAACGCCTCGACCGGACCCGTCGCGCCCTTGCCGAGACGTTGCGTCAGCAGTTCGCGGATGCTCTTGTTCGTGAGGTCGGGGTTCTGCTCGCTGCCGCTGAGTGCGAACTCCTTCTCGATCATCGACTGGGTGAGCACGAACCAGCTGTGGTCGTACCCGGTGGATCGCAGGTGCTCGAGCGTGCCGAGGGTGTCGAAGCCCGGGAAGAGCGGGATGGGCAGGCGGCTGCCGGTGGCGTCGAACCAGAGGCTCGACGGTCCGGGCAGGATCCGGATGCCGTGGCGCTCCCACACCGGGGCGTAGTTGGTGATGCCCTCGACGTAGTGCCACATCCGGTCGCGGTTGATGTAGTTCGCACCTGCCTTCTCGCTGATGGCGAGCATCCGGCCGTCGACATGCGCCGGGACTCCGGACAGCATCTGCTTCGGCGGCTCGCCCAGCCACTCCGGCCAGGCCGCGCGCACCAGCTCGTGGTTGCCGCCGATGCCCCCGCTCGCCACGATGACGGCGCCCGCACGATATGAGAACGGTCCGGTGACCTCCCGGTTGCTCGCGACACCGCGCGCGGCATCGTCGTCCGCCAGGACGGACCCGGAGACCCCGACCACTGCGCCGTTCTCGACGATGAGCTCATCGACCTGATGCCGGAACGTCAGCTCGACCAACCCGGCCGCTGCCCCCGCGCGGACCTCCTTGATGAATGGCGCCAGCACGCCCGGCCCGGTTCCCCAGGTGATATGGAAGCGCGGAACCGAGTTGCCGTGGCCGGTGGCGGTGTAGCCGCCGCGCTCGGCCCAGCCGACGACCGGGAAGAAGCGGACGCCCTTGGAGTGCAGCCATTCGCGCTTCTCTCCGGCGGCGAAGGCGAGGTAGGCCTCGGCCCACTGCTTGCCCCACAGGTCCTCGTCGCGGTCGAACTCGGCGCTGGCGAACCAGTCCTGCCGGGCGAGCGCGTGACTGTCGTGCACCCCGAGGCGACGCTGCTCGGGGGAGTCGATGAGGAACAGGCCGCCGAACGACCACCACGCCTGGCCGCCGACGTTGGATTCGGGCTCCTGCTCGAGCAGGATCACGTGCTTGCCAGCGGCGACGAGCTCGGCCGTGGCGACGAGACCGGCGAGACCGGCCCCGATCACGATCGCGTCGGCGTCCGGCGTCCCCTTGCGCTGGGCCATCCCCATCCCTCTCGTTCCACTCGAACGATCCTCAGAACTCCCCAGGGTAGCGGGTCACGGTGACCGCGGTGAGGGGGTTGCGGCCAGATCCTCCCGCTACTGCCCCGAGTTGACCATGGCGTGGGCGGCACGTTCGAGGTAGTCCCACAGCATGGATTCGTGCAGGGGCGAGAGTTCGAGCGTGTCCACCGCCGCGCGCATGTGGGCGAGCCAATGATCGCGCGCCTCTGGGGTGACGGCGAAGGGCAGATGGCGCATCCGGAGCCGCGGGTGGCCGCGCTGCTCGCTGTAGCTGCCCGGACCGCCCCAGTACTGCTCGAGGAAGCCGGTGAGGCGCTGGATCGCGCCCTCGAGGTCGGGCTGCTCCGGGTACATCGGCAGCAGCAACGGGTCGTCCGCGACGCTGGCGTAGAAGGCGCGCACCAGTTTCTCGAACGTCGGCCGACCGCCGACCGCCTCCCAGAAGCTGCCGCCGACCGGCTCCCCGCCCGCGCCCATGCGCAGGGTCAGGTCGCTCATGTCGAGCCGCCAGAGCCGCCGGAGCCGCCAGAGGCCCGGGGTGCCCGGGGTGCCCGCGGTGGCTTGGCCGGGGCATCCGCCTTCGCGGCGGCCGGCTGCCGGATGCCGCGCTCATAGGTGCTGAGCAGGATCGAGTTGAGCGCCGGCAGCTTGATGCCGAGCGCGTCGAGCGCCTTCTTCAACCGGGCGCGGAGCTCGCGTGCGACGTCGTCCTTCGCTCCCGCCCTGGTCTTCGCGACGAGGCGGATCACGATGGCTTCGGCCGAGATCGACTCGATGCCCCAGACCTCAGGCCGTTCGAGGATGACCGGCTTCCACCGGGCGTCCTGCTGCATGGCGACCGCCGTCTCGAGCATGGCGTTCTGCACGGCGTCCACGTCGGCCTCGTAGGGCACGGCCAGATCGATGATGACCCGCGCCCAGCCCTGCGACAGGTTGCCGAGGCGCAGGATCTCGCCGTTGCGCACGTACCAGAGCGTGCCGTTGACGTCGCGCACCTGGGTGATCCGGATGCCGACCTGCTCCACGATGCCGGTCGCGAACCCGGTGTCGACCACATCGCCGACGCCGAGCTGGTCCTCGCCGACCATCGCCAGGCCGTTCAGCACGTCCTTGACGATGTTCTGCGCACCGAAGCCGAGCCCGGCGCCCAGCGCGGCGGTGATGAGGGAGAAGGCACCGCTGGCTGCCGGTGAGATGGTGGCGATGACCAGGATGATCGTGACCAGCACGATCAGGGTCGTGACGGCGCTGCTCAGCACCCCGCCGAGCGCTTTGGTGCGCTGCACGATGCGGACGGCCGCGATGGGTGAGCCCGCCTCGGACTCCCGGCTCTGGACCCGCTTGGCGCCGTTCACGACGCGGTTGACCACTCGCCGGATCACGATCTGCAGGATCAGCCGGATGACGAAGGCGACGACCAGGATCAGCAGCACCCGGATCGGAGTCCCCCACGGGCCGGCGAGGAAGACTCCGACCCCGTGCCAGAGACTGTCCCAGGTCATGCGGCGTCCGACTCGTCAAGCGCCTGCGCCGTTCCCTGCCCGACGGCGACGACGCGGTCGCCGTCCGTGACGGTGCAGCTCGCGACGGCGCGCCGGCGCGTGGATGCCGTCACGACGGCCGTCGCGACCAGGCGCGGACCGGTCGCGGGGCGCAGGTACTCGACGCCCATCCCGGCGGTCAGCAGCTTCGGGCCGAGCACGGTGCCGGCGGCGAAGGTGATCGCGTTGTCGACCAGGTAGGCCAGGATCCCGCCGTGGGCGAACCCGTTCTGCTGGGTGTGGTCGGGGTGCAGGTCCAGGGCGAGCACGGCCCGTCCGTCGCCGAACTCGAGCAGCTCCGTGCCGAGCAGTCGCGAGAACGCCTGCATCCGCAGGATCTGCTGCGCCTGCTCCATCGCGAAGCCGGCCGCGTCGGCCACGGCCTCAGCCCTTGGCGTCGCGGGCCTGGGCGGCCAGCGCCCGCTCGACGCCGGCCAGGCCCTCGATCACGATGCGGCGCAGAGCCGGGATGCCGGGGTTGGCATCCAGCCAGGCCTTCGTCGCGTCAACCAGGGTCTGCGAGGCGAGGGCGGCCGGGTAGAAGTACTCCGCGAAGGTCTCGGCGATCTGGTAGGTGCGGTTCTTCCAGACGGTGGTCAACGCAGCGAAGTAGGGGGCGACGACCGCCTCCAGCACCGACTGATCGTTCACAAGCCCGTAGCCGATCCCGACGTTGCGCAGGTAGAGGTTCGAGATCTTGGTGTCATCGCGAGCCTTCTCCAACGCTGCGGTCTTGCCGGCCACCGTGGGGATCGCGGCCGATGCGAGCGCGGCCGCCTGCTGCCCCTTCGCGGTGTTGTCCTTCTCGAGGGCGGCTGCGATCTCGGTCTCGCCCGCCGTGCCGACCAGCACGAGGCCCTCCAGCAGCTCCCACGAGAGGTCGCTGTCGATCTCGAGGCCGGCCAGCGTGATCGACCCGTCGAGCAGCCCGGCCAGCGCATCGGCGTGCGCCGGCGTCGAGGCGGCCGTGGCGAAGAACTTCACGAACTGGAACTGGGCATCCGTTCCGCCGTCCGCCGCCTGAGCCAGCTTCCACAGCCGGTCGCCGACCTCCTGAAGGGATGCCGCGCGCGTCTCGGGCGCGACGTACACCCGCACGGTCTGCAGCAGTTGGGTGAGGGTGAGCCGGATGGTCGTCGACTCCGACTCGGAGGCGATGTGGTCAAGCACCAGCCGCACGTAGTCGCGGGGTGCGACCTCGGCATCGCGGGTCATGTCCCACAGGGCGCCCCAGACCAGGGCGCGCGCGAGCGGGCTCTCGAGGTCGGACAACTGCGAGAGGGCGACCGAGAGGCTGCCGGCATCCAGGCGGATCTTGGCGTAGGTCAGGTCGTCGTCGTTGAGCAGGATGAGCGACGGCCGGGCCATCCCGACCACCTCGGGCACCTCGGTGGACTCGTCGGCGTCGATGTCGAGCTCGACCCGGTGCGTGCGCACCAGTGCGGTGCCGCCGTCCGCAGGGGAGTAGAAGCCGATCGCGAGCCGGTGCGGGCGCAGGGTCGGGTAGTCGGGCGCGGCGGTCTGCGCGATCCGGAACGAGGTGATCGCCCCCGATTCGTCGGTCTCGAGCTCGGGCCGCAGCGTCACGACGCCGGCCGTCTCGAGCCACTGGGCCGCCCAGCCGCTCAGGTCGCGGCCGCTCGCCAACTCGAGTTCGGCGAGCAGATCCTTCAGTTCGGTGTTGCCGTACTCGTACTTCTGGAAGTAGTTGCCCACTCCGGCGAAGAACTCGTCGATGCCGACCCAGGCGGCGAGCTGCTTGAGCACCGAACCGCCCTTGGCGTAGGTGATCCCGTCGAAGTTGACCTGCACGTCCTCCAGGTCGTTGATGGTGGCGACGATGGGATGCGTCGACGGCAGCTGGTCCTGGCGGTACGCCCAGCTCTTCTCCATCGCGTTGAAGGTGGTCCAGGCCTCCGTCCACTCGGTGGCCTCCGCGGAGGCGATGGTCGACGCCCACTCCGCGAACGACTCGTTGAGCCACAGGTCGTTCCACCACTTCATGGTGACCAGGTCGCCGAACCACATGTGCGCGAGCTCGTGCAGGATCGTGACGACCCGGCGCTCCTTGATGGCGTCGGTCACCTTCGACCGGAACACGTAGGTCTCGACGAACGTCACCGCCCCGGCGTTCTCCATCGCGCCTGCGTTGAACTCGGGCACGAACAGCTGGTCGTACTTGGCGAAGGGGTAGGGGTACCCGAACTTCTCCTCGTAATAGGCGAAGCCCTTGCGCGTGATGTCGAAGACGTAGTCGCTGTCCAGGTAGCCGAACAGCGACTTGCGGGCGAAGATCCCGAGGGGGATGACGCGCCCGCTCGAACTCGTGAGCTCCGAGTGCACGGCCTGGTACGGGCCGGCGATGAGCGCGGTGATGTAGCTCGAGATGCGGGGGGTGGGCTCGAAGGCCCAGGTGGCGACGCCATCCGACTTCTGCGTCGGGGTGGGCGTCGGCGAGTTGCTGATGACCGCCCAGCCCGCCGGCGCGGTGACCGTGAACTGGAACGTGGCCTTGAGGTCGGGCTGCTCGAACACGGCGTACATGCGCCGGCTGTCTGGCACCTCGAACTGCGAGTACAGGTAGACCTCGCCGTCGACCGGATCGACGAAGCGGTGCAGGCCCTCGCCCGTGTTGGAGTAGGCGAAGTCGGCCACGACCGTCACCGTGTTGTGCTCGACGAGGCCCTCGAGGCGGATCCGGATGCCATCACTCACGGAGTCGGGATCGACCGGCGTTCCGTTGACGGCGACCGAGTGGACCTTGTCGGTGATCGCATCGAGGAACGTGGTCGTTCCTCCTTGCGCGGTGAACGCGACGGTGGAGGTCGAGCGGAAGGTCTCCGGCCCGGTCGTCAGGTCGAGATCGACGACGTAGGAGTCGACGGCGAGGATCGCCTTGCGCTCCTGGGCTTCGAGACGGGTGAGATTCTCTCCGGGCACGCGGCAACTCCTCAGGCAGCGACAGGGTGGAACGACGGATTGTGTCCGCCGACAACCCTACCGAGCGAGAACGGGAGTGCGGTCGGGTTCCTGGCGCGTGACCGGGGGAAGAACGATCGGCTCGTTGCTCCGATTGAGGAAGTACTCGGCGTCCTCGATCGCCCCCCGCAGCATCGCGGCGAGACGGTCGTCCGGGTCGTCGATGCATGCCTGCGCGATGCCGAGAGCCGCGGTCCGCACGATGGCCCCGCACCCGTGGCGGGCCAGATCGCCCGGGCGGGCGCGCCAGTCGGCCAGGTGCGTGCGGGCCCAGGCGGCGGCATCCGGAACCGATGCCATCGCCTGCTCGGCGTCGGCCTGCGCGCGCGGGCGGTTGATGCCCAGCTCGGCGAGCGCGTCCATCGTGGCGATGATCGCGACGGCGAGGGCGCGCTGACGCTCCATGCTCGCGACCGGCAGGGCGGAGCTGGCGGCGCGCAGGGCGACCACGAGGCCGAGCCGGAGCTCGTCGCCGCGCAGCCCGATCACGCGCGGGATCTCGATCACGAGCTCGCCGCGGCGATCGTCGGACATGGTGTCGTTCACCGCACGCGCGAGGGTGGCCAGGGTGGGATCGGTGCAGCTCGGGTGATCGCTCCAGCTCTCGCCGGCGAGGTAGGAGGCGAACTCCATGAAGCAGGCGCCCTTACGGGCTGAACGATGGCGGCCGGCGGACAGCGTCGGAACCAGATCGGGGATGACGGTGCTGCGCATGTTCGACCTCGCTTTGCCTCGCGGTGTCGTTTCATCATCCTCCCGAGGGAGCACTCCAACAAGACGGTGGCGGCAACTACTGTGGCGAACATGGAAACCCGCGACCTCTTCCTCGCCTCCGATGCCGCCCTTCGCTCCGTCATCGACCACCTGACGCCCGCCGACCTGGAGCGCGCCGCGCCGGCCGCGTGGTCGCGCTCGAAGGCGCCGACGCTGCGCGACATCCTCGCCCTGCACGCCCGGGACGAGGCCTGGGTGCCCGATGTGATCGCCGGCAAGACCATCGAGGAGGTCGGCACCAGATGGGACGGCGATCTGCTGGGCGACGACCCGATCACCGCCTACGCCGAACTCAACCAGAAGGCGGAGGAGGCGGCGCTGAGCGAGTTCCTCGACGTCGACGCGGTCACGGCGCACTTCAGCTACGGCGACTACCCGCTCCAGGAGGGCTTCGTCCACCTCACGACCTATCGCGCCACCCAGGCCTGGCAGATCGCGAACCTGGTCGGCCTCGACTTCGCGCTGCCCGACGATGTGATCGACGGCATGAACGAGCACATCGTGCCCCACATCGACGAATGGCGCGCTCTGGGTGTGTTCGGGGAGGCCAAGCCGGTCCCCGATGGGGCGGATCGCGAGACCGTGCTGCTCTGCACCCTCGGCATCTGGGCCCCTCCCGCGGCGCCGGTAGCCTGAGTTCATGCGCGTCCACATCGGCACCGATCACGCCGGGCTCGACTTCAGCAAGCACCTGCAGCAGCATCTGCGCGACTCCGGGCACGAGGTCGTCGACCACGGCCCGAAGACCCTCGACCCGCTCGACGACTACCCGAGCTTCTGCATCAACACCGCGCTCGCCGTCGTGCGGGATCAGGCAGCGGGCGTCGAGACCCTGGGCGTCGTCTTCGGCGGCTCGGGCAACGGGGAGCAGATGGCCGCCAACAAGGTGAGGGGCGCGCGCGCGGCGCTGGTCTGGAACCACGACACCGCCCTGCTCGCCCGCCAGCACAACGACGCCAACCTGATCGCGATCGGCGCCCGCCAGCACAAGCTCGAGGTCGCGATCGAGTTGATCGACGCCTTCCTGGCCGAGCCGTTCAGCGGGGAGCCGCGCCATGCGCGCCGCATCGCGCAGCTCGACGAGTTCGAGACGACCGGCAAGATCGCCGGCCACGAGATCGACGACTAGACCACCACGAACAAGGGAGCCGGATGCCCGAGGGTCACTCCGTCCACCGCATCGCCCGGCAGTTCGAGCGGCACTTCGAGCACGCTCCCGTCACGGTGACCTCGCCGCAGGGCCGATTCGCGGCCGGGGCGGCGCAGCTCGACGGGCACGAGATCGTGCGCTCCGAGGCGGTCGGCAAGCAGATGTTCCTCGAGTTCGACCACGGGCTGTGGCTGCGAGTGCACCTGGGCATCTACGGAGCCTGGGACTTCGCGGGCGACATCACCGTCGACGCCACCACGGCATCCGCGAACGGGCGCATGGGCCAGACCAACATGCGCGGCACCGACTCGCGCGGTTCGGATCTGGCGGCGCACGAGGATTCGCTCGCCTCGATGGGCGCCCCGCGCCTGACCCGCCTGCGCATGAGCGAGCAGGAGAAGCGCGAAGACGACATCGAGAGCTTCCCGCCGGAGCCGATCGGTGCGGTGCGCGTGCGGCTGCTGACCGACACCGCGGTCGCCGATCTGCGCGGGCCGACCGCCTGCGAGGTGCAGACCCCCGAGCAGGTGGATGCCACGATCGCCAAGCTCGGCCCCGACCCGCTGGTCGGCGACCCCGCGGCGGGTGAAGAGCGCTTCGTGTCGGCCGTGCTCAAGAAGCCGACCCCGATCGCCCTGCTCCTGATGGATCAGGCCGTGGTGAGCGGCATCGGCAACGTCTACCGGGCCGAGCTGCTGTTCCGGGCCCGGCAGAACCCGTTCACGCCCGGCAAGGAGATGCGGGAGGAGGTCGTGCACGAACTGTGGGGCGACTGGGTGAAGCTGCTGAACATCGGCGTGCAGACCGGCCAGATGCTCACCATGGACGACCTCTCGCCCGAGGACTACCAGAAGGCGCTCGCCTCGCGCGCTGACCGGCACTGGGTCTACCACCGCACCGGCGAGCCCTGCCGTGTCTGCGGAACGCCGATCGTGATGCAGGAGCTCGGTGGCCGAAAGCTCTACTGGTGCCCGGTGGATCAGGCGTAAGGATCAGGCATGCGCAAGACGCCGCACTTCACCACCGAAGACGAGTCGGTCGTTAAGAGACTCGTCCGCGAGAATCCCTGGGCGAGCTACGTGTCGAACACCGCCGCCGGTCTCGTCGCCTCGCACTACGCCACGTTGCTCGAGGAGGACGTCGCGGGCATCTCGATCGTCAGTCACTTCGGCCGGCCCGACGAGAAGCTGCACGAGCTGGGTGAGCACGAGATGCTCGTCATCGTGCAGGGGCCGCACGGCTACATCTCACCCGGCTGGTACGCCGAGGGCGACTTCGTCCCCACCTGGAACCACGTGACGGCGCATCTCTACGGCACGCCCGAGATCCTCTCCGACGAGGAGAACTTCGAGATCCTGCAGCGGCTCGTCGATCACTTCGAGGGGCCGATGCCGCATCCGGTCTCGCTCGACTACGACGTCGAGAGGGCGCGGCGCATCGCGCTCGGCACCGTGGGGCTGCGCATCCGCGTCAACCGGATCGACGCCCGCCTCAAGCTCAGCCAGAACAAGTCCCCCGAGGTGCGCGAGACGATCATCGAGGCGCTGCGCGGCGACGGGCCGTACGCGCATCCGGGGCTCGCCAGTGAAATGGAACGCATCGAGATGGACCGGCTCTGACGACCCTGCTGCGTAACGCGCGACAGCTCGACGGTCGCGTGGTCGACCTCACGATCGCGGATGGTCGAATCGCTGCGGCGCTCGACGTCCCCGCCGACGAGGTCATCGACCTCGACGGCCGCTGGGTGCAGCCGGGACTGTGGGATTCGCACGTCCACTTCGGGCAATGGGCCCTGTTGTCGCGCCGGCTCGACGTGAGCGGTGCGGGCTCGGCCGCCGAGGTGGCCGCGCTGGTGCGCGGCGAGCTGGAGCGGCATCCCCCCGAGGCGGGCGCGGTGCTCATCGGGCACGGCTTCCGCGACGGGTTGTGGCCCGACGCGCCGGCCGCCGAACTGCTCGAGTTCGGCGACATCCCGGTCGCCATGATCAGCGGCGACGTACACAGCCTCTGGGCGAACCGCGCGCTGCTTCGGATGCTCGGCCTGCCCGAGAGCGAGTTCCTGCTGCGCGAGCAGGCCGCCTTCGACGTGAACGTGCGGCTCAGCGCCGTGCCGGAGGCGCAACGGGACGCCTGGGCACTGGAGGCGGCGGGCGCCGCGGCATCGCGTGGCGTCGTCGGGGTCGTCGACCTCGAGATGAGCGACGCGATCGGCTCGTGGCAGCGACGGTTCGGCGGCGGATTCCGCGGTTTGCGCGTGCGGGCCGGGGTCTACCCCGACGACCTCGATGCGGTCGTGGCCGCCGGCATCCGCACCGGCCAGGTCGTCGACGGCACGGCCGGCCTGCTCACCGGCGGACCGTTCAAGCTCTTCACCGACGGCTCGCTCAACACGCGCACCGCCTGGTGCTACGACGACTACGCCGGGCTGTCCGGTCCGGATGCCGCCGGCCTCGCGATCCATCCGGCCGACGAGCTGCTCGGCCTCGCGAGGGCCGCAGTGGCGCACGGTCTGGTCCCGGCCATCCACGCGATCGGAGACCGGGCCACGACCCTCGCGCTCAACACCTTCGAGGCCCTCGGGCCGCTCCCGGTGAGCGGAAGCGTCGAGCACGCGCAACTGGTGATCGACGCGGATCTGCCACGGTTCGCCCGGCTGGGTGTCCGCGCGAGCGTGCAGCCCGAGCACGCCATGGATGACCGCGAGGTGGCCGACCACTATTGGGCGGGACGCACCGGCCGGGCGTTCGCCTACCGCGCGCTGTGGCAGGCGGGCGCGGAGCTCGCGCTCGGCTCCGACGCGCCGGTGGCTCCGCTCGACCCCTGGGTCACGCTGTCGGCGGCCGTGTCACGGAGCCGCGACGGGCGGGAGCCGTGGCATCCGGAACAGGCGCTGCCGATCGAGGCCGCGCTGGTCGCCTCGCGTGGTGGAGCGGGGGACCTCGTCCCCGGTGGCCTTGCCGACCTCGTCGTCACCGAGCTGAACCCCGTGAATGCGACGGGCGAGCAGCTTCGGCACATGCCGGTCTTCGCGACCATGGTCGCGGGGGAGTGGAGCTACCGGTCTCAGCCGTAGACCTTCCAGACAGCGTAGATCACGACGACGACCACGATCACGCCGACGACGATGGCGGCCCGCCCGTACATCCCGCTCGGCCCGAACCAGGTGATCTTGACGGGTACCGCACGGAACGCGTCGATCCAGTCCTGAATGTGCGAGGCGACGACCTGCTTGGTGTATCCGCCCGTGTTCACCTGGATCGCGCCGTCCACGGCTTTCGAGCGGTCCCAGAACCAGATCCTGGTGGACGAGCCGTTCTTCAGCTTGACGATCAGGGAGGTCATCGCGCCACCGATGGACGCGATCTCCGACACCGGCGTTTCGAACGTGACAGCCGTGTCGGGGGTCGCTCCGGCGTGGAGCACGAGGCGATCGTCGGCCGTCCACTCCAGGAGGGTCCCTGCGCCGCCGAACATCGTCGAGCCGGTGCCGAACGTCAGCTGCGAGCGTTTGGGTGCAGGGGTTGAAGGCATCACTCCACGTTATCGAGGTCCGACGGCTCGCCGAGCGACTCGAAGCCGCTCTCGGGGAGGGCGGCCTCGAACTCGTCGTCGGGAAGTGCTGCGTCGCGCCCGGATTCTCGGGTCAGGGCGCGACGAAGATGTGCGTCGGGTCCCCCGGTGGGAACGCGACGGAGAAAGGAGGGCAGCTGCCTACGCGACCGACGCGGAGGCGGTCTGCGCGCCCCACGACTGGAACTCGGCACGGTGCTCCTGGACGTGGTTGGTCCAGCCGATGCCGTTCCACCAGCGCAGCTGGGGGATGCCGAGCGGGTCGTTGTACCAGCCGGCGGGGGCGGCTGACGTGGTCGGGGTCACGACGTTGTTCATGTGGGGAAACTCCTGCTGAGAGAGGCCGGTCGCGGGTGGGGGATTCGGGTTGCGACCGGAGCTCAGGTTAGTACCCCCCATCCGTGGGGGGCGAGTCCCCCTTCTGGGGGACGCGTCGGCGTCGGCGTGTCGCATTGCATACTAGTGCGCATCCCGCAGTAGTGTGTGATCCGTCAGTCGATCCGAGGAGAGCCATGGACACCACACAACTTCTGAAGGGGGTGCTCGACGTCGCCGTGCTCGCCGCCATCCAAGAGGATGACGGCTACGGCTACGACGTCGTGCGCCGCCTGCGCGCCGCGGGGCTGGGGGAGGTCGGTGATGCGTCGGTCTACGGCACCCTCCGCCGCCTCTACAGCGCCGGAGCGCTGACCAGCTATGTCGTGCCGTCGGACGACGGGCCGCATCGCAAGTACTACGGGATCAACGATCAGGGGCGCCAGATGCTCGACGAGCAGCGCGCCAGTTGGACGGCCTTCGCCTCCACCATGAGCGGTCTCCTGGCCTCGAAGACCGCCGCCAAGCCGGCTCGCACCCTGACCCCTCGCTCCACCCCCGCACCCGTCCGCACGATCGGAGAGAACTGATGTCTGCCGCCACCCTCGCCTCGCCCGCTGTCTCGGAGTTCGCCGCCGCCGTCCGTGCCGCCCTCTCAGACCTGAACGCCGACGAGGTCGACGACCTCACGGATGGCCTCGAGGCCGACCTGACCGATCGCCTGGCCGACGGCCATACCGCCGAGCTGGGTGATCCGATCGCCTATGCCGAAGAACTGCGTGCGGCGGCGGGCCTGCCGCATCGAGCCGCCCCACGCTCCGGCGCGTCCACCTGGCAGAGCGTGGGAGCCGCCCTGCGCGAAGCGCCCCGTGCGACGGCGGCGGCCTTCCGGGATTTCGTGGCGGGGCATCCCGCGCTCCGCGGGCTCGGCGCGTTCTTCCTCGCCATCCGTCCGCTGTGGTGGCTGTTCCGCGCCGTGGTCGTGACGGCATTGATCGGCAACTTCCTCAACCCGGGGTGGCAACCGCTCAGCGGGTTCACGATCGTGGTCGGTATCGTCGCGCTGGTTCTCAGCGCGCAGTTCGGACGCGGCAAGTGGTTGCCCTTCGCCTGGATGCGCGGGCTGCTTCTCGCGGTCAACGTGCTGCTGGTGATCGCCGCGCCCTTCCTGCTCGGAGGGTGGGCTACGCAGATCAACAACGCGGCATACACGGAGACGTATGCGAACCTGCAACCCGACTACTCCGCCGACGGGCTGATGGAGAACGGCAATCCGGTGACGAACATCTTCGCGTACGGCGCCCAGGGCAACCCGCTGACGGATGTGCAGTTGTTCGACCAGGATGGTAAGCCGCTGGATCTCAGCGGAGACCCGACGGCGGCGACGCTCGAGGACGACAAGCCGGGGCTCCTCATCCCGAATCAGAACGTGCCGGGCCGGCTGGGTTGGAACGTGGTCCCTCTCGGACACGTCGCCCTCAAGGATCGGAACGAGGACGGCTCGATCAACCACACCGCCACGCCGACGCCCGCGAAACTGCCCTTCGCCCAAGCCACGCCGTTGGCCGGGTCGGAGCCGACTCCGACGCCGATCCCGACGCCGACCCCGACGCCCGCGCCGTGACGGCTAGAGCGACCAGGGGTCGGCTTCGCTCCGCCACCAGCCGTCGAACGGGGTGACCGGCGCCGCGCGCTTGTGCTCGGTGGCGAGGTAGCGCGCTTCGAGGGCGGAGGCCACGGCATCCGGCACGTCGTGGCCCTCGAGGTAGTCGTCGATGTCGGTGTAGCTGAGCCCGAGGTTCGCCTCGTCGGTCTGGCCCGGGTTCTCGTCGAGCAGATCGGCGGTCGGCGCCTTCAGGTACAGGCGCTCGGGCGCGCCGAGCCGCTCGAGCAGCGCGCGGCCCTGGCGCTTGGTCAGACCGCTGAGCGGGAGGATGTCGGCTCCGCCGTCGCCGAACTTGGTGAAGAACCCCGTGATGGCCTCGGCCGCGTGGTCGGTGCCGACCACGAGCATCCGGTTCTGACCGGCGATGGCGTATTGCGCGATCATACGGGAGCGCGCCTTCACGTTGCCCTTGTTGAAGTCGCTGATGGGCTCGTCGAGCGCGTCGCCGTACTCCGCGGCGAAGCCGTCGACGGCGCGCTTGATGTCGAACGCGACGCTCTGATCGGGCTGGATGAAGCTCAGCGCGAGCTGCGCATCCTCCTCGTCGGCCTGCACCGCGTATGGCAGTCGCACCGCGATGAAGGTCGCCCGGATTCCGGATGCCGCGAGCCGCTCGACCGCGAGCTGGCACAGTCGGCCGGCCAGCGACGAGTCCTGGCCGCCGCTGATGCCCAGCACGAAGCCGGACGCCGCGGTGGTGGTCAGGTAGTCAGACAGGAACCCGACGCGGCGCTCGATCTCGGCGGCGGGGTCGATCGTGGACTGCACGTTCAGGGCGGCGATGATCTTCGCTTGAGCGGGACGCATGCCTCAACGGTATCGAGCCCCCGCGACGACTGCCCCCAGTAGGGGTGCGATTTCGCCGGAACGGCTGAGGGGGCGACCACCCACCCGATACCGTCGTTCCGAGGCGCAACGATCCGGGGGGTGAGCGGCCTTGAGTGACACGACGGCTTTGACGGTGCCGCCTGCCGGGTGGTATCCCGATCGGAACGCCGCCAACACGCTGCGCTGGTGGGACGGCACGCAATGGACCGACCACACCCATTCCGTCGCTCCCGAGCAGGCGGTCGAACAGCCCGTGTCGGCCGCCGCCTTCGGGTTCACGCCGGTCGAGCCGAATCCGGTGGCGGGCGGCGGTCTTCCCGCGGCGTCGGTCGCGACTCCCGCTGCGGCCGCGGCTGCGACTGCGGCTGCGACCGCCCTGGCTGCGCCCGGCTGGTACCCCGACAACACAGACCGGACGATCCAGCGCTGGTGGGACGGCACGCAGTGGACCGCGCACACCACTCCGAGCGTCACGGCGACGGTGACCGCCGCAACATCCTCGCCCGTCTCATCGGCCAAGAACACCATGGCGACGGTGGCGTTGGTCCTGGCCCTGGTCAGCTTCGGGGGCGTGATCTTCGCGCCGCTCCTGCTGCTGGCGATCTCCGGCATCATCATCGGCATCGTCGCCCTGCTCCGGGCGCCTCGGTATGGGCCGACAGGCGGACGACGTGGTCAGGCGATCGCCGGCATCGTGCTCGGGGCGTTCAGCGTGATCACCTCGATCGTCCTGGTCGTCGCGGCCCTCGGCGTGTACCAGCAGGGGCGCCACGACATCGCGACCCAGACGGCTCCCCAGCAGACGGCACCGCCCTCGGGCACCGAGGGCGACGGTGCTGGGGTGTTCCTTCCGTCAACGGTGTCCGAGTTGAGGTCGCAGATCTCCACGTCGGTGGGGCAGCACTACTCCGTCGCGGTGACCACGGTCACCTGCGATGCGGCAGCGTCGATGGAGGCTGGCTCCGAGTTCGTCTGCGGCGTGATCGTCAGCGACGGCCGCTGGGATTCGATTCAGGTGCAGATCGGACGTCCGGCAGGAACAGGCATGTCGACCGGGCTGAGCTACGGCCCGCTGGTGGCACGTGACGCGACCGTCACCTCCCCGCGCTACACGGTGGACTTCATCAAGGAGGATCTCGCCACGAACCTGGCGCAGGCGTGGGAGTCGCCGGTATCGGACGTCAGCTGCGACGCGGATGACTCGGCCTCTTCGGGCTCGATGTTCGAGTGCGGGATCACCCTCGGTGACGGCCGCGCCGGCAACGTGAGAGTCACCCTGCTGGATCCGACCGGATACGACGTCAGTATCCTCAAGGCGCCGGCGAGCCCCGGCGACTCGGTCGACTCGGGCGGCTCGACGGATCCGGACCTCTCCCACTCCTGACGCGGTGGACCGGGGGTTAGCCCCACCCGTTCCGGCGTGCTGGCGGGATGCCGCGCATCCGCCACGCTGGCCAGGCTGGACCCATGACCGCGACAATGGACCCCGCCATGACCACACCGCCGACGGCCCCCGTGCACGACCGCTCGCTCTACGCGCGGTTGTGGATGGGCGTGCCCCGCGAACTCGGCTATCTGCTGCCCATCCTGCCGATCGCGATCGTCAGCATCACGGTGCTGATGGGAGTGTTCTGGGCCGGGGTCGGACTGGTCGTCGTCTTCGTGGGCCTCTTCGTGGTGCTCGCCGCGCTGTTCATCGCCCGCGGCTTCGGCGTGCTCGAGGTGGTCCGCCTGAGCCACTCCGGCTTTCCCGAGATCCAGATGCCGGCCTGGGATCGCAAGGCCCGTGGTGGCAACGCGCTCGCCAAGGCGCTCGCTCCGCTGGTCGACGGCCACTACTGGCTCTACCTGCTCTGGGCGATGGTGATCGGGCCCGTGATCGGATTCATCACCTGGTCGATCGCCTTCGCCTGGACCCTCACCGCGATCGCCGGCTCGACCTTCTGGATCTACGGCTGGCTGCTGCCGAACACCGGCCGTGGGCTCCCGTGGCTCGGATCGCAGTTCAACCAGACCTTCTTCGACGTCATCCTCGGCCTGGTGGCACTCGCCACCCTGCCGTTCGTGACCCGAGGGCTCACCGCGGTGCACTGGGGGATCGCGCGGGCGATGCTGGGCGTCTTCACGGCGGAGCAGCTCCAGCAGCAGGTCGCCGGGCTCAGTTCTTCGCGCTCGGCCGCAGTCGCTGCCGAGGGCACCGCACTGCGCCGGCTGGAGCGCGACATCCACGACGGCCCGCAGCAGCGGTTGGTCCGCCTGCAGATGGATCTCGCCGCCGCCGACCGTCAACTGGATGCCGACCCCGCCGCCGCGCGCGTGCTGCTGACCGAGGCGATGCAGCAGTCGAAGGACGCGCTGGAGGAGCTGCGGGCGCTCTCCCGTGGATTCGCTCCGCCGCTGCTGCTCGACCGCGGTCTCGTGGCGGCGCTGGATTCGATGGCGAGCCGGTCGAGCATCCCGGTGACGTTCCTGTCCGAGGTGCCAGCGGGCACCGAGTTGCCGCCGGAGCTGGAGCGAAACGCGTATTTCCTGGCCGCCGAGGCCGTCACCAACGCCGAGAAGCACTCGGGGGCGACCGGCGTGACGTTGCGCGTCTGGCTGCGCCACGAATCGGCGGATGACGTCTGGCTCGACCTCACGGTCTCTGACAACGGAGTCGGCGGCGCCGTCGCGACGGCTGGTCACGGGCTCGCGGGTCTCCAGGAGCGCGTGCACGGCTTGGGCGGCAGCCTGACGGTGACGAGTCCGCGCGGCGGGCCCACGGTCGTGGTCGCGCAGCTGCCGGTGTCCGCTGCGCCCTCGGCCGTGCCGAAGGCCACGACGACTCCGGCGGTGCGCAAGTCTCGTGAGCCGAAAGTGCTTTAGCCGCTCGCTCCGGACGTCGGCGTTGGCGCCGTCTGCATCGCCGACGGGCGTGCTACCGCAGGTGAGAGGCGTGCGCCAGGACGCGCCGGTGCACCGGGTTCTTCGGTGTCAGCGCGATCGGTTCGTGGTGCAGCGGATCACCCGGCGAGGGTAGCAGTTCGTAGCGGGTTCCGTGGCGTTGGATGTGCCATCCGTTGTTGTGCACCAGAAGATGATGGTGACGGCAGAGGAGCACCCCGTCGTCCACATCGGTTGAGCCGTGGTCGCGTTGCCATTCGTTGATGTGGTGTGCTTCGGTCCAGGAGGGCGGTCGGTCGCAGCCGGGAGCGGCGCATCCGCCCCAGATGGCGGCGAGCGCGGTGCGTTGGTGGTCGGAGAAGTTGCGTTGGGTACGGCCGAGCTTCAGAGGCTTGCCGTGGTCATCGAAGAGGATCGGAACGAGCGGCATCGGTGTCGACGAAGCGTGGTCCGCCACGGCGGGGTGAGGTGACAGCGTCGACCGCGTCGGCGACGAGTGCCGCCGATTCGGGGTCGAGCAAACCGATCAGTTTCGTCATCCCGTCCGCTTGCGGGATCAGCCGCAGAAATCTCTTCTCGCGCAGCCGAGTCTCGCGGTCGCCGATGCCGGCTTCGTCGAGTTCGTCGCGAAGGTCGCGCGCCTGACGCGCCACCTTCTCCGGTGGCAGCGGAGCCGCAGTGGCCAGGAGGGCGTTGGCGGCATCGGCCAGATCGTCGGCGGCGACGGTGGGGGAAGGGCAGCCCAACCCGGCCTGGATCGCGGCTGCCGCGCCCACCGACACCTCGCCGGCCGCAACCCGCGTGGCGACCTCGCCCAGCCAGGGAGCGGGTGCGTTCATCATCGTGCCGACCGTCGTGATCGCCCGTGCTTCGACGCCCGAGATGCCGGTCAAGTGGGACACCAGCGCGTCGGCGGTGCGAGCCCCGGCGCGTTGCGCCAACCCGTCGTAACCGAGTTCCCACGTCGAGCGCGCGGCCAGCTCGCCGGCCAACGTCGCGAGCCCGGCATCCACCACCCGCCGCGTCTGCGCCCAGGCGCGCATCGCCTCCATCAACTCCCCATCGGAGAGGCCCTCGATGCCCTGCAGGTCGGGGACCTCCAGGTGCGACATCAGAACCGCGGGCATGAACACATTGCCCCACTCGAAAGACAAAGATTCTAGTAGCGCCCACCAATCTGTGAAGAACATGCGAATATATGTTCTGTGATGGTGAAGTACGCGGGCAGCCTGCACGAGCTCGCTGAGCGTCTCGACGATGCGTCGCGCGCAAAGAAAAAACGCCGTCCTCCTAGGCTGAACCCGTGAACGGCAGACGCGTGGTGGTGGCCGACGATTCGGTACTGCTGCGCGAAGGCCTCGTGCGGGTGCTCACGGAGGCGGGCCACGAGGTGGTCGGTGCCTACGGCGACGCCGATGCGCTGCTGGCGGCGGCTCCGGAGCTCGCGCCCGACATCGCCGTGCTCGACGTGCGGATGCCGCCGACGTTCCGCGACGAGGGGGTTCGCGCCGCGATCGCGCTGCGCGCCCTGCTGCCGACCACCGGAATCCTGCTGCTGTCGCAGTACGTCGAGGTGGCCTACGCGCAGGAGCTGCTCGGCTCGGGCACCGGGGGAGTCGGCTACCTGCTCAAGGACCGCGTCGCCTCGCTCGCCGACCTGACCGACGCGCTCGACCGGATCGGTGACGGCGGCACCGTGCTCGACCCCGAGGTGGTCGCCCAGCTCATCGGCCGCCGCCACGATCCGCTGGCCACCTTGACGCCGCGCGAACGCGAGGTGCTGCAGCTCATGGCGGAGGGGCGGACCAACGCCGCGATCGCCGCGCAGCTCTTCATCGGCGTGGGGGCCGTCGAGAAGAACGTGACGGCGATCTTCGGCAAGCTCGGCCTGGAGGATTCCGGCGAGGACCACCGCCGGGTACTTGCGGTGCTGGCCTGGTTGCAGCGCTAGTCCCGGGCTATCGTCGGAGCATGGCCGACCTGGATGACGACGCGGACGACTTCGACATCGACGTTCTCGAGAACGAGTTCTTCGACCAGTTCATGAGCCCGGACGACCAGCAGCTGTCCGATCCGGATGCCGATGACGACGACGCCGAGCCGGTCACCGAGCACAGCACGATGGATGCCGTGCGCACCGTGTTCGAGGACCGCCTCACCGAGGCGCAGCTCGAAGAGCTCGCCGAAGACCTGGATCTCACCTCGACGACCTGGGTCAGCATCGAGGAGTACCGCGCCGCGCACGGCGACCTCGAGCTCGACGACTCCTTCGCGGAACTCGATGACGCCGAAGATGGGGAAGACGACTAGGTCCTAGCCGGTCCCGGTCGACGACGACCGACTACTAGGCCGCGTGCGGAGGGCAGTGCAGGCGGGTCGGGGTGCTCCAGTCCGCTGTGCGTTCAATCTCGTGCGCCGACATCGGCTCGCCGCACAGAGGGCAACGCGGGACGCCGGCCGCGGCATCCACCGGTCGTTCGCCCTGCGGTCCGGGGCCCAGCGGGGGCGGCCCGATGTACGGGAGAAGGCCGCGGTTGAGGCGGTCCCACCACTTGGTTCGTTCGCTCACAATACAGAGTGTACTAACTATTAGTCCACTATGCTTAGGGGATGCCAACCCTCACCGCCGACGACCCGCTCGCCCTCGACCGCCAGGTCTGCTTCGCGCTGGTCACAACCGCACGCCGCGTGGTCGGGATCTACGGGCCGGTGCTCGAACCACTCGGCCTGACGCATCCGCAGTATCTCGTGATGCTCGCCCTGTGGGAGGGCAGCCCGCGCCGGGTGCGCGAGCTCGCCGAGGCACTGTACCTCGAGCCGGCCACGCTGAGCCCGCTGCTCAAGCGTCTCGAGAGCGCCGACCTGATCGAGCGGCGTCGCGATCCGGATGACGACCGCGCCCTCGCCGTCTCGCTCACGCCGGCGGGCCAAGCGCTGCGTGAGCGGGCTCTCGCGGTGCCGGGACAGATCATGGAGCGCCTGGGCGTCGGCGTACCGGAACTCGAGCGCACCCGAGACGCGCTGACCGAACTGCTGCACGCGACTCACGAGCGATCGCGAGTTCCGTAACAGCGAGGCGCATCGCTGTTCGCGATGCGCACGTGGCGGCGCCCGGTCGGAGGATCAGGGATTCCGAAGACACCGCCACGTCACTGCTCGACGGTTACCAGCCGTCCAGGAGAGAGTAGACCTCTGTTCAACTCCGGACCAGCCCTAGACCTGGCTGTTCACCGCTAGCGGAGACCTGCCAGACTCTCGCCATGGCGTTCACCGAATGGTTCTCGCAGTTGCCCGACGACACGAAGCTCTACCTCATCCAGAACATGGGCGCTCCGCTCCCGCCCGAGATCAGCGCCCAGGTCGTGGCGGCCGGCGGACCGGCGGGGGAGCAGCTGCCCGAGTCAGACGTCGAGTGGCTCGAGCGCGTGAATAACGGCGACGACATCGGGGTCTAGGTGGCTGGGTTCGACACCCTCGGGGGCGACGAATCCGTCGAGCTGCCCGAGTTCGAGGCGCCACCCGGCGACCCGCTGAGGCTGCTCGCGGAATGGTTCGCGGATGCTGAGGCCCGCGGCATCCGGGAACCGCGCGTCGGCACGCTCGCCACGGCCGACCCGGCCGGACGCGTGAGCGCGCGCACGCTGCTCACCAAAGAGGTGACGCCCGAGGGGATCGTCTTCACCTCGGCGTCCAGCCGCAAGACGCACCAGCTCGCCGCCAACCCGAGCGTCGCCCTGAACTTCTACTGGCGTGAGACGATGCAGCAGCTGTTCGTCGAGGGGCGCGCGGAGGCGCTGCCCGACGACGAGAGCGATCGGCTGTTCGCCGAGCGGGCGCGCGACGCGCAGGCGTCGGCGGCCGCGTCGAGGCAGGGCGAGGCTCTCGCGGGCGAAGACGAGCTCGCGGCCGCGACCGATGCCGTGCTCGCCGGTGACGGGCCGATCGACCGCCCCAAGGGATGGCGCGGATACCTGGTGCGGCCCGAGGCGATCGAGTTCTGGCAGGGCCGCCGGTCGCGGTTGCACCGCCGGCTGCGCTACGAACTCCAGCCGGACGGCAGCTGGCAGGCGCGGCGGCTCCAGCCGTAAGGGGAGCGCCTTGGCGAAGGTCGACCGATAATCTCGGCAGCATGCGGTTCGCGCGGGCTGTCGCCTTCTTCTCCGGGGTGACTGCCATCGGGCTGCTGCTGACGGCGTGCGCGAGCCAACCGGATCGCCCTCTGACGGCAGGCCCGCCGTCCTCCCTGTTCTCGAGTCTCATCAACGCGTGCATGCCCTCCATACCGGGCGTCGGCTCCATGGGCCTGGGGACGGGCGGCTCCATCCAGGATCGTTGGCTCGACGTGGTCATCAACGGCCACGACTGGCACGTGCGGGCCACGGTGGATCATCGGGTGTCCATCGAGCCCGGCGGGCTCGATCAGATCGCTCCGACCGATCCGCCGGCTGCGCTGCCGTCACCCGACGACCCGGAGGTGGTCAAGGCGGTCCAGGTGGCAGAGCCGCTCGAAGACTGCATCAGCCAGTATCGATTCGTCAACGACCCCCCACTGCCGACGAGCCGCGCGGGGCTCCTGCACCTGTACGAGTACGACGTGACCGTTCTCTGGCCGTGCCTGAAAGCTCACGGTGCGGTGGTCGGCCAGCCGCCTGACCGCTCCCAGTTCACATCCGTCGACAAGGCGCTGAACGTGAGCCCCTACAGTCCTGCCCGGCCTCTGACCCGCAAGAGCTTCGCGGTGCTGGCCAACGCCTCGCGCTACTGTCCAGCAGTGCCTGCGTATCTGGTCGGCGACCGCTGACGATGTCGCGCTTTTCGGCCGAACTCGGGTCGCACCCGCCCTGCAAGCGGGTCTGGAACAACGGCGTCGACGTCACAGACCAGGACCCGAGCACGTGGCCGGATATCTGGAAGCCGGGCTTGAGGAGCCGCTCAAGAGCGCGTCCTTGAACTGGCTTGCATGGCCGCCGTGCACATGACTCCCGCCCTCATTGAAGGGTGTTCTTCTTGGCCATCCGGCGCGGCTGGACGGTCGAGATCGTCTCGGACCTCGGCAAGGGCGGCAAGCACGTCAACCCGCGCTCGACGGGACGTTTTTCCACGGTGATCCACCAGGAAACGAGGACGAACCGGACGAGGAGTAGCGCAGAGCAGCCCACCGTGACCGAGAGGCCGGTGGGCTGCTCTGCGCCCTGTGTCGGCTGCTTCGGCTCTGATTGTCGATTGATTGCAGAATGTCAAAGCGCGACTTCAAGTGTGAATGTGGGGCGCGGGGGCTCAATTCGGCCTGTTTCCTGCTTCAATCGGACCTGCTTTAGTCTGGCTGCAGATTGACGGAAGCGTGTCAAAAGCGTGGGTGTGACCATTTGGGCAGTAATCGCGGGTCATTGGCAGTTGTTCCAGACACGCTTGAAGCGGTCTTTCCTGCGCTTCTGTCGGTGCCCCGTGATAGTCTCCAGACGTGCATCGAGAGATAGGAGGCCAACATGGTCACTGGCACGGATGAGGAGCCCGCAGACGGGGCTCGCAGGAAGGCACGGCTCAGTCAGGCTGACGTGCCGAGTTATAACATCACTGAGGCGCTGCGGGTGCCTTCGGCGCTCCGCGACGAGTACGGCAAGCAGCCGACGCGTCCCTTGATGGTGGCGAAGGCGCTCAACATGAGCCCTACTGGCAGCACCTTCCGCATGGTCACGGGCGCGGCAGTCGCGTACGGACTGACGGACTCGGCCGCTCAGGGTGAGTTGATTGGGCTCACAGCGCTCGGGCGTCGCACGATCGCGCCAACGGTCGAGGGCGATGACACCGCCGCGATCCGCGATGCGGTTCTGCAGCCGCGCGTCGTGCGTGAGTTCCTGCACAAGTACGACGGAAGCAAGGTGCCGTCGCGCGCTATCGCGATCAACGTGCTCGAAGACATGGGGGTGCCCGGCGAAGCGACCGGACGCGCGCTCGACATGATCCTCGACAACGCCAAGGTTGCCGGCTTCTTGGAGGACATCAACGGCCAGGACTACGTCAACCTGGACGGCACCAGCAACGGAGTTCCCGCAACCGCTCCGGCAGAGGAGGTCGCCGCGGAGGTCATTCCCGAAACTCCCGCGGTCACGCCGACGCTCGCTACAGCGAACCCCGCGTTCACGGCCCCGACGAACAGCATTGCGACCAACAAGCGCGTGTTCGTCAGCCACGGCAAGAACTCCGACATTGTCAACCAGATCAAGGAGCTGCTGACGTTCGGCGGCTTCGAGCCGATCGTCTCCGTCGAGAAGGAGTCGGTGTCAAAGCCGGTCCCCGACAAGGTGATGGACGACATGCGCTCCTGCGGTGCTGGCATCGTGCATGTGGGGTCCGAAAGCACCTACATGGACAAGGACGGCAACGAGGTCAAGGTTCTCAACGAGAACGTGCTGATCGAGATCGGCGGCGCGATGGCGCTCTACAAGCGGAACTTCATCCTGCTCGTGGAGAAGGGCGTCACCCTGCCTTCGAACCTGCAGGGTCTGTACGAGGTGCGCTACGAGGGCGACAAGCTCGACTACGAATCGACGATGAAGCTCCTCAAGGCGTTCAACGATTTCAAGCTGGCGTCCGCCGAGGACTGACCAGCCCATCCACGAGAAGGAAGGGAGGTGATTGATATGGCAGAAAAGAAGTCCACGTCCAAGGGCAACGCGCGCAGCGCGATCACCGGACGTTACGTGACCCCGGCCACGGCCGCACGCAACCCGCGTACGACCGTGACCGAGAAGCCCACCAAGCGCTCTGGTAGGTAACTGGTGGTGAGCAGTAAGGCGGGGACCCGATTTAACGATCGGGTCCTCGTTCTGTTTCAACTCTAATCGGGGCGGGATCGCCGCGGCATCCCCGTCTACGCGGGGTTTTGGCGGGGATTTGGAACTAGAGCCGACCACCGATGGGGCTAACTCGCCCGTATTTACTGAGAGGGGATGACGGGAATCGAACCCGCGTAATCAGTTTGGAAGACTGAGGCTCTACCATTGAGCTACATCCCCGTGGCCGCGTAGGCCGAGGACTACAGTACCGGGTCCCGCAGCAGCGAGTACTGCATCGGCGCGGTGCGGGCGATCCGGATCTCCTCCGTCACGCGGAATCCCAAACGGGCGTAGAACGCCAAGTTCTCCTCGGTCGTCTCCAGGTGGGCGGGCAGTCGGTCGGCATCCACCCGCTCCAGTCCGCCGCGCACCAAGGCGCTGCCGAACCCGCCGCGCTGCACGTCCGCGGCGACGCCGAGCAACTCCAGGTACCAGTGCGGTTCCCGCGGTCGAACGCCGGATGCCGCGGCTCCCACCCGCGCCATCCGCCCCACATTCGTGCCGAGGGCCCGGCCGGCAGCGAGCGAGAAGGGCACGTCTCGCCAGGAGAGGCGCCCCCGAGCCCCGCGCTTCCGCCACTGCGCGACGCCCACGATGCGCGAGTCCGCATCCTCCGCGACGAGAGTGGTGCCGCTCGGCACCTGCTCGTACCGGGCGATGGCCGTGTAGAGCCGGGTCAGGCGCCGGAGTCGCTGCGCGGCATCCGGAAGCGCCCAGGCGATCACCGGATCGGCGAAGAACGCGCTGGCGAGCGCGGCCGCCATGCCTGGCGCGTCGGCGGGCTGCGCCACCCGAGCCGCCCGCGCCTCGTCGTTCACGCCGCCAGCCTAGGATCTGGCTCAGCGGGTCGCGGTGTCGTAGCCTGGCGAACGATCACCGTTCCGAGGAGCGAGCAGCTACGTCCGAGTCCAGGGTCCCGACCCGAGCGCTTCAGGAAGGCGCGTCTGCGGCGCGCCCGGCGACGCGCTGGCGGGTGATGCGCATCGCGGTGCGCGTGCTCGCCGTGGTCGTGCTGGTGGCGGTGCTGCGCTATGTGGTGATCCCGCAGTTCGTGCAGGCCGACGCCGACCTGAAGTCGGTCCACGGTCTGTCGCCGTGGACGCTGCTGACCGGCCTCGCGCTCGAGCTCGCCTCGCTGGCCGCGCTCGCCGGATTGACGCGCTCATCGTTCGATCCGCGCGATCGGCCGGGCTTCGCGACGGTGTTGCGCATCGATCTCGCCGGGATCTCGGTGACGAACGCCGTGCCGGCCGGAAGCGCCCTCGCGCTGGCCGTGCGCTACCGGCTGTTCGCGCGGGCCGGAAGCCGGCCGCCGACCATCGTCGGCGGGTTCGCCGCCGAAGGGATCCTCTCCAACCTGCTGCTCGGCGGGGTGTTCGCCGCCGGATTGCTCCTCTCGATCGCGGACGTTCCGCCGAGCCCCTATTACCTCGTCGCCGCAGTGGTCATGGTGGCGATCTTCGGGACCGCGTCGGTCACCCTCGCCATCGCGATCCGGCACCGCGAGGGAGTCAGGCGGCTGGCCGCGGCCGCCACCCGGCGGATGCGCGAGCAGTGGCAGGAGCGCATCATCCGGTTCCTGGATGACACGGTCGGCAATGTCGCGGCGCTCGCCGCCGATCGGCCCCGCTTCGGGTTCGCCCTGTTCTGGGGTGCCGTCAACTGGCTGCTGGACATCGCCGCCCTCTGGGTGTTCCTCGCCGCCTTCGGGTACCACGCCCCGACCGGGCAACTGATGCTGATCTACGGGCTGACCAGCATCCTGGCGATCGTGCCGATCACGCCGGGCGGGGTGGGCATCATCGAGGGCGTGATGGTGCCCCTGCTGATCGCGTCGGGTGCGGCTCCCGGGGCCGCGCTGCTTGGGGTGATCGCGTGGCGGCTGGTGCAGTTCTGGATGCCGATCCCCGTCGGAGGGCTCACCGGCCTGTCGCTGCTGGCATGGCCGGATCGGCTGCGCCGCCCGACGAGCTAGTTCAGGACGCGGCGGCGAGCTCCGCCTCATCGGCGAGCACTGAATCGGTACCGATGCGGATCGCGGCGCAGACGTGCGCCTCTTCCCACGCCATCGCGAAGAAGACGCTCGTCTCGATCGGGCCGGTCTCACCGCAGTCGAGGCAGCGCGGCTCGAAGGCGCGCAGCTCCATGATCTCGATGTCTGCCATGGGTTCAGTCTGAGCGTGGGGACCGACATCGGCCCGAAGGCACGCGGCAGGCGGACCGGTTAGACTTCGGGAGGCCATTTTGGGGAGACCCAGCTCGGGCCGGCGCGGACATCCGGGGCGTAGCTCAGCTTGGTAGAGCGCCCGCTTTGGGAGTGGGAGGCCGCAGGTTCGAATCCTGTCGCCCCGACGGATATCCCCCACGACTCACCGACAACCAGAACAGAACAACGGAGACACCATGGTCACCACGACCGTCGAGAAGCTCAGCCCCACGCGCGTGAAGCTCAACATCGTCGTCACGCCCGAAGAGCTCAAGCCGAGCATCGACCACGCCTACGAGCACATCGCCCAGGACGTGAACATCCCCGGCTTCCGTAAGGGCAAGGTGCCGCCGCCCATCATCGACCAGCGCGTCGGCCGTTCCGAGGTGCTCAACCACGCGGTCAACGAGGGCCTCGACAAGTTCTACCGCGAGGCAGCGGATGCCGAGAACGTGCGGCCCCTCGGCCGCCCGGCCGCCGACATCACCAAGTGGCCAAGCGTCGACGACTTCAAGGGCAACCTCGAGGTCTCGGTCGAGGTGGACACCCGGCCCGAGTTCGACATCCCGAACTACGACGGACTGAAGCTCGAGGTCGAGCCGGTGGTCGTGAGCGTCGACGACGTCGAGAACGAGCTCGAGAACCTGCGCAGCCGCTTCGGCACGCTCGTCACCGTCGACCGCCCCGCCAAGATGGGCGACTTCGTGCAGCTCGACCTGCTCGCCACCATCGGCAGGGAAGAGGTCGACACCGCCAGCAACATCTCCTACGAGCTCGGCTCGGGCGAGCTGATCGAGGGCATCGACGAGGCGCTCGACACGCTGACGGCGGGGGAGTCCACCACCTTCGAGGCCCCGCTGCTCGGCGGCGACCACGAGGGCGAGAACGCCCAGATCGCGGTCACGCTGCTGGCCGTCAAGGAGCGCGAGCTGCCGACCGCCGATGACGACTTCGCGCAGATCGCCAGCCAGTTCGACACCATCGGCGAGCTCCGCAGCGACATCCGCGAGCAGCTCGCCAAGTCGAAGGAGTTCGGTCAGGGCGTCGAGGCGCGCGACAAGATCGTCGACGAGCTGCTGAAGAAGGTCGAGATCCCGGTTCCCCAGGGGCTCATCGACGACGAGGTGCACCGCCACCTCGAGCAGGAGAGCCGCCTGGAGGACGACGTGCACCGCGCCGAGGTGGCGGAGTCCAGCGAGAAGACCTTCCGCGCGCAGATCCTGCTCGATGCGATCGCCGAGAAGGAGGAGGTGAAGGTCAGCCAGAACGAGCTCACCTCCTACCTCGTTCAGGCCTCCGCGCAGTACGGCATGGAGCCCGGCGAGTTCATCAAGGTGCTCGACCAGAACGGCCAGCTGCCCGCCATGATCGGCGAGGTCGCCCGCGCCAAGGTGCTCGCGATCGTCCTGAGCAAGGCGAAGGTCGTCGACACCGCCGGCAAGGCGGTCGACGTGTCGCCGCTGACCGAGGGCATCCTCGACGACGACGCGGACGAGGAGTTCGACACCGAGGCCGCGGCCGGCCTGCTGGCCGAGGCGAACGCCGGGTCCGGCTCGACTGGGTCCGGCTCGGCGCCGAAGGGCAAGGCCGCCCGCGACGGGCACGGCCGCAAGCCGGGCAACGAGCACTTCGGGCACGACCACAGCTAGCGGCATCCGGCCATCACGACCATGACGCGCTACGTCGCCCTGCTGCGCGGGGTGAACGTCGGCGGCGTGAACATCAAGATGGCCGAACTGGCGTCGGTCGTCAGCGGGCTGGGTTACCCCGAGGTCAAGACCGTGCTCGCCAGCGGCAACGTGCTGTTCACCAGCACGGATGCCGCTGCCGCCGCCAAGTCCGCCCTCGAGGCCGCACTGCGTACCGAGTTCGGCTACGAGGCCTGGGTGCACGTGCTCACCGTGGACGCCATCGCGAACATCGTCGCCGGCTATCCCTTCGCGCGCAGCGCGGAGCGGCACGCCTACGTGGTGTTCGTCGTGAAGCCCGAAGTGCGAGAGCAACTGCTGGCGGTCGAGCTCGACCCCACCGTCGAGCAGGCGAAGGCGGGCGACGGCGTCATCTACTGGAGCGTGCCCAAGGGCTCGACCCTCGACTCGGCGATGGGCAAGGCGCAGTCGAAGGCCTCCTACAAGCCGTGGCTGACGACGCGCAACCTGAACACGCTCGAGAAACTCGTCTAGTTCCTAGCCGGCGTCCTCACCGAGGCGCCCCTGGGGATCGAGCAGCTCGTCGGCGTACGCGTTGACCGCGCGCTGGTAACGCGGCAGGTGCGGCGCGAGGGCGTGCAGCACGGCGACCAGCCCTTCGGTCGGCTTGCCCTGGCTCGCGAGCGCGAGCGCGGCGAAGGCGGTCGCGGCATCGGCGAGCGGATGTTCCGGCTGACCCGCGAACTCGGTGCTCAGCAGCGCAAGACTCTCGTCGGGTCGTCCGAGGTTGCGCAGCGTGCTCGCGAGCTGGATGGTGACCCGGCCGCGTCGCTCGTCGTCGAGGCCGGCGGCCATGGCGGCCCGGTAGAACGGGACGGCCTCCTCCTCGAGCCCGGTCGAGTCGCGCACTCCTCCCCGCTCCGCGAGAGCTTCGGCGTCACCCGGATCGCGCTCGGCGGCCAACGCGTCGATCGCCGACACGAGCTGGTCCTCGGTCAGCTCGGCGGCATCCGCCCAGACCTTGTCGACCCGTGTCTGCCAGTCATCAGCCATGTGTTCGAGGGTAGCGGCGCGCTGTCTCTGCCCAGGGCGAACACGAACATGACGCCCGAACCCCGCCGGTAGATTCGTCCTCGACATCGTTTCCCGCACACGTGTTCTGAAAAGCGGGGCGAAACCGAAACGGAGCTCACCCATGGCCGACACGACATTCCAGCCGAGTGTCTTTGACCGTCTTCTGAAGGATCGCATCATCTGGCTCGGCTCGGAGGTTCGCGACGACAACTCGAACGAGATCTCCGCGAAGCTGCTCCTCCTCGCTGCCGAGGACCCGAAGAAGGACATCTACCTCTACATCAACTCGCCGGGCGGTTCGATCACCGCGGGCATGGCCATCTACGACACGATGCAGTTCGTGCCGAACGACATCGTCACGGTCGGCATCGGCATGGCCGCGTCGATGGGACAGCTGCTGCTGACCGCCGGCACCAAGGGCAAGCGCTACATCACGCCGAACGCGCGGGTGCTGCTGCACCAGCCGCATGGTGGATTCGGCGGCACCTCGTCCGACATCCAGACCCAGGCCGCGCTCATCCTCGACATGAAGAAGCGCCTCGCCGAGATCACCGCGGCCCAGACCGGCAAGACGGTCGAGCAGGTCAACGCGGATGGCGACCGCGACCGCTGGTTCAACGCCGAAGAGGCGCTGGAATACGGCTTCGTCGACCACATCCGTGAATCCGCCTCCGATGTCATCGGCGGCGGCGGAACCGAAGACAAGTAAAGGGACTGACACACATGGAAACCCCACTCTTCAACGCCGGCGGCAGCGAACTCGCCGACCGGATGCCCCAGTCCCGCTACATCCTCCCCAGCTTCGAGGAGCGCACGGCCTACGGCTTCAAGCGCCAGGACCCCTACGCGAAGCTCTTCGAGGACCGCATCATCTTCCTCGGCGTGCAGGTCGACGACGCCTCGGCGGACGACATCATGGCGCAGCTGCTCGTGCTCGAGAGCCAGGACCCGGACCGCGACATCATCATGTACATCAACTCGCCCGGTGGCTCATTCACAGCCATGACCGCGATCTACGACACGATGCAGTACATCCGTCCGCAGGTCATGACGGTCGTGCTCGGCCAGGCGGCCTCCGCCGCCGCGGTCATCGCGGCCGCCGGTTCGCCGGGCAAGCGCCTCGCCCTGCCGAACGCGCGCATCCTCATCCACCAGCCCGCCGTCGGCGAGGCCGGACGGGGTCAGGCGTCGGACATCGAGATCCAGGCCAAGGAGATCCTCCGCCTGCGCACCTGGCTCGAGGAGACCCTCGAGAAGCACTCGAACCACGACATCGAGCGGGTCAACAAGGACCTCGAGCGCGACACCATCCTGTCCGCCGACGAGGCCCTCGAGTACGGCCTGATCGACCAGGTGCTCAGCAGCCGCAAGAACCTGCCGGCGCTGGTCAAGTAGCTCGCGCGTCACCGAAGGGCCTGTCTGGGTACTACCCGGCAGGCCCTTCGTCGGTTTCTGGATGCCTCTACCGTTGCGGCATGGGACGGAAGAGCACGGCGAGGAAGGGCACTGCCGAGCGCGACACGAAGCGGTTCGCGCTGCTCGCCGAGGATGACCCCGCCTTCCAATTGATCGCGCGCGCCGGCTACGCGGTCTCCGGTCTGCTCCACGCGCTGATCGGCGTGATCGCCCTGACCACGGTCTTCGGGGTGGAGCGCGGCAGGGCGGACCAGACGGGGGCACTGGTGAAGATCGCCGAGATCCCCGCTGGCGCCGTTCTGATCTGGGCGATGGTGGTCGCGGTCGTCGCGCTCGGGCTCTGGCAGATCGCCCGCGGGATCGCCGTCTCGGAGAAGGACGACCGGCGCCGGTGGTTTCGCCGGATCTCCGCCTTCGGCCAGGCTTTCGGCTTCCTCGCCATCGGCTTCCTTGCCGCCCGGATCGCGATCGCGGGCAAATCGGGCGCAGGCGATTCGAGAACTCTCACCGCCGCTGTGCTGGCGGTGCCGGGCGGCGCGGTGCTGATCGGGGCCGTCGGGGTCGCCGTGTTCGGTGCCGGGGTGTATTTCGTGGTGAAGGGCATCAGCCGGCGATTCTTGCGCGACCTCGGCAAGGAGGGCGTGGGCGTGCGGCGCTCGGTGGAACTGCTGGGCGTGACCGGGCACGTCGCCAAGGGCGTGGCCCTCGCGATCCTGGGCGTGCTCGTGGTGGTCGCCGCCGTCACCTCCGATCCGCAGCAGGCGGCAGGACTCGACCAGGTGTTCGACGCCATCGCCGCGCTGCCGTTCGGAGCCGCCCTCATCGCGATCGTGGGAGTCGGCTTCATCGCGTATGGCGGGTACTGCGGATTCCGAGCCCGGCTGGCTCGTCTGTAGCGAGCCTGAGCGTTGCCCGGCAGGGCGGGAAGGCATCGCCGCGACGGTCCTACCGTGGCCGCATGGACATGAAGGCGGTCAATGACCAGGTCATCATCGATTTCCGCGCCGGGGGAGAGATCTCCATCGATGGGATGCACCGCGAGCGCCTCGTGCTGCTCACCACGACCGGCGAGGAGAGCTTCCAGCCCACCACGGTCCCGGTGATGTTCACCCCGACGGATGCCGGGATCCTGGTGGTCGCCTCGAACGATGGGGCGCACGAGGCGCCGCACTGGTTCCGCAACATCGTCGCGGATCCGGTCGTGCACGTCGAGGAGCCGACGCGTGAGTACGACGGAGCGGCGCGGGTGCTCGCCGAGAAGGCGCGCGGCCTCGCCTGGCAGAAGCTGATCGCCGACTACCCGTTCTTCGTCGACCAGCAGGAGGGCGCGGGGCGCGACCTCCCGCTGGTCGAGATCACGAAGACGCCCTAACCGGCAGCGTCGCTCTCATCGTCACCCGCGGCCTCGACCCGGCGACGACGGGTGAGGATCACCAGTGTCACGAGCACGGCGATCGCCACGACCGCGATGATTCCGCCGATCCACAGAACGTCGGCGATCGGCACCGTGGAGGTGCGCGTGGTCTGCGTGCTCGTCGCATCCGTGTGGGGCTTGCCGGGGGCGGGGCCGCCGTTGCACCCGGGGGGTGAGGACACTCCCGCCGTGACGGCGGCGGGAGCCGCCGGCGCCCAGGTGAACGGGATCGTGCCGCTGACCGAATGCCCGTCGGCGGACACGATCTGGAAGATGATCGTGTACGCCCCTGGAGCCCCCAGACGCGCGGTCGTGAACATGTTGTCGTCGACGATCGAGACGCAGCCGTCCTCGTAGTACGTGCCACGGGAGTCGCGGATCTCGAAGGCGAAGCCGCGGCCCGTCCCTTCCACGTCGAGCAGCGCCTCGTTGGTGTCGATCGCGAACTGGGCCGGAAGCGCGGTCAGGGTCTCGTTCGGGCTCGGCGTTGACGACACGATCTGGTTGTGCGCCGATGCCGGGCCGGCAAGGGCCAGCGCGGCGGTGACGCCGAGCGCGGTCGCCAGCAGCAGAGCAGAGCCGCGGCGCATCGCTAGCTCGCCTTCCGCTGCGGCCCGCGGCCGACGATCGCGATGACGAGGGCGATAGCGCCGAGCACCAGCCCGATCCCGCCCAGGACGCGTGCGAGCACGTCCGGCCCGGCTGTCGCCGCCGACGTCGCGGGGGTCGTCGCCACCGTCGCCTCGGGCGCACTGTCGGGATCGTCGCTCGTCGGTGCCGCGTCGTTGACGTACAAGGTGGGTGCGGGGTGCTCGGAATCCGCGGCTCCGCTCCACGACACCACTGAGCCGTCGCTGTAGCCCTGGTCCGTGGGCAGGCTCAGTCTGCCGACATCCGGGACCACGCCGACGAAGAGCTTGAACTGGCCCTCGCTGCCCGGGCCGTACTCGGAGCCGGGCTCGGCGGTCCAGATCACCTGGGTGACTGCTTCGGTGATGGTGTCATCGCCGTCGGTGATGGGCTTGTCGAGCTTCGTGGTCACGAGCTCGGTCGTCCATCCGGGAACGGGGATGTAGCTGACGCTATCGAGCAGGCTCTTCCCGCCGGGCAGGGTGACGGTGAGCTTGTTCGTCGAGGCGCCGTCTGCGGTCTCGTTGGGCACTCGGAACGTCAAGGTGGTGAACGTGCCGGGCGTCGCGGTGTTCTCTTCGAGCGAGACGTGGGCGCTGGCGCTGAGCGGCGCTCCGATCGCGAGAAGCGCGGCGGCGCCGAGGGTGAGGGCCGCGACGCCGAGGCGCCGAGTGGATCTGGTCATGCGTAGTTCCTGTCTGCTGGGTCGCGTGATCGCGACATGTTCTGGGGGGCTGCGTGCGCCGGCGCCGTGAGAGTACGTGCTCGGGATCAGCTTTCGGCCGTGAAAGGACGTGAAAGTCCGTGCTTTCGCGGCGGGGAGGGGATCAGAACGGGAGCAGAGGGGGACCGCGGCGCGACGCGGAGGCGACGAGCAGCCGCTCGGCCGGGGGCAGCACGACGGTCGGCCGGGCGGGGATCCGCGCCCGGGTGCCGGTCGGAACCGGCGCGAGCACGACCGTGAGCCGCGTCGCGATGACGCGCCCGAGCCGGGCCAGCATGCCCCAGACCGCGAGCTCGGCGTGTCTCAGGAACAGGATGGTGAGCACGGCGGCGACGGCGTGCGCGGCCCACATGCCGGGATCGGCGAGGTGGTCGTGGCCGGCCATGATCGGCGAGACGACCACGGGTGCCGTCATGTCGGTCATGTTCGCCGGCTCCGACCCGGGCACGAGAGAGCCGCTTCCCGTTCCGAGCAACGAGAACAGCAGGTGGAACGCCAACTGCGCACCCCCGACCGCCACCGCGAGCCGCGGGAGCGAGGGTTTCGTGCCGATGACGGCGGTGCCCAGCATCCCGGCGAAGATCAGGGCGACCCCGAAACTCAGGACGCCCGGCCGGTAGCCGCCCGCCAGGGAGTGCGAGACCGCGGCGACGGTCGTGGCGACCAGCCCGACCAGCCAGCCCCGGGCCAGACGCTGCGCGCGGGCGTGCATCGGCATGCCTTCAGCCTACGGCGGCGCGCCGGTGAGCCTTTTCTGCACACAGCGGGCCGCCCCTGGTGGTTCGGGTTAGGCTCGCTTCCATGGCACGCATCGGGGAGAGCGCTGACCTGCTCAAGTGCTCCTTTTGTGGCAAGTCTCAGAAGCAGGTCCAGCAGCTGATCGCCGGCCCCGGCGTGTACATCTGCGACGAATGCGTCGAACTCTGCAATGAGATCATCGAAGAGCGCCTGGCCGAGGCCGGCGAAGAGGTCTCGAGCGAGTTCGACCTGCCGAAGCCGAAAGAGATCTTCTCCTTCCTCGAGGAGTACGTCATCGGTCAGGAGCCCGCGAAGCGCGCGCTCTCGGTGGCCGTCTACAACCACTACAAGCGCATCCGGGCCCGCTCGACGATCGCCGCAGCCGACGCCATCATCGACGACATCGAGATCGCGAAGAGCAACATCCTGCTGATCGGTCCGACCGGATGCGGCAAGACCTACCTGGCGCAGACGCTGGCCAAACGCCTCAACGTGCCGTTCGCGGTGGCTGACGCCACGGCCCTCACCGAGGCCGGCTACGTCGGCGAGGATGTCGAGAACATCCTGCTCAAGCTCATCCAGGCCGCCGACTACGACGTGAAGCGCGCCGAGACCGGCATCATCTACATCGACGAGGTCGACAAGATCGCGCGCAAGGCGGAGAACCCGTCGATCACGCGCGATGTCTCCGGCGAGGGCGTTCAGCAGGCGCTGCTGAAGATCCTCGAGGGCACGGTCGCCAGCGTTCCCCCTCAGGGTGGCAGGAAGCATCCGCACCAGGAGTTTATCCAGATCGACACGACGAACGTGCTGTTCATCGTGGCCGGCGCCTTCTCGGGCCTCGAAGACATCATCTCGGCCCGCGTCGGGCGCCGCGGCATCGGATTCGGCGCCCCCCTGCACTCCAAGCGCGACGAGGCCACGCTCTTCAGCGAGGTGCTGCCGGAGGACCTGCACAAGTTCGGGCTGATCCCCGAGTTCATCGGCCGCCTCCCCGTCGTCACCACCGTCTCGCCGCTCGACCAGCACGCGCTCATGGAGATCCTGACCGTGCCGAAGAACGCGCTGGTGCGCCAGTACCAGCGCATGTTCCAGATCGACGGCGTCGAGCTCGAGTTCGAGCAGGACGCCCTCGAGGCGATCGCCGACCTCGCCGTGCTGCGTCAGACCGGTGCTCGCGGTCTGCGCGCCATCCTCGAAGAGGTGCTCGGCCCGATCATGTTCGAGGTGCCCTCGAGCGAAGAGGTCGCCCGTGTCGTCGTGACGAAGGCCGCCGTGCTCGAGAACGCGGCGCCGACGATCGTGCCGCGCGTCGCGCGACGCGCCGAGAAGTCCGCCTGATCCCGGGCGGCCCTTGGCCGCTGTCACCGGTGTGCTGAACACTGGGGGGATGAGCTCCGCGATCGCCGAACGCATCCGCATCGACGATCCCGTCCTCCGGATCCTCGCCACCTCGACCCTGTTCTCCACCCTCGGCCGCGGCGTCTTCCTCACCCTGACGACGCTCTACCTGGGCTTCGTCGTGAAGCTGAGCCCGGGCCAGATCGCGTTGGTGTTCGGTGCGGCGAGCGTCACCGCGATCGTGTTCGCCCTCATCGGCGGCCACCTCTCTGACCGCATCAGCGCGCGCCGCATGACGGTGGCGGCCATGCTCGTGAACGGCGTCACCCTCGCCGGCTACGCGCTGGTGCATGAGGTGGTTCTGGCCCTCATCGTCGCCTGCGTCCAGGGGGCCACGATCGCCATCGGGCAGTCCGGTCGCAGCGCGATCATGGGGCGTGCTTTCGGAGGATCCGAGGGCGTTCACGCACGCGCCGTCTTGCGCACCCTCACCAACATCGGCATCGGCATCGGATCGGCCGTCGCCAGCATCCCCTTGGTGATCGGGACGGGCGCCGCCTATCAGGTCTCCTTCGTCATCGCGGCGGCGGTCGTCACCGTCGCGCAATTGAGCCTGGTGCGGCTTCCGGTCAGCGTGGATTCCCCGATGTCGCGCGGTCTCGAACCGGACGCCGACCTCGGGGAGCCGCCCGTCGACGAGCAGCTCCCGGCCGCCGAGACCATCACAGAGAGCGTCGAAGAATCCCGCACGCGGCGGCACGGCGTGCTGCGTGCCCATTCTCCGTGGCGGGATCCGCGCTACCTGCTGCTCTCGGTGCTCAGCGGAGCGTTCGCGGTGCAGTTCACGATCCAGGAGGTCGGGATGCCGCTCTGGGTCGCGAAAGAAACCACGGCCCCGCCCGCGATCGTCTCGGTGCTGCTCATCCTCAACACCATCGTCGTCATCGTGCTCACGGTTCCCCTGTCGCGGAACACGCATCACTTCCGCACCGCTGGGCGGGTCTCACTGATCGCGGGCGTGCTGCTGGCGGTCGCGTGCGGCGCGTATGCGATCGCGCATTCGGTCCCCGTGCTCTGGGCATGCGTCGCGCTCGTGGTCGCGTCGTTGATCGCCGCCGTTGCGGAGGTCCTGTCGCAAGCCGGCGGCTGGGGGCTGAGCTTCGAGCTGGCCGATCCGATCACGGTCGGCAGCTACCAGGGCGTGTTCGGCACGAGCTACGCCCTCGGAACCGCGGTGGGCCCCGCCCTCATCGCGGCGACCGCGATCGCCTGGGGATGGCCCGGATGGGCGCTTCTCGGCCTGCTCTTCATCGTCGCCGGACTGGGGATCGCGGCCCTCGCGCTGCGGGCGGCGCACCGGCAGGAGAGGGCTCTCCGCTCGGACGCCGCAGAGGCTCCCGAGGCGGCCTGACCCCTCCGCCACGGGCGCTGCACGGATCGCCTCCGAGCGGCGCGGCCTCGCCATGCCCGCGCTCGGGCTTGACGCCGCGCCTGACTTCGTTCTAGGGTTTATTTAGTCCTGAACAAAGGACGATTTCTCACCCGAGGGACCATCAATGGCGATCCGCCCCGCAGCGCGCACCGACGTCAACCGTTCGGCGATCCTGGCGCACCTCGGCGCCTCGGGGCCCGCATCGCGCGCCGACCTGGCCCGGGTGCTCGGCGTGTCGCCGGCGCTCATGACCCAGCTGACGAAGGATCTGATCGCGGACGGCCTGCTCGTCGAGCTCGAGCACTCCCCGTCGCAGGGCGGGCGTCCGGCCCGGATGCTCGGCCTGGTCGCCACCGCGGGTCGCGCCATCGGCGTCAAGGTGGCGGCCGATCACGTCGCCTTCGTCGAGGTGGGGATCGCGGGCGCCGTCCTGCGCTCGGCCAGCGAACCCTTCGACGCCGCAGCGTCCACGATGCTGACCGATCTGTCGCTGCTGCTGCGCCGTTTCATCTCGGGTGGCGGCAAGGCCCCTCTCCTCGGCGTCGGCGTCGGTGTGCCGGGGTCGGTCGACCAGCAGGGCAGCGGGCTCGTCGACTCCGCGCAACTCGGCTGGAGCCAGGTGCCGATCGGGGCGACGCTCCGCCGCGAACTCGACCTTCCGGTCATCGTCGAGAACAACGTCAACGCGCTCGCCATGGCCGAGCGCCTCTACGGACTCGGCCGTCAGTACGACAATTTCATGGTCCTGACGATCGGGACCGGTGTCGGCGCGTGCTTCGTCGTCGACGGTGCCATGCTGCGCGGCCACTCCGGCGGCTCGGGAGAGATCGGCCACATCCCGGTGGAGATCGACGGCCCGCTCTGCACCTGCGGAAACCACGGATGCCTCGAGGCGATCATCGGCGAGGCGGCCCTGGTGCGCACCGCGCGCGACCGCGGCGTCATCGGCGAGGAGAGCGGGATGGCGGCCCTGCGCCGCGCCGCCGACGCCGGCGACGAGGCCGCGACCGCGATCTTCGGCGAGGCGGGCCATCTGCTCGGGCGCACGCTCGCCGGAATCGTGCATGTCGTCGATCCCGAGATCGTCATCGTGCTCGGCGAGGGCACGGCGTCGTGGGCGCACTGGTCGTACGGCTTCGAACCGGCGCTCCGTTCGGCCCTGATGCCGAGCCGCCGTGGCCTCGCCGTGGCCGTCGAGACCTGGCAGGACGAGTCGTGGGCGCAGGGTGCGGCATCCCTCGTGCTCGCCACGCCGTTCGACTCCGAGGATGTCGCCGGCGATCAGGGCCGCCTGGTGCGCGAGCGCCTGGTCGAGCAGGCATCGCCGCAAGGGGACAACGGATGACCGCCCCGGCAGCCCGCCTCGCGCTCGACGGCCGGCCGCGCGACCCGAAGAGCCGCCCGGTCCGCTCGCGGAGGAACCGCGCCCGCTACGCCCTCGTCGTGCTGGCGTTCCTCCTGCCAAGCGCGATCCCACTGCTGGCGTTCACGCTCGGCCCGATGATCGCGGCCCTCTGGGTCAGCCTCAATCAGTGGAACCTCCTCGCGCCGATGAAGTTCATCGGCCTCGGCAACTACGCCAAGCTGCTCAGCGATCCGCAGACGGGCGACGTCTTCCTGCACACCCTGTACTACGTCGCCGGTTACCTGCCGATCGTCTACATCGGCGGCCTGGCGCTGGCGCTCGCACTCAACACGGCGCTGAAGGGCCGTTCGCTGTTGCGCGGCATCTACTTCCTGCCCGTGGTCACGAGCTGGATCGTGGTCGCGCTGGTCTGGCGCTGGCTGCTCAGCCCGAGCTCCGGGGTGGTCAACACCGTGCTCGGCTTCTTCGGGATCGCGGGCCCCGGCTGGTGGACCGACCCGAACTGGGCGATGCCGTCGATCATCATCGCGTCGGCCTGGAAGGACCTCGGATTCGTCATGATCATCCTGCTGGCCGGGCTGCAGGCGATCCCGACCGACATGTACGACGCGTCGAAGATGGATGGCGCTGGCTGGTGGCGGCGGCTGTTCAGCATCACGCTGCCGCTGCTGTCGCCATCGACCTTCTTCGTGCTGGTCATCTCGCTGATCAACGGATTCCAGGTCTTCGACCAGGTGTACGCGATGACCGGCGGCGGTCCCAACGGGGCGAGCGAGGTCGTCGTCGAGCAGATCTACGACATGACGTTCCGGTACGGCGAGGCAGGCGAGGCCTCGGCGCTGTCGTGGATCCTCTTCGTCGTGATCCTCGCGGTCACGGTGATCCAGGTGCGCGGCCAGCGGAGGTGGGTCACCTATGGCTGACGCATTGCTCGACCTCGGCGCCCGGCGAGCCCGCGGCATCCCGAAGGCGCCGAGAAGCCGCGCCTCGCGTGCGCGCCTTGCGGGCTTCATCGTGCTGCACGTGGTCATCATCGCGGGCGCCGTCGCGATGTTCTTCCCGTTCCTGTGGACGATCATCACCTCGATCACGCCCGGCGCGACGCTGACCAACGCGCCGGCGCTGATCCCCACCGATCCCTCGCTGGAGCCGTACGTGCGGCTGTTCACGGAACGCCCGTTCGTGCAGGTCGTGCTCAACAGCCTCCTCCTCGCCGCCATCACCACCGCCGTGCAGCTGATCACGAGCTCGACCGCGGCCTACGCCTTCAGCAGACTTCCGTTCCGCGGCCAGGGCTTCGTGTTCGCGATCTACCTCGCGACGATGATGATCCCGCTGCAGGTGCTGATCGTGCCCCTGTTCGTCGAACTCAAGACCTTCGGCCTGCTCAACAGCTATCTCGGCGCGTTGCTGCCGACCTTCGCCTCGGCCTTCGGGATCTTCCTGCTCCGGCAGGCGATCAACCAGGTCCCGCGGGATCTCGACGAGGCGGCGACGATCGACGGTGCGGGGCACTTCCGGATCTTCTTCCAGGTCGTGCTTCCCAACATCCGTCCCGCGCTGGCCACGCTGGTGGTCTTCTCGTTCATGAGCAGCTGGAACAGCTTCCTCTGGCCGCTGATCGTGCTCAGGTCTCCCGAGCTGCAGACCCTGCCGATTGCGCTTGCCGCGCTGCAGGGCCAGTACATCTCGGACTGGGACGTCATCATGGCCGGCTCGGTCGTCAGCGTCATCCCCATGCTGGCGCTCTACATCTTCGCCCAGAAGTACGTCGTCCAGGGCGTCGCGAGCTCCGGGATCAAGTGATCCCGGAGCACCCATCGAACACCCTTTTCGCACCACCCCACATCAAAGGAGATCGCACCACATGAATCGCAAAGTCCTCGGCCTCATCGGCCTTACCGGAGCGGCGGCCTTCGTGCTCGCCGGCTGCTCGGCCGGCCCGGCCGCCGACAGCGGCCCCGTCACCATCACGTACACGAACTTCATCTCGCAGGGTGCCAACGAAGGCAACCTCAAGAAGATCGTGAGCGCGTTCGAGAAGGCCAACCCCGACATCACGGTCAAGGTCACGACGCTGCCCTATGCCGACTACGACACCACCCAGCAGACGGACATCGCGGCGGGCAGCCTGTCCGACACCTTCGACATCGACGGCTCGTCCAATTACGGGCCGCTTCAGGCGAACGGCGTGCTCGCCGAGCTGAAGGGCGTCGACTCGAAGGTCTACAACTCGGGACTGCTCGACACCTACGAGACGGACGGCAAGCAGTACGCGCTGCCGACCTCGTTCTCGGACGTCGTGCTGTTCTACAACAAGGACCTGTTCGACGCGGCGGGTGTGAAGTACCCGACCGACTCCTGGACCTGGGCCGATGAGACCGCCGCGGCGAAGAAGCTGACGGATGCCGCCACCGGTGTCTGGGGCGACCACCAGCCGGTCACCTGGAACGAGTACTACAAGGCGCTCGTGCAGAACGGCGCCTCGTTCCTGAACGCCAAGGGCACGAAGGCCGCGTTCAACACGCCGGCCGGGATCGAGGCGGCTCACTGGCTGGTCGACAAGAGCGGCACCACGATGCCGACGATCGCCGACGGCCAGGGCACCGCGGACTTCGACACCAACCTGTTCAAGGCGGGCAAGCTCGCGATGCTGCACACCGGTATCTGGGAGTTCGGCGCCTTCGCCGACGCTCCCGCCAACTGGGACATCGCGATCGAGCCGGGCAACACCAAGCAGGCCAGCGCCGTGTTCTCGAACGCGATCGGCGTCTCGGCGAGCTCGAAGCACCTGGCGGCCGCCCAGAAGTGGGCCGAGTACCTGTCCGGTTCCAATGAAGAGGTCAACGTGCGTCTCGACACCGGCTGGGAGCTCCCGACCATCGCCGACACGAAGAAGCTCGACACCTACCTGACCAAGGGCAAGCCCGAGAACCGTCAGGCGGTGTTCGACGCGGCCAAGAAGATCGCGCCCCAGCCCGCCATCGGCGCCAACCAGTCGCAGATGCAGGACATCATGACCGGCGAGTTGATCGAGGCACAGGCGGGTCGCGAGACCGTCAACCAGGCGCTCGACAACGCCGAGACGAAGATCAACGCGTTGCTCGCGGGCTGATCGACCGCTCCACCTCCGGTCCCGGGGCCGCTCGCGGCCCCGGGACCTCCCCGACATGCCATCCTCCCGAGGGCAGGACGACGCAAGGAGAATCACAGGATGACCGACGCCGACAGCCGGATCGGCAGCGACGAGCGGGCCGGGCTGGCCGGGCTGGCTCGCACGAGCCTCGACCTGATCGTGCGGCTGCAGGACCCCTCGGGCGCCTATCCGGCGAGTCCGACCTTCTCGGCCTACCGCGGCTACTCCTGGTTCCGTGACGGCGCGTTCATCGCGGACGGCGTCTCGTCGGCGGGCGGGATCGAGTCCGCGGAGCGCTTCTTCGACTGGTGCGCCGGCATCCTGCGCGCTCGTTCCGCCGAGATCATCGCGATCGTGGATGCCGCCAGGGCCGGCGAGCCCGTCGCCGACTCGGCCATGCTCGGCACCCGCTTCACGCTCGACGGCGCCGACGGTGCCGACGAGTGGTGGGACTTCCAGCTCGACGGCTACGGGACCTGGCTCTGGGCGGTCGCCGCCCACGCCCGTCGCCACGACCGCTCCCTGGAGCCGTGGCGCGATGCGATCGCCCTGACGGTGGAGTATCTGCTGAGCTCATGGCGCCGGCCGTGCTTCGACTGGTGGGAGGAGCACGCGGATCACGTGCACGTCTCAACGCTGGGGTGCATCGCCGGCGGCCTGCTCGCCGTTCTGGACGAGGACGCCCTCGACACGGATACCGCGGCGCGCGCCATCGGCGCAGTCGGCGAGATCGACGCCCTCATCGGCTCCGGCGGGGTCGCCGACGGGCACCTGACCAAGTGGCTTGGGTCGACCGAGGTCGATGCCAGCCTGGCAGCGCTCGTCTTCCCGCTCGAGGTGTTCCCCGCGGAGGAGCCGCTCGGATCCGCGACCCTCGATGCGGTGGATGCGGCGCTCAACGTGGGCGGCGGGGTGCACCGCTACCTCGACGACACCTTCTACGGTGGCGGTCAGTGGCCGCTTCTGAGCTGCATGCTCGGCCTTGGTTTCGCTGCGCGCGGCGATCGAGACGGGGCCTTCGCTCAACTGCGGTGGGCCGCGCAGACCGCGGTCGACGGCGAGGAGCTCCCCGAGCAGGTCGCCGACCACCTGCTCTTCCCCGAACGGCGCGCCGAATGGGTCCTCCGCTGGGGGACCGTCGCGACGCCCTTGCTCTGGAGCCACGCGATGTACCTGAGGCTGGCGGTCGAACTCGGCGTCGTCGAGTTCCACGACGCCGAGGCCGCGCGGTGATCCGGCACCGGCCGTCCGGCTCGGGCCACCCCTACTCGGTCGACACCGAGCAGCGCGCTCCGGTGGATCCGGATGCCGCCCAACCGCTGCGGCTCGGAGTCCGCACCTCGTCCGGCGTGCATACCGTGAGGCTCGAGTGGGAGCGCGACGGAGTCGCGCAGCCCGCGCGGGACCTGCTCGCCGTGACCCGCAGCTCACGCGGCCAGCTGGTGGACGGCGGGCACCTGGCCTCCGCTCAGGCCCGCCTCGCGCGCGCCTCGGGCGGGTGGGCGACCGAGCTCGCCGGCCTCGCCATCGGCCGATCCCTGCGCTACCGCTTCACGGCCGTTGGCCCGACGGGCGGCACGGAGCGCACGCGCTGGTTCGACGCCACCGTCAACGGCTGGACCGACGGCGCTCCCGGCCTCCGTGCGGTCGGCGTCTCCCGGGTCGTGACCGGCACCGAGCGCGCGTTCGGCGACGGAGCCGTCACCCGCCGCATCCGGTTCGCGCTTCCGCTCGTCCCGGGGGAGCGGGTCGCCGGATTCGGTGAGCGCTACGACGCGCTGGACCAGCGCGGCACCGAGCTCGACTCGGTCGTCTTCGAGCAGTACAAGAACCAGGGCGCGGAGCGGAAGACCTATCTGCCCATGCCGTTCGCGCATGTGGTCGGTGCGGATGACGGCTCGCCGGGCTGGGGATTCCACGTGCGCAGCTCGCGCCGGGTCTGGTTCGATGTCGGCGCCTCCACCCGCGACCGGCTCTGGATCGAGGCCGAGACCGGCCCCGACGGCGACCTCGAGATCGCGTTCTTCGACGGGAGCCCGCGCGAGGTGCTTCTCGGCTTCCTGGAGAGGGCCGGCCGCGCCGAGGAGCTTCCCGACTGGGTGTTCCGGCTCTGGGCGAGCGGCAACGAGTGGAACACGCAGGCCGAGGTGATGCGTCAGATGGACGCCCACCGCGAGCACAGCATCCCCGTGGGGTCGGTCGTCATCGAGGCCTGGAGCGACGAGAGCACCTTCACCACCTGGCGCGATGCCCGCTCGGCCGTCCGCGATGGAGCCGAGCCGAAGCGCCTCGCCGACTTCGACTTCCCGGCCGACGGCGCGTGGCCCGATCCGAAGGGGATGACCGACGAGCTGCACGCCCGCGGCATCCGGTTGCACCTGTGGCAGATCCCATTGCTCAAGCAGCGACCTCATCCGGTCGGCCAGCTCAAGGCGGATGCCGAGGCCGCCGTCCGCGACGAGGTGCTGATCCGCGAGCCGGGCACAGACGGACGCCTGCATCCGTACCGCAACCGCGGCTGGTGGTTCCCGCTCGGGTTGATGCCCGACCTCACCGACGACCGCGCCGCGCGCTGGTGGACGGAGAAGCGCCGCTATCTCGTGGACGAGGTCGGTGTCGACGGTTTCAAGACGGACGGCGGCGAGCACGCATGGGGCCGCGAGCTCGTCTACCTCGACGGGCGGCTCGGCGACGAGAAGAACAACACCTTTCCCGTGCGCTACGCCGCCGCCTATGGCGACCTCCTGCGCCGCAACGGCAAGGCGCCGGTCACCTTCAGCCGCGCCGGCTTCACCGGAAGTCAGGCGCACGGCGCGTTCTGGGCGGGCGACGAGAACTCGACCTGGGAGGCGTTCCGCTGGTCGCTGTTCGCGGGCCTGAACGCGGCGGCGAGCGGCATCGTGTACTGGGGCTGGGATCTCGCCGGCTTCAGCGGGGACGTCCCGACCGCCGAGCTCTATCTCCGATCGGCAGCGGCCGCCGCCTTCGTGCCGATCATGCAGTACCACTCGGAGTTCAACCACCACCGCACGCCCTCGCGCGACCGGACGCCGTGGAACATCGCCGAGCGCTCGGGGGATGACCGCGTCATCCCGGTCTTCCGGCGGTTCGCCGAACTGCGCGAACGACTGGTCCCGTATCTGGCCGCCGAAGCGTCGCGTGCCGTGACCGCGGGGGAGCCGCTCATGCGGCCGCTGTTCTTCGACGCACCGGGTGATGCGGAGGTGTGGCGGCATCCGCTGCAATGGATGCTCGGCGACTCCCTGCTCGTCGCGCCAGTCACCGGCGAGGGCGACGCGGGCGTCGAGGCCTACCTGCCGCCCGGCGGCTGGCGCGACGCGTTCACCGGCGAACTCGTGGAGGGCGGCCGGGTCGTCAACCGCCCAACGCCGCTGGACGAAGCGCCGGTCTGGGTGCGGGCCGGCGACTGGGAACGACTGCGGGGTCTTCTAGGCTGAGCGCACCATGAAGCCCGTGTCGATCTTCCATCCGATCAGCGCGGGGATCGTCGGTGCGATCACGGGCTTCGCGAGTTCCTTCGCCCTGCTGATCGCCGGCCTGCGGGCCGTCGGTGCGACCGAGGCAGAGGCCGCGTCGGGGCTCCTCGTGCTGTGCGTGTTCCAGAGCGCGCTGGCCATCGGGATGAGTCTGCGGTTTCGGATGCCGCTCTCGTTCGCCTGGTCGACACCGGGGGCCGCCTTGCTCGTCGCGGCGCACAAGACCACGGGCGACTTCCGCGCCGCCGTCGGTGCGTTCCTGCTCTGCGGGGTCCTGCTGCTGGCGACCGGGCTCTGGCCGTGGCTGGCGCGTACCATGACCCGGATCCCGCGGCCGATCGCCAGCGCGATGCTGGCCGGCATCCTGTTCCCCATCTGCCTCGCTCCGGTGCAGGCGGCGGTGCAGCTGCCGCTGCTCGCGCTGCCGCCCATCGTGGTCTGGCTGGCGCTGACCCGGCTCGCACCGCGGTGGGCGGTCGCCGGAGCCGTGGTGGTCACGGTGATCGCGGTCGTGCTCACGCAGCCGCACATCGCGGCGGTGCACCTCGCGCCGACGATCCGCTTCGTGGTGCCGGCCTTCGACCCGCTCGTGCTGATCGGCCTGGGGGTGCCGCTCTACATCGTGACCATGGCCGGCCAGAACGTGCCGGGCTTCGCGGTGCTTCGCACCTTCGGCTACGAGCACCCGCCTGCGCGAGCCATTCTCACCAGCGCGGGGATCGCAACCGCCATCGGATCCTTCTTCGGCGCCTATGCGCTCAACCTCTCCGCGATCACCGCGGCGATGACGGCCGGCCCGGACGCCCATCCCGACCCCGACCGCCGTTGGATCGCGACGGTCAGCTCGGGCGCCACCTATCTGGTGCTCGGCCTCGGTGCCGGCGCCGCCACGGCGCTCGTCGCCGCCAGCCCGCCGATCCTGATCGAAGCGGTCGCCGGCCTCGCCCTGCTGGGCGCACTCGTGAGCTCTGTCGTGGCGGCGCTCGAAGAGCCGCCGCATCGGATCGTCGCGATCGCGACCTTCCTGGTCGTGGCCTCGGGGCTGCAGTTGCTCAACATCGGGTCGGCGTTCTGGGGCCTCGTGGTCGGTGCGATCGTCATGCTCGTGCTGCGGGCCGGGCGACGTCCGTCCGTGTCCGCGGAATCCCCGGCACCCTTCGACGGTTGACCCCGAGGTGACCGTTCCCCTCTCCGTGCTCGACCTCGCCTCCGTCCGAGAGGGCGGCTCCCACGCCGCGGCCCTCGCCGACACCCTTGCCGTGGCGCGGGAGGCCGACTCGCTCGGCTACCGGCGGTTCTGGGTCGCCGAGCACCACGGCATGCCCGGCATCGCGAGCTCCTCGCCGCCGGTGCTCATCGGCGCGATCGCGGCCGCGACCGAGCGTATCCGAGTCGGCTCCGGCGGCGTCATGCTCCCGAACCACTCCAGTCTCGTGGTGGCGGAGCAGTTCGGCACGCTCGTGGCGCTCCACGGCGACCGCATCGACCTGGGGCTCGGGCGCGCGGCAGGCACCGACCCGCTCGTGAGCGCCACCATCCGGCGCCATGTCGGCATCGAGACGGTGGATGACTTCCCGCAGCAGGTCATCGAATTGCTGGCGTACTTCGGCACCATCCCCGCCCTCGAGGGCGGCCAGGGCTCGCGCATCATGGCCGTGCCCGGCATGGGGGATTCCCCCGAGCTCTGGCTGCTGGGCTCGAGCGACTTCAGCGCGCGCCTGGCCGGGATGATGGGGCTCCCGTTCGCGTTCGCCCACCACTTCGCGGGTGGCGACACCACCCCGCTCGCGTTCGAGCTGTACCGGGATGCGTTCACCCCGTCCGTCGTGCTGAGCGAGCCGCACAGCATGGTCGCGGTGACGACGCTGGTCGCGGAATCCGCGGAGCGGGCTCGGGAGCTCGCCCTGCCGCAGGCCCTGCAGATGATGCGCCTGCGCAGCGGCCACCCGACGCGGGTGCCGTCGCTCGAGGAGACGCTCGCGCACCCGTGGACCGACGGAGAGAACGCCTTCGTCGACGACCGGCTGCGGCACCAGGCCGTCGGCACGCTTGCGCACGTGCGCGAGCGGATCGACGCGCTGGTCGCCTCGACCCTCGCCGACGAGGTGATCGTCGTGCCGCAGGGGCCGACTGTTGACGTGCGCCTCGACACCCTGCGGCAGCTCGCAGGCTGAACCTCGCGCGGTAGGTTCTGCGCATGACCTTCTCGATCGTGGCGCGTTCCGCCGATGGCCAATCGTGGGGCGTCGCCGTCGCGTCCAAGTTCCTGGCCGTCGGTTCGGCGGTTCCGGCGGCGGCCGCCGGAGTCGGAGCCCTCGCCACCCAGGCCGCGGCGAACGTCGCGTACAAGCGGGACGGCCTCGCCCTCCTGGCGACCGGCGCGACCGCCGACGAGGCCCTCCAGCGCCTGCTCGGCGACGACGACGGCCGGGAGGAGCGCCAAGCCGGGATCGTCGACGCCGAGGGCCGCGCGGCGACCTTCACCGGAGCCGGATGCCTCACCTGGGCAGGCGGCATCGCTCGCGACGGCTACGCCCTCCAGGGCAACATCCTCACCGGGCCCGAGGTGCTCTACGAGATGGAGTCGGCGTGGCTCGGCTCGGCCCCGGACGAGCCGCTCGCCCGGCGGCTGCTCGCCGCGCTCACCGCGGGCGACGCGGCAGGCGGCGACTCACGCGGACGCCAGTCGGCCGCGCTCTATGTGGTGCGAGCAGGCGCCGGCTACGGCGGACTCGACGACACCGCGGTCGACCTGCGCGTCGACGATCACCCGGCTCCGGTGGGGGAGTTGGCGCGACTGCTCGACCTCAACGATCTCTACCTGACGGCATCGACCGAGGAGGAGCGCATCCCGGTGACGCCGGAGCTGCGGGCCGAGCTCGACGGGGGCGCCGTCGCGCTCGGGTCCCGGGACTTCGCGTCCTGGGTCGGCACCGAGAACTACGAGATGCGCGTGGCCGAGGACGGCACGTGGATCGACCCCAAGGTGCTCGCGATCTTCCGCGCCGCGGCCATCGCGCCGGACGTCACTCCAAGCCGCGGCGCTTGAGCAGAGGCCCGATCTCGGCCACCTTGCCGCGAAAATCGACGTAGGCCTCGATGGGATCCTTCGATCCGCCGACGCCGAGCAGCTTCGACCGGAAACGGTCGCCATTCGCGCGAGTCAAGCCGCCGTTCTGTTTGAACCAGTCGACCGTGTCGGCGTCGAGCACCTCGCTCCAGATGTAGGAGTAGTAGCCGGCGTCGTATCCGCCCGAGAAGACATGGGCGAAGTAGGTGCTGCGGTAGCGCGGCGGGACGGCCGGGTTGTCGAGGCCGACGGCCTTGATCGCGTCGGCCTCGAAGGCCTGCACGTCTTTCACCTTCTTCGCGGCGTCGGCGCCGAGGGTGTGCCAGGCCTGGTCGAGCAGCGCGGCGCCGAGGTACTCGCTGGTGGCGAAGCCCTCGTTGAAAGCCTCCGACTCGTGCAGCCGATCGACGATGGCCTGGTCGAGGGGCGCCCCGGACTGGGAGTGCTTGGCGTAGTTTGCGAGCACCTCGGGCCACAGCATCCACATCTCGTTGACCTGGCTGGGGAACTCGACGAAGTCGCGGAACACGTTGGTGCCGCTCAGCTTCGGATAGGTCACCGTGGCGAACAGCCCGTGCAGGGCGTGACCGAACTCGTGGAAGAAGGTCGAGGTCTCGTCGAAGGTCAGGAGCGTCGGCTGGCCGGCGGCGGGCTTCGGCACGTTGAGGTTGTTGACGACGATGGAGTGGTCGTGCCCGAGCAGGGTCGCCTGGGCGAAGAGCTCGTTCATCCACGCGCCGCCGCGCTTGGAGTCGCGGGTGTAGAGGTCGAGCAAGTACAGGCCGAGCTTGCTGCCGTCCTCGTTGTGCACCTCGAAGACCCGCACGTCGGGGTGGTAGCCGACGAGATCCTTCCGCTCGGTGAACGTGACGCCGTAGAGCTTGTTCGCGGCGAAGAAGACGCCGTCCTGCAGCACGCGCTCGGCCTCGAACCATGGCCGAAGGGCGGCGGTGTCGACGTCGTACTTCTCCTGGCGCACCTTCTCGGTCCAGAACGCCCAGTCCCAGCTCCGAACGCCCTCGCTGCTGGCGGTCGCGGTGGAGTCGTCGTCGTCGAGCTGGCCTTCGGTGAGCACCTCGAGGTCGCCCTGCTCGGCCGTCGCGTTGCGGGCGGCAAGGGGTGCCAGCTGGCCGAGCATGGCGGCGACGGCATCCGGGGTCTTCGCGGTCGAGTCGGCTAGCACGAACGCGGCATGGCTAGGAAAGCCGAGCAGGGCGGCACGCTCGGCGCGCAGCTGCACGATCTCGAGCAGCACCTTGTTGTTGTCGAACTCGCCGCCGTGATTGCCCCGGGCCTGTGAGGCCTCCATGATGCGCTGACGGATGCCGCGATCCGTGAGCGAGGCCAGGAACGGGTGGCCGGTCGGCAGCACGAGGGTGATGAGCGAGGTGCCCTCCTCGAGCCCCCGGTCGGACGCCGCCTCCGCCGCCGCGCTGATCTCGCCCGGCTCGAGGCCGTCCAGATCGTCGATGTCGGCGACCACGACGGCCAGCTCGTTGGTGTCGCTCAGCAGGTTCTTCTCGAACTTGGTCGTGAGCACCGAGAGCTTCTGGTTGAACTCCTTGAGCTTCTCCTTCTGCGCGTCGTCGAGGCCCGCGCCGGCGAGCGTCATCTCGGTGTACCAGCGGTGCACGAGGTACTTCTGCTCGGCATCCAACTCGGCGTTCTGCTCCAGCTGGTCGTAGACCGTCTTCACCCGCCAATAGAGCTGCGAGTCGAGCAGGACCGCGTCGTGGTGCGCGGCGAGCTTCGGCGCGACCCGCTCCTCGAGCTCGTTGGTGAAGTCGCTCGAGTCGGCTGAGCTCTTGTTGAAGAACACGGTCGCGACACGATCCAGCAGCTGACCGCTCTGCTCCAGGGGCACGAAGGTGTTCTCGAAGACCGGCATGTCGCGCTTGCGCACGATGGCCTGCACCTCCGCGAGCTGCTCGCTCATGCCCTTCTCGAACGCCGGCTCGTAGTGCTCGTCGCGGATCTCGGCGAAGGGCGGGAGGCCGTATTCCAGGCTGCTCGGGGCGAAGAAGGGGTTCTGGTCGACCATGTCTCCAGCCTAAGCGTGGAGCGATTCGCAAAGACTCATTTGCAAAACTGCTGTTGCAAAAACCCTGTTGCAAAATAACTCTTGCAAAGAAACCATTGCAGAGTTATGTTTGCACTATGACCGATCAGCCGCGCGAGAGCAGCGCTCCCGCCCATCGCGACCTCGACCTCGAGAGCCTGAAGGCCCTCTCACACCCGCTGCGGGTCCAGTTGCTCGACGCTTTGTCGGTCTACGGACCGGCAACCGCCAGCGGCCTGGGGGAGCGGCTCGGGGAGTCGAGCGGCGCCACGAGCTACCACCTGCGCCAGCTCGAGAAGCACGGCCTGGTGCGTGAGCAGGAGGGCCGCGGCTCCGGCCGCGAGCGGTGGTGGGAGCGCACTCCCGGGTCGATCAACATCGGGTCCCCCGAGGCGGTCAAGACTCCGGCGGGCCGCTCCGCCGCGACCGTCATCTACCGCGAGATGCAGCGGGCACAGCGCCGCCTCATCGACGACTACGCCGAGCACGGCTCCGAGCTGCTGTCCGCTGAATGGCAGGAGGCAGGAGACCTCCTGTCGTCCAACACCCGGCTGACCCCTGAGCAGCTCCGGGCGTTCGTCGCCGCAGTGCACGCCGTTCTCGCCGAGTACGTGACGCCGTTCCGCTCGCAGGACGTGCCGGGCGCACGTCCCGTGCACGTCGAATTCAACGCGTTCCCGGTGCTGGATGCCGGGCTTGAGACGCCAGGAGAGCCGTCATGAACAACCCCAGGATCCGTCACCTGGTGCAGCCGCCGATGTCGGTGGTCGACCGTAATTTCAGTACCACGAACGAGGTGAGGATGACGATGACAAGCACTGCTCTTCCGCTTCACTCCGCCTCCGGCGACACCCGCCCCGGCGGCCTCGAACTCCTGGTCTCGCGGCTCGCTGTCGGCATGCTCCGCTGGTCGGAGTCGAGCTCGCAGCGCCGTTTCGCCGCGCTCCAGCGGGCGGCATTCCCGTGCCGCGTCGAGCACGATGCGAGCGCGGCCTCCGACTACTCGCGGCTCGTCCGGCACGTGCGGCTGGGTTAGTCGCGCTGCCCGCGCGCGACGCTGTCGTTCGCGGGTTCGTAGCGCAGCGTCGTCCCGTCGTCGAGTTCGGCCTCGGGGCGGCCCTCGAGCCAGGTGAGCGTCCAGCGCCAGCCGGAGGTGTCGATGCCCTCGAGCTCCGACTCGACCTCGGCGATCGCCGCCACCATCGTGGCGGGCAGTCGCGCGGGCGGCGCGTCGCCGACCGTCCAGCGTGTTCCGAGCTGCATCAGTTCGTCCTCTCGTTGCTCATCCGTCCGCGTCCTTCTGCGAGACCGTGGGAGCGCCTCGGTCGAATTGGACCAGCAAGGTGCGTTTCGCGATCTGGTAGGCCGCTGTCGCGGCCGGGGTCGGCAGCCCGCATCCGTCGACCGGCGCGTAGTACGACTGCGTGACCCCGTCGCGGTGCACCCAGATGATCAGCGGGTCCACCGCGACGGGCGGCTCGGGGCAGAGCCGCTTGCGGCGGTTGTCCGGATGCCCGTACGCGGCCAGCAGGGCTGCCGGATGCTGGATCTGGTACGCCGCCTCCCACGGTCCGTAGGTGGAGACGCCGTCCGTCGCCCGCGTCTCGTCGCCCCGGCAGATGTAGACCACGTCCACGGCGAGCGAATACGCGCCGAAGTGCACGGCGTCGCTGCGGGGGCAGTACGCCAGCACCTCCGGGCCCGTCAGCGGAACGCGCGGCTGGGTGCTCACCGGCTGCGCCCGTGACGAGTCGATCACCGAGGGGATCGGACCCGCGGGGAAGCATCCCGTCAGCATGGCGAGAAGCAGCACGACCACGGCGGCGGACTTCACTCGGCGGGGGCCTCCGCCAGGACGATCCCGGTGACGGCTATCTCGTCGGCCTCGACGAAGGTCAACTCGGCGATCCGGCCGACCGCCTTCAGGTCGTCGGCTGCGTCGGCCAGCAGCGCCGGTCCCGACAGGGTCGCCGAGACCACGTCGGTCTTCTGCGAGGCCTTCGCGTCGGTCTTGGCACGCCGGATCCCGATCAGCGCCGCACTCACCGCCGACAGCAGGCCGATGCCGCCGGCCGTGCCGCGGCGCTCCGGCCAGGCCGCGAGATGGATCGAATCCTCGTGCGTCCACCGCCAGACCTCCTCGGTGGCGAACGGGATCACCGGCGCGAGCAGGCGCAGGAGGATGTCGATCGCCTCGCGCAGGCTGCGGGTCGCGCTGCCGTCGCCGGCGTAGGCGCGCTCCTTGACCAGTTCGAGGTAGTCGTCGCAGAAGGTCCAGAAGAACTGCTCGGTCGCTTCGAGAGCGCGGGCGTGGTCGTACTCCTCGTAGGCGGTGGTCGCGATCCTGACCACGTCGTCGAGCTCCGCGAGCATGTCCAGATCGAGCGGATTCGTGATCTCCACGCCGCGGGGCGGCTCTGGGAAGGAGTACACGAACTTGGCCGCGTTCAGCACCTTGATCGCGAGCCGGCGGCCGATCTTCATCTGCTTCGGGTTCTGCGGGTCGAAGGCGGCGTCGGTGCCCAGCCGGCTCGACGCGGCCCAGTAGCGCACCGCGTCCGAGCCGTGCTCCTCGAGCATCCCGGCCGGGGTGACGACGTTGCCCTTCGACTTCGACATCTTCTTGCGGTCGGGGTCGACGATGAAGCCCGAGATGCCGGCATCCGTCCACGGGCTGCTGTGGTGCTCGAGCTCCGCGCGCAGCACCGTGGAGAACAGCCAGGTGCGGATGATGTCCTGCCCCTGCGAGCGCAGGGAGTAGGGGAACACCAGCCCGAACAGCTCGGGATCGGTCTCCCAGCCGCCGGCGATCTGCGGCGTGAGCGAGGAGGTGGCCCAGGTGTCCATGATGTCGAGCTCGCCGACGAAGCCGTTCGCCTGGCCGCGCTGCGACTCCTCGTAGCCGGGTGCCGGAGCGGATGCCGGATCGACCGGCAGCAGGTGCTCACCGGGCACGATCGGCTGCTCGCGCAGCACCTCGCCGTCGGCGTCGATCGGGTACCAGATCGGCAGCGGCACCCCGAAGAAGCGCTGGCGGGAGATGAGCCAGTCGCCGGTCAGCCCGCCGACCCAGTTGTCGTATCGGACCCGCATGAACTCGGGGTGGAAGGCGATCTGCTCGCCGGCCTGGAGCAGCCGATCGCGGAGCGCGGCATCCCGTGCGCCGTTTGAGATGTACCACTGACGCGTCGTCACGATCTCGAGCGGGCGATCGCCCTTCTCGTAGAACTTCACCGGATGCGTGATCGGCTTGGGATCTCCGATGATCTCGCCGGACTCCTTCAGCAGCTCGACCACCTTCGCCTTCGCGCTGAAGATGGTCTTGCCGACCAGCTCGGCGTAGGCGGCGCGGCCCGCCTCGGTGAAGAGATCGGCGGCCGGGGCGTCGTCGAGGATGCGGCCGTCCTTGCCGATGATCGCGCGGGTCGGCAGGTCGAGCTCGCGCCACCAGACCACGTCGGTCACGTCGCCGAAAGTGCAGACCATGGCGATGCCCGATCCCTTGTCCTTCTGCGCGAGGTGATGGGCGAGCACCGGCACCTCGACGCCGAACAGCGGGGTGGTCACCGTGGTGCCGAACAGCGCCTGGTAGCGCTCGTCATCCGGATGCGCCACCAGCGCCACGCAGGCGGGCAGCAACTCGGGCCGGGTGGTCTCGATGTCGACGGTGCCGCCATCCGGACGGTGGAAGGACACCCGATGGTACGCGGCAGGCTGGTCCTTGTCTTCGAGCTCGGCCTGGGCCACGGCGGTGCGGAAGGTCACATCCCAGAGGGTCGGGGCATCCGCCTGATAGGCCTCACCGCGGGCGAGATTGCGCAGGAACGCGCGCTGTGCGGCCAGCTGCGCCTCGGCGCCGATGGTGCGGTAGGTGAGCGACCAGTCGACACTGAGGCCGAGGTCGCGCCAGAGCGCCTCGAACTGCTTCTCGTCTTCCGCGGTCAGCTTCTCGCAGAGTTCGATGAAGTTGCGGCGCGAGATCGGCACCTGGTCGGCGGCCTTCGAGCTGGCGTTGTCGCCCCCTTCGAGCGGGGGCGTGAACGCCGGGTCGTAGGGGAGCGTCGGGTCGCAACGCACGCCGTAGTAGTTCTGCACGCGGCGCTCGGTCGGCAGGCCGTTGTCATCCCACCCCATCGGGTAGAAGAGGTGCTTGCCGCGCATCCGCTGGAACCGCGCGGCCAGATCCATGTGGGTGTAGCTGAAGACGTGGCCGATGTGCAGGCTGCCCGACGCGGTCGGCGGTGGCGTGTCGACGCTGTAGAGGGAAGACTTGCCCGCGGCGAGCGCGGCGACGCGATCGAACCGGTGGGTGCCCTCGCGCTCCCAGACGGCGCCCCAGGTGGCCTCGAGCCCCTCGAGCACGGGCTTGTCGGGAATCTGGTGGGCGTCGGCAGACGTCATGGCGGTGCTCCCATTCGATATGCGCGGCACCGTGTGAATGGTGAGGTGCCTGATTGTGGTGCGCTCAGTTTACGGGCGCATCACGTGCATCGCGGTCTCGATCGCGCTACTGCTTGGTGACCGTGAACTTCTTGCTGACCTTCGTCCCGTCCGTGCCGAGGATCGTGATCGTGTACTCGGTCGAGTCATTGCCGCAGAGCGCCGGGTAGGGGTGGTAGCCATCCGGGAAATCGGCGTCCGATCCGGTCGGAGGCAGCACCCAGCCCATGCCCATCGTCATCGCGTCGTCGGCGTTCACGCCGAAGTAGGCGTGAAGGCCGTTCACGCTGGCCCAGTGGATGGACAGATTCGGGGTGCCGCCGGAGCAGTCGAGCGTCTTCGGCGAGATCGTGTAGCTCGAGATCGACGGGCTGGTGGACGGCGGGGGCGGGGGCGGCGTCGTGGTGGTCGGGGTCGGCGTGGGCGTCGGCGTCGCGGACGGCGTCGGCGACGCTGAGCTCGTGGTCGGCTTCGGTGTCTTCGTGCCCACGGCGGCGGGCTGGCCGCTCCGGCCGAGCAGCACGATCAACAGGATGATGATCACGACCAGGATCGCCGCACCGATCGCGATCAGGGCGATCATCAGGCCGCGGCTCCTCTTCTCCGGGTCTGGTTCACTCGGCGCCTCCGGCACGGGGGCGTCGAATCGCTGCGTGGGCGTGCTGTCGCTCATAGGGGGATTCCTCTGCGATCGCTCCGAGGACGCCCCCGGGATGCGTCACAGCATAGGGGCCGGGTGAGGAGCGCTCAATGGAGGATGCAAGGGCTAGGGGCGCTAGGGGGTAGGGGTCGGCGTGACGCTGGCCGTCGCGGGATCGGTTCCGTCAGAGCCGATCGCCTTGAGTCCATAGGTCCCGCCGGGATGCGTGCAGTCGTACGAGATCGGCGCGGTGGTCTGCCCCGTGACATTGGGAGTGAGGGAGCTCTGCGTCCCGTCCGGGCTGGTCATGGTGAGGTCGCTGGTGTTGGTGTTCGTGTAGACGATCGTGAATGTCGTCTGGCCTCCTCCCGAGCAGTCGGGCTGGCCGCCGACTGATGCATTCAAGGTGGGCTGGATCGGCGGAGGCGGCGCCACCGTGCGAGTCGGGGTCGGCGTCGGGGTCGGCGTGGGAGTGGGCGTCGGCGTCGGCGTGGTGCTCGGCGTCGCGCTCTGCGACTGGGTCGGGGTGTCGCTCGGCGTGTCGACCGCCACGGGGGTGCCCGAGCTGCCGAACTTCGCCACCAGGACGATGACCAGGACGATGATCAGGATCAGCAGCCCGCCCCCGACGCTGCCCAGGATGATCAGGTTGCGGCGCCCCTTGTCGGCACCGCCGCTCGCGTCCGCTGCGACGCTCCGCCGGGTCGGCAGGGCTTGGGTCGGATCGGCCGGCGGCGCGAAGACCGGGAATGCCGAGGCCGCGTCGGCGCCGGCGGCGGCAGGCGCTGCGGCCGGGAACGGGTCGCGAGGGAACCCGGTCGGCGGGTACTCGGCCGCGGGCGGGAAGGCGGTCGGCGGGTACTCGGCGGGGGGCGGAAAAGCGCCGGCTCCCGGGTAAGCGCCCGCTCCCGGGTACAGGGCGGTCGGCGCATCCTGCGGCGGGAAGGCTTGCGTCGGAACATCCTGCGGCGGCGTTACCGGGGAGACCGGAGCCGCGGGCGAGTCGGCTGGTGTCGGCGTGAGCAGCCAGCCGAGCGGGTCGCCGGACGTGGCCGGCGCGGCCGGCGTCGCAGCAGGAGCCTGGCCCGGGAACGCGTTCGTCGGCGCGGTGGGCTGCACCGGCTGCACCGGCGGCGTCGGCTTCGCCTCGACCGGGGGGATCAGGCCCTCCGGCGGGGTCTCCGGCTTTGCTCCGAACATCCGGGCGAATTCGTCCAGGTCGTCGGTTTCGTCGGTCATGTCGTCCTCGGGGTGCTGTGGGGCCGAAGACAGGATATCCGGCCTCGCCGAACTTCCGGCACCGCGCCGGCCGCGCCGCCCGTCGTCCGCTAACATGTGCGATACAGACATCGATCCGGCCATCACCGGGGAGTCCTCGGAAGAACGTCTCGCACGAGGCCGGTAGAACCGAGCGGGTCAGCCCGTCACAGCGAGCAAAAAGAGAGCGGTCGTCAGAGCGTGTCTATTTCAGGCACATCTGGCGGCAAGCGAGGTGGTACCGCGGCATCCGTCGTCCTCGTGGAAGAGAACGCCACGAGCACGGAGCGCACGATGACCTACCCCTTGAATGGCGAGCCGGGAGTGCCGGCATCGCCGGACTTCCCGGCCATCGAGCGCGGCATCCTGGCGTTCTGGAAGCGCGACGACACCTTCCAGGCCTCGATCGACAACCGTGAGGGATGCCCCGAGTGGGTCTTCTACGACGGTCCGCCGTTCGCCAACGGTCTTCCCCACTACGGCCACCTGCTCACCGGCTACGCCAAAGACCTGTTCCCGCGCTACCAGACCATGCGCGGCAAGCAGGTGCAGCGCCGCTTCGGCTGGGACACCCACGGCCTGCCCGCCGAGCTCGAGGCGATGCGCCAGCTCGGCATCACGCAGAAGCAGGAGATCGAAGACATGGGCATCGGCGTCTTCAACGCCAAGGCCCGCGAATCCGTGCTGCGCTATACGAAGGAGTGGGAGGAGTACGTCACCCGCCAGGCGCGCTGGGTCGACTTCGAGAACGACTACAAGACGCTCAACGTGGAGTACATGGAGAGCGTCATCTGGGCGTTCAAGCAGCTCTACGACAAGGGCCTCGCCTACGAGGGCTTTCGTGTGCTGCCGTACTGCTGGAACGACGAGACGCCGCTCAGCAACCACGAGCTGCGGATGGATGACGACGTCTACCAGCTGCGCCAGGACCAGTCGGTCACCGTCACCTTCCCGCTCGTGGGCGAGAAGGCCGAGTCCCTCGGCCTGACCGGCGTCGAGGCGCTCGCCTGGACGACGACCCCCTGGACGCTGCCGACCAACGCCGCGCTCGCCGTCGGCCCCGAGATCGCGTATTCGGTGGTGCGCAGCTCAGACGGCGTGCACCAGTACCTGCTCGCCGCCGACACGGTCAGCGCCTACGCGAAGGAGCTGGGAGATGAGGCGGAGGTCACCGCGACCTTCACCGGCGCCCAGCTCGGCGGAGTGCGCTACGACCCGCTGTTCGACTACTACCTCGACGAGTACCGCGAGAACGCCTTCCAGATCCTGGTGGCTGACTACGTCGCCACCGGCGAAGGTACCGGGATCGTGCATCAGGCGCCCGCATACGGCGAGGACGACCAGGTGGTCTGCGCCGCGGCCGGCATCCCGGTGATCCTGTCGCTGGACGACGGAGGCCGCTTCCTCGATCAGGTGCCGGAGGTCGCGGGTCAGCACTGGTTCGACGCCAACAAGCCCCTGACTTCGATGCTGCGCGAGGCGGGCCGCCTGGTGCAGGTGAAGAGCTATGAGCACAGCTACCCGCACTGCTGGCGCTGCCGCAACCCGCTGATCTACAAGGCCGTGTCGAGCTGGTTCATCCGCGTGCCGGAGTTCCGCGACCGGATGCTCGAGCTCAACCAGCAGATCAACTGGGTGCCCGAGAACGTCAAAGACGGCCAGTTCGGCAAGTGGCTCGCCAATGCGCGTGACTGGTCGATCAGCCGCAACCGCTACTGGGGGTCGCCGATCCCGGTCTGGAAGAGCGACGACCCCAACTTCCCGCGGATCGACGTCTACGGTTCGCTCGACGAGCTGGAGCGCGACTTCGGGGTGCGACCATCCAACGCCGAGGGACTGGCAGACCTGCATCGTCCGTACATCGACGACCTGACCCGACCGAACCCCGACGATCCGAGCGGCGCGAGCACCATGCGCCGCATCCCGGATGTGCTGGATGTCTGGTTCGACTCGGGCTCGATGCCGTTCGCCCAGGTGCACTACCCCTTCGAGAACCGCGAGTGGTTCGACACCCACTCGCCCGCGGACTTCATCGTCGAGTACATCGGCCAGACCCGCGGCTGGTTCTACCTGCTGCACGTGCTGTCGACCGCGCTCTTCGACCGGCCCGCGTTCACCAATGTGCTCAGCCACGGCATCGTGCTGGGCAACGACGGCCAGAAGATGTCGAAGAGCCTGCGCAACTATCCGGACGTGAACGAGGTCTTCGACCGCGACGGCTCGGACGCGATGCGCTGGTTCCTGCTGTCAAGCTCGGTGATCCGCGGCGGCAACCTGGTCGTGACCGAGGAGGGCATCCGCGCCGGCGTGCGCGAGCTGCTGCTGCCGCTGTGGAGCACGTACTACTTCTTCACCCTGTACGCGAACACCGCGGGCTGGGACGGCGCCGCCGGCTACGAGGCGAAGCGCCGCACCGACTCTCCGAACGTGCTCGACCGCTACCTGCTGGCCAAGACGCGCGAGGTGCTCGAGACCGTCCAGGCCCACTTCGACGACTTCGACACCCCGTTCGCGGCGAACGCGCTGCGCGACTTCGGCGACGTGCTCACCAACTGGTACGTGCGCCGCAGCCGCGACCGGTTCTGGGGCGGGACCGACACCGACGCCTTCGACACCCTCTACACCGTGCTCGTCACCGTCTCGCAGATCGCGGCCCCGCTGCTTCCGCTCGTCACCGACGAGATCTACCGGGGCCTGACCGGCGAGCGCAGCGTGCACCTCAGCGACTGGCCGGATGCCGCGTCGTTCTCGAGCGACCCGGCGCTGGTCGCGGCCATGGACCGGGTGCGCGAGATCGCGTCGTCGGGGCTGGCGCTGCGCAAGGCGCGCGGACTGCGCGTGCGGCTCCCGCTGGCGGGGCTGACCGTCGTGGGGGCGGATGCCGCGAACCTGGGCGATTTCGCCGACATCCTGCGCGACGAGCTCAACGTGAAGTCCGTCGAGCTGGCGGAGCTGCGCGAGTCCAGCCTGAGCGAGTTCGGCATCACGCGCCGCCTCTCGGTCAACGCCCGGGCGCTCGGGCCGCGCGTCGGCAAGGACGTGCAGCGGATCATCATGGCGGCCAAGGCCGGCGACTGGAGCGCCGACGGCGCCGACGGCGCCGCCGTGATGGCCGGGGGCATCCGGCTGGAGCCGGGTGAGTACGAGTTGCAGCTCGAGGCGGCCGACGCCGACAGCGCGATCGCGTTCCTGCCGGACGGCGGCTTCGTCGTGCTCGACACGCACCTGACGCCCGATCTGGAGGCCGAGGGACTGGCGCGCGACGTGGTGCGGGCGGTGCAGCAGGCCCGCAAGGACGCCGGCCTCGACGTCGGCGACCGCGTGACCCTGGTCGTGCGCGGCGACGCCGCGGCAGTCGCGGCGGTCGAGGCGCACCGGGAGCTGATCGCGGGGGAGACCCTTGCGGTGTCCCTCGAGGCCCGCGAGGCTGGGACGGGGGACGCTGGGATCGCTGTGGGTTCCGGCTCGACCGTGAAGATCGAAGTGGAGCGCGCGTGAGCGACAACGTGGGCGGACCGGACGACGGAGCCGACGACGCCGGCTTCCTCGGCCTGCCGGACCTTCCGGACGTGCCCGGAGCCGACGACGAGTTCGACGACGCCGAGGCGGAGGCCTACGAGGCCGAGTACCAGGAGGCGGCGGAGGAGGCCTACCGCGAGCTCTTGGAGCGCATGGGCGAGGGCAGCCCGCAGCCCCGGCTGGAGCCGACCCGCCGCGCGGTCGAACTGCTCGGCGACCCGCAGCGCTCCGCGCCGGTCGTGCACATCACCGGGACCAATGGCAAGACCTCGACCAGCCGGATGATCGAATCCCTGCTGCGCGCGACCGGGCTCAAGACGGGGCTGCTGACCAGCCCGCATCTGATCCGCGTCAACGAGCGGATCATGATCGACGGCCGGCCGGTCACCAACGAGGCCTTCTCGCGCAACTGGGACGACATCACCCCGTACCTGCTGATGACCGACGCCGAGCTCATCGCCAACGACGAGGAGCCGCTCACCTTCTTCGAGGCGCTCACGGTCCTGGCCTTCGCGATCTTCGCTGACGCGCCGGTCGACGTGATGGTGCTCGAGGTCGGCATGGGTGGGGAGTGGGACTCCACGAATGTCGCCGACGGCCAGGTCGCCGTCTTCACGCCGATCGCCCTCGACCATCAGGCGCGGCTCGGCAACACGGTGGCCGAGATCGCCCGCACCAAGGCCGGGATCATCAAGCCTGCGGCATCCGTGGTGACCGCCATGCAGTCGATCGAGGCTCTCGACGAGCTGCGCGAAGCGGCCAGGCTCGACGAGGCGACGGTCTCGATCGAGGCCGTGGACTTCGCGCTCGAGTCGACGACGGTCGCGGTCGGCGGCCAGCTGATCGACGTGCGCGGGCGCGCGGGGCGCTACGAGGGCGTCTACCTGCCGCTCTACGGCGACCACCAGGCGCAGAACGCGGCGGTGGCGCTCGCCTCGGTGGAGACCTTCCTCGGCGACGGCAGCGTCGCGCTCGCCGACGGCGTCGTCTCGGAGGGCCTCGGCACCGTGACGTCACCTGGGCGCCTGCAGCTGATCGGCGTCGACCCGACCGTGCTGGTGGATGCCGCGCACAATCCGCACGGCGCCCGCGCGCTGGCCGCGGCGCTCGGCGAGTACTTCGACTTCGACGAGTGGACGGCGGTGATCTCGATCCTCTCCGACAAGGACGCGCGCGGGATCATCCGCGAGCTCGCACCTGCCGTCGAGCAGTTCTACGCGACGAACTCGCAGTCGGACCGCGCGATCCCGCACGACCAGCTCGCCGAGATCGTGCTCGAGCTGACGCACGAGGATGCCGCGTACCAGTTCCCGCACGCGAGCGACGCCCTGACGCGGGCCCGCGAGTGGGCGCTCGAACGGCCCCGCCGCGCGGTGCTGGTCACCGGATCCATCACCCTGGTCGGTGAGGCCATCGCCCGCGCCGCCGCCGAGGGCTGGAAGTAGTGAGCGGGTCGAGTGCCGGCGAAACCGGCGTATCGAGGCCGGCCGGTCGTCCCCGGCGGCAGCGTTCCACCACCGAGAGCCTGCTCTCGATCATGCTGCTGCTCGAGGCGATCCTGCTCTTCTTCGTCGTGCTGGTGCTGTTCGGGCTCAAGACCGTGTCGCCGGCGCTCGCGTTCGGCGGGGGAGCGGCGTTCGTGGTCGTCATCCTGCTGACGATCCTTCTGGTGCGCTGGCCGGTCGGCATCGCGATCGGCTGGGTCATCCAGGCGGCCCTGATCGCACTCGGGGTCTTCAATCCCGTCATCTACGTCGTCGGCGCCGGTTTCGCCGCGTTCTGGATCTGGTGCTTCGTGCGCGCCCGCCAGATCGACCGCGGCCGGCGCGAATACCTGGCCGCTCATCCGGAGACGGCCGACACCACCACCTCACCTCAAGGAGACGCCCCGTGACCACCGACATCGAAGAGACCCTCGTCATCGTCAAGCCCGACGGCGTCGCCCGCAACCTGACCGGCGAGATCCTGCGCCGCATCGAGGCGAAGGGGTATCAGCTCGTCGACCTCCGGATGCTGCAGGCCGACCGCGAGCTGCTGGCCCAGCACTACGCCGAGCACGAGGGCAAGCCGTTCTACGAGCCGCTGGTGGAGTTCATGCAGAGCGGTCCCGTGGTCGCCGTCCGCGTGGCGGGCCACCGGGTGATCGAGGGCTTCCGCTCGCTCGCCGGCACGACCGACCCGACGAGCGCCGCCCCCGGCACCATCCGGGGCGACCTCGGCCGCGACTGGGGCCTCGCCGTCCAGCAGAACCTGGTGCACGGCAGCGACGCGCCCGAGAGCGCCGCTCGCGAGCTCGCGCTCTGGTTCGCCTAGCTCGCCGCGTCGAGGGCCTTCTGGAAGGCCGCGGCATCCGTCACGCCTCCGGTGTACATCTTCCCGTTGACGAACACGGTCGGCGTGCCGACGCCGTTCGAGGTCTGCACGGCGGGATCGGCGAGGAACCTCGCCGTGGCCGCGCTGACCCATGACCTGAAGGTCTCGCCCGAGATGCAGCGGTCGACGTCCGAGCTCGACACGCCAGCTCCGCGCACGAGCGTGCGGATCTGAGTGGTGGTGAGTCCCGCGGTGTTCTCCTCGGGCTGCTGGGCGTAGAACGCGTTCATCACGGCCAGGAAGTCGTCGGGCGAGAAGTTCGCGACGCACGCGCCGGCGTTGTCTGCGCGACTCGCGTAGCGGGTGCCCTCGAAACTGCGATCCAGGATCGCGACCGGGCGCACCTCCAGCGTCGCGGTGCCCGCGGCCACCATGCTCTGGATCTTCGCCGCGTTGGTCGTCTCGAACTGCTTGCAGAACGGGCACGCGAAGTCGATGTACTCGATGACGTGCGGCACGTCACCACCGACGTCGCTCGGGTGCGGGCTCGGGGTGCCCTTGGCCGGCACCGCCCCGGTGGCGGTGGCGACCGGTGTGCCGCCGGCTCCGGTGAACAGGATGCCGTCGCTGACCATGTTCCTCGGGCCTGCAGCGGTCTGCGGCGCCGGTGCGCTGTTCGCGATCACGATGAGCACGACCGCCACGATGGCGATCACGACGAGGGTGACACCGCTCGGGATCAGCCAGCGGCGCAGGCGCTCCTGGCGTTTGCGCTTCTCGTCCGCCAGCCGCGCCTGCTCGCGCGCGGCCTCGCGCCGTTCGGCCTTGCTGACCCGCTGTTGGGCCACGATCAGCCCGCCAGCACCTGGCCGATGAACGTGACGAACGCGTTCGCGTCGGTGAAGCTGCCCTGGTACTGCTGACCGTTCACCAGGACGGTCGGCGTGCCGGTCACGGCGGTCACGCTGGTGTTCGGCAGCGGACCGGCAAGCGCGCGCGCCGTCGAGGCGGTCACCCACGACTTGAAACTCTCGCCATTGATGCAACTGTCGACATCGCCGTTCTTGAGTCCGGCTTCGTGCACGATCTTGATCATCTGCTGGTTGGTCAGACCGGTCGTCTGCTCCGTGCCCTGTCCGGCGTACATCCCCTCCATCACGGCGTAGAAGTCGTTCGGGGCGAAGTTCGCCACACAGGCGGCGACGTTGGTCGCGCGGCTCGAATAGCGGCTGCCCAGGAAGTTGCGGTCGAGGATCGCGATCGGGTGCACCTCGAGGGTGGCCTTGCCGTCCTCGACCAGCTGCTGGATGTTGTCTTCGTTGGCGGTCTCGAACTCCTGGCAGATGGGGCAGGAGAAGTCGACGTAGGTGACGATGTGCGCGAGGCCATCGCTCTGGTCGTAGCTGGTGGCCGTCGGCGTCCCCTTGGCCTTGATCGCCGCGGTGGGGGTGGCGACCATCTTGCCGCTCGAGCCCGTGAGCACGATGCCGTCGCTGAGCATGTTCTTGGGCCCCTTGGCCGTCTGCGGCGCCGGCGCGCTCGTCGAGACCACCAGAACCACGATGGCGACGATGGCGAGCACCACGACCGTGACGCCGGTCGGGATCAGCCAGCGGCGCAGACGCTCCCGCCGCTGCTGCTTCTCGCGGGCCAGTCTGGCCTGCTCGCGGGCGGCTTCGCGCTTGTCGTTCTTGGTGAGTCGCTCATCTGGCACGGGCTTGAACCTATTGGTTTCGAGTCGGGAATTGCTGGATATCGACTGAGTGGCGGCCGATCGGGTCGATGGTCACGAGCGCCGGGCCCTACAGGTGGGCCAGCACGTCGAGCTGGAGCTGGGCGATGATCGCGACGACCAGGTAGCAGATCACGGTGATCGGGACGATCCACGGCCGCAGGGCGGCACCGGCCTTCGTGAGCGCACTGCCATAGACGCCGTCGGCGAGGTTCCGGATGGTCACCGCCCAGAACAGGGGGATCGTGGCGAGCCAGACGACCATGCACCACGGGCACAGCGTGCCGAGGATGAAGATGCTCTGGCCGATCAGCCAGATCACGAAGGCGAGCGCGCCGGCGATCCCGAGATTGAAGAGGATCCAGTACCAGCGCGCGAACCGGGCGCCGGCCAGGATCGAGACGCCGACCGCGATCACGGCGGCGAATCCACCGAGTCCGATGATCGGGTTCGGGAACCCGAACGCGGAGCCCTGCGGCGAGTTCAGATTGACCGTGCACTGCACGATCAGGCTGAAGTCGCAGCTCAGGGCATCCTTCGGATGCTGGTAGGCGAGGAACTTGTCGAGCGTGAGGTTGAAGGCCGCCCACCAGCCGGCGGCCCCCGCGATCACGAGGAATATCGCGAAGATCCAGGGTCGGCGGGGCGTCACGGCGGCGTCGGTCACGCGCTGATTATGGCAACGACAGAGTGGGGAAACGCCGACAATCACCCCGACGTGCGATAATTGACGAGAAGTCGTTACGAGCCGCGCTCGCGATGACACCACAGACAGCTTGACCGGGCACCCTGCTTGCGCAGGAACCGGGCCACGAGCGCACGGGATATGACATCCCTGCAGCACGTGTCGGACAGCCAGTTCCGAAGCGCAGGGATTGCGAACCGCCGTTCCCGCGCCGCGCCGTGACAGGGCGCGAACCACAGGATTCGCGGAGGCCCCGAGGGGTTGCCGCACGAGAGTACCCGGCATGGCGCGGCCATCGTCCGGACGAGGAGTGCACCAGCGATGGTGGATGACACACGTTCCGAGAACTCGCACACCGACGACATCGCCGCTGAGGCTGCTGCCGAGAAGCCCAAACGGGCTCCTCGCAAGCGGGCCACGGCGGCGAAGAGCGCGGCCGACCACGTGAACTCCGGGGTCGAGCTCGCACTCGCTCCGGCACCGGATGCCGCGGCCGACGCGCCCGCGAAGCCCAAGCGCGGCGGTAGGAAGAAGGGCGCGGCCGAGCCGGAGTCCGCCGCATCCGCGGCATCTGCCGCCGTCGAACCCCGCGTCGAACCCCGCGCCGGCTCCCGCGGGTCGATCGCGCCGCTGCTCTTCCAGGCCCCCGATCTGCCGACGCCGTCGCCCGAGGCGATGGTGCGCGGCGCTCAGCAGCCGCGCGGCGGCGGAGCCCCCGACGTCGACGACGACGCCGCGGGCAGCGCGACCCGGCGTCGCACCCGTCGTCGCTCCGGCGACGCGCCCCGCGAGGGCGAGGACGCACCGAACACGACCGTGCGAGTGCGCCAGCCGCGCCAGCAGCAGGAGCCGAAGCTCATCACCGAGCCGCAGCGCGTCAAGGGCTCGACCCGGCTCGAGGCGAAGAAGCAGCGCCGCCGTGACGGGCGGGACGCCGGACGCCGCCGCCCGGTGGTGACCGAGGCCGAGTTCCTGGCCCGCCGCGAGAGCGTCGACCGCGTGATGGTGGTGCGCAGCAAGTTCGGGCGCATCCAGATCGGCGTGCTCGAAGACGGGGTGCTCGTGGAGCACTACGTGGCCCGCGCCGCCGATGCGAGCCTGATCGGCAATGTCTACCTCGGCCGCGTGCAGAACGTGCTGCCGAGCATGGAGGCCGCCTTCGTCGACATCGGCCGGGGCCGCAACGCCGTGCTGTACTCCGGCGAGGTCGACTGGGAGGCCGCAGCGGCGGCCGCCGACGAGGCCGGCCGCGACGGCAAGAACCAGGCGCGCCGCATCGAGCTGGCGCTCAAGCCCGGCGACCGCGTGCTCGTGCAGGTCACCAAGGATCCGGTCGGCCACAAGGGCGCTCGGCTCACCAGCCAGGTCAGCCTGCCCGGCCGCTACCTGGTCTACGTTCCCAACGGCTCCATGAACGGGATCAGCCGCAAGCTGCCAGACACCGAGCGTGCGCGCCTGAAGAAGATCCTCAAAGAGGTGCTTCCGGATGACGCCGGTGTCATCGTGCGCACAGCTGCCGAGGGGGCGACCGAGGAGCAGTTGACGCTCGACGTGCAGCGCCTCACCAGCCAGTGGGCCGAGATCGAGCACGCGGTCGAGACTCAGCAGGCTCCCGCCCTGCTGCACAGCGAGCCCGATCTGCTGATCAAGATCGTGCGCGACGTCTTCAACGAGGACTTCCAGAAGCTGGTCATCGAAGGCGAGGATGCCCTCGACACCATCTCGAGCTACGTCGGCGCCGTCGCGCCCGACCTGGTGGACCGGATCGAGAAGTACGACTCCGCGGTGGACTCGTTCGATCAGTACCGGATCGCCGAGCAGATCGAGAAGGCGCTGGAGCGCAAGGTCTGGCTGCCGTCCGGCGGTTCGCTGATCATCGACCGCACCGAGGCCATGACGGTCATCGACGTCAACACCGGAAAGTTCGTCGGCTCGGGCGGCAACCTCGAAGAGACGGTCACCAAGAACAACCTGGAGGCCGCTGAAGAGATCGTGCGCCAACTGCGGTTGCGCGACATCGGCGGCATCATCGTGGTCGACTTCATCGACATGGTGCTCGAGAGCAACCGCG
>DASYDQ010000028.1:0-2486 GCA_036499485.1 Pseudolysinimonas sp. | reverse complement strand
TCGTCAACGTTCGAGGGCACCAGGTTGTCGTACCGCTCGGCGATCGCGGTCGCCGCGGCGTGCAGGTTGAGGGCACGGCGCGGGTAGCCGAGCCGGTCCCAGGCGCGCACCGCCTCTCCGGCCGGCACGGCAGCGAGATCGGCAGGCGTCGGCCAGCGCGCGAGCCACTCGGCCAGACGAGGCATCACCCGCGCAACGGGAGTCTGCTGCAGCATGAACTCAGCCATCAGGATGCCCCAGGCCGGGTAGGCCGGATGTCGCCACGGCAGGTCACGATGTCCGGCCGCGTACCAGTCGGCGACCAGTTCGCCGATGAGCTCTGCACCCACCTGCTCCCGGCTCTCGACCACGCCTCAACAGTAGGCTGGGCGTCATGGCCAAGTGGGCGCCGGAGCGCCGCGACACGATCCATGCTCTCGCCGAGGAGCTCCTGCAGAACTACGCCCACGGTCGCATCGTTGTGGGGATCGACGGAGCGGATGGCGCGGGAAAGACCACCTTCGCCGACGACCTGGCAACCGAGTTGCGCTCGATGGATTACGACGTGTTCCGTGCCTCGATGGACGACTTCCATCAGCCGCGAGCGCTGCGCTACGCCAAAGGTCGCGACTCGGCAGAGGGCTTCTACGAGGACTCCTTCAACTACTCGGCCTTTCGCCGGGTACTGCTCGGGCCGTTCAGGATGGCCGGGTCAACCGGTTTCGAACTCAGATTCTTCGATCTGAAGCGGGACGTGCCGTTCGATTCCGATTGGACAACGGGGCCGGCCGACGCATTTCTGATCGTCGACGGGCTGTTCCTGCAGAGGCCGGAGCTCAAGGGGATCTGGAACTTCTCGGTCTGGCTCGACGCGCCCGATGATGTGCGACGTGCGCGGATGATCGCACGCGACGGATCCCACCCGGAGTCCGACGAGCCCCAGGGGCAGCGCTACCTCGGCGGCCAGGAGCTGTATCAGCGCGAGGCGAATCCGCGCGCAGCGGCCTCCGCCATCATCGACAACACCGACCCCGACCACCCGCGTCGGCAATTCGCCGACAGCTGCTAGCTGTCGGCGACGATGGGCACCGTGCCGACAGCTGCTAGCTGTCAGGCCGCTAGCGCGAGAGCTCCACCCGTGAGACGACTTCGGCCGGCGTCAGGAACGACCCAGAGCGCTCCACCCCGTGCACCAGGTCGACGATCTGCTGGTTGACCGGTGCCGCGATGCCGCCCTCGTTCGCCGCGGCGACCACTGCGCCGTTCAAGAAGTCGATCTCGGTCAGCTGCCCGCGTCGGATGCTCTGCAGGGTCGAACCGGGGTTGGGCACCGGTCCCATCCGGGAGGCGAGCAGTTTCGGAAACCAGGCTCCGATCGCCAATGGAGCCGAGCCGAGCAGGCTGAGCACCCGCCCTGTGACGCCCTGCACGGTGCCGAACCGGATGCCGAGCCGTCGCGCCACCCGCACGGTCTCGCGCATGCTCGCGGTCATGATGCGCCGCAATCCCGGGGTCGCGATCACGTCCTGCACGCTGAGTCCGGTGATGGCCGGCAGCGCGTTGACGTGATTGATGAGCAGCTTGGTCCACTGCGCGCCGGTGATATCGGGCGTGACCTCGATCGGCATGGCCTCTCGCAGAACCGCCACGATGCGATCAAGCAATTCCCGAGAGGTGCCTGGTCCTGCACCGACGATCAGGGGGAGTGCCGCGGTCACCGTCACGCGACCCGGCTCGAGATACGAGGCGGCGAAGAGCGCGAGTCCACCGAGCAACGGGGACTCCGGCAGCACCGAGTGCGCGACCTCGAGGCCTCCGAGGCCGTTCTGCGCGACCAGCAGCGGCACGGTGCCCACGGCCTCTCGGTTGGCAGCGAGGGCGGTCGCGGCATCCTGAGCCTTGGTGGCCAGGATGGCGAAGTCCAGGTGATCGACGGCGGCCCGCGTCAGCGTCTCGTGCGCCCGGACGCGCGCAACGTGCTCGCCGAAGCCGCCGTCGAGCCGCAGTCCGTGCTTGTTGATCGCCGCGAGGTTGTCGCCGCGCGCCGTGACCTCGACGTCGTGGCCTGCACGATCGAGAAGGGCGGCCAGGGTTCCCCCGACCGCCCCTGCTCCGATGACCGCGATGCGCATGCGTCGAGCCTATGCGGATGCCGAGCGCGGGCCCCGCGGACGAGCGCGGGGCCTGCGCGGCCCGCATTCGCGCGCGCACCCCGCGCTCGGCAACGGTGTGAACTACACGCCGACGGGCTCCGACTCCGCGGCCAGCAGTTCGTCGGTCTCCGAGGTGCGCTCGACGGGCCGGGGGGAGTGCGGCAGCCTGCCAGCGGGCAGGAACAGCCCGGCGATCGCCGTGGCGAGCACGACGGCGGCGCCGACGAAGACCGCGGGGACCGCAGCATCCACGTAGCCGGTCGGCGTCAGCTGCCCGCCCGCGCCGGTGAAGACCGCGGTGAGCACGGCGATGCCGAGCGCGACGCCGATCTCGCGAACGGTCGAGTTGGTCCC
>DASYDQ010000027.1:0-13478 GCA_036499485.1 Pseudolysinimonas sp. | reverse complement strand
CCGTGTCGGCCGCCCAGTGCCCGTCCATCTCGGACGACTGGGACGACCCGCGGGGCGTCGTCATCGACGCGATCATCTTCGGCGGCCGACGTGCCACCAACGTGCCTCTGGTGGCGGAGGCACGGGACTGGGAACATGGCGTCTTCTTGGGAGCCACGATCTCGTCCGAGCGCACGGCGGCCGCCGAAGGCACTCTCGGAGAGCTGCGCCGCGATCCCTTCGCGATGCTGCCCTTCTGCGGGTACAACATGGCCGACCACTGGGGCCACTGGCTCTCGGTCGGCGCCGAACTGCGCAAGACCGGCGGGATGCCACGCATCTTCATGGTCAACTGGTTCCGCAAGGGCGATGACGGCCGCTTCCTCTGGCCCGGGTTCGGCGACAACGGCCGCATCCTGGCGTGGATCCTGGATCGCGTCGACGGCATCGCGCCTGCCGTCGCCAGCCCGCTCGGCTGGCTGCCGGCGCCCGGAGCCGTCGAGCTGGAAGGCCTCGACATCAGTGCCGATGATTGGGAGCAGCTGTTCGCCATCGACCCCGCCGCGCACCTGGCCGAGGCGGATGACGCGGAGAAGTTCTTCGACAGCTTCGGCGACCGGGTCCCGGATGCGGTCCGCGGTCAGCTCGAAGAGCTGCGCGAGCGGATGAAAGCGATTTAGCTACTCGCCTCGGGGCTGAACGCGCCGAGTCTCACCGAACACGCGATCCGCGTTCGCGCCTCGCGCTCGCGGGAACCGCACTGACCTCCCGGCCGCGCACCCGGTCGGCGAGCTGGTGAAGCCCCCACACCGTGACGCGCAGCATCGCCTCCACCGCGATGCCGCCCGTCATCTTCGAGACGCCGTTCACGCGCTCGATGAAGGTGATCGGCACCTCGGCGATGCGCAGCCCCGCGCGCTCGGCCCGCCAGAGCATCTCGATCTGGAAGCAGTAGCCCAGGCTGTCGACCCTGCCGAGCCCGATGGCGCGCAGTGCGTCGGCACGGAACACGCGGTAGCCGCCGGTCACGTCCCGCTCGTGCAGGCGCAGCGCGGCGCGCGCGTACAGGCTGCCGCCGATCGAGAGCAGGTGGCGCGTCCACGGCCAGTTCACGATGCGTCCGCCGCGCACCCAGCGCGATCCGACGACCAGGTCGTTGCCGTCGAGCGCCGCCAGCAGAGCGGGCAGCTGCTCGGGCTGGTGCGAGCCATCGACGTCCGACTCCACGACCACGGCGAAGCCGCGCTCGAGCGCCCATTCGAAGCCCGCCAGGTAGGCGGCGCCGAGCCCCTGCTTCGATTCCCGGTGCAGCACGCTGATCGCCGAGTCGGATGCCGCGAGCTCATCGGCCAGCACGCCCGTGCCGTCGGGCGATCCGTCGTCGACGACGAGCAGCCGGGCGTCCGGGACGCTCTGCCGCAACCGTCGGACGATGCCCGCGAGGTTCTCCCGCTCGTTGTAGGTCGGCAACACGACCACGACCGATTCGCTCATGCGCGCTCCTTCTGCAGCTGATAGACCTCGAGGCGGTGCACCAGGTGCGCGGACACCACGGTGTAGCCGTGCGCCGTGAGGTCTTCGACGTCCTCGGGGGTGTCGCCCGGCGTCGGCAGCTCGACCGCCAACACGGAGGGCGCCGAGAGGAGCTCGGACCGGATGTCGGCGATGGGCGCCATCCGGTCCCAGATCGCGGCGCGGTCCTCGTACGGCGTCAGCACCTCGGGCACCTTCAGCCCCGCGAACTGCTGGGGGTAGAGCCGATAGGCGAGCTCGGGCCGCCGCGAGGGCTTGGTCGTCTCGTCGAAGACGACCGCGTCGCCCGGTTGCGCGACGGAATGTATGTAGTCGGCGGTCTGACGCCAATCGCTGCCGGCGTCCTTTGCATATGGCCCGCGCTGCAGCAGATACCCGGGCGCGACCGTGACGGCGAGCACGGCCAGGGTCACGGCGACCGCGATCCCGGTCACCGCCCGCCGGTGCCCGCGCAGCTGCGCCACCGCGCGCGGAAGGATGCGCGCGGCCGCGCGGGCGAGCGCCATCACCCCCAACGCGATGAGCAGCGCGGCCGCGGGTGTGCTGAACGACAGGTAACGCACGTTGTACGTGGGCGAGATCCACGCGTCGACGGCGAGCAGGAGCGCCGTCGGGATCACCAGCCATGCGAGGCCCAGCCGCAGCACGTCGCGGTCGGAGCTGCGGCTCTCGAGCACGGCATCCGGGCTGCGGCGCACGGTGCGGGCGATCACGAGCACAGCTCCCAGCACGATGAGAGCCCAGGCGAGGATCGGCACGGTCCAGAGCAGCCCGGCCGCCGGCCCGCCGTGCTCCGGGTCGCCGAACCACTGCTGCACGAACACGTCGTAGGGATTCGCGTACTTGCGGATCGCGAGGAAGGCGATCTGCGAGCGCTCCAGATAGCCCATGACCGCGATCGGGATCGCGACGACGCCGGCCAGCACCGCGGCCCGGAGCCAGCGGCCGAGCTGGCGGCGCCCCACCGTCGAAGCGGCCAGCACCGCGCCGTGCACCAGCACGATGAGGAACAGGTAGAGGAACAGGTAGCTCGACAGGCCGACCAGCACGCCGTAGATGAGCCAGGGTCGCAGCCGCAGCTCCCGGCGGCGGACCAGGCCGACGAACCAGACGGTCACCCAGACCGCGACGGCCGTTCCCAGCGCGTAGGAGCGCGCCTCGGTGGCCAGGTAGGTGGTGCGCGGCAGCACCAGGCAGACCAGCCCGGCCACGATGCCGAATCGGAGCCCGGCCAGACGGGCGCCGAGCACCACCGTCCCCGCGACGAGCAGGCCGACTCCGATCGCGCTCGGGAAGCGCGTCGACAACTCCGACGGGCCGAAGGCCCCGATCCAGAAGTGCATCACGAGGTAGTAGAGCCCGTGCACGGCATCGACGTGGCGGAGTTCGGCGATCAGGGTCGGGAGGGGGCGCAGCGCCGACATCACCGTGGCGGCCTCGTCGCCCCAGTAGGACGGATTCCACGAGCCCAGCCAGGTGACGAGAAGCGCGAAAACGCCGAGCACCGCCGCCGTGGGCCCGACCGGCAAGGCGGCGAGGCGGCGCGTTCCCAACGCGGTGAGGCGATGCGTGCGGAGCGCGCTGCGTTCCTGAAGCGTGGTCATCGAGGGTCACCCCTTCCGGGTTGTGCGGGATGCTGCGGTGGGTCGATGCTCACGGCCGAACCTCGGAGCACACCACGTTCAGCGGGCGCATCCGATGAGAGGCCGTTCACTGAGAGGGGTCTCAGGATTCGTTCAGCCCGCGTAGGGCCCGCGCACGGCCGCGCCACGGAGCCCCCTGACTAGGATCGAGCGCACCGACCGCGGGAGGGAGCCCCATGCGCGTGCTGGTCGTCGACGACGAGGTGGAGATGGCGGCCCTGCTAGCCCGCGGTCTGGCCGGCGAGGGCTACGAGGTCGACATCGCCTCCGACGGCATCCGAGCCATGACGAAGGCCGGCGAGGAGAAGTACGACCTGGCCGTGCTCGACGTGACGATGCCAGGGATGTCGGGTTTCGAGCTCTGCCGCCGCCTGCGCGACCAGGTGCGCGGCATCGGCATCATCCTGCTGACGGCGCGCGACGCGGTCGACGACCGGGTGCGCGGTCTCGACGCCGGAGCCGACGACTACCTCACCAAGCCGTTCGCCTTCGCCGAACTCGCGGCACGACTGCGCGCCCTGCGACGGCGTGAGGCCCTCGCCTCCACCTCGCTCGAGATCGGCGGGCTGGCGATCGACCTGACCTCCCAGCGCATCGCCGTCGGCGATGCCGAGGCGCGGCTCAGCCGCACCGAGTTCGACCTGCTGCGACTGCTGGCCGCGCGGCCCGAGGAGGTGCTCCCCCGCGCCGAGATCCTCGACGCGATCTGGGGCTCGGCCAGCTACATCGACTCGAACATCGTCGACCAGTACGTCAGTTACCTGCGCAAGAAGCTGGATGCCATCTCGGCCCCGGTCCGCATCGTGACGGCCCGGGGGGTCGGCTTCCGGTTGACGACCGAGCCGGCGTGAGGCGGGTCTTTCGTGAGCCGCATCCCGTGAGTCACCTCCCGTGAGAGACCTCCCGTGCGTCTGAACCGCCTGGGCATCCGCGCCCGCATCACCGGCGGGAGCCTGCTGATCGCGATCCTGATCTCGATCGTGGCGGGAGTCATCATCCGGAATCAGGTCGTGCACATCGTCTACGACGGCGAGCTCTCGGTGCTGCGCAGCATCGAGGCCCCCTACCGCTCGGCCCTCACGGCCGAGCCGACCGAGGATCTCGACCCGCCAGGCGCCGATCAGTACGCCGCCGTCGTGAATCCGGATGGCGCGACGAAGGTGGACTCGCTGCCGCGTGCCCTCCGGAACCAGCTGCCCCAGCTCGTGCACCACGACGAGGGGACCCGCACCGTGCAGGCCGGGAGCGTGAGCTATCTGATCCGGCTCAGCACCGTGGCGACGCCGCAGGGCGACTGGTCGATCATCGCGGCGCGCAACGGCTCGGCTCAGGCCTCCGTGCTGAATGGCGTGACCTGGCTGCTGGTGGTGTCGCTCGCCATCATCAACCTCGGTTTCGGGGCCGCATCCTGGCTCATCGGCACGGCGGCGCTGAACCCGGTGAACCGCCTGCGGCGCAGCGCGGCCGAACTCGCGGGCAGTCCGGGCGACGAACTGCTGCCGGTCGGCCCGGCCGGCGACGAGATCGCCCAGCTGGCGCGCACCCTCAACGAGCTGATCGGCGACCTGCGGGCCTCGGCCGACCGCGAACGGCAGATCGTCTCGGACGCCAGCCACGAGCTGCGCACGCCCCTGGCGATCCTGCAGACCAAGCTCGAGCTCGCCCAGTCCCAGGCGACGACGCTGGCTCAGATGCGGACGGATGTCGCATCCGCTCAGCAGACCCTCCAGCGCATGTCGGCACTCGCCACCGCACTGCTCGAGCTGTCGCGCATCGACGCGCAGTCCGCCCGCGGATCGGCGACCGTCGACGAGCTCGTCACGGAGCTGGCCGACGCCGCCGATCGCGGCCGGCTGCGGGTCGGCCCGGGTGAGGTGGTCATCGACTTCACGGTGGATGTCGACGCGGAGGGGCAGGCGGGTGAGCGTGCGGTCGCCGTCTCCACCCACGACTTCGGACGCGTCTGCGACAACCTCGTCACCAACGCCCTCGCCGCGCGACCCGACGCCGGCCGCATCGAACTGGCGCTCCATCCGGCTCCACGCGGCGTGCTGCTCGCGGTGACCGACGAGGCCGGGGGCATGGACGAGGGCTTCGTCCCGCACGCCTTCGACCGCTTCGCCCGAGACACCGAGCGCCCGATGGCGCCATCGGGAGCCGGGCTCGGACTGGCGATCGTCTCGGGCATCGCGTCCGTCGCCGGCGGGCATGTGGCGCTCCTCAACACGCCGGGCACCGGCCTGCGCGTCGAGGTCGAGCTGCCGTTCTCCGAGCAGGACACCGACGCCTCATCCGCGAAACGGGGGGATTGACCTCGGGGGCCCCTGTCGCGAACACTCGTCACATGACGACCGACATCGACACCGATGAGATCCTCACGCAGGTGACGGCGCGGCTCCGGGAGAAGTTCCCCGAGTTCAGCGCGGAGGAGGTCGAGGCGGCGGTCAAGGCCGAGCTCGATCAGCTCAACGATCGTCCGGTGCGCGACTACCTCGAAGTCCTCACGGAGCGAGCAGCCAAGAGGCGGCTCAAGGGCGTCGCCCAGGCCGCTTAGACCCTCCTCTCGTGAACCGTTCGCACGTCCGGATCCACAGCTACCGCGCGGGGTTCCGGGCTTAACATCGACAGCGAACGCGGACGCTCGATCCGCGGCTCGAGGTGATCGCTGTGAAGAACGTCGTCCGATGGCTTCCCGCCGTCGTCGCGCCCGTGCTCGTGATCGGAGGCGCGCTGGCGATCCCGGCGGTGGCGAACGCCGCAGCCGCTCCTCCGAGCAGGACCGCACAGCAGGTGCTCGCCCTCATCGCCGGCGCGAAGGATGCCGCGTACTCCGGCACCATCCGGCAGACCTCCGACCTCGGCCTGCCCCAGCTGCCGAGCGTCGGGCCCGGTTCCTCGAGCACCGGGTCGGACGCGACATCCCAGATCCTCGACCTCCTCACCGCGGACCACACCGCGCGCCTGTTCGTCGACGGGGAGAGCAAGGAGCGGGTGCAGGTGCTCGACAGCCTCGCCGAGCGCGATGTCGTGCGGAACGGCTCCGAGGTCTGGACCTATGACTCGAAGACCAAGAAGGCGACGCACGTCACGTTGTCGGCTCACCAGCCGGCCGCCGGCTCGGCATCCCCCTCGCCAGACGCGCAAACGCTGAGCCCCGCGCAGCTGGCCGAGAAGTTCATCGCGGCGATCGAGCCCTCGACCAAGGTGTCGGTGAGCTCGACCGCGAGCGTCGCCGGTCACGCGGTCTACCAGCTCCGGCTGACGCCACGGGCCGATGCGAGCCAGGCGGATGCCACCCTGGTCTCGCGCGTGACCCTCTCGGTCGACGCCAAGACCGGACTGCCCCTCAAGGTCGTCGTCGACGCGCGCGGGCAGAAGAGCGACGCGTTCACGGTCGGGTTCAGCTCGATCGATTACTCGACGCCCGCGGCGTCACTGTTCGACTTCACCCCGCCGAAGGGTGCGATCGTGTCAACGCCCGCGGCGCCTTCCAAGCCCGCTCACCCGAGCGGATCGGGCACCCGCCACCCGGAGCCCACCGTGACGGGCAGCGACTGGAGCTCGATCGTCGAGCTGCCCGCCGCCGCGCCCGGTGCCGCTCCCTCGGCCTCGGCGAGCCAGAGCAAGCTGCTCGACGAACTGACCACCTCGGTGAGCGGTGGCCGCGCCCTGCAGACCTCGCTGCTGTCGGTCCTGCTCACCGACGACGGGCGCATCCTGGTCGGTGCGGTCCCGATCGCGAGCCTCGAGGCCGCCGCGCAGTGACGTCCTTTGGCTGACGCCGCGATCGAGACCTCCGGTCTCACGAAGGTCTTCGGCAAGCAGCGCGCCGTCGACGCCCTCGACCTGAGCGTGCCGCGCGGCTCGGTCTTCGGGTTCCTCGGGCCCAACGGCTCCGGCAAGACCACCACGATCCGGATGCTGCTGGGCCTGGCCTCCGCGAGCAGCGGCCAGATCCGCATGCTGGGCGAGCCGATGCCGGCCGCCCTGGCCTCCGTGCTCCCCCGGGTCGGCGCCCTGGTCGAAGGTCCGGCGATCTACCCTTTCCTCTCCGGCCGCGCCAATCTGCTCCGCCTGGACGCGGCCGACCGGCACGCCCCCACGCGCAGCCACCGCGCGCGCATCGACGAAGCCCTCGAGCGGGTCGGGCTGAGTCACGCGGCCGGCAAGAAGGCGCACGCGTACTCGCTGGGCATGAAGCAGCGGCTCGGCATCGCCAACGCGCTGCTGCGACCCCGCGAGCTGCTCATCCTGGATGAGCCGAGCAACGGGCTCGACCCGCAGGGCACCCGAGAGGTCCGCGGCCTGATCCGCTCGCTGGCGGACGACGGCACGACCGTGTTCGTCTCCAGCCACCTGCTGAGCGAGATCGAGCAGCTCTGCTCGCACGTCGCGGTGATGAGCGCCGGGCGACTGGTGGCGCAGGGCACGCTCGACGAGCTGCGGCGCGGCGAGCAGCGCGTGACGGTCCGCACCCCGGATGCCGCGGCCGCCCGCCGCGTGCTGGCGAAGCTGCACCTCGTGGTCGACGCTGCGTCCGAGCCGGGAACCGTGGCGGCATCCCTCGTGGACGGAGTGCTCCCCGAGCACGTCACCGACGCTCTCGTGGAGGCGAAGGTGCGCGTCCGCGGGCTCGCCGTGGCCGGCGAGACGCTGGAGGAGCGCTTCGTCGCGCTCACCGGGGAGGGCTTCGATGTCGCGGGCTGAGGGCGCGCGTCCGCTCGCGCTGCTCGGCTCGGAGCTCGCCACCCTGTTCCGGCGCCGGCGCACGATCGCGATGCTCGGAGCGCTCGCGCTGGTCCCGATCCTGATCGCGATCGCGGTGCGGGTGACGTCGACTGGCGACTCCGGCCGTGGCCCCGCCTTCATCGGCGACATCACCCAGAACGGCCTGTTCGTGGCCTTCACCGCGCTGACCGTGTCGATCCCGCTGTTCCTGCCGCTGACGGTCGGGGTCGTCGCGGGCGACACCATCGCGGGCGAGGCGAACCTCGGCACGCTCCGCTACCTCCTGATCGCCCCGGCGGGCCGCCTGCGGCTGCTGCTCGTCAAGTACGTGGGCGCCGGCGTCTTCGCGATCTCCGCCGTGGTGGTCATCGTGCTGGCCGGCATCGCGATCGGCGCCGCCCTGTTCCCGATCGGACCGATCACCCTGCTGTCGGGCGACACGATCGGCGCCGGGGAGTTCGCGATCCGTGCCCTCCTGCTGGTGGGCTACGTGAGCCTGTCGCTGCTGGGGTTCACGGCGATCGGCCTGTTCATCTCCACGCTGACCACGGTGCCGGTCGGCGCCATGGCTGCCACCATCGTGCTGGCCGCCGCGTCGCAGATCGTGGATGCGCTGCCGCAGCTCTCGGCCGTGCATCCCTGGCTGTTCACGCACCAGTGGCTCGGGTTCGCGGATCTGCTGCGCAACCCGATCGCCTGGGACTCCTACGGGCAGAACGCGCTGCTGCAGCTCGGCTACGTCGTCGTCTTCGGCGCCTTGGCGGCAGCACGCTTCACGACCAAGGACGTTCTGAGCTGAGGCAGACTCGTGACATGAGTTCGCCCGCCTCCACCCTTCCCACCGCCGCGCTGGCCGACGCCTGCGTGCGACTCGGGCTGCCGCTGCGACTCGCGCCGGCCGGGCTCATCCCGCTGCTTCCGGGGCGGCCATTCAGCGGTCCGGCGCGTGCCATCACCCACCTCGGCAGCGTCGACGTGCTGCTCGCGAGCATCGAGGGGGCGGCATCCGGCAGCGTGCTGGTCGTGGACAACGGCGGGCGCGACGACGAGGCCTGCCTCGGTGACCTGATGGTGCTCGAGGCGCGCGAGGCGGGATTCGCCGGCGTCGTGGTGTGGGGACGGCACCGCGACACGGCTCAACTGCGTGAGATCGGCCTGCCGCTGCACAGCACCGGCGCCTACTCGGCCGGGCCGCGCCGCGTGCCGCCCGCGGGAGCAGCCATGCGCAGCGCCTTCCTCGACGGCGTCGCGGTGAACGACGACGACCTCGTCGTGGCCGATGACGACGGCGTGATCTTCCTCGGACCGGATCGCCGCGACGAGACGCTGGCCGCCGCCGCGCAAATCGTCGCGACCGAGACCGCCCAGGCCGATCTGATGCGCGCTGGTGAGAGCCTGCGCGGCCAGCTCGACTTCGCCGGGTTCCTGGCGAAGCAGGCCGCCGACCCGGGTATGACCCTTCGCCGGCACCTCACAGAGCGCGGCGGCGCGATCGAGGTCTGAGTCGTTCAGACGCGCGGGACGGCTCCGCCGTGCGCGCCGGCCGTGGCCTCCGCGAACGCGTCGGCGAGGATGTCCAGGGCGCGGTCCAGCTCGTCGTCGCGGATCGTCAGGGGCGGCGTCAGGGTCAGCACGTTGCCCATCGTGGTCTTGAAGCTGAGACCGCGGCGCAGGGCGGCGTAGAGCACGGCCTCGGCGAGGTCGGCATCCGGGAGCCGGTCCGGTCCCGGTTGCACCAGCTCGACGCCGAGCATCAGGCCGCGGCCGCGCACGTCGCCGATCGCCTCGTGATGATCGCCGAGCTCGCGCAGGCGGTCGAGCGCCCGGGCGCCCAGCGACGCCGAGCGGGCGACCAGCCCCTCCTCGTCGATGATCTGCAGCGTGGTCAGCCCCGCGCGGCTCATCACCGGGCTCTTCTCGTGCGTGTAGTGGCCGAAGGCCCAGTCGGCGCCGACATCGAGCTCGGCACGGGCCAGCACGGCGGCGACCGGGATCATCCCGCCGCCGAGGCCCTTGCCGAGCACGAGCAGGTCGGGCACCACCTGCTCGTGCTCTGACGCGAAGAGGCGTCCGGTGCGGCCAAGCCCGGTCGGGATCTCGTCGAAGATCAGCAGCGTGCCCGTCGCATCGCAGCTGTCGCGCACCGCTTGCCAGAATCCGGGCGCCGCCATCGCGGGAAGGGAGCGCATCGGCTCGGCGATCACCGCGGCGACGTCGCCCTGGGTGCGCAGCGTGTAGTCGATCAACCGCGCGAGCGCGACGCCGCAGTCCGGGCTGTGCGGCTCATCGAAGCGGTGACCGGCGCCGAAGGGATCGCGGTAGCAGCCGATCGGGGGGACGTGCTCGGCCCCGGTGAGCAGCGGCCCGATCGGGCCGCCGCGGAACAACTGCTCGCCGCCAACGCTCGCCGCGCCGAAGCCGGCGCCGTGGAACGAGTCCCAGAAGGAGAGCGTCTTGAAGCGGCCGGTCGCGGCACGGGCGATCTTCAAAGCGACCTCGACGGCGTCCGATCCGCCCGTGGTCAACAGCACCTTCTCCAGGCCGTGCGGGGCGTGCGCGACGAGGGATTCGACGAACTCGACCGTCACCTCGCTGGTGAACCGGCGCGGCACGAACGGCAGCGCGGTCAGCTGCGCGGTCACCGCTTCCACCAGCCGTGGATGCCCGTACCCCAGCTGGTGGGCCGAGTTGCCGTGGAAGTCGAGGTAGCGCGTCCCGTCGGTGGCGATCAGCTCGGATCCCTCGGCGCCCGCGATCGAGGTGAGGACGGGCGTCGAGACGGCCTGGCGAAGGAAGCGCGCCGAGTCGCGCGCGAGGATGGCGGCATCCGCGGGGGTGCGCTCGGCATCCCAGACCCGGCGCCGGTGCCCGGTGTTCGTGTCGCTCTCGCTCTGGCGGGGGGTCTGCTCTGCGCCGCTGCTCACGGCGCGGACGATACCAGGACCGATCGACCAGCCGGGGCTAGGCCGCGGTGCCGTCGGGCCGTCGCGCGGCCCGGATCGCCGCGATCGAGTCCGCCAGGCGCGGATCGGGACCGATGTCGTCGTGGATCGCGGCAACCCGGACGCAGTCGCCGGCGTTGAGCACGCGTCCGCCTCAGCGCTCCACCCAGGCGAGCAGGATGCGGGCGTGGTTGACGGTCGGGTCGTGCGCTCCGTACAGCAGACTCACGACGGGGTGAGCGGCGATGACCTCGCGCAGCTGCGCCACCGCCGGATTCAGTTCCAGCTCGTCGCGGTAGCGCGTCGCGAACTGCTCCATCCGGTCAGGATCGTGATCCCACCAGGTGCGTAGATCGGGGCTCGGCGCGACGTCTTTCAGCCAGAGGTCGACGTCCGCGTGCTCCTTGCTGAGCCCGCGCGGCCAGAGCCGGTCGACGAGCACGCGGTAGCCGTCGAGCGGATCGGGGGTCTCGTACACGCGCTTGATCTGCACGGTCATCGGACGACCTCCTGCCCAGCATGGGAACCCGACAACGCGCGACGACGGCCGATGGTGGAGATGGGGGGAATTGAACCCCCGTCCATCGCTGTGAGCCTGCGCCTTCTCCGGGCGCAGCTCGTGAGTGCGTTCTACTCGGCTCCGACCTTTGCCACGAGCATCTAGGTCGACGAGCCCAGTCTCAGTGAAAGTCCCGATCAGCCCTGAAACACAACTGATCAGCAAGCCCTCTAGATGACGCCAGGGTCCGGGGCGAAGGCGAACCCGGTCTGACGGACGTTTCTAGGCTCTACTGCTTACGCAGCAAGAGCAACGTCGGTGCGCTTGAGATTGGCACCTGTTGTTTGCGGGGATCGTTAACGAGATAACCCTGCATCCTCGGCCCGCTTCTCGCAGTTTCGCAGGCGATGTCGAAACCGATCATCCCCATGTCTGCTGCACCGGGTCCGTCGCCCGAGGGACGAGGTGATCGATGCAGGGCCGTTGTCGCGCGCTGTGGAGTTGTCAAACTGCAGCCTTCCGGATGCAGCCTCCCATCATACGACGACATCCCTCCGTGGCGCTGCGGAGAGTCGCTGCGAAGATGGGTGCATGAGCGAGACCGTGATCACCGTGCAGGGCAGTTCCTCGATCAAGCACGCGGCCGAACGCGCGACGGTCGGCGTCACCGTCTCGCACGACGGTCCCGCCCGCGACAAGGTCTTCGCGGCGACGACCACGGCATCCGAGGCGATCACCACCGCGCTGAAGGGACTGCACGACCCGGCATCCGGACCCGTCGTCGCCTGGTCGTCGGACCGCGTCGGCATCTGGTCCGATCGGCCGTGGAACAACGAGGGCGCCCAACTGCCGCTCGTGTACCACGCGTCCATCGGGGTGCGTGCGACCTTCAGCGACTTCGACGCGCTGGCCCGCTGGGTCGAGGCGGTCGCGACGACGAGCGGCGTGACGGTCGGCTCGATCGACTGGGAGCTGCTCGACGCGACCCGCGACGCCCTGCTCGGCGAGGTGCGCACGAAGGCCGTTCAGGATGCCGCAGCCAAGGCCCTCGTCTATGCCAGGGCCGCGGGGCTCACGGTGGTGACCGCGATCGCGATCGCCGACCCGGGACTTCTCGGCTCCCCCGACGCACCGCCGACCGCGCTCGGCGGCGGTGCGCCGCGCATGTTCGCCGCGAAGGCGATGAGCGACAGCGGCGCGCTCACCTTCACGCCTCAGGACCTCGAGGTCGCGGCCCAGGTCGACGCGCGCTTCGCCGCGAGGTGACCCGCCGCCGGCGGATCATTCGCCCAGGTGTCCCTTGGTGTTGATCGCGCGATCGGCCTCGCGCTTGTCCTGGCGTTCGCGCAGCGCCTGACGCTTGTCGTACTCCCGCTTGCCCTTCGCGACCGCGATCTCGACCTTGGCGCGGCCGTCAAGGAAGTAGATCTGCAGGGGGACGAGCGTGTAGCCGCCCTCCTTGGTCTTGTGGCTGATCTTCACGATCTGTGCCTTGTGCAGAAGCAGCTTGCGCTTGCGCCGGGGGGCGTGATTGTTCCAGGTGCCCTCGGTGTACTCGGGGATATAGACCGCATCCAGCCAGGCCTCGCCGCCGTCGACGAAGGCGTAGCCGTCGACGAGCGATGCGCGCCCCTCGCGCAGCGATTTGACCTCCGTGCCGGTCAGCACGATCCCGGCCTCGTAGGTGTCCTCGATGGTGTAGTCATGCCGGGCGCGACGATTCGTCGCGACGACCGCGTTCCCGCGCTCCTTCTTCGGCATGATCCACCTCCTCCAGGCTCCTCGAACAGCCTGTCAGTGTATAACGCCTAGACCTTCAAGTACCGCCGGATGGCCACGCTCGCCGAGAGCGCGGCCAGCAGTGCCCCTACCAGCAGCAGGATCGGCGCCACGATCAGGGCATCCGGAAGCCCCACGAACGCTGTATTGGTGATCGTCTGCTGCAGGTAGCCCTGCACGAAGAACTGCACGATCGCAACGATCGCGCCGCCGGCCAGCAGCGAGCCGATCAGGGCGGCCAGCACGCCCTCGAGAATGAATGGCGTCTCGATGAAACGGTTCGACGCGCCCACCAGCCGCATGATCCCGAGTTCTCGACGCCGCGAGAACGCGCTCAGCCGGATGGTCGTCGAGATCAGCAGCACCGCTGCGACG
>DASYDQ010000026.1:0-17554 GCA_036499485.1 Pseudolysinimonas sp. | reverse complement strand
GCGATCAGTGTCGGTCCGACGCAGGGCGTCCAGCCGACCGCGAAGACGATGCCGAGCAGCGGGGCGCCGATCAAGCCAGTTCGGGGCTGCCATCCCGGTTTGATCGTGCGCTGCAAGAAGCTGACCTGGCCGATGAAGACGATGCCCATGAGTATTACGACGACGCCGGCGATCCGCAGGATGACATCCGTGTACTCGGTGACGAACACCCCGACGGTGCCGACCAGCAGCGAGACGGTGAGAAACACCAGCGAGAAGCCTGCGATGAAGAGGCCGACGCCGGCCAGCATGCGGCCACGGGTGCGCTCGCGACCGCTGGTCACGCCGCTGACGTAGCCGAGGTAGCCGGGAACCAGCGGCAATACGCACGGCGAGAGGAACGACAGCAGACCGGCCGCGATGGCGATGGGCACGGCGAGCCAGAGTTCGCCGTTGAGAACGGCTGCACCTGCGGGGTTCACGGCGCGATCACGATGCCGGCTCGGCGAGGGTGGCGTCGATGATCGTGCCGACCAGGGAGGGGCTGGTGATCAGACCGGTGAAGCGGGCGGCGACGCGGCCCTTGGCATCGAGGATCAGGGTCGTCGGAACGGCTGTCGGCGAGATCTTGCCCGTGAAGGCGACCGTGACCGAGCCGCTCACGGCATCCAGAATCGACGGGTAGGTCACCCCATGACTCTTCTCGAAGCTGAGTGCCGTCGCCGCCGTGTTTGTGGTGTTCACCCCGAGAAAGACCACACCCTGGCTCGAGTACTGCTGATTCAACTTCTCGAGGTCAGGAGCCTCGAGCCGGCACGGCGGGCAGTCTGCGTACCAGAAGTTGAGCACCACGACCTTGCCGGTGTAGTCGCCGCTCGACACTTTCGTGCCCGCGTCTGTCGTGCCCGACCAGGTCACCGCCGACCCACGGTCGGCTGCCGCGATCGTCTTGGTCGTCCCGTCTGGCGAGACGTAGTTGCCGGTCGCGTCGCCCGAGTTGTAGTCGGTGGCCAGGTTGTCGTTCGAGGCGCATCCGGCGAGCGCCAACGAGACGGCAACCGCGAGCGTCGCGACGACGGTGAGGCGCTTCACGCTGCCGCCGGGAGGGATGGGCCTTGTCACACTGCTCCCAGATCGATGGACTCCGCCAGCAATGCTGCCGCAGGTTCCTGATAGTCGACCTCGGCGAACGCGCCTGACCCGCGCGGGCCGGCGGCGGGATCCCAGGCCACCGTCGTAATGCTCGACAGCGAGCAGCGACGGTTCCGCGGATCGGTGGCCAGCGGCTTGCCCTGCACCGTTCTCGCCACCATCCAGATCGGCAGCTGGTGACTCACGAGCACCACCTCTCCACTGTCTACGGAGTCGTGGGCGGCGGCAACGACATCCATCATCCGGGCGGCGATCGAGACGAACCGTTCGCCCCACGACGGCCTCCATGGGTTGATCAGTCGGCGCGCAAGCAGCGGGTTCTTGCGCAGCGCACGACGGATGTTGACGCCCTCGAACTGGTTGCTCGGCTCGATCAGGCGGTCGTCGATGTTCAGCGGCAGGTGGAACTCGTCGAGCCAGGGCTGAGCACTCTCGCGTGTGCGGGTGAGCGGGCTGGCGGTCACGCGGACGATCGCGCGGCCTTTCATCGACTTCGCGGCGAGCGCCGCCATCTGTCGGCCGAGCTCACTCAGATGAAACTCGGGCAGCCGCCCGTACAGCACGCCCGTCGGGTTGTGCACCTCGCCGTGACGCACGAGGTGGATCAGGTCGGCGGGCACCCCAGAAGTCTACGGTCGCGCGCTCGGTAGGCTTGTGGACCGTGACCGCTCGCACCCTCGTGAAGAACCTCGCCGCCGCCCCCGATGGACCCGTTTCGGTGTCCGGCTGGGTCGACACGGTGCGCGATCAGAAGAAGGTGCAGTTCATCGTGCTCCGCGACGAGTCGGGAGCGGTGCAGCTGGTGCACCCGCGCTCCGACACCGAGGAGGGGTCCGAGCCGGATGCGGTGGCCGCGAAGATCTCGGAGCTCACAGCTGGCACCTTCCTCACCGTGACCGGCGAGCTGAAGCACGATGAGCGGGTCAAGCTCGGAGGGCTCGAGGTCAAGATCGGCGAGCTCGACGTCTCATCTCTCGCCCTCGACATGCCGATCGCCGAAGACTCCAGCGTCGACAAGCGCCTCGACTACCGGTGGATCGACCTGCGCCGCCCCGAACTGAACCTGCTGTTCCGCGTGCAGACGACCTTCTTGCACGCCCTGCGCACCTGGTGGGTCGAGCATGACTTCATCGAGATCCAGACCCCGAAGCTGATGGATTCGCCGTCTGAGTCGCGCGCCGAGCTGTTCCAGGTGCCCTACTTCGAAACCACGGCATACCTGGCGCAGAGCCCCCAGCACTTCAAGCAGATGGGGCAGGCCGCCGGCTTCGGCGGAGTGTTCGAGGTCGGGCCGGCGTTCCGCGCAGACCCCTCTTTCACCTCGCGTCACGCCACCGAGTTCGTGTCGGTCGACGCCGAACTCAGCTGGGTCGACTCGCACGAAGACGTCATGGCCATGCACGAGCAGCTGCTCGTCGCGGGGTTCACGGCGATCAAGCAGAAGCACGGGGCCGAGATCGAGGCCCTGTTCGGTCTCGAGGTGACGGTGCCGAGCGTGCCGTTCCCGCGCATCCCGCTTGCCGAGGCCAAAGAGATCGTGGCGAAGCGCGGTTACACCGTGCCGCGCGCCGACGCCGACATGGACCCGGAAGGCGAGCGCCGGATCTCGGAGTACGTGAAGGAGGAGTTCGGGCACGAGTTCGTGTTCCTCACCGACTACGCCTCGAGCATCCGGCCCTACTACCACCGCCGCCACGAGGATGACGCGTCGCTGACGAACAGCTACGACCTCATCTTCAACGGCGTCGAGATCTCGACCGGTGCCCAGCGCGAGCACCGTATCGATGTGCTGCTCGAGCAGGCGACCGACAAGGGGCTCAACCCCGACGAGATCGGCGTCTACCTCGACTTCTTCCGCTACGGCGTTCCGCCGCACGGGGGATTCGGCATGGGCCTCTCGCGCGTGATCATGCTGCTGCTGCACCAGCCGTCGATCCGCGAGGTGACCTATCTCTTCCGCGGGCCGAACCGGCTCGAGCCGTAACTCGTACGCGCGCGACCGTGACCGGTCGCGGGGCCGAACCGGCTCGAACCGTCGTCCCGGCGCAGGGTTACGTCAGGTCTTCGACCGTCGCGCCGCCGGCGTTCTTGATCACCGAGTCGACGGCGCTCTTCGCCGAGGCCTTGGCCACGTAGTTCTCGCTCGTCGCGAGCGTCTGCCCGTTGGAGGCGACGATCCGCCAGTAGTACGGCTGCGTCGTGCTCTTGCCCTTGACGATCTGGAACTTCATGAGAGTGGTCCTTCCGACGGGGGGATGCTGCGGGTCGCCAGCTTAAGCGCTGCGCGCAGCCGCGCGGGGTCCGCCTTCCAGATCGTGTGCACCTTCTCGTCGATCAGCAGCACGGGGATCTCCTCCACGTAGGCCTCGAACAACTCGGGCTCATCGAGGATCGACCGCTCGACGAGTTCGACGTGCGGAAAGTCGACGAGCACCTCATCGACGACCGCGTGGGCGTCCTCGCAGAGATGGCAATCCGGCTTGCCGATGAAGGTGAGGCGCGTCACGCCGTCCAGGGTACCCACGCCCCGACGGATAGCATGAAGCGATGTCCGAGTCGCCGAGCCCCGCGCCCTTGCCGGCTCCGAGCGACCGCCCGATCCTCGCGTTCTTCGACGTTGACAACACGCTCATGCAGGGGACGAGCCTGTTCCAGCTCGGCCGCGAGGCATGGGCCCAGAAGATCATCGGGATGCGCGAGATCGCGCTCTTCGCCTGGCATCAGCGCCGCTTCATCAAGGTCGGAGAGAACGACGATCACCTGAAGACCGCGCGCGAGAAGGCCCTCGGCCTGGTCGGCGGCCATACCCAGGACGAGATCCGCGACCTGGCCGAATCCATCTGGGAGAAGCGGATCCAGCCGCGCTTGTATCCGGAGACCGTTGGCCTCACGCGGGAGCACATGGAGAAGGGTCACGAGGTCTGGCTGGTGTCGGCGACCCCCTGGGAGATCGGCGACCTGATCGCCCGGCGGCTCGGGCTCACCGGCGCGCTCGGCACCCGTGCCGTGGCGGTCGACGGCGTCTACACCGGGGAACTCATCGGGCACGTGCTGCACAACGAGCGCAAGGCCGACGCCGTCCGGGAGCTCGCCGAAGACAGCGGAGCCGACCTCGCCGACAGCTGGGCCTACTCCGACAGTCGCAACGACATCCCGCTGCTCGAGCTGGTCGGCCATCCCGTGGTGGTCAACCCGGATGCCGGCCTCGCCCACCACGCGCGCGAGCACGGCTGGCCCGTGCTCACCTTGAGCCCTGGCAGCATCCGGGAGGCGCAGCGACGCGTCCGGCGCGAAGCCCGCACCGTGAAGAAGGGTGTCAAGGGCTCGAAGAAGCAGCGCCCTTAACGGACGAATGCGCCGAGTCCATGGACTCAGCGCATCTCATCCGCTCGCTGATCTACTTCTTGTTGCGACGCTGGTGGCGCGTCTTGCGAAGGAGCTTGCGGTGCTTCTTCTTCGCCATGCGCTTGCGGCGCTTCTTGATGACGGAACCCATGTTCACCTCATTCGTGTCGGATGATGACTGCCGCTGGCCTCATCCGACCACGGAAATCTAACCTGCCGAGTGTACCTGACAGGCCGCAGCCACGGGAAACCGGGCTCAGCCGACCTGGGAGTCCGGAAGTGCGATGGCGGTCTCGACCGCGGACTCGGGGATGCGGAACGAACGCCCGAAGCGGATCGCCGGCAGCTCGCCCGAGTGCACGAGGCGGTAGACCGTCATGTTCGAGACGCGCATCATCTCGGCCACCTCGGCGACCGTGAGGAAACGCACGTCCGACAGTTCCTTCGCCATTCACGCCCCTGATTTTCGATGGCACTCCGTGCCCGACCCCGTGCTGCTTGCTGTCAGCAGTGTGACTCCTGTGACAGGAGTGCTGTCGCAACACTAGGGCTCACCGCGCGGCCCTGTAAAGCACCCGACCGCGTCACACCCGTTCGGGTGCGGTGCGGCGCGCCGAGCGCCAGGTCATTCGTTGAACGGCAGCTGCTGCACGCGGGCGACCACGCGTTTCTGGGCGCCTTGCAGTTTCTCCTGCGCCGCCTCGAGGGCGATCCGCGCGTTGTGCGCCGTCTCCGCGGCCCGGCGGCCGACGCGGTCGCCGACCTCGGCACCGGCCCAGGCCACGTAGACGGTCGAGCCGGCGTCGTCGGTGGTCGCCGGCATCCCGGATGCGGCGCTCCCGCCCGCGAAGGGGGCGAGCCACGCCTGCAGCTCCTCCAGGGGCCCCGGGTCGAGCCGGTAGAAGCGGTGCTGCCCCTCCTCCCGGACGGACACCAGCCCGTGATCGCGCAGCACCTTGAGATGCTTCGACACCGTGGGCTGGCTGATGCCGAGCTCGGTGACCAGCTCGCTCACCGCGACCTCGCCTGCTCCGGAACGGGAGCCGGCGTGGCTCAGCAGATGGGTGAGCAACTCGCGACGTGTGCCGTCGGCGAGCACGTCGAAGATGTCGGCCATCGTGCCAGAGTAGTCAGCCGCGCTCCGAGTGACCAGGGTGGGCTCGTAGCGCGGCCGGCGCTCAGCCGTTCTGCGGTGCCCCGCTCGGACGGGTGCTCGGGCCCTGCTGGCCGTTCTGGCCCTGGCCGTTCTGGCCCTGGCCGTTCTGCTGGTTCTGACCAAACCCGTTCTGGCCGCCGTTGCGCGCCCCCCCCTTGGCCGCCCTGGATGCCGGGGCCGTTCTGGCCGTTGCGGCCGCCGAAGGGCTGCACGGTGCCGACGCGCTGCGGATGGTCGCCGATGCCGAAGCCGAGTGCCACGCCGCCGCCGAAGAACACCAGAGCCACGATGATCGCTCCGACGATCACCAGAGGGAGGACCGGAAGGGTGACCGTGCGCCGACGCTCGGGCGCGGTCGTCGGGACGGGCTGCTCGGACGCGATCGGCGCCGGCTCAGTTACTACGGACTGCGTGGGCTCGGTGGCCATGGGATTCTCCTCATCGTCGAAGCGGATTGCCTCGATGAACACCATGGCCGAGCCCGCAAAGGGGCGACCATGGATCTGCTGAGAGAAAGCTAAGAACGCGGCTCGCGCGACTACTCGCCGCGCGCCATCTCGGCCGCGCGCAGCAGGGCCGCTGCGGCGGCACGATCGAAGAGCCCGGTCAGATCGGCCGACTCGAGCACGCCGACCGCGCGCTCGGTCGTTCCCTTCGGGCTGGTGACGCGGCGGCGCAGTTCGGCTGGGCCGGCATCGGACTGCGCCCGCTCGCGGGCCAGCAGCTCGGACGCACCGCGGAAGGTCTGTTCCACCATCAACCGCGCCTGCTGCTCATCGAAGCCGAGGTTCCGCGCCGTCGCGGTCAACTGCTCGATCAGGTAGAAGACGTAGGCCGGGCCCGATCCCGAGATCGTGCTCAGGGCGTCGATCTGCGACTCCGGCACCTCGATCACGGCGCCGACGGTCTCGAACAGGGTGCGCACCAGGGCCGCGTCATCGGCCGAGGCGCGCTCGCCCGCCGCGACCCCGGTCACCCCCAGCCCCACAACCGATGGCGTGTTCGGCATCGCGCGGAACACCACCTGCGGCACGAGCGCCTCCATCGTGCCGATCGTCACGCCGGCGGCCACACTCACCACCAGCGCGTCGGGTTCCAGCAGATCCCGGATGCCGCGCAGCACGTCGGGCACCATCGCGGGCTTCACGCCCAGCAGCACCAGTCGCGCGCCGCGCAGAGCCGTCGCCGTGGCATCCGGGTCGGATTCGAGTGCGAGCGACACCACACCCGGGTGGCCCGCTGTTGATCGGCGCAAGGCGGCGGCCTTCGACTCGGTCCGGTTGGTCACCGTGATGCCGGCGACCTCGACGTCGGGCGAGAGCAGACCCGACAGGATCGCGCCGCCCATCGATCCGGCGCCGAGGATGGCCAGCTGCGGAAGAGAGACGGTCATGCCGAAAGTGTAGGTTGGCCCAATGGCTGATGGCACAGCGGCTGAGCGCGCAGCGGTGGCAGGCGCAGGGCACGGCGAGGGCGGAACGCGGGCGATCATCGCGGCGATGTCGGCCAACTTGGGAATCGCGATCACCAAGCTGATCGCCGCCATCTTCTCGGGATCGGGCGCCATGCTGGCCGAGGCCGTGCACTCCTTCGCCGACACGATCAACCAGGTGCTGCTGCTGGTCGGCGGCCGCCGCTCGAAGAAGGCGGCAGACGACGAGCACCCCTTCGGCTACGGCCGGGCGCGTTACCTCTACGGCTTCCTGGTCGCGATCATCCTGTTCACCGTCGGCGGCGCGTACTCGATCTACGAGGGCATTCACAAGCTTGAGAACCCGGAACCGCTCGAGGTGGCATGGCTGCCGATCGTCGTCATCGTGATCTCGATGGTGCTGGAGGGGTTCTCGTTCCGCACCGCCCGCAAGGAATCGCTGCCGTTCAAGGGCACCGGATCGTGGATCTCGTTCATCCGCCGCGCCAAGGCGCCAGAGCTGCCGATCGTGCTGCTCGAGGACACGGCCGCGCTCACCGGCCTGGTGTTCGCCCTGCTGGGTGTCGGACTCACGATCATCACCGGCAACCCGCTGTTCGACGCGATCGGAACACTGTGCATCGGCGGGCTGCTGATCCTCGTCGCGCTCATGCTGGGGATCGAGACCAAGAGCCTGCTGATCGGCGAGGGCGCGTCGCCCGAGAACGTCGCGACCATTCGGGATGCCTTCAACGCGCATCCGGCGGTCGAGTCGCTCATCCACATGAAGACGCTGTACCTGGGCCCGGATGAACTGCTCATCGGTGCGAAGGTCGCCTTTCCGAAGGCGACCCGACTGGTCGAGATCGCGACCGCGATCGACGCGCTCGAGGCGGAGATCCGCGCCAAGATCCCGGCCGCCCGGGTGATCTACATCGAGCCCGACCTGTTCCAGCCGCCAAGCGACGGCAACCCGCCGACCGACGCGGTCGTGATCAAGAGCAGCGACTAGAGCTCGATCGCGGGCGCGTCGGCGTCCCCCTCGTCCAGCTCCGATCCGCGCTGTCCTCTGAAGAAGTCGAGCAGCAGCGCCGAGCTCTCCGTCTCGAGCACCCCGCCGAGCACCTCCACCCGGTGGTTCAGCCTCCGGTCGCGCAGCAGATCGTGCACGCTGCCGGCCGCGCCCGCCTTCTCGTCCCAGGCGCCGAACACCAGTCGCGGGATCCGGGAGGACAGGATGGCTCCCGCACACAGCACGCAGGGCTCGAGGGTGACCACCAGGGTGGTGTCGGTGAGCCGCCAGTCGCCGCGCGCCTCCGCGCCCCGCCGGATCGCGAGCACCTCCGCGTGCGCGGTCGGATCGTGCAGCTTCTCGCGCTCGTTGCGTGCGAGAGCCAGCACGCTCCCGTCGGCGTCGAGCAGCACAGCGCCGACGGGGACGTCTCTCGTGGAGTGCGCCAACTCGGCCTCCGCGAGGGCGGCGCGCATGGCCGCCTCGCGGGTGGCGGCGTCGAGCGGGAGCTGCGGCATCCGGAAACCCCCCGCTATGCGCTGGTCGATAGCATCGAGACTATGCGAGTCCACGTTGCCGATCACCCGCTGATCACTCACAAGCTGACGGTGCTGCGCGACGAGAAGACGCCGTCTCCGACGTTCCGCGCGCTCGCCGAGGAGCTCATGACCCTGCTCGCCTACGAGGCGACGCGCAACGTGCGGGTGCACGAGGTGACCGTGACCACGCCGGTCGCCGAGGCACACGGGCTCGCGATCTCGGATCCGAAACCGCTCGTCGTGCCGATCCTGCGCGCCGGCCTCGGGCTGCTCGAGGGCATGGTGAAGCTCATCCCGACCGCGGAGGTCGGCTTCCTCGGGATGGTGCGCAACGAGACCACGCTGCAGCCCGACATCTACGCGGAGCGCCTGCCCGACGACCTGGCGAACCGCCAGTGCTTCGTGCTCGACCCGATGCTGGCCACGGGCGGATCGCTCATCGCGGCCATCGAGTACCTGTTCGCCCGCGGCGCGGTGGACGTCACGGCGGTCTGCCTGATCGGCGCCCCCGAGGGGCTCGAGGCCGTCAAGAAGGCGACCGAGGGCCGCGAGGTGACCGTCGTGCTCGGCGCTCTGGACGAGAAGCTCAACGAGGTCGGCTACATCGTTCCCGGGTTAGGGGACGCCGGCGACCGGCTGTACGGGACGGTCTAGCGACCAGCGCGCGGACTTGCGTTTCGTGCGCCAGTGCAAGAAACTTGCACGCATGACCGACCACTCGCGCACCCTGACCTCCCTCGAGGCCCCTGGGAACGCCGGCATGATGATGCCGGTGCGTGCGGTCGCGTGTTGTCGAATGTGTGCCTAAGAGCCGTTCCTGCGCCGAGTTCTCGATGACGAACTCCCGGATTCCCGCCGACTCTGCCGATCAGAACTCTGCTGATCAGACGCGCGGCGAGGACTCCGTTCCTCTGCACACCGACACACCTTCGGGCGATTCGGCGGTGGATCCCACCGCGACGCCCGCATCAGACCAAGGATTCGACACCATGTCCCTTGCCACTCTTGACGCACTCCGCCCGACCGCCCGTCCGATCATTGCGTCACCTCGCCCGATCTCATCTGCCACGCCCGCCCCTGGGAGTGCGGCCGCCTCGGCACTGGCGGCGCGCGGTCGCGATGCGACCGCTCCGAGCTCCAGCGTGCGCGCCGTGCCCGACGGCACCGAAGCCCGCGGCTTCGCCCTGTACGTCGGCATCGACGAACTGAAGGCGGCTGCCGCCGGCACCGATCTCGGCGAGGTCGTCCAGGCGCTGCGCAAACTCGCCGCCGACCTCGTCCCGGGATCCGAGACCTACGCCTCCGTCGCCCTCGCGCCCACCGGTGCAGGGGGCCGCGACGTCGACGTCGTGCGGCTCGCCCTGCAGGATCCGGCCGCACTGGCCAAGCGCCGCCAGGAGGTGGCAGCCCCCGCCCCGGAGGCGAAGGGGGGTGTCGTCATCGACATCTCGCGCAAGCGCGTTCTGCTCGACGGCGAGGTCTCCCCCTTGACCTACAAGGAGTTCGAGCTGCTCCAGTTCCTCGTGCTGCGCGAAGGGCGGACGATCGACCGCCACGAGATCATCGCGACGCTCTGGGCCGACGGCGAGGGCGACGATGTCCCGAACGAGCGCACCATCGACGTGCACGTGCGCCGACTGCGCTCCAAGCTCGGCGCCTTCGAGGACATCGTGCGCACGGTGCGTGGCGCCGGCTACCGCTTCGACCGTCACGCGGATGTCACCATCCGCTGGGCGTCGACGCCGTCGCCCGACGTGTTCTAGAGCCGACCGCCAGGGCGGCCTCAGGCCGGCAGAGTGCCGAAGTCGACCTCGACGAGCGGGCTGGTCTGCTCGTCGAACGTCACGCCCGAGCCTGCGGGTAGCGCCGCCGTGATCGCATCGAGCACCCGGCGCTTCTCGGCGCCGAGCACCGCGGTCGCGTGGGCCGCGAGGTCCGCCTGTGCCGACTGCTTGAGGTGGAAGGTGAAGTCGGGCTCCTCGAGCATGTTCGCGTACCAGCCGCGGGCTCCCGGCGTTCCGGTGATGTAGAACCGGCCGTCGACCCGGTGGAACCAGATCTCGATCCGCCGCGCTTGGCCGGTCTTGCGGCCGATGGTGGTGATGTCGATGATGCGGCCCTGCGCGAGCGCCTGCTCGATGGTCGATGTCATGTCACCGATCCTGTCACTCTCGGCTGAACCTTTCGGACACCGCCTCGGTGAGGGACGGCGGGATGCTGCGCACGATGGCCGTGATCGCGTGCTGCGCCAACGGCTCGGCCACCTGCGGTTCCTCGCCGCTCCCGCGCCGTTCGGTGAACTCCCAGAAAAATAACGTTCTGGTAACTAGACACCGTTACCTCACCGTTATACATTCTGAAGTGCGCCGGTTGTTTGCTGTGGCAGCCGGAGCGGAATGTGATTGCAGGACACTCTTGGTGCAAGGGAGAGGGTCGGCCGCTCGCCTCTGCGGCCGACCCTCAATCCTTTGATCGGCACTCCTCCGCCTCCCTCTTCGTCGCCAGCGGCGCCGCCTTAGAGTGGGATGGTGAGCGATCGTTCCGATGCCGTCGACGCCTGGGAGGCGCTGTACCGAGCACAGGTGGCGGTGCTCCGGCAGCTCCGCGCCGAGTTCCCCGATCGCGGCACCTCGCTCACCGAGTACGACGTGCTGTTCAACCTGTCCCGCGAGCAGGACCACGCGCTGCGCATCCGGGATCTCAATAAGCACCTGCTGCTCACCCAGCCCAGCGTCAGCCGCCTGCTCGATCGACTGGTGGCTCGCGGTCTGGTCACGAAGAGCGGCGATCCGGATGACGCGCGCGGCACGGTCGTGACCCTCACCGCCGCCGGGCTCGACGAGTTCCGACGCGTCGGCACTCGTCACAGCCACTCGATCGCGCAGAAGATGAGCGTGCTCACCCCGGACGAACTCCGCCAGCTCGCCGCCCTCACCGACAAGCTGCGCGCCGGGGCGCCGCCTCGCTCTCCCGGGCGCACGTGACCTCTGCGCCGAGCATCGTCTGGCTGCGTGACGACCTACGCGTCGCCGACAACCCGGCGCTCCATGCCGCAGTCGAGCGGGGCGGCCCCGTCGTCGTGCTCTTCCTGCTGGACGAAGTGAGCCCCGGCATCCGCCCTCTCGGAGGCGCGACGCGCTGGTGGCTGCACCACAGCCTGAGCGCGCTCGAGCGCGAACTGCGGCGACGCGGTGGGTCGCTGACCCTGCGCCGGGGCGCCGCCGAGATGGTGGTGCCCGACCTCGTTCGCGAGATCGGCGCCGGCGCGGTCTTCTGGAACCGCCGCTACGGGGCGAGCCGCGAGATCGACACCCGGCTGACGACGACCCTGCGGAACGAGGAGGTCGCGGTCGAGAGCTTTTCGGCCAATCTCCTTGCGGAGCCGTGGACGGTGACCACCGACGCCGGCACCCCGTACCGCGTCTTCACTCCGTTCTGGCGGGCGGCTCAGGAGCGGCCGTTCCGCGAGCTGGTCGAGGCGCCGCATGCGATCGACGGGTTCGCCGCCCCGAGCGATGAACTCGACGACTGGGCGCTGCTGCCGACCCGGCCCGATTGGGCGGCCGGGCTGCGTGCCGCGTGGACGCCTGGTGAGGCATCCGCTCATCGTCGGCTCGAGAGCTTCGCCACCGGGGGGCTCGCCGACTACCACCGACGAGACGAACCGGCCGCCGATGCCACCTCGCGGCTGAGCCCGCATCTGCGGTTCGGGGAGCTGAGCCCGGTGCAGCTGTGGCACCGGATGCACGGACGGCTCTCGACCGCCGCGCGCCGGAACGTCCCGACGTTCCTCCGTGAGCTCGGATGGCGCGACTTCAACACGAACATCTTGTTCCACCGGCCGGACCTGGCGTCGTCCAACGTCCGGCCGGAGTTCGACGCGTTCCCCTGGGACCCACCGAGCGCCGAAGATCTCGCGGCCTGGCGGCAGGGGCGGACCGGCATCCCCCTGGTGGACGCCGGCATGCGCGAGCTCTGGGCGACCGGGTACATGCACAACCGGGTGCGCATGGTGGCGGCAAGCTTCCTGATCAAGAACCTGCTGACCGATTGGCGGGTGGGCGAGCAGTGGTTCTGGGACACGCTCGTCGATGCCGACGAGGCAAGCAACCCGGGCAACTGGCAGTGGGTGGCCGGCAGCGGGGCGGATGCCGCGCCCTACTTCCGCGTGTTCAACCCCGAACTGCAGGCGGCGAAGTTCGACCGCGACGCCGAGTACCTCGACCGCTGGCTGCCGGAGCGGCTGAGTCCCGAGTACCCCGAGCCGATCGTCGACCTCGCGCGATCGCGCCGTGACGCCCTCACCGCCTTCGAGCACGTGAAAGCGGCCAGGCCCTGATCAGATGACGGGCCTGCCGCCCATCAGCATCACGGCCCGCGCCGCCACCAGCATGCCCGACTGGGTGGCACGCACCGCATCGCGGTCGGCTAGCCAGGCGTGCAGGAATCCGGCGGCCATGGCGTCGCCGGCGCCGGTGGGATCGACGACCTTGGCGTTCATCGCCGGCACCGCGATCGGCTTCGCGCCGCGTTCGGCGACGAAGGCGCTGTCGCCGCCCTGCGTGACGACCGCCAAGCCGTGCCGGTCGGCCAAAACCTGAGCGGCCTTCGCCGGGGCGGACTGATCGCAGAGCAGTTCGGCCTCGCTGAGATTGGCGAAGAGGATGTCCGCCCCGGCGATGCCCTCGATGAAGGCGGCGGGCCCGAAGTCGGCGATGAAACCCGCCGAGCCCGGATTCATCGACACCGCGACGCCGACGGCGTGAGCGCGGTCGATCAGTTCGCGAGTGCCGGCGGCCCGTGGCCCGTCGAGCAGGGTATAGCCGGTGAGGTGCAGTACCGCGGCCGTCGCGAGCAACTCGTCGCTGAGGTCCTGGGCGGCGAGGGCGCGATTCGCCCCGCGCTCCGTGAGCATCGTGCGGTGCTCACCCTCGACGATGATCACAATCGTGCTGGTCGGCAGGCCGGGCGCCGCGGTGAGGTGAGGGATCACTCCCTGGGCGCGCAACTGATCGGCGTGGTAGTCGAGGTCGGCCACCCCGACCGAGCCCACGAAGTCCGTCGGTGTTCCCAGGGAGCCGAGCCACGCCGCGGTGTTCGCCGCCGAGCCGCCCGGACGCGCGCGGATCGTCGAGGTCGTGTCCGTGTCGGCGCGGATCTCCGACTTCGGGACCGCGACGATGTCGTTGACGATGTCGCCGAAACAGACGACACGATCGCGCACGATGGGTCGCGCCGCCGCGCTCACGGGAGCCGACTCACGACGACGGCCGGAGAAGGGACCAGGCGATCGCGATGTCGGCCGCCACGCGGACGTTGTTGCGGGCGAGATCCAGGTTCACCTCGAGGCTGCGGCCGCCCGATGCGTCGACGATGAAGCCGAGCAGGAAGGGGGTGACGGCCTTGCCGTGCACGCCGGCCTTCTCGGCGGCGTCGAACGCGGTGGCGAGCACGCGATCGTGCTCGGCCGGATCCCACTGCTGGTCGAGCGGGATCGGGTTCGCGACGATGATCCCCTCGCGTGAGCCGAGATCGTCGCGAGCCGCCATGATGCGTGCGACCTCCTCCGCCGACTCCACCGACCAGTCGAGCTCGTGGCCCGACTCGCGCAGCCAGAAGGCGGGGAACTGCCGCGTGCGGTAGCCGACCACGGGAACGCTGAGGGTCTCGAGCCGCTCCAGCGTCGCGGCGATGTCGAGCACGCTCTTCACGCCGGCGCTGACCACGGTGATGGGGGTGACGGCGAGCGTGGGCAGATCGGCGGATTCGTCGAAGGTCGCCTCGGCTCCGTGATGGCCGGCTGCCCCGCGGTGCACTCCGCCCAGACCGCCCGTTGCAAAGACCCGGACTCCGGCGAGCGCCGCGAGATGCGCGGTCGCCGCGACGGTGGTCGCGCCCGAGGCGCCGCGTGCGGCGAGGATCGGCAGATCGCGGACGCTGGCCTTCGCCAGATCGTCTTCCGCGATCCGGCGCACGCCCTCGGCGTCCAGGCCGATCTGCGGCACCCCGTCGAGCACGGCAACGGTCGCCGGGGTCACCCCGCGTTCACGCAGCATCGACTCGAACTCCTGCGCCGCCTCGTGGTTGCGGGGGCGCGGCAGGCCGTGCGAGATGATCGTCGATTCGAGCGCGACGACGGGGCGGCCGTCGCGCAGGGCGTCGGCCACCTCAGAAGAGACGGTGAAGGCGGGCATCTGCACAACGGTAATGCCTTCACCGGGCTCGACCCGGTGAGCCAATCTCAGAAGAAGCTCGCCTCGCAGGAGAGCGCTTCCTCAACGGGCTTTTGCGGTCTCCTTGACATCGCTGACGATCTTGCGCGGGTTGAAGTTCTCGCCGGGATCCGCCGCGTCGAAGAGGCCGCGCATGACCGCGACGCCCTGCGCCGAGATGTCCTGTTCGAGCCACGGAGCGTGCTCGAGCCCGACGCCGTGGTGGTGAGACAGCGAGCCGCCGTTGTCGATGAAGGCCTGCTGGATGGCCGTCTTCACGACGTTGTACGCGCCGAGCGGGTCATCGCCCATCACGAACGCGAAAGTGAAGTACAGGCAGGCACCGGAGTGATACGAGTGCGACAGGTGCGACATGATCCAGCCCTGCACACCGATCTGGTCGAACGCCTTGTCGGCTGCCACTCGCACGGCGTCGTGCACCTGGTCGACCTTCGACCACGGCATCGCCGACTCCGAGACGTCGCCGGCCGCACCCCGGTCGAGCAGGAAGTCGCGAAGGTACGGGGTGTCGAACTTCTTCTGGTCGTAGAGCACGCCGGGCCCGGTTCCGACGCCCATGCCGCCGTGCTTCTTGATGATCTTGTCGACCAGCTTCTTCTGCCGCTTCGCGTGGGCGACTCCACCCTCGAACCCGATGAACGAGAGGCAGATGCTCTCGAGGCCGCCGGGCTGCTTGGCCCAGCCCTTGCTCTTCATCAGGGTGGGCAGCACGGTTCCGGCCAGGAACTTGTCGAGGCCGTGGCGCTCCTTGCTGGTGGCCAGCGAGAAGCCGGTCTCGCGAGCATCCGAGACGCGGGTGATCGACGGTGTGGCGTCACTCTCGGCGATCTCCTGCATGGCCGCGGTGCCCGCCTCCCAATTCGGGAAGAAGTAGGCGTAGACGTCGCGCTTGGCCGGCGTGCGGTGCACCTGGACGGTGGCCTCGGTGATGATGCCGAGGCGGCCCTCGCTGCCCAGGATCATCTCGCGGACGCTGGGCCCGGTCGACGCGCTCGGGATCGGACGGATGACGAGAATCCCACCGGGACGGACGACATGCAGCCCACGCACGATGTCGGCGATGTCGCCGTACTTGTCGGACTGCATGCCCGACGAGCGGGTCGCGATCCAGCCGCCGAGGCTCGAGTGCGTGAACGAGTCGGGAAAGTGCCCGATGGTCCAGCCGCGGGCACCGAGCTGCTCCTCGAGGTCGGGGCCGAGTGCGCCCGCCTGAATGCGGGCAAGGCCCGACGCCTCGTCGATGTCGATGAGTTCGCGCATCCGACCCATGTCCAGCGAGAGCACCACGCGGGTCTCGTCGCTGCGGGGTTCGAGGCTGCTCGCGATGTTGCTGCCGCCGCCGAACGGGATGATGACGGCATCCGCAGCCACCGCAAGGTCGACGACCTTCTGCACCTCGTCTTCGTTGCCCGGGTAGACCACGACGTCGGGGGTGCGCTCGATCTGGTTGGCGCGAACCCGGATCAGATCCCGGATGCTCTTGCCATAGGTGTGCACGACCCGTTCCATCTTGTCGGTGGTCACGTTGTCTTCACCGACGACGCTGGCCAGCGAGGCTGTGAACGCCGCGGACGCGAGCGACTTGGCAACGGTGAGCTTGTCGAACTCGGGCATGCCGGTCACCGGGGCGGTGTGCAGGTCGAGCCCGACAGCGAACTCGACGAACGGCGCGAAGCCGGGCTTGTCCTCCCAGTGGAATCCGACGCCTTCGACGCCCCAACCCCACCACTTCATGTGCTGAACGTTCGTCACGATGCTTCTTTCTCGGAAGTGTTCCCCAGCGGCTTAGTGCCCAGAATACGGGCGGAATGCTGTTCGAGCAGGCCGGCGATCACGGCGCGCACCCGCGCCATGAACTCCGCCGGGTTCTCTTTCTCTTTCGCGAGCATGGGCGCGCCGAAGACCACTGCGAGCGGCAGCCCGGTCTTGGGCCATTTCGAGCCTCTGGGATGCGCCTCGTGCGCCCCGATGATGGCGATCGGGATCACCGGGACCCCGGTCGCGGTGGCGAGCGCCGCGCCCCCCGGCTTGAAGTGCCCCATCGTGCCGTCTTTCGAGCGGGTGCCCTCGGGAAAGACCAGCACGGGCACGTCGTGCTGCAGCAGCATCTTGGCGTTGATGTTGCGCGGGTTGCTTCCACTGCGATCCACGGGGAAGGCGTTGAAGAACAGGGCGGTCAGTCCGCGGCGCCACCAGACATCGAAGAAGTAGTCGCCGGCCGCACCGGCCGCCAGATAGCGCGCGAGAGGGCGGGGCAGTGCTCCCATGATGAGGGGGGCATCCAGGTGGCTCGAATGATTGGCGACCGCGACGAAGGGGCGCTTGACGCCCTTCAGCTTCTGCTTGTCGATGACGGTGACCCGCATCATCCCCCAGACGACACCCTTCAGGATGCCGCGCTGCGCGACGAACCGAGCGGCGGCCTGACTGCGCGAAGTGAATCGGTTGCGCGGTGTCTTGTCTGGCATGCGCTTCCTCTCTGACTTCGTGCTGCGGCGGCGAAGAACCGGGTCAGTCGGTGGCTTCGTTGCTCCGACTCAGGCTAATGCCGCGCGAGACCCACCGCACCGTGGCATCGGGAAGGTGCTTGAGCAACCAGGAAAGGAATCGGTACCGAACCGTCGGTATGGAGATCACCCGGCCCCTGTCCACGTCGCGCAAGCAGTCGCGCACGAGGAGTTCGGGCTCGAGCCACAAGAAGTTCGGAATTCCGCCGCGCCCCGCCTC
>DASYDQ010000025.1:0-1973 GCA_036499485.1 Pseudolysinimonas sp. | reverse complement strand
GCGGCGTCGAAAATGGCCCGCTCGGGCTTGCCCGCGACGATCGGAAGACGGCCGATGGCGGTGTGCACGGCCGACACCAGGGTTCCATTGCCCGGAGCGATCCCGCGAGCCTGCGGAATGGTCCAGTCGGTGTTGGTCGCCACCCACGGCAACTCGGCGCGGTCCGTTCTCGCCTGCAGCGCGAAGGCGGCCTCAGCGAGGTCCTTCCAGCCGACCTCGGGGGCGAATCCCTGCACGACAGCCACCGGGTCGTCGTCGGCAGAGCGCGTCACGTCGAAACCGGCCTTGTGCAGTTCATCGACCAGGCCATCACCCCCGACTACCAGGATCTTCGAGCCGGCCGGAACCAGGCCTGCGAGCAACCTCATCGCTGCCTGCGGCGACGTCACCACGTCGTCTGGCGCAACCGTGAGCCCCAGCTCGTTCAGGTGCGACGCCACTACGGCGTCGGTACGGGACGCGTTGTTGGTGAGATAGCCGACCCTGACGGTCTGATGCGCTCGATTGATGCTCTCGACGGCATATGGGAGCGCCTCCGAGCCGGTGTAGACGACGCCATCAAGGTCCGCGAGCAGCAGATCGACCCCGTCGAGGGGCGTGACGCCCTTAGAGCGCGGCGTCATCCTGCTCCCCTTCGACACCCTCTTCGATGATCTCGACCGTGTCCTCGCCCTCGGGGATCGCGGCCTGCTCGAGTGCGATCGTCGCGCGATCGGAGCGCTGCCACCACTGCTCAGCCTCGTCCTCGTGGCCAAGTTCCTCGAGCACCGTCGCATACGCGTCGAACAGCGCCGGGCTCCAGGCGAATGCGCGCTCAGGGTCCAACTGCGGGATCTGCAACTCGGTCAGGGCGGCCTCCGGCTGCTGGAGATCGAGGCGCGCTCCGGACATTGCGATCGCGAGTTCCACCTGCACCGGCACATCGAGTTCACTTCGCGGAACCGAGCGACCCAGTTCAAGGGCACGATCTGGGCGCCCCACCCCGCGTTCGCTGTCGACCATCAGAGGCAGCTGATCGTTGCGGCCGGTCAGCCGGCGGTATGTGCGGAGTTCGCGCAGCGCGAGGGCGAAGTCGCCGGTCGCGTAGGCGGTGATCGCCACGGTCTCGCGAACGACGCCGATTCGCCCAGCACGTCGCCCGGCAGCGAGAGCGTGCTTGTGAGCGAGGTCGGGATCGTCCTCGATCAGCCGACCTGACATCACCAGGTGACGAGCCACCCAGTCGGCGTTGTCCTTACTCAAGGTGCGGAGCTCACTCCGCGCCACCTTGTCGAGCTGCTTCGCCTCGATCTCATCCGGAATCGGCGGATCATCGTGACGCGGCCGCGCATCGTCATCGGATGGCCGCGGAGGTCTGCGGTCGGAGCCGGCCGGCGGACGGCCGGAACGAACTGGAGCGCCCGATCGGGCCTGAGCTCCCGATCGCGGAGCACCCGAGCGACCCGCGGATCCGGTTCGCGGAGCACCATCGCGACGCGGCGCAACTCCCTCACGCGGCTTCCACTCGCGTTTCGGCGCTTCGCCGTCCCGCGGCTTCCATTCGCGCTTCGGCGCTGCGCCATCCCGTTTCGCAGCGGGGCCGCCCTCACGACGAGGTGCGCCGTCGCGCGGCTTCCAGTCGCGTTTCGGCGCGGCCGAACTGTCTCGCCGGGGAGCTGCCGACCGCCCTGCGCCGCCCGCACCACGAACTCCGCCCGTGCTCCGCGGCGCACTCGGGCGGCGCGGCGGACGCTTGTCCTCCGACGGATCGGTCATGTCGACTCCTGGATTGATTCGTTAACGCGAAATGGCCACCCGGCACTGCCTGTTTAAAAGCAATGGCGGATGGCCAATTCACAAAGAAGTCCGGCGGTGTCCTACTCTCCCACAAGGTCACCCTTGCAGTACCATCGGCGCAGAAGGTCTTAGCTTCCGGGTTCGGAATGTAACCGGGCGTTTCCCCTTCGCTATGGCCGCCGAAACACTATTGATTT
>DASYDQ010000024.1:0-1514 GCA_036499485.1 Pseudolysinimonas sp. | reverse complement strand
CAGCTCAAGTACCGCGAGCCGAGCATGTTCCTGCGCGACCTGGCGATGGCGGGCGTCATCGACGAGCTGCCCGCCGCTCCCGAGAGCGAGGTGAACCCGCTCGGCGAGGATCTCGAGTGGATCAGCTGGCCGATGGATCCGCTCGGCAGGCGACGTCCCGCGGTCGAGGCGGCGGCGGAGGCCGTGCGGGCCGCGGCACCCGCGATCGGCGGTCCATGGTCGCATGAGCTCGAACTGCTGCTCGCCGAACGAGCCCGACGTCTGGCAGGTGCGGGCGAGGTGTCGCTGCCGACTCGGGTGCCGGCATCCCGGTTCAAGGACTTCGTCACCGACCCGGATGCCATGGCCTCGTCGCTGCTGCGCCCGATGCCCGAGAAGCCCTTCAAGGCGACGCGGCTGGGCACGCTGTTCCACTCCTGGGTCGAGAACCGCTACGGGCTCGGCGGCGGATCGGACGAGCTGGATGCCCCGCCCATCGACCTGGATGACGAGGGCGACGGCGTCGAGGCCGCCGACCTCGCGAAGCTGCGCGCCACCTTCGAGGCCTCGGAGTGGGCGGACCGGCGCCCGATCGAAGTGGAACGCGAGATCCACCTCCCGTTCGACGACCGCATCGTGATCTGCAAGATCGACGCGATCTACGAGACGGCGCCCGATGAAAACGGCGGCGGCGGCTTCGAAGTCGTCGACTGGAAGACCGGCAAGGCTCCCAAGGATGCCGACGACCTGGAGCGCAAGACGCTGCAGCTGGCGCTGTACCGACTGGCCTATTCGAAGTGGGCGAAGGTCGACCCGAGCCGGATCAGCGCGGCCTTCTACTTCGTGGCCGATGACCGGGTGATCCGGCCCGAGCACGTGGACGACGAGGCGGAGCTGCTGGCGCGGTGGCGGGCGGCCTTCAGGGGCTAGCGGGCGCTCGGCGGTGCCGCGGTCGGCGTGCGTCCCAGGGGAGGTGCATGGCGCCCCACGGTGAGGCGCCGTTCACCTCCTGCTAAGAGCTTGTGCCCGCCGTCGAGCGGTTGACGATTGCCGACACCAGCGCGTCCACTGGCTCACGCGCGGCGCGCGGGTTGTCGAGCAGGGCGAAGTCGACGTCGCCGAGCATCGGAAGGTCGAACGTGCTGCTGACCCGAACCAGATCGGCCGGGATCAGGCTCTGGGGGAACACGGCCACCCCGATTCCCGCGCGCATCGCCGCGAGCACACCGTTGATCTCGCGGACGTTGCAGGTGATGCGCCAGGTTCGCCCGGCATCCTCGAGGGCTTTGATCGCGGCGCTGCGTGACAGCGAGGGCGCCTGGTACACGATCAGTGGCACGGGCTGGTCCGGCTCGAGTTGGAGCGACTTGTGCGCCACCCACACCAGCCGTTCCCGGCGCACGACGCGGCCGTCCGGCTGATCGGGCTCCTGCTTGATGTAGACCAGGTCGAGTTGCCCGGCCTTGAGCCGCCGGGCGAGCGCGCCGCTCTGGTTGACGGTGAGTTCGAGGTTGATCTGCGGGTAGAGCTGCCGG
>DASYDQ010000023.1:0-30633 GCA_036499485.1 Pseudolysinimonas sp. | reverse complement strand
AGGCCGGTGACCCGCCGCGTTTTGGCGTCGACGGCCGCGTCGAGTCGTGTGGTCGGAGCGATCCTGCTGCGCGCCGGCGCGATCACGGCGGCGCAAGCCCTGCTGCTGGTCGTGCTGCTGCACACCGCGGTCGGGATCAGTCGGACCTTCCTGCCCGGGACCCTGATCTTCACCCTGCTGACGGCCGCGGCGTTCACGGCGTTCCACTACCTGCTCACGATCGGGCTCGGCCGCGCCGGCCTGATCATCTCGCTGTTCTTGCTCGCACTGCAGATCGCCGCGGCCGGGGTCGCTCCGCTGCAAGTGCTGAGCGGGCCATTCGAGGCGATCAGCCCGTTCCTGCCGCTCAGTTGGGCCGTCAACGGGATGCAGCAGATCATCACCGGCGGCAGCGCCGCCTCAGCGATCGGCTCGGCGGTCGCGCTGCTGGCCTTCGGGTTCGCGAGCGTGGTGATCGCGAACATCGCCATCCGACGGACGCGCCGTGCAGCGGCATTGGGGCTGGTGCCGGCACTGCCTTAGGAGCCGACGGCGTGACCGAGCGAGACGACGAGAAGCTCGATCAATCCGACGACGCCGACCGCGATAGCCAGGATGCCGACACCGCCGGACTGGTGCCGAATGCGACGCGAACGCACCAGTGACGCGATCCCGAGTCCGATGCCGATCAGACTCGCTACCCCGAACGACCAGATGAAGAACACGCCGACCACAGACAGAATGACGGCAAACGCCCCGAGCACGTTCGGCGCGTAGTCCGATTTCGCATCCGGATCTGGAACAACGGTGCCCGGCTCGGTCATGGGACTCAGCGACTCCTAGCGGAGCTCGTCCTTCGCCGACCGCAAGTTGCGCCGCGCGGCCTTCTTCTGCTGACGTACCTTCGGGCCGCCGACGGCGAGCGGCTCGCGCTCCTCGTGCTCCTGGCCGAGGTACAGCTTCGCGAACGCAACGGTCTCTTTCAGCATCCGCAGCTTGACCTTCTCGTCGCGGATCTTGTGCAGCGTGACCTCGGCGACGACGTTGCCGTCCCAGTGGTTCTCGGCCAACCAGGTCAGCGTCTCGGCGACCGGCTGGTTGCCGTAGCCGGGAACCAGGTGCTCGTCGAACATGTTGCCCTCGTCGACCGAGCGCGTGCCATCGCAGAGGTGGATGTGCTTGAGCCGGTCACCCATGGCCATTGCGTATTCGAGGCTGTCGCGGCCGGTGAGCGAGGCGTGCGAGAAGTCGAGGGTCATGGCATCCGGGTTCATGTCCAGCGGATCGGGGCTCGGCGAGTACGCCTTCAACTGCTTGCCGCCGACCTTCCACGGGAACATGTTCTCGACGCAGATCTCGATGCCGGTCGCGGCCTGGGTCTCGGCGACGATGCGCACAAAGTTCTCGGCGTAGCCGGACTGCCAGCGGAACGGCGGGTGCACCACCACGCTCGGAGCGCCGACGGCGGCGGCCAGCTCGGCCGAGCGGCGCAGCTTCACGGCGGGGTCGCGGCCCCAGACGAAGGTGGTGAGGAACAGCGTCGGTGCGTGGATCGAGAGGATCGGCAGGCTGTACTTCTCGCTGAGGTGCTTCAGTGCCGCCGGGTCCTGGGTGACCGGGTCGTTGGTCACCATGATCTCCATGCCGTCGAACCCGACCTCGCGGGCCATCCGGAACGCCTTATCGGGCGAGGCCGGAAAGACGCAGGTCGTGCTCATGCCGATGGAGATCATTTGCTCAAACCTAACGTGCGGACGTGTCGGGCGTATGACAGTCTCAGGAACTCTGAATGGAGGGCTACCCCCCATTCGGAGCGACGGCTCCGCTCGCTTGCCGGGCAGCATGATGACGCAAGCGGAGCGCAGCGGCGGGTACGTCGCGCGCAGCGCCCGTGCCCCAGCAGCGGCGGCGCGGGGAATAGGCTCAGGAGATGAGCGATGAACGATATGACTTCGTTGTCGCCTCGAATCGCCTGCCCGTGGACCGGGTGACCGATGATGACGGAGCTGCCGTGTGGCGCCCCTCTCCCGGCGGCCTGGTGACGGCTCTCGAGCCCGTCATGCGCGAGGCCGATGGCGCGTGGGTGGGGTGGGGCGGCCAGCCCGACCTCGATCTGGATCCCTTCGATTGGGACGGCATCCGCATCGTGCCGATCAAGCTCACCGACGACGACCTCGAGAAGTTCTACGAGGGCTTCAGCAACGACACCCTCTGGCCGCTGTACCACGATGTGATCGCCCCGCCCAGCTACCACCGGGTGTGGTGGGACAGCTACGTGAGCGTCAATCAGCGGTTCGCCAATGCCATCGCCAACGTCTCCTCCCAGGGCGCGACGGTGTGGGTGCAGGACTATCAGCTCCAGCTGGTGCCCCGGATGCTGCGCCAGGCCCGCCCCGACCTGACGATTGGATTCTTCAACCACATTCCGTTCCCGGCATACGGGATCTTCTCCCAGCTGCCCTGGCGCACCCAGATCATCGACGGCCTGCTCGGCGCCGACGTCATCGGGTTTCAGCGGGTCGCGGATGCCGGCAACTTCTCGCGCGCCGTCCGGCGCTTGCTCGGCTTCTCGACCAAGAGCCCGGTAATCGAGGTGCCGGCCCGCGGAGCTCTCCCCGCGCGACGCGTGATCGCCCGCGCATTCCCGATCTCGATCGACGTGGCCGGCTTCGAGCAGCTGGCCCGCAGCGCCACGGTGCAGGCGCGCGCCCAGCAGATCCGCGAGGATCTGGGCAATCCGCAGACGATCATGCTCGGCGTCGACCGGCTCGACTACACCAAGGGGATCGGCCACCGGCTGAAGGCCTTCGGCGAGCTGCTGGAGGAGGGGCGGCTCAAGGTCGAAGACGTCACCCTCGTGCAGGTGGCCAGCCCGAGTCGTGAGCGGGTGGAGACCTACCGTCAGCTGCGCGACGAGATCGAACTCACCGTCGGCCGCATCAACGGCGACTACGGCACGATCAGCCATCAGGCGGTGAGCTACCTGCACCACGGCTTTCCGCGCGAGGAGATGGCCGCCCTCTATCTGGCCGCCGACGTGATGCTGGTCACGGCGCTGCGCGACGGCATGAACCTGGTCGCCAAGGAGTACGTCGCGGCCCGCTTCGACGATGACGGGGTGCTGGTGCTGAGCGAGTTCACCGGCGCGTCCGACGAACTTCGCACGGCGCTTCTCATTAACCCGCACGACATCGACGGGGTGAAGGATGCCATCATGCGCGCCGTCGAGATGCCCCGCCCCGAGCGTCGCAAGCGCATGCGCACGCTGCGCAAGCGGGTGCGCGAGAACGATGTGACGCACTGGTCCGAGGGGTTCCTCCGCACCCTCGCGGAGGCCCGCAGGCACGCAGGCGAGACCGGCGGGATCGAGACCCTCGGAGAGCTCGAATGGACGGTGGAGCGGGCGCCGCGCGCCTGAGCGCGCCGACCCGACACGACATGCCGCAATCCCTGTCCTCCTCGCTCGTCGGAGCCCTCCGTGAGCTGGCCCGCGTGAAGCGCCTGCTCGTCGCGCTCGATTTCGACGGGACGCTCGCCCCTGAGGTCGACAAGCCCGAGGCCGCGCGCGCCATCCCCGAGGCCCGCGACGCGGTGCTGCGCCTGCTCGCCCTGCCGAACACCCGGGTCGCCCTGATCAGCGGCCGGTCGCTGCGCAGCCTGATCGAGGTCGCCGATCTGCCCGACACGACCCTGCTGGTCGGATCTCACGGGATCGAGATCCGCCTTGACGATCCTTATGAGCGGGTCAGCCTCGACACCGCTGAACTCGAGCAGGTCGAGGTGCTCCAGGAGGTGCTCGGCGAGGTCGCCGACTCGATCGACCAGGTCTGGCTCGAGGTGAAGCCGGCCGGCTTCGCGCTGCACACCCGTCTGGCCACCGAGCACGACTCGCGCGTGGCGCACCTGGTCGCGCTCAGCGAGGCGCAGGCCGAGATCGACAACCTCACGGTTCGGCAGGGCAAGAACGTGGTCGAGTTCTCGGTCCGGTCGACCACGAAGGGGGAGGCCCTCGAGCACCTGCGGCGCTACACCGCCGCCAGCTCCGTCTTCTACGCCGGCGACGATGTCACGGATGAGGACGCCTTCGCCGCGTTGATGCCCGACGACCTCGGGGTCAAGAGCGGTCCGGGTGCGACCGAGGCGGCGTTCCGCGTGGCCGGGCCGGACGAGATCGCCCTGGTGCTCTCCACCCTCGCGACCTTCCGCGAGGGCGACGTGCATGAGCAGTAGCCTCCGTTAGTCGGACGTCCGAGCACCGTCGGCGGGCCCAACGTCACAGGGATACCCTCGTGACATGCCGGAAACAACGCCGAAGATCGACCACAAGCCCCGGTCCCGCACGGTCACCGATGGCATCGAGGCCACCACCTCCCGCGGGATGCTGCGCGCGGTCGGCATGGGCGACGCCGACTGGGACAAGGCGCAGATCGGCATCGCGAGCTCGTGGAACGAGATCACGCCGTGCAACCTGTCGCTCGCGCGCCTCGCCCAGGCGGCTAAGGAGGGCGTGCACTCCGGCGGCGGCTACCCGCTCCAGTTCGGCACGGTCAGCGTCAGCGATGGCATCTCGATGGGCCACGAGGGCATGCACTTCTCGCTGGTGAGCCGCGAGGTCATCGCCGACTCCGTCGAGGTGGTCATGCAGGCCGAGCGGCTCGACGGCTCCGTGCTGCTCGCGGGCTGTGACAAGTCGATCCCCGGGATGCTGATGGCCGCGGCCCGGCTGGATCTGGCATCCGTGTTCCTCTACGCCGGCTCGATCGCGCCGGGCTGGGTGCGCCTGAGCGACGGCACCGAGAAGGACATCACGATCATCGACTCCTTCGAGGCGGTCGGCGGCGTTCTCGCCGGCACCATGAGCGTCGAGGACGCGCACCGCATCGAGTGCGCATTCGCGCCGGGTGAGGGCGCGTGCGGCGGCATGTACACCGCCAACACCATGGCGAGCGTCGCGGAGGCGCTCGGGATGAGCCTGCCAGGCTCGGCCAGTCCGGCTGCGGCAGATGCACGTCGCGACTACTACGCGCATCGCTCGGGCGAGGCGGTGGTCAACCTGCTCAATCTCGGGATCACGAGCCACGACATCCTGACCAAGAAGGCCTTCGAGAACGCCATCGCGGTCGGCATGGCGCTCGGCGGCTCGACCAACATCGTGCTGCACCTGCTGGCCATCGCCCGCGAGGCCGGGGTCGAGTTGACCCTCGACGACTTCAACCGCATCGGCAGCAAGGTGCCGCACATCGGCGACCTGAAGCCGTTCGGCAAGTACGTCATGAACGACGTCGACCGCCGCGGCGGCCTGCCCGTGCTGATGAAGGCGCTGCTGGATGCCGGCCTCATGCACGGCGACTGCCTGACCGTCACCGGCAAGACCATGGCCGAGAACCTGGCCGAGCTCGACATCCCCCCGTTGGACGGTCAGGTGCTGCGCACCCTCGACAACCCGATCCACGCCACCGGCGGACTGACCATCCTCAAGGGCTCGCTCGCGCCGGAGGGCGCGGTCGTCAAGACCGCCGGATTCGACGCCGAGGTGTTCGAGGGCCCGGCCCGCGTGTTCGAGCGCGAGCGCGCCGCCATGGACGCCCTGACCCGCGGCGAGATCCACGCGGGGGACGTCGTCGTCATCCGCTGGGAAGGCCCCAAGGGCGGCCCCGGGATGCGCGAGATGCTCGCCGTGACCGCCGCCATCAAGGGCGCGGGCCTCGGCAAGGATGTATTACTCTTGACCGACGGCAGATTCTCAGGCGGCACAACCGGCCTGTGCATCGGCCACATCGCTCCCGAGGCGACGGACGCAGGTCCGATCGCCTTCGTGCACGATGGTGATCTGATACGGGTCGACATCGCAGCCCGGTCGATCGACCTACTTGTCGATCCGGCTGAGCTGGAGAACCGGCGTTCCAGCTGGGTTCCTCTTCCACCGCGCTATACCCGTGGCGTTCTCGCGAAGTACTCCAAGCTCGTGCACTCCGCCGCGGAGGGCGCGATCACCGGGTAGTTCCCGTTCACTGTCCTTCCGCACGCACGCTTCTCGAAGCAGGGAAACCATGACCACTGCACCTCCTGCCGCCAAGCCGGGCCGTTCCGGCACCGGCGCGCCTCCGCTGCTGACCGGCTCCGGCGCGATCCTCGCCACCCTCGAGAAGCTGGGCGTCACCGACGTCTTCGGCATCCCGGGCGGGGCGATCATGCCGTTCTACGACGAGCTGATGTCGTCCACCGCGATCCGCCACATCCTGACTCGGCATGAGCAGGGGGCCGGGCACGCCGCCGAAGGGTATGCCGCGGCATCCGGGCGCGTCGGCGTCTGCATCGCCACCTCCGGTCCCGGCGCCACGAACCTCGTCACCGCGATCGCGGATGCCCACATGGACTCGGTGCCGCTCATCGCGATCACCGGCCAGGTCTTCTCGACCGTGATGGGCACCGACGCGTTCCAGGAGATCGACATCGTCGGCATCACGATGCCGATCACCAAGCACTCCTTCCTGGTGACCGACCCCGCCGAGATCCCGGCGGTGCTGTCGGAGGCGTACCAGATCGCCACCACGGGTCGTCCCGGCCCGGTGCTGATCGACATCACCAAGGACGCGCAGCAGAACACGGCACCGTTCATCTGGCCGCCCAAGATCGACCTGCCCGGCTACCGTCCGGTCACCAAGGCGCACGGCAAGCAGATCATCGCCGCGGCCGAACTGCTCGCCGCGGCCGAGAGGCCCGTGCTCTACGTGGGCGGCGGCGTCATCCGTTCCGGAGCCGAGAAGGTGCTGCTCGACCTGGCCGAGAAGACCGGAGCACCGGTCGTCACGACGCTGATGGCGCGCGGCGCGTTCCCCGACTCGCACACGCAGCACCTGGGCATGCCCGGCATGCACGGAGCCGTGCCCGCGGTGCTCGCCCTGCAGGAGAGCGATCTGATCGTCGCGCTCGGCGCTCGATTCGACGACCGCGTGACCGGCAAGGTGAGCGACTTCGCGCCGAACGCCAAGGTGGTGCACGTCGACATCGATCCGGCCGAGATCGGCAAGATCCGTCACGCCGACGTGCCGATCGTGGGCGACGCGAAAGACGTCATCGTCGACCTCACCGAGGCGTACGCGGACGCGGTCAAGAAGCAGAAGCCCGACCTGGCTCCGTGGTGGGCCCGGCTCAACACGCTGCGCAGCGACTACCCGCTCGGCTTCACCGAGCCGGACGACGGGCTCCTGTCGCCGCAAGGCATCATCAAGCGCATCGGCGAGCTCACCGGTCCGGAGGCGATCTATGCCGCGGGCGTCGGGCAGCACCAGATGTGGGCCGCCCAGTTCATCAAGTACGAGCGCCCGCACGCCTGGCTCAACTCGGGCGGCGCCGGAACGATGGGCTACGCGGTCCCGGCCGCGATGGGCGCCAAGGTGGCCGAGCCCGATCGCGTGGTGTGGGCGATCGACGGCGACGGCTGCTTCCAGATGACCAATCAGGAGCTCGCCACCTGCACGATCAACGACATCCCCATCAAGGTCGCCATCATCAACAACTCCAGCCTCGGCATGGTGCGGCAGTGGCAGACCCTGTTCTACGACGGGCGCCACTCCTTCACCGACCTGAACACGGGCCACACGAGCGGCGCAGAGGGTCCGACCCGGATGGTGCCCGACTTCGTCAAGATGGCGGACGCGTACGGCGCCCTCGGCATCCGGGTGACCAAGCCGGAGGAGATCGACGCGGCGATCAAGCTCGCGCTCGAGACCAACGACCGACCTGTGGTCATCGACTTCATCGTGAGCCGTGACGCCATGGTGTGGCCGATGGTGCCGCAGGGCCTCGGCAACTCGCTGGTGCAGTACGCCCGCGACCACGCCCCGGCCTGGGAAGAGGAGTAGGCGTGAGCGGAATCGAGCGACCGCGCTCGGTCGATGGAGCGGCTCGCGCCGCAGGAGCGGCGGCGCGAGGAGACAAGCAATGACGCACCATGTGCTGTCCCTTCTGGTCGAGGATAAGCCCGGTCTGCTGACCCGCGTCGCGGGCCTGTTCGCCCGCCGCGGCTTCAACATCGAGTCGCTGGCCGTTGGCGCCAGCGAGATCGAGGGCCTGTCGCGCATCACGGTCGCGGTGGATGTCGAGGACGCCCCGCTCGAGCAGGTCACCAAGCAGCTGAACAAGCTGGTCAACGTGATCAAGATCGTGGAACTCGACCCCGACGCCTCTGTGCAGCGCGAGCACCTGCTGATCAAGGTGCGCGTCGACAACTCGACGCGCAGCCAGATCCTCGAGGCGGTCACGCTCTTCCGGGCGCGCGTCGTCGACGTGGCGACGGATGCGCTGGTGATCGAGGTCACCGGCGACAGCGGCAAGGTGGAGGCCCTGCTGCGCGTGCTCGAGCCGTACGGGATCAAGGAGATCGCCCAGTCGGGCCTTCTCGCGATCGGACGCGGCGGCAAGAGCATCACCGAACGCGTCTTCAAGAACTGAACACCCAACAAAGAGAGAAGCAATGACTGAGATCTTCTACGACAAGGACGCCGACCTGTCGATCATCCAGGGCAAGAAGGTGGCCGTCATCGGCTACGGCTCGCAGGGCCACGCCCACGCGCTGAACCTCCGTGACTCGGGCGTCGAGGTCAAGATCGGCCTCAAACCCGACTCCAAGTCGGTGCAGAAGGCGACCGAGGCCGGCTTCGAGGTGCTGAGCACCGCCGAAGCGGCCAAGTGGGGCGACGTCATCGTCATTCTCGCTCCCGACCAGCACCAGCGTGGCCTGTACGCGGCCGACGTGAAGGACAACCTGGAGCCCGGCAACGCCCTCCTCTTCGGGCACGGCTTCAACATCCGCTTCGGCTACATCAAGGCGCCAGAGGGCGTCGACGTGATCATGGTCGCCCCCAAGGGCCCCGGTCACACCGTGCGGCGCGAGTACGAGGCCGGCCGCGGCGTCCCGATCATCGCGGCGGTCGAGCAGGACGCCACGGGCACCGCCTGGGCGCTCACCTGGTCGTACGCCAAGGCCATCGGTGGCCTGCGCGCCGGCGGCATCAAGACCACCTTCACCGAAGAGACCGAGACCGACCTGTTCGGCGAGCAGGCCGTGCTCTGCGGCGGCACCTCGCAGCTGGTCATGTACGGCTTCGAGACCCTGGTCGAGGCGGGCTACCAGCCGCAGATCGCCTACTTCGAGGTGCTGCACGAGCTCAAGCTCATCGTCGACCTGATGTGGGAGGGCGGCATCGCCAAGCAGCGCTGGTCGGTCTCCGACACGGCGGAGTACGGCGACTACGTCTCGGGCCCGAGGGTCATCGACCCGAGCGTGAAGGACCACATGAAGGCCGTGCTCGCCGACATCCAGTCCGGTGCCTTCGCCGAGCGCTTCATCGCCGACCAGGATGCCGGTGCCCCCGAGTTCCTGGCGCTTCGGGCCAAGGGCGCCGCCCACCCGATCGAGGCGACCGGCAAGGAGCTCCGCGCCCTCTTCGCGTGGAAGCAGCAGGACGCGGACTACGTCGAGGGTTCAGCGGCGCGCTGACCTCGACGCACTGACTGAAGGGCCGGGGGCGATCCTCCCGGCCCTTCGCATCTCAGGGGAGACGGGGTAGCACCGACGCGGCGAGAGCCTCCATCTGCTGCTCGGTCCGGTTTTGGAGGGGCACCGCGATGATGCTCGTCGCGCCCGCCTCCCGGAACCGCTGGAAGCCGGCGATGACGTCGTCGGGGTTCCCGGCCACGGCCAGTGCGTCGATCCAGGAGTCGGGCATCTCCCGTTCCACCGTCTCCACTCCGCCCCGGGCGACCATGTCGGCAATGGCGTCGGCATACCCGTATGCCGCGGAGAGCGGGTTGGACGGGCCGATCCGAGCGAGGTAGTACGCGATCAACGGCCGGAGCGATGTCCGGGCGGCCGCACGGTCGGGGTCCACGTGGCAGAGCACGTAGACCGGCATCCGGTGCTCTGTTCTGCCGCCCTCCACCATTCCCGCCTGGATGGGACCCCACGACTGCTCCAGGTAGCGCGGCCCGCCGAGCACGCTGATGAGGGTGCCGTCGGCGACCCGCCCCGAGAGCTCGAGGGATTTCGGGCGCATGACACCCGCCAGCAGAGCAAGAGCCGGATCAACGGGATGCGGCAGTGTCACGCCGGCAATCGTCTCCCCGCCGAGCAGACCGCGAACCGTCCGGATCGCCCCATCCAATTCGGTCAGCGGGGAGCGGACCGTCAGGCCGATCTTCCACGGCGCGCCATGGCCGATCACCGGGAGGAACCGGCCGGGGAATGCCCGAGCCAGTGTGGCGATCTCCATGGCCGTGACGGCCGGTGGGCGGCTCACCGTGTTGATGATGCCCAGGCCGACCGTCGACTGACGGGTGGCCGCGAGCGCGATGGCGGCCGCCGAGAACCCTCCGTAGCCGACGTACTCCTCGGCGACCCACACTTCGTCGAAGCCGACTTCTTCGGCTCTGGCCGCGATCGGGCCGATGCGGTCGCCGGTGGTCCCGGTGCCGATCAGGATGCCGACGGGGCCGGATCGTGCCATGTCCTCACCCTCGCAGGCGATTCGATGCTGGCGCGAATCGAGGCAGCAGGTTTCATCCGATGAAACCACGGCCCCTCGTTTTGTTTCGCCAGATGAAATCTGCCGCGTGACTGTTTCGGTCCCGTTTCAATCTGGTGACATTCGTGTCAGTGCGTGAAACCGGCTGATAGACCCGGAACGTGACGCGCTCAGTGAATCGAGCCCTCGACATCCTCGAGGCTCTGCGCGATGCCATGCACCCGCTCACCCTCACAGAGCTCGCCACCACGACCGGAATGGACAAGGCAACCACGATGCGGATCGCGCGCGACCTCCTCGAGCGGGGCTATCTCGAGCACCCCGCCGACGTGCGGACCTACGCCTTGGGAGCCGGCATCCTCGAACTCGCCGACACCCTCTGGGCCAAGGACTCGGTCACGCAGAACACGCTGCGTTACCTGGAGGACCTTCGAGACAAGACCCTGCAGACCGTGTCGCTGTGCACCCGGGTCGATGGCGGCTATCTGGTGTCCATCGAGCTGCCGAGCGTGCAGCCCATCAAGTTCTCACAGGGAGTCGGCACGTCACGCACCCTGACGGAGGATGCCGTCGGCCTGTCGATGCTCGCCTTCTCGCGCGGTGGAGATCTCGGATCGATGGATGTCGATCGCAAGACGCTGGAGAAGATCCGGGACGACGGCTACGCCTACTCCGCGACCCGGACGAGCCCCCGCGTCGCGACGGTCGCCGCGCCGGTCCGGGTGCTCGGCAGCACCGTGGACAGCTCGGTGTGCCTCTCCTGGATCGTGGAGGCCGACGACTCGGAGCCGCTCGCGCGACGCCGCTACAGCGCCCAGGTGATGGGGTGCGCTCAGCGCATCTCCCGGCTGCGTCAGGGACAGGGAAGGTGACGGGGATGACGACGACCGAGGAACCGGCCAGCGAGTACGAACGCTGGCTGCCCGAGCTGCTGGAGTTGATGAGCGTCCGCAGCGTCGGTGCCGACCCCGCCGAAGCGGGATCGATGGTGGAGGCGGCGGCCTGGCTGGTCGCCCGGTTCGACGAGCTGGGGGCCGCGACGGAGGTCGTCCGGAAGGGTCGCGAGTCCGTCGTCCTGGCCACGGTGCGCGCGCAGCGCTCGCCCGAGACGGCGAAGACGCTGCTCGTCTACGGCCATTTCGACGTGCAGCCGATCGGCGACCCCGAGCTCTGGGAGTATCCGCCGTGGTCCGGCACGATCCACGACGGCTGGCTCTACGGCCGGGGCTCGATCGACACCAAGGGCCACCTGATGATGTACCTCGAGGCTCTGCGCGCCGTGTTGTCCCGAGGAGAACTGACCGTCAACGTTCGCCTGGTCATCGACGGTGCGGAGGAGAGCGGCGGTGAGCTCGCGCTCGATCTGATGCGCGAGCGGCACGAGGGAGTCGACGGCGCGATCATCTTCGACGGTCCGATGATCGCCAAGGGGAGACCGGCCTTCTACTCGGCGGCCCGAGGGATGCTGGCGTACCACCTCACGGTGCGGACCGGAGCGCGAGACCTGCACTCGGGTCAGTTCGGCGGCGTCGCGATGAACGCCGTGCACGTGCTCGTGCACGTTCTCGATGCCGTGCTGCCGGGGCCGATGGGGCTCCTCCCGGATCCCTTGCGGTCGGGGATCAGTCCGCTGCCGCCCGACATCGTGGAGCGGCTGCCGGAGTTGCTCACGGCCGAGCAGCTGCTCGGCGGGGAAGGGTCGCATCCCGCCGACGACTTCGTAGCCGACACCATGTACACGCGGCTGTGGTCGGAGCCGAGTCTCGACGTCAACGGCATCGTCGGTGGCGAGCCTCACATCACCCACATGGTGATTCCGGCCGTCGCCGAGGCGAGCATCTCGATGCGCCTCGGGCCGGGACAGGATCCCGGCGCGATCTCGACGGCGTTGGAGGCTCTGCTCCGGGAGGCCCTCCCACCCGGCGCGGCGCTCGACATCTCGTCGCGCGGCAGCGCCCCTGCGGCCATGCTGCCGGCAGAGGGCCTCGTGCTCGATGTGGCCCGCGGGGCCTTCGCCGACGTCGTCGGAGTCGAGCCGATCACCGTGCGCGCCGGGGGCTCGCTGCCCCTTCTCGCCGTGTTCGGAGAGCTCGGGATCCCGACGGTGATGACCGGCATGGACCTGCCCGAAGGCAACATCCACGCGCCGAATGAACGCCTGTGGTTGGAGCACCTTCCGGCCGGCACGGCCATCCTGGAGCGCATTCTGTCCGATGTGCGTTTCACACAATGAAATGAGTTTTCATCTGTTGACATTCGCCAACCGAGTCGATCAAGATCGCCACCAATCAGCACCCCGACCGCACCAAGAAGGAGTGAACATGCACCACACCATCAGGGTGAGGGCGATCATCGCGATCGTCGCCGCCTCCGCCGTTGCGGCCCTCGCGGGATGCAGCGTCGTCTCGACCGCGGGCGGTGATGCGACGTCCAGCAGCTCGGCCGGCACCTCGTCGCCCGGCGTCGTCTACGCCACGAAGCAGATCCAGGCCGCGATGGAGTCGCCGAAGTTCGTGGCGCCCGGTCCGGCATTCGATGCGAGCAAGGCCTCGGGCAAGTCCGTCTGGTTCATCCCGAACTCGTCGAGCATCCCGTTCACTCTCGCCGTGCAGAAGGCTTTCCAGGATGTCGCCACGAAGGTGGGCATCAAGCTCACCGTGTGGCCCTCGACCGGCAAGCCCACCGAGTGGGTGCAGGGCATCGACCAGGCCATCGCCCAGAAGGCCGACCTTGTCGTCATGGCCGCTCCGCCGCAGCTCGTCGGCCCGCAGCTGGCCGAACTGAAGGCCGCGGGCATCCCGGTCGTCGTTCCGCACCAGTACGACCCGACGATGGACAAGCCCGACAACATCACCGCATTCCAGTACGCGCCGTTCCTCGATGCGGCCAACCTGATGGCCGACCAGGCCATCGTCGACACCAAGGGCAAGGCCGACACGCTCGTCATCACGACGAACGAGTCGCCGCCGTCGAAGCCCATGGCCGACTCGATCCGAGCCGAGTACAAGAAGCACTGCCCCGACTGCTCGATCACCGAGGTGAACGTGCCCGTCGCGGACTGGGGCTCCAAGATGCAGAGCGAGGTGCAGACTGCGCTGCTGCGCGACCCGAAGATGAACTACATCATCACGATCTTCGACAGCGCGACCCAGTTCGTGGTGCCCGGCGTCGCGGCGGCGGGCAAGACGGGCCAGGTCGGCATCGCCACCTTCAACAACACCCCGTTCGTTTTGACGAACGTTCAGAAGGGCGTCGTGAACATGGACGTCGGCGAGTCGATCACCTGGATCGGGTACTCGTCGATGGACCAGGTGCTCCGCATCCTCTCCGGGGTCAAGCCGGCCAAGGACGAGAGCGCCGCCCTGCGGGTCTTCACCAAGGAGAACGCGGATGTGCTCGGCGACCCGGCTGACAACGAGAAGGGCTACGACAGCAGCTACATCGACGCCTACGAGAAGCTCTGGGGCATCAACTGATGGCGACGCGCGGCGGATCGGAGCACGGCGCACCCGCCGGTGAGGGTTCGCCGCGCGTCCCGCTCCTCAGCCTTCGGAATCTCTCGAAGACCTTCGGCGAGACGACGGTGCTCCACGCCGTCGACCTCGACATCCTCCCCGGCCAGATCCACGGTCTGGTCGGGGAGAACGGGTCGGGCAAGTCGACCCTGATCAAGATCCTCGCCGGGTTCCACGAACCCGACGCCGGTGCTGAGATCCGGATGCGCGGCGAGATCGTGCCGACACCGATCGACCCGGCGTCCGCCAAGCGGCTCGGCCTGAGCTTCGTGCACCAGGATCTCGCGATGGTGCTCTCGCTCTCGGTGGCCGAGAACCTCACCGTGAACTCATTGGTGGTCGGAGAGTCCTGGCGGGTGAGCCCGCGCCGCGAGCGCGCCGCCGCCCGCAAAGTGCTCGCGGGCTACGGGCTGAACATCGACCCGGCCGCTGCGATGTCGTCGCTCACTCCGCTCGAACGCGCGATGGTCGCGATCGTGCGCGCCATCGAGGGGATGAACGAGAACCGCGCCCGCGGTGAGGCGAGTCTGCTCGTGCTCGATGAGCCCACCGTCTTCCTCCCCAAGAACGATCGGGCCACCCTCTTCGACCTGGCCCGTCAGCACACCGCGCAGGGCGGCAGCGTTCTGTTCGTCTCGCACGACCTCGAGGAGTGCCTCGATGTCACCGATCGCATCTCCGTGCTGCGCGACGGATTCCTGCAGGACACCGTCGACAGCCGGAGCGTGAAACGCTCCGACCTGATCCGGATGATGGTGGGACACGAGCTCGACCTCGTCAGCCATCGCGCCGAAGCAGCCGCGGCCACGGGGACTCATCCGGTCGTGGAAGCAGCCCACCTCGAAGGCGAGACGGTGCGCGACCTGAGCCTCGCGATCCCGCCGGGAGAGGTGGTCGGAATCACGGGCCTGCTCGGCTCCGGCTTCGACGAGGTGCCCTACCTGCTTGCCGGATCCCGGCGCGATGCGCACGGCACCCTGAGCATCGCGGGCCACGATTTCCGGCTCGAGAAGTACACGCCGTTCGACGCCGTACAGGCCAGGGTCGCCCTCGTCCCCGGGGACCGGGCACGCGACGGCAGCGTCGCCTCGCTCACGGTGCTCGACAACATCAGCCTGCAGAGCCTGCGCCGCTACCGCGCCCGGTTCGGACTGGATTGGAAGCGCATCCGTTCCGTCGCGATGCAACTGGTGCGCGAACACGACGTGCGCCCCCCGCGGATCGACGTCGGGTATGGCACCCTCTCCGGCGGCAATCAGCAGAAGGTGATGCTGGCGAAGTGGCTGCACACGCAGCCTCTGGTCCTTCTCCTGCACGAACCGACGCAGGGCGTCGACGTCGGCGCACGCGAGCAGATCTTCACGATCATCCGGCAGGGTGCGCGCGACGGGGCCGCCGTGCTCTGCGCCTCCGCCGACCAGGAGCAGCTGGCGCTCATCTGCGACCGCGTGCTCGTGATGCACGACGGCCGCCTCGCCGCGGAACTCGTCGGCGATCAGATCACCAAGGCCGCCATCGCACGCGAGAGCCTGCAGGCCGGCTCGATGAAGGAGGCATGACGATGGTGGACAGCACCGCACCCGGCACCACCCGGTCTCGGATCCCGTTCGCGCGGTTGGGCGAGCGATTCGGGTTGATCGGGATCTGGATCGTGATCATCATCGTCTTCTCCATCCTCGAGGGGCCGATCTTCCTCAGTGCGGCGAACTGGCAGTCCATCCTGGGAAGCCAAGCGGTCCTGGTCGTTCTCGCTCTGAGCCTGCTGATCCCGATGACGGCGGGTGACTACGACCTGTCGATCGCGGGCGTGGTCGGGATCTCGGCCATGACGGTCGCCGTGCTGAACGTGCAGGCGCATTGGCCCATCTGGCTGGCGGTGGTGGCCGCTCTGGCCGCGAGCGCGGCTGCCGGCCTTCTCAACGGGGCTCTTGTCGTGATCTTCGGGGTGGATCCCTTCATCTCGACCCTCGGAACGGGCACGGTCTTCCTCGGGATCATCTATTGGATGTCGGACTCGAACACCATCACCGGCATCTCGCCGGATCTCGTGTTCTGGACGGTCGGTCTCCGGCTGTTCGGGATCCCCATCGACTTCTACTACGGGCTGTTGCTCTGCGTCGTCGTGTTCTTCGTCTTGCGTTACACGGTCTACGGCCGCGAGATGCTGTTCATCGGCCGGAACAAGAGCCTCTCTCGCCTGGCGGGGATGAAGGTCGGCAAGCTGCGGTGGATCGGCCTGGTGATCTCGGCCCTCGGTGCCGGTGTCGCTGGAGTGATGTTCGCCGGCACCACGGGAGCAGCGGATCCGACCTCGGCGCAGTCGTTCCTGCTTCCCACCTTCGCGGCGGTGTTCCTCGGAGCCACCGCGATCGAGACTCAGCGCTTCAACGCCTGGGGCACCTTGATCGCCGTCTACTTCCTGGTGACGGGGATCACCGGTCTGCAACTGCTCGGTGCCGACAGCTTCGTCCAGCCGCTCTTCTTCGGCGGGGCCCTGGTGATCTCCGTGGCTCTCTCCTACTTCTCCCGCCGGCGCGAAGCGGAAAGCGCCGAGCGGCTCGGGCACGGATAGCGAGAGGACACCGACCATGACAGAACACCGCATCGAACTCGATCTCACCACGTCGCTCGTCGAGGACCCCAGGTACGGTCACAACCGGTGGCATCCGGACATCGCTCCGACGCTCCGGATCGAGCCGGGCGACATCATCGACGTCGACATGCGAGACGGCCTCGACTACCAGATCTGGCCGAACAGCGGGATCCAGGATGCCGTCGACCTCGACATCACCCGCGGGCACCCGATGACGGGTCCGGTCTTCGTCGAGGGAGCGGAGCCCGGCGACGTGCTCGACGTGCACTTCGAGAAGATCAGCACCTACGATTTCGGCTTCACGATGTTCCTCCCGGGCGTCGGTGTGCTCGCCGACCGGTTCGATGAGCCGTTCCTGGTGAAATGGGATCTGAATGACGGCGTCGCGACGTCAGCGCAGATGCCGGGGATCCGCGTGCCGGGTGACCCGTTCCTCGGCGTCATCGGGGTCGCCCCCAGCCCGCAGAGGCTCGCCGAGTTCACCCGCCGCGAAGCGGCGCTCGCCGCGACGGGGGCCTTCGTGCTCCCCCCGGAGGCGCGTAACGCCGTCACGCACAGTCCGGCACTCGACGGCATCGCGATCCGGACGGTGCCGCCGCGCGAGAACGGCGGCAACATGGACGTCCGCCGGATGTCGACGGGTGCCAGAGTACGCATCCCGGTCGAGGTCGCGGGCGGCTTGCTGTCCGTCGGGGACACGCACTTCGCGCAGGGGGACGGCGAGAGCTGCGGGGTCGCGATCGAGACCGCGGGGAGGGCCCGGCTGAAGGTCGACCTGCTGAAGGCCGCCGACATCCCGGGCCATGCCGGTGTGCCGACGTACACCTACACCGAGCGGGCGCCGCGCGAGTACTTCGCGACCACCGGCTACCCGATCACCAAGAGCGGCGAGAACCGGGATATGGACGTTCATCTCGCCGCCGCCATGGCGCTCGACGAACTCGTCGATCACCTCGTGCGGGAGCGCGGGCTGACCGCGCCCCAGGCGTACGTGCTGGTGAGCGTGGCGGCCGACCTGCACATCTCGTCGATCGTCAACATCCCCAACCCCTGTGTGTCGGCGGCCCTTCCCACCGACCTGTTCGTGTCCTGATTCCATCCGCCCCACCACCGAGGAGCTCAGCCTTGGCTGCACCCACCTTGTACATGCCGTCGATGTCGTCGGCGGCCATCGAGGAAGCGGTCCGATCCGGATCGCGCACCGTCATCGTCGTCGCCGGCTCCGTCGAGCAGCACGGGCCGCATCTTCCGACCGAGACCGACTCGATGTACGGTCGCGAGATCGCGCTGCGGGTCGCCGCCCGACTCGGCAATACCCTGGTGGCGCCGATCATCCTGCCCGGCATCTCGGATCACCACCTCGGGTTCGCTGGCACGTTCACGATCCCGCCTGAGCTGTTGTTTCTACAGGTCGAGGCGTACATCACGAGCCTGGCCGGCATGGGCTTCGAGCGGATCGTGCTGACCTCTTCGCATGGTGGGAACTTCATCCCGCTCGACGGCCAGCTCACGAGGTTGCGGGCCCACGCGGACCGCTACGGCATCTCGATCGTGCCAGTGCTCGACCTCTTCGCCTTCGTCGCCGCCCTGCGGAAAGCACCTGCGGAACGAGGGCTCGACCAGGGACTGTCCGCCGTTCAGGCGGACCTGATCGAGACGTCGATCATGCTGTACCTGCATCCGGATGACGTTCGCATGGACCTCGCCGAAGTGGGCCACATGGAGGACTTCGATGTGAACGAGATGTTCGCGACGGGGCTTCGTGCGATCACGGCGAACGGGGTCCTCGGCGACCCCCGTGGCGCTACCCCGGAACTCGGGGAGGCCGTCGTCGCCGACCTCGAGGAGTACCTGCTCGCGGGAATCGCGAAGGGAGCCGACGCGTGACGGTCGGGGCGGACAACCTGTTCAGCCGGCTCGGCATCCAGGAAGGTGACACGGTCACGATCGTCGTCGACGAGGTGACCGACCCGCGGGTCGGCGAGATCCTCTTCGAAAAGGCGATCGGCCTGGGCGCTGATGCCGAGCTCAGCCGGGTGCGAGGCCGGCACACCAACGGCGACAACCTCCCGCCGCAGGTCGTCGCCGCTCTGCGCGCATCGGATATCGCCATCCTCGCCACGACCACCTGGTCGGCGAGTCACTCCGCCGGCGTGATCGCCGCGATCGAAGGCGGCGTCCGCGTTCTCAGCATGCCCGGGGTGACGTACGAGATGTTCAGCAACGGTGCGATGACAGCCGACTACGACGAGGTCGAGCGCTTGACCGTCATCTGGGGCGAACTGTTCGCGCGCGGCCGCCGTATCCGGATCACCACCGCGAAAGGCACCGATCTCACCGCGGAACTTGGCGGCCTGGAGCGGACGCCTTTTCTCGACACCGGATCGATGAGCCCGGCCGGTGGTCTGGCCAACATGCCAGGCGGCGAGGTCGCGTTCGCGCCGATCGAGGGGACGGCACAGGGGGTGGTGATCGCCGACATCATGCTCTCGACGACTCCCGGAAACCTGGACTCAGAGGTCAGGATCGACATCGTCGACGGCAAGGTGGCCGACGTGTCGGGCGGGCCGGCGGCCCGCGACTTCATCCAGGAGCTCGAGCGGCATGGTGAATCGTCCCGTGTCGTCGCCGAGATCGCGGTCGGAACGAACGCCGCAGCCCGCTCGATCGGTGTCGTTCTCGAGGACGAGAAGCAACTCGGGACGGCGCACGTCGGATTCGGCCACTCCGTCGGCATCGGAGGCAAGAACGCGTCAACCATCCACGCGGACGCGATCATGGCCGATGCGACGGTGAGCGTCGACGGCATCGAGATCATTCGGGCCGGGATGATCACCCCCGGCGGCCAGCTGCGGGAGGCTCTTGGCGCGTTCAACGGCCGGGGCGGCACCTATCGTCCAACCGGGCTTCCGAGTCGCTCGGTCGACGGCCATCTCGAGGCTCCGTGGACGGATTCGACGGGATTCGAACGGTGGTCGCCCGTCGGAGATGATGCGAGCGCCGCGGCGGTGGACGGCTGGGCCGATCGGCCGCTGCTGGCGGAGTCGGGAACGGCGCAGGCGCGCCAGCTCCAGTTGCTCGCCCGTTACGGCCTGCTGGAGCGGATCGCAACGGGGCAGACGCCATGACGAATCGCTCGATCGCCGTGATCGGCGGAGGGAACGGCGCCTTGACGGTGGCGGGCGGGGCCGCCATCGCCGGCCATCACGTGCGGCTCTGGGACCGGTTCCTGAGCGACCATCCGCTGCTGATGCAATCCGGGACGATCACGCTGCGCGGTGCCGTCGAGGGGGAGGCGCAGATCGAGCAGCCCCGCGATGACCTGGCCTGGACGATCGCCGATGCCGAGCTCATCGAGATCGTCGTGCCGGGCTACGCCCTCGCGTGGATCACCTCTCGCCTGCTGCCGCTCGTGCGACCCCATCAGAAGGTCCTGCTGCATCCGGGGGGGACGGGAGGTGCGCTCGAGGTCGCCCAGCTCTGGCCTGCGGACGGAGCGCTGCTCGGTGTCACCGACACCTTGGCGTATGCGACGCGACTCGAATCGGAGACATCGGTGGTCGTCCACGCCGAGAAGAAGCACCTCGCCGTCGCGGCGGCGGCACCCGACCGCATCGACGTGCTCCTCGACGTGGTGCGGGACGTCCACCCTCAGGCGGCCGCTGCCGGCTCGATCCGCGAAGTCGCCCTCTCGAATCTCAACCCGATCATCCATCCGCCGATCACCCTGCTCAACGCGGGGCGCATCGAAGCCGGTCAGAAATTCAGCCTCTACGGCGACGGAGTGGGAGAGGGCGTCGGGAGTCTGATCGCAGCGCTCGACCGGGAGCGTCTCAGCCTTGCTGAGGCCCTTGGCCTCAACAGCCTGAGCCTCGAATCCTGGGTCGAGCGGGCGTACGGCGTCGCCGAACCGTCGATGGTCGAGCTGTTCGCGCGCCTGGACCGGGAGGTCTACGGCGGTCTCGCGGCTCCGACCAGCCTGAACTCGCGCTACCTGACCGAGGACATCCCCCTCGGCCTCGAGGTGTTCGTCGAGCTCGCCGCCGAGTCGCACGTCGACATGCCGGTCACCGAGTCCGTCGTGCGGGTCGCCCGCGTCCTCATCAACAAGATGGAGGGACCGTGACCCGCGAGTACGTCGGTGGCTACCGTGCGGCCGAGGCCTTCGACCTGGCTCGGGCGGCGCTGCTGGTGATCGACATGACCAACGACTTCGGACATCCTGACGGGGTCTATGCACGCCATGGTGCTTCGTCGACGGCGCTCGACGGCATCGTGCCGGCGATCGGGCGGTTGATCACCTCGGCGAAGGCGGCGCGCATGCCGGTCATCCTGTGCTCGCAGTTCGTCTTCACGGGCGCCGACGGGCGGGCGATCTCGTCGCCGGGTCTGACGACGGCACGGGAGTGGCTCATCGACGAGGGTCTGAGACGCAACACCTGGGGCACCTCGATGCTCGAGTCGCTTCCCGCCGCCGACATCACGATCGACAAGCCACGCGCGTCGGGGTTCTTCGCGACGCCTCTCGACCTTCTGCTGCGCGGCCTCGACATCGACACCGTGATCGTCGTCGGCGCCTACACGAATCAGTGCATCGCATCGACCGTTCGCGACGCCTGGGCGCTCGACTACCGCATCGTCCTGCCACCGGACGGGACCGCGGCGTTCGACCCCACGCTGCACAGGGCCACCCTCGAGTCGCTCAGCCCCCTGTCCGTGCAGCTGAACGTCGACGAGGTCATCGCCCTGCTGTGACGACCGCGGTCGGGCCCGGCTTCCTGACCTCGAGCGCACTCACGCCCGAGAGGCTGAGCCAGATCCTGTCATCGGACTCCACGATGGTCGCCAGAACGGCGCCGCAGTGCCGGCAGCGCGCGATGGTGCCGGGCGCGGAGAGGTAGACGACGGCATCGCCGATCATCCCCGACGTGCCGCAGTTCAGGCACCGGCCGACGGCCGTGGTGAGGTCGAACGCGAAGAGGTCGGAGAGCTGACCCGCCAGGGCGTTGCCATCGAGATGAACCATCATGTGCCTCCGAAACGTTCGGTGCGGATGTCGCCCGCCGCGTGGCCGAGCTCGATGAGCCAGCCCGCCACGAGTTCGACGAAGCCGGTGGAGCCGCAGATGAAGATGCGCGGCTTCTCGGATGCCGGGATCGCGAAGCCGGCCAGGGCATCCTTGGTGATGCGCCCCGCCGGGACCGGCCAGTCGTGCGGAGCTGTGCGCGAGTAGACGAAGTCCAGCTTCAGACCCGCCGCGGCGAGCTGGGTCAGCTCCTGCCGGTAGAACACGTCGTCGGGCGCGCGCACCGCGTAGAGCAGGCGGAGCGGCGTCGGGTCGTTCGCGGCGGCATGCGCCCGCACCATCGCCAGGAACGGCACGACACCCGACCCGCCGGCGATCAGCTGCACCGGGCGCGGATCGTGGGTGACGGCCTGCGGCGTCCAGATGAAGTACCCGCCGAGCGGGCCGTGCAGTTCGAGCTTGTCGCCGATCATCACGTCCTCGACGAGGAACGGTGACACCTCGCCGGTCGGCAACTCGTCGACCGCGAGCTCGATGCGCTTGCCAGAGCCGGACGAGGCGATCGAGTAGGAGCGCTGCGCCTGGTACCCGTCGGGCGCGGTCAGCCGCACGTCGAGGTGCTGGCCGGCGTCATTGCCGGGCCAGTCCGGGACGTCGAGCACGAGACGGCGCGCGGTGCCGGTTTCGGGGCGCGCCTCCACCACGGTTCCGACGCGCCAGGCGGTGCGCAACGCCGCGGCGGGTTCGCCGGGCGCGTGGGTGTCGATGGGCTCGGGGGGCACCGTCGTCACCAGTAGCGCTCTTCCTTCCACGGGTCGCCGTGCAGGTTGTAGCCCGCCTGCTCCCAGAATCCCGGGTCGTCGTTGTCCATGAGGGTCAGGCCGTTGACCCACTTGGCGCTCTTCCAGAAATAGAGGTGCGGCACCAGGAGCCGCGCGGGCCCGCCGTGCTCGGGGTCGAGGGGAGCGCCATCCGCCTCGAAGGCCACCCAGGCCTGCCCGTTGAGCATTTCGTTGAGGGGTACGTTCGTCGTGTAGCCGCCGTAGCTGTGCGCCATCACGTAGCCGGCGTGCGTCGGGATCCCGGCCATGATCTTGTCGATCGGGACGCCGCGCCACTTCATGGCCAGCTTCGACCAGTGCGTGACGCAGTGGATGTCGGTCTCGATGTCCTCGATGCCGAGCGCGCGCAGCTCATCCCAGCTCCACGTGGTCTGGGCGCCGGTCTCGGTGGTGACCGTGAACTGCCAGTCCTCGGTGGAGACCTTCGGCGTCGGCCCGGCCGAGAGCACCGGCCAGTCCTCGACCTTGGTCTGGCCGGGAGGCAGTCGCGGGTCGCGCTCGCGGTTGCGCCCGCTGAAACCTCGGGTGACGAACGACATGACATCAGCGTAGCGACGAGAGCGCTCGGTGCCCCAGGTGTTTCTCGTCGCGGCCCGCTTAGGCTGGCGGCATGACCCTCGCTCTCGGGATGCCGGCGATCCGCCGCGATCCGGGCACCGCGCCTTCGACCACGGGGCGTCCGGATGTCGCGGGGCTGATCGACCGCTTCGGCCGGGTCGCGCGCGACCTGCGTATCTCGATCACCGAGAAGTGCTCGCTGCGGTGCACCTACTGCATGCCCGCCGAGGGACTCCCCGAGATCCCGCGCGACGACCTGCTCACCGCCCCGGAGATCGCCCGGCTGGTCGGGATCGGTTGGCGGTCGCTTGGCGTGAAGGAGGTCCGCTTCACCGGGGGCGAGCCGCTGACGCGGGGCGATCTCGTGGACATCGTGCGGTTGAGCGCGCTGGCTGCGCCCGGAATCCCGCTGGCGATGACGACGAACGGGATCGGGCTCGACAAGCGCGCGGCGGCGTTGCGCGCGGCCGGCTTGTCGAGGGTGAACGTGTCGCTCGACACCGTGGACCGCGAACATTTCAGCCGGCTGACCCGCCGCGACCGGCTGCCGGCCGTGATGCGCGGGATCTCAGCGGCGCATGCGGCCGGGTTCGCCCCGCTGAAGATCAACGCGGTGCTGATGCGGGAGACCCTGCCGGACGCGCCCGAGCTGCTGGCGTGGGCGATGGAGCACGATGCGCAGTTGCGTTTCATCGAGCAGATGCCGCTGGATGCCGACGAGGCCTGGCAACGGTCGAACATGGTGCCGGCTGCGGAGCTGCTCGACGTGCTGTCGTCGCGGTTCGCGTTGACGCCGGCCGGGCGCGACGACCCGTCGTCACCGGCCGAGGAGTGGCGAGTGGATGGTGGGCCGGCGGGTCGTGCCGGCACGGTCGGCATCATCGCCTCGGTCACGCGCTCCTTCTGTGAGGCCTGCGATCGCACCCGTCTGACGGCCGAGGGCACGGTGCGTTCCTGTCTGTTCGGCGACGACGAGACCGATCTGCGCGGACTGCTGCGCTCCGGCGCCTCCGATGACGAGATCGCCGACCGCTGGCGCGCCGCCATGTGGGGCAAGCAGGCCGGGCACGGGATCGACGCCGCGGACTTCGTGCGACCGTTGCGCTCCATGGGAGGGATCGGCGGATGACGCGGCTCCGCTATTTCGCGGCGGCGGCGGAGGCGGCCGGGCGTACCGAGGAGGAGTGGGAGCCGTCGCTCGCCACGGTCGGGGAGCTGCGTGCCGCTCTCGTGGAGCGCTACGGCGACGCGATGGAGCGGGTGCTGCTCACCGGGTCGTTCCTTGTCGACGGCGTCGTGTCGCGGGATCCCGCCCGCGCTCTCGGCGAGCGTGTTGACGTGCTTCCGCCGTTCGCGGGGGGCTAGGGCGTGAACGCCATTTGAGTTCGGGCTCACGTGAGCCCCAACTCAAATGGGCAACGCGGCGGCACCGGCCGGCCGGCCGAGGTCAGGCGCCGAGAAACGGGCGCGCGGTCGTGGGGTTCAGGCGAGCCCGACCCACTCCGAAAGGCCGTCGTCGAGGTGCTGCCGCTTCCAGATGGGGGTGCGCTCCTTGATGAGGTCGACGAGCTGGGCGCAGACGGCGAAGGCGTCGGTGCGGTGCGGCGCGGCGACGGATGCGATGAGCGCGACGTCGCCGACCACGAGGTGTCCGATGCGGTGCTCGGCGGCCACACGCAGACCCGACTCGGCGGCGACCGACTCGCAGACCTCGCGCAGGAAGGTCTCGGCATCCGGGTGGGCCTCGTAGTCGAGGGCCGAGACACCCGCGCCGTGGTCGTGGTCCCGGATCACGCCCTCGAAGGTCACGACGGCGCCGTTGGCGGCGCCGCGCACGAACGATTCGATCGTCGATCGGTCGAGAGACTCTGCGGAGATGCGTGCGAAGGCCTCAGCCATGGGTGTGGCCGCCGCCCGCCAGCTGGTCGATCAGGTGGGGGAGCAATTCGTCCAGCACGGCGAGCCCGTCGCGTACACCACCGGGGGATCCCGGCAGGTTCACCACGATCGTGCCGCCCGCGACACCGGCCACCGCGCGACTGAGTGCCGCCGTCGGCGTGACGGCGCGGCCGGCCGAGCGGATGGCCTCGGCGATCCCGGGCAACTCCTGGTCGAGCACGGCGCGGGTGGCTTCGGGTGTGCGATCCTGCGGGTGGATGCCGGTTCCCCCCGTCGTCAGCAGCACCGCCGGGTGCGTGCTCACCGCGGCCTCGATGGCGGCGCCGATGGCGGCATCCGGCGTGACCACCACGGGATCGGGGGAGAAGCCGTGCAGTGTCAGCCACTCGGTGAGGAGCGGGCCCGTGGTGTCGACGCGCGACCCGTCGGCGGCTCCGGTGGAGGAGACGATGACGACCGCGCGACCCCTCGAGACCCGCGGCGTGGTTGCGGTGGATTCACGCGTCCAGTGGCCGTGTCTCCCGCCGCTCTTCGAGATCAGCTTGATATCGCCCAGAACCGCGCCCGGGTCGACGGCCTTGATCATGTCGTGCAGGGTGAGCCCGGCCATGGCGACCGCGGTCAGCGCCTCCATCTCGACGCCGGTGCGCGCGGTGACCGACACCGAAGCGCGGATCTCGATCGAGTCCGTGCCCAGATCGAAGTCGACCGTGACGCCGTCGAGGGGCAGCAGGTGGGCCAACGGGATCAATTCGCTCGTCTTCTTGGCGCCGGATATCCCGGCGATGCGTGCGGTGGCGAGCACATCGGCCTTCGGCAGCTCGTCGGCGCGCACCAGGGCGATCACCTCGGCGGTGGTGTGCAGCCGCCCGCCCGCGACGGCGACGCGATGAGTCACGGGCTTGGCGCCGACGTCGATCATGCGCGCGCGGCCGTCGTCGTCGAGGTGGGTGAGGTGGTTGTCGGTCACAAGGCCCAAGTCTCCACCGGATCGCCGGCCGCCAGCTCGGTGACGTCCTCCGGCACGACGACCAGCACATTGGATGCCGCGAGAGCCGCCACGAGATGCGAACTGGGTCCGCCCACCAGCGCGACGCCGTCGCCCTCCGTGCGGCGCCCGCGCAGGAACTGCCGCCGTCCCGCGATCGACCTCACCGCAGAGTCCAGCATCCGGGTCTCGCGTCCCGCCGCGGGCAACCCCGCGAGTTCGCGCAGGGTCGGAGCGACGAAGAGCTCGAAGCTCAGCTGGCTGCTGACCGGGTTGCCGGGGAAGCAGACCACCGGCACCTCCCCCCACGATCCGAGCGCCTGCGGCCCGCCGGGCTGCATCGCGAGCACGTCGACGTGAGCGCCGCGCGGCTCGAGCAGTTCGCGCACGACCTCGTGGTCGCCCATCGAGATGCCGCCACTGGTCAGGATCAGGTCGGCGCCGAGTCCGTTGGCCGCGTCGAGGAGCGCCTCCAGCTCGGTCGCGTCATCGCGTACGCGACCCTCGAGCACGACCTCGGCGCCGGCGGCGCGCACGGCGGCGGCCAGGGCGACGCCGTTCGCGTCGAAGATCTGGCCGGGCCCGAGCGGCGAGCCTGGCGCGACGAGCTCGCTGCCCGAACTGATCACCGCGACGCGCACCAGCGCGGCCACGCCGACGGCGGCGACCCCGGCCGCGGCCAGCGCCGCCAGGTGACGGGAGGCGAGCGGTGTTCCACCCGGCAGTACGACAGCCCCAGCGCCCAGGTCGGAGCCGGTGTCGCGCACGTACTCTCCGACCGCGCGGCTCCGGGCGATCGAGACGTGATCGTTCGCGGTCAGGGTGTCCTCGACGGGGACGATGGCGTCGGCGCCCTCGGGAACGGGGGCTCCGGTCATGATCTTCACCGCGGTGCCCGGCCGCAGCGGGGCGGGGGCACCGGGTGCCGCAGCCACCTCGCCGACGACGGGGAGCGAGACCGGGGCGGACGCGACATCCGCTGCCCGCACGGCGTAGCCGTCCATCTGCGAGTTGCGGAACGGCGGCAGATCGATCGGCGAGATCACGTCGGCCGCCAGCACGCGGCCCAGAGCCTCGGTGAGCGGCACCGACTCCGGATGCCGCGGCCGCAGGGGTTCGAGCGCCGCGAGCACGCGCTGCCCGTACCCGTCGACCGAGCTGCGCCCGGAGGGCGTGTCGTCGCTGGAGCCCGCCATCAGTACGCCGCCATCGCGGGGTCGACCTCGACCCGCCAGGCGTCGATGCCGCCGGTCAGGTGCCGTACCCGGGTGAAGCCGGCCTTCTCGAGCGTCTCGAGCGCCCGCGCCGAGCGCACCCCGTGGTGGCAGTAGACGACGATGGACGCGTCGCGGCCGCCTGCAGTATCCGCCAACTCATCGAGCCGATCGGGCAGCTGTCCCAACGGAATCAGCGTCGAGTCGGGCAGGGAGACGAACGACGCCTCGGCGGCCTCGCGCACGTCCAGCAGCAGGGGCGGGGCCTCGTGGATGCCGGCGGTGGTCGGTCCGGCGAGCAGTTGCGCCAGCTTCTGCGGCGTGACCGAACGCTCGGGGTCCGGCTCGCGGACCGCCGTCCGCTCCTCCAGCGAACCGGGGCGCTCGGCATCAGGATCACGGCGGTACGCGATCTCGCGGGTCGTGCCGGTCAGCGCGTCGTACGACGCGACCCTGCCGATCAGCGGCTCGCCGATCCCGGTCAGCAGCTTGATCGCCTCGCTCGCCATCATCGCGCCGATCACCGCGCACACGGTCGGCAGGACGCCGACCAGCTCGCAGCTCTGCGCCGCGTCATCGTCGGGCTGCACCGGGAACAGGTCGCGGTAGTCGACCCCGGCCTCGTCCCAGGCGACGCCGACGTGGCCCGTGTATTGCGAAGCGGATCCCCACACCATCGGGATGCCGCGGATCGCCGCCGCGTCATTGGCCAGGTAGCGCGTGGAGAAGGTGTCCGAGCCGTCGATCAGGAGGTCGGCCTCCAGCAGGAGGTCGAAGGAGTTGCGGTCGACGAAGCGCTCGTTGTGCCGGATGACGGTGGTGTCGGGGGAGAGGCGGGCGACGGCATCCGCGGCGGAGTCGACCTTGGGTCGCCCGACGTCGTCGCTTCCGTGGATCGTCTGCCGCGCCAGGTTGCTTGCCTCGACCGTGTCATCGTCGATGATCGAGATCGTGCCGACGCCCGCGGCCGCCAGGGCAGGGATGACGGTGCTGCCCAGCCCGCCCGCACCGATCACCAGCACGTGCGCCTCGGCGAGCGTGCGCTGCGCCTCCCCTCCGAATCCGCTCAGCACGCGCTGACGCAGGAAGCGCGGGGAGTCGGGGTCGACCGAGGAGGTCATGAGCCCATCCTGTCAAAGGCACCGGCTTTCCGTCATGGCGCGAGTTCGTCGTCTCGACCGATCGCGACCGGCCAGGCCTCCGGGCCAGCCGCAAGTGCGGCTAACCTGAGGCCAGGGGCACGCGGATGCGGAAGGAGTGACCATGACCGAGTTCCGGATCAGCGAGGCGGCCGCCCTCCTGGGCGTGAGCGACGACACGGTGCGGCGCTGGGGCGAGGCTGGACGCCTGCGCATCCGCAAGTCGCACGCGGGCCGGCAGGTGGTCGACGGCGTCGATCTCGTTCCCTTGATGACGGAGGCGGCGGCCGAGTCCCCGATCGCGACCGCCTTTCCCCTCACCCGAGCCTCGGCCCGCAACCGTTTCACCGGCATCGTCATCGCCGTCACCAAAGACACCGTGATGGCCCAGGTCGAGCTGCAGGCCGGCCCCTTCCGCGTCGTCTCGCTGATGAGCCGCGAGGCCGCAGACGAACTCGAATTCGCGCCCGGGATGCTCGCCGTCGCGAGCGTCAAGGCCACCGTCGTGGTGGTCGAACTACCAGAGGAGAATGCATGAAGGTCCGTCCGCTACTCATCGCCACCGCGACCGTCGCGGCGCTCGCCCTTGCCGGGTGCTCCGGCGCATCCAGTGGGAGCGCTCCGACGTCGAGCGGGACCCCCGACAGCCTGAAGGGCACCGTGACCGTTCTGGCCGCGGCATCCCTCACCGAGGTCTACGGCGATCTGGCCGCGCAGTTCGAGAAGCTGCACCCGAACGTCACGATCACGCAGAGCTTCGGCGGCAGCTCCGCGCTCGCCGCACAGATCGTGCAGGGGGCTCCGGCCGATCTGTTCGCGACGGCGAACGAGGCGACCATGAAGACGGTGACCGATGCCGGCATGGCCGCCGAGACGCCGATCGTCTACGCCACCAACATCCTGACGCTTGTCGTCCCGCCGTCGAATCCGGCCAACGTGAAGACCGTCGCCGACCTCGCGAACCCGGCCGTGAAGGTGGCTCTCTGCGACAAGACCGTGCCGTGCGGCTCGGCGGCCATCACCCTGCTCGCGGCCGAGAATCTGAAGGTGACGCCGGTCACGCTCGAGACCGACGTGAAAGCCGTGCTCACCAAGGTCGAAGTCGACGAGGTGGATGCCGGGCTGGTCTACGTCACCGACGCCAAGACCGCCGGCGACAAGGTCAAGCAGATCGCGGTGCCGGATGCGGCGAACGTGATCAACCGCTACCCGATTGCGCTGATGAGCGGATCGAGCAACCCGAAGGCCGCGAAGGCCTTCGAGAACTTCATCCTGTCGAAGACCGGTCTCGCGGCTCTGAAGGCGGCCGGCTTCGGCACCCCGTAGCGCCGGGTTCGATGCGGCGCAGGATCTGATGTTGAGGAACACGCGTCGGCGGGGCCCCGCGGTCATCATCTGGGTGATCGCGGGGGTCGCGCTCGCGCTGCTGGTGCTGCCGCTGCTCGGAATACTGCTGTCGGCTCCCTGGCCGCAGCTCCCCGCCCTGCTGGTCGCGCCCGAGACCCTGCAGGCGCTCGGGCTCTCCCTGCTCACCGGGGTCATCTCGACGTGCTGCTGCCTGGTGCTCGGGGTTCCCTTGGCGGTCGTCCTCGCACGCTCGGTGTCGTGGGCGGTCGTCCCGCGACGGCTGCTGCGCGCGGCGGTGACGATCCCGCTCGTTCTGCCGCCGGTGGTCGGCGGGCTCGCGCTGCTGCTTCTGCTCGGCCGGAACGGCGTGCTCGGCAGGTACCTGGCCATGATCGGGATCACCATCCCGTTCACGACCGGAGCCGTGGTGATCGCGCAGACCTTCGTGGCCATGCCGTTCCTGGTGTTCGCGGTCGAAGGCGCGCTGCGCGGCGCCGATCGACGCGTCGAGCTGGCGGCAGCGTCACTCGGTGCCACGCCGTTCCAGGTGTTCCGCACCGTGACCATCCCCCTCGTCGCGCCCGGGATCGCGGCCGGAGCCGTGCTGTGCTTCGCGCGGGCGCTTGGCGAGTTCGGGGCGACGATCACCTTCGCGGGTTCGTACCCCGGCATCACGCGCACCCTGCCGATCGCCAGCTACCTGGCATCGCAGACCGATCTGAACCAGTCGATCGCGCTTGCCCTCGTGCTGCTCGTGGTGTCGGTGGCCGTGCTGCTCGGGCTGCGCGATCGCTGGCTGCGCCCGGCCGGGTCATCGGGATCAACAGCGACGACGGCGCCGGTGGCCCTCGGATGACGGCTCCGGCCGCCGAACGCCTGGGCGGACGGCTGGACGTCGACCTGCGCGTGCGCCGCGGGACGTTCCAGCTGGAGCTGGCCACCCGCGTCGAGCCGGGCCGGGTCCTCGGCGTCCTGGGCCCGAACGGCGCGGGCAAGACCACGCTCCT
>DASYDQ010000022.1:0-2192 GCA_036499485.1 Pseudolysinimonas sp. | reverse complement strand
CGACGCGACGGTCGCGCAGCGTCTGCGTCAGGCAGGCTCGACGCTGACGGTCGAACGCTTCCGCTCGCGTCAGCTCCTGTGGGCGGCAGGAGGCGCGGTGATCGGGGTGCTGCTCGCGACGCTGGTGTCGCGGGTGTCGCCTGCGGGCATCCCGGTGCTGGTGGGGATCGTCGTGATCGCCGCCGCCCTCGGACTCCTCGCGCCGGAACAACTGTTGAGCCGCGCCGCCCGAGCCCGGCTGACGCGCATCTCGGCCGAACTGCCGACCGTGGTCGAGTTCTTGACGCTGGCCCTCTCGGCGGGGGAAGGCATCCTGGATGCCTTGAAGCGCGTCGCGCGCACCGGCAACGGCGAGCTGGCCCGCGAGCTCGGTCGCGTGGTCTCCGAGGTCAACACCGGGCGGCCGCTGCCGGATGCGCTGCAGCGCTGCGCCGCGACGATCGGGTTGCCTGCCCTGAGCCGCACGATCGATCAGTTGCTCGGAGCCCTCGAGCGCGGCACCCCGCTCGTCGAAGTGCTTCGCGCTCAGGCTCAGGATTCCCGCGACGAGAGCAAACGGCAGCTGCTCGAAGCCGCCGGGAAGAAAGAGGTCGCGATGCTCGTCCCGCTCGTGTTCCTCATCTTGCCGGTGACGATCGTGTTCGCGATCTTCCCGGGGATATTGGTGCTGAGGTTGGGGTTCTGAAACGATCGGGACATGATTGAGCTCCGGTCGCCGGTACCCGCTGACTCCGCAGGATTGGCCCGGGTTCACGTCGACTCGTGGCGTGAGACATACTCCGGCTACGTCCCCGAGTCCTTTTTCGGTGACGACGTGTTCGAGGCTCGAAACGCGATGTGGACGCGCTACCTGGCGCTGGAGGAGCCCTTCGGTACCCTCACGGTGGCCGACCACGATGGCCGGATCGTCGGATTCTCGTTCTCGGGTCCCGCTCGCGGACCGGACGCCGAGAAGGGATTCGAGCCTGCTCGCGACCTTCAGCTCTTCTCGATCTACCTCCTCGCTGTCGAGCAGGGTGCTGGAGTCGGCGCTCGGCTATTGCACGCGGCGATTCAAGATCAGCCCGCGCAGTTGTGGGTCGCGAGTAGAAACACGCCCGCGATCGACTTCTACCGCCACCACGGGTTCGAGTCGGATGGCATCGAGTACGCGGATCCGAGCATCGCCGATCTGGTCGAAGTGCGAATGGTGCGCTAAAGGGCGGGGATCCTGCTGCTGTGGCTGACCTTCCTACGTCGCCCGCCTCGGCTAGGGTCGCACCCGTGCCATCCTTCGTCTTCATCTACCGCGCCGGGTCCGATCCGGTTCCAACCGAGCGGGTCCCCGAGAACCGCGCGGCCTGGCGCGAATGGAACGAAGCCCTGCACGAGGACTATGGCATCCGCACCGCGACCGGCAAACTCGTCACCGCCGAAGGCGTCACAGACTCCGACGGCGTCGTTCGCGGCGCATCCATGGTCGAGTTCGACACGATGGATGCCGCGCTCGCCGTCGCGAAGAACGCTCCGAACCTCGCGTTCGGCGGCAGTGTCGAGGTGCTCGAAGAGCTGCCGTCCGCCCAGAGAGGCTGAGGCTGTGACCTCGCTCGGCGAACTGATCGCACCCCAACGCCTGGGGCGCGACTTCCGGTGGCTGATGTCGTCGTCGTGGACGACCGACATCGGCGACGGCATCGCCCTCTCGGCGGCGCCCCTGCTGATCGCCTCGCTCACCTCGTCGCCGATCCTCGTGGCCGGCGGCCTGCTGATGCAGTACCTGCCGTGGCTGCTGTTCGGGCTGTTCGCCGGATCCATCGCCGACCACAACGACCGCCGCCGCCTGGTCATGATCGCCGATGGATCGCGCGCGGTCATCGTGCTGGGGCTGGTCGCCTTCCTCGTCACGGGCAATGTGACGGTATGGATCGTGCTCGGCTTCGCCTTCCTCTACGGCACGGCCGAGGTGTTCGCCAACACGGCGGGCTCGACGCTCATGCCGATGCTCGTGAAGCCGGCCGATCTGGGCGTGGGCAACGCCCGGCTGCAGGGCGGCTTCCTGGTCGGCAATCAGTTGATCGGGCCGCCGCTCGGCGCGTTCCTGTTCGCGGCCGGCTCGTTCTGGCCGTTCGTCACGCAGATCGTCTGCGTGAGCCTCGGCGTCATCCTGATCTCGAAGATCGCCCGCACGCCCGTTCCGCCCAAGAACGAACCGG
>DASYDQ010000021.1:0-1812 GCA_036499485.1 Pseudolysinimonas sp. | reverse complement strand
TCTGCCGACTCGGCCAGGTCGGTGCCGAGCAGCACAGAGCCCGGCGCCAGCACCCCGACGATCTTCTCGCCATCGACGAGCACGTCTGCCTGTCCGCGGCCGGTCGCGCTCACGACGGTGCCGCCCGTGATCAGGGTCGTGGTCATGGCGCCACGATCTCCGCGTAGGAGTCTGGCCTGCGATCCCGGTAGAACTGCCAGTCGTCGCGCATCTGCTGCACCATGTCCATGTCGAGGTCGCGGATCAGGATCTCTTCTTTCGAGCCCGAGCCTCGCTCGCCCACGAAGTTGCCGCGCGGGTCGATGACCTGGCTGGTGCCGTAGAAGTCGACGGCGAGCTCGCCGTACTCGTTGTCCTCCTTGCCGACCCGGTTCGGCTGCAGCACGAAGTAGCCGTTCGCGACGGCCGCGCACGGTCCCTCGACCTCCCAGAGGCGGTTGCTCAGCCCCGGCTTGGTGGCGTTCGGATTGAAGACCATGTGGGCGCCGTTGAGGCCGAGCTCGCGCCATCCCTCGGGAAAGTGCCGGTCGTAGCAGATGTACAGGCCGACCTTGCCGAGCGAGGTGTTGAACACGGGGTAGCCGCCGTTGCCGGGGCGGAAGTAGAACTTCTCCCAGAAGCGATCCAGATTCGGGATGTGGTGCTTGCGGTACTGGCCGAGGATCGTCCCGTCTGACTCGACGATCACCGCGGTGTTGTAGTACACGCCGGTGATGTCCTCCTCGTAGATCGGCAGGATCATCACCATCTTCAGCTCCTTGGCGAGCTTGGCGAAGCGCTGCACGATCGGGCCATCAGAGGGCTCGGCATAGCGGTAGTACTTCTTGTCTTCTGTGATGCCGAAGTACGGGCCGTAGAACAGCTCCTGGAAGCAGATGATCTGCGCGCCGTCCTTGGCCGCGTCACGGGCGAACTGCTCGTGCTTGTCGAGCATCGACTCCTTGTCACCGGTCCAGGTGGTCTGGGTGATGGCGGCTCGAACGGTCGTCATGCGTGTCTCCTTCGACGTCGGAGTTCGACGTATTGCTATTTGTTATTGTTCGCCGTAAACATTTCATCGACGTTACACACGGTGACGTCACACGAGAAACGTACGGCGGTCAGGATGAAGTCGGTAGCCCTCGCGATCGAGGTTCGCTCCCCCCAGGGCATCGCCACCGGCATCGCGCGCCTGATCACCACCGGCGATCTGGCGCCGGGCGACCGGCTGCCGACGGTGCGCGACCTCGCGGTGGATCTAGGCGTCAGTCCGGCAACCGTCAGCCACGCCTGGCAGACCCTCGCCTCTGCCGGGCTGATCACCAGCCGCGGTCGCAGCGGCAGCTTCGTGCGCTCGGCGCCGCGCGAATGGCTGCCCCGTCGATACCGCGACCTGGGCGCCGCTCAGGAGGCGCGACTCGATCTGTCGCGCGGCACCCCGGACCCGGAGCTGCTGCCCGCACTCGGCCCCGCGCTGTCGCGGGTGTCTGCGCGGGCCGACACCGCCAGCTACCAGCAGTTGCCGGACATCCCCGAGCTGCACGATCTGATGCGCGCGACCTGGCCGTCGCCGGTCGAATCGATCACCGTGACCAACGGCGCCCTGGATGCCATCGACCGCGTGCTGGCGACGATCGCGCGCTTCGGCGACCGAGTGGTGGTCGAGAATCCGACCTTCCCGCCGTTCATGGATCTGCTCGAGCAGTACGGGCTCGAGCCGGTGCCCGTCGGGCTCGACGAGCACGGAATGATCCCGCGCGAGTTCGCCGCGGCGTTGGGGGCCGGTCCGACGATGGTGGTGCTGCAGCCTCGCGCGCAGAACCCCACCGGGGT
>DASYDQ010000020.1:0-25086 GCA_036499485.1 Pseudolysinimonas sp. | reverse complement strand
GCCGATGATCGAGGCGATCTGAGATCCGTGTTCCACCTCGACCGTGTTGGACGAGAACACACCGTTCTCGCCGCTGTACCGGGCGTCGCCGATCACGTCGGGCAGGTGCTGGTGCAGCGTGCCACCTCGATTGACATTGAGCACCTGGATGCCGCGGCAGATCGCCAGGAACGGCACCTCCGCGTCGATCGCCGCCGTGAGCAGCGCGTCATCCCAGTCGTCGCGGATGCGGCTCGGCGGATCGGCCTGCTCGTGCGCCTCGGCGCCGTAGCGGCTGGCGTCGACATCGAGCCCGCCTGCGATGATCAGCCCGTCGAGGCGCGCCATCACCTGCTCGGCCACTCCCCCGTCGAGCGGCTGCGGCACCAGCAGCACCGGGATGCCGCCCGCGGCCTCGATCGCCGCGAAGTAGGTCTCGGGCAGGAAGGCCGCGCGGGTGTCCCACACCCCCGTCTGCGCGCGCTGCAGATAGGTCGTGATGCCCACCAGCGGCTTGAGGTCAAAAGCGTTCGAAACCACGGACCCGCTCCCAATCGGTGATCGCCGCGTCGAAGGCCTTGAGCTCGATGCGCGCGTTGTTCAGATAATGCTCGACCACCTCGTCGCCGAACGCGGCCTGCGCGACTGCCGAATGTGCGAACAATTCTGCCGCGTCGCGCAGGGTGGTGGGCACGCGGGGCGCGTCCGATCCGTAGGCGTTGCCCTCGAAGATCGGCTCCAGCTCGAGTTCGTTCTCGATGCCGTAGAGCCCGCCGGCGATCAGCGCCGCCACCGCGAGGTACTGGTTGACGTCGCCGCCGGGCACGCGGTTCTCGACCCGCAGGCCCTGGCCGTGCCCCACGACCCGCAGCGCGCAGGTGCGGTTGTCGAGCCCCCAGGCGATCGCGGTGGGAGCGAAGCTGCCTTCCACGTAGCGCTTGTAGGAGTTGATGTTCGGGGCGAAGAACAGGCTGAGCTCGCGGGTGGTGGCGATCAGGCCGGCGATCCAGTGCTCCATCAGCTTGCTGAACCCGTACGGCCCGTCGCCCGACATCACGGCCTCGCCGTCCGTGCCGCGCACCGAGAGGTGGATGTGGCAGCTGTTGCCCTCGCGCTCGTTGAACTTGGCCATGAAGGTGAGCGCCTGGCCGTGCTGGTCGGCGATCTCCTTGGCCCCGTTCTTGTAGATCGCGTGGTTGTCGCACGTCGCGAGGGCCTCGGTGTAGCGGAACGCGATCTCCTGCTGGCCGAGGTTGCACTCCCCCTTGACGCCCTCGCAGTACATGCCGGCACCGTCCATCCCGTTTCGGATGTCGCGCAGCAGCGGCTCCATGCGGGTCGACGCGAGCAGCGCGTAGTCGATGTTGTAGTCGCTGGCCGGAGTCAGCCCCTCGTACTTCCTGGCCCAGGCATCGCGGTAGGTGTTCTCGAAGACGATGAACTCGAGCTCGGTTCCGACGAAGGGGGTGAGACCTCGCTCGGCCAGCCGCGCGATCTGCTGCTTCAGGATGTCGCGGGGTGACTGCGGAACGGGAGAGCCATCCATCTTGTTCAGATCGGCCATGACGAGCGCGGTGCCGGGCAGCCACGGGATGAGCCGGAGCGTGTCGAGATCCGGCTTCAGCACCATGTCGCCGTAGCCGGTCTCCCAGCTCGAGATGGCGTAGCCGTCGACGGTGTTCATCTCGACGTCGACCGCCAGCAGGTAGTTGCAGGCCTCGGCACCGTGGGCCGCGATGTCCTCCTGGAACAGCCGCGCCGATGCCCGCTTGCCGACCAGCCGGCCCTGCATGTCGCAGAATGCGACGATGACGGTGTCGATCTCGCCCTGGGTGATCAGGACGCCCAGTTGGTCGTTCGTCAGGTTTCCGCTTCGGACGGCCATGGCACTCTCCTGAGTCTTGAGCGGGACGCGGATCGGGGGCGTTGCCGGATCGAATCCGACCATTACACACTATGGGTTCGTTCGAAAAGCTCGGAACCTTTCACATAGCTGTAACACCCAAAGGTAGACACCAGGTACCAATGGCGGCCATTCTCGGAGCCAACATTGGAAAGGACTCCTCCCCCATGAGTGAAACCAAAACCGTTGGCGGTGCCCAGTACAAAGATGTCGGGGCCGGCTACTTCGAGAAGCGCACCCTCAAACGCAGCGCCGGAACCTGGGGCATCTGGGGCCTCGGCGTCGCCGCCGTGATCTCGGGCGAATTCTCGGGCTGGAACTTCGGAACGTCCACCGCCGGCTTCGGCGGCATGGCCATCGCGGTGATCATCGTCATCGTCATGTACTTCACGATGTACTTCTCGATCGGCGAGATGGCGTCGGCCATGCCGCACACCGGTGGCGCGTACTCCTTCGCCCGCGCGGCCCTCGGCCCGTGGGGCGGCTTCGTCACCGGGCTCGCCGAGTCGATCGAGTACGTGATCACGACCGCCGTCGTCGTCTACTTCTCGGCCTACTACCTCAACAGCGCGCTGGACGCGTTCTTCCACTTCATGCTGCCCAGTTGGGTGCTCTGGCTGGTGCTCTACGCGGTGTTCGTCGTCATCAACTGGTCGGGCGCCTCGATCGGGTTCCGGCTCGCGATCATCGTCTCGATCATCTCGCTGGCGATTCTGGCGCTGTTCGTCGTCGTCGCCCTCGCGACCGGCGGCTTCGATCCGTCGAAGCTGTGGGACGTCAAGCCTGACGCGGGGCAGAGCACGTTCCTGCCGCACGGCTTCGGGCCGGTGCTGCTGGTGATCCCCTTCGCGATGTGGTTCTTCCTCGGCATCGAGGAGCTGCCGCTGGCGTCGGAGGAGACGCACAACCCGACCCGCGTCATCCCGCGCGCCGGCATCGTCGCCCTGATCACGCTGACGGTCGCGGCGGTCCTGGTGTTCATCTTCAACACCGGGGTGCTCGGCGCCGTCGCCACGCAGAAATCGGGGCAGCCGCTGCTCGACGGATTCGCCCTGATGGTGCCGAAGGGACTGATCGGCGTGCTCGCGCTTGCGGCCCTGATCGGGCTGCTCGCGTCGCTGCAGGGGATCATGTACGCCTACGGCCGCAACCTGTACTCGCTCTCGCGCGCGGGGTACTACCCGAGCGTGCTGTCGCTCACCGGCAAGAAGCAGACCCCGCTGGTGGCGCTGATCGTCGGCGCCGTCATCGGATTCGCCGCGCTGGTGATCGTCGACTCCGCGGGCGGCACCGGAGGCACGGCAGGCGCGATCGTGCTGAACATCGCGATCTGGGGAGCCGTGGTCTCGTACCTCATGCAGATGATCTCCTTCGTCGTGCTGCGTATGCGCTTCCCGAAGGCGGTGCGTCCGTACAAGAGCCCGACCGGCATCGCGGGCGCTGTGATCGCCGGCGTGATCTCGGCCGCGATCTTCGTCGCGTTCCTGTTCAACGCCCCGTACGTGACGGCGATCATCGCGATCGCCATCGTCTACGTGATCGGACTCGTCATCTTCGCGGTCTGGGGGCGCAAGCGCCTCGTGCTCTCACCTGAGGAGGAGTACGCCCTCAGCGGGGGGCTGCACCGCGACCCGGAGGTCGAGGGTTACGACGCGATGGAGAAGGACGTGTTCGGCGGCGACGGCACGGCCGGGCCGAAGAAGTAGTCCGTCCGAGCTAGAAGAACGTCTCGAGGAACCCGACCACTCGCGGGTCGGGTTCCTCGCCGTTCTCCAGCTCCGGGATCAGCCGCCACTTGTCGAAAGCCGTGCAGGGGTGCGAGATCCCGAGCCGCACCAGCGCGCCGACGGCGAGGGTCGAGCCGGCGGGCACCGTCACATAGGCGTGCTGATCGTTGACGCCCGTGACGACGGCGCCCGGATGCCCGTGCACCACCGGCATTCCCAGATCCACCGGCAGGTCGCGCTTGCCGGCGTCGAGCAGCACCAGCGTCGGCTCCGGCCGGGACACCACGCGGGACCAGACCGCGAGCGCCGGGCGGAACTGCGCCTCCGAGCCGCTGAATGGCGAGATCCCATCGTAGAACACCTCGTCGTGCGCCTGGAACGCCCCCGAGCGCAGCACGACCGTGACGTCGCGGCCGGTGCTTCCGGTCGGCGCGGTCAGCGGCGCCAACTCCTCCGCCACCAGCTCGAAGAACGCGCTGCCGCCCGCCGTCACGATCGGGTCGACCAGTGCGTCCCACGACAACAGCGTCTGCGCCAACTCGCGCAGCTCCGACAGATAGGCGCGCACCCGAGTCAGCGTCGTCGGCGCGCGATCCGCGCCGTACGACCCCTCGTAGCCGGCGACTCCGCGCAGGCGGAGCCGCGGCGCGGCCAGCACCTCGCGCGCCACCGCGAGCGCGGCCTCCGTGCCGCGCGCACCCGTGCGACCGCCGGGAACGCCGAGCTCGACCAGCACGTCGAGGGAGCGCGTTCCCGCCGAGTCCGCGAGCACCCTCACGGCCTCGGCCGAGTCGACCCAGCTCGCGATCTCGGCCCCGGCATCCGCCTCGGCGGCCAGCCACGAGACCGCAACAGGGTCGACGACTTCGTTCGCGATGAGCAGCCGCGACACCCCGGCGGCCCGCGCCACCTGCGCCTGCCATGGCGTCGCCACGGTCAGCCCCCACGCCCCTGCGTCGAGCAGCCGGCGCCAGAGCACCGGAGACATCGTCGTCTTGCCGTGCGGCGCGACCTCGAGCCCGCGCTCGCGCGCCCAGGCCATCAGGGTGGCGACATTGTGGCCCGACGCGGCGCGGTCGAGCGTCAGGAGGGGCGTCGAGAAATCCGAGAGCGGATGCCGCTCCGCGGCCACCTCGGCCGCCGCGCGCCCCCACAACGACGGCGGCACGGACTTGTGCCGAACGCTCAGCGTCAGAGTGTCATCCGGAACCGCTGTGGACACCATGCCGTCACGCTAGCGTGGCCCCGTGCCGAAGACCCGCCTCGTGAACCCGCTCGCTCCCGCCCCCCTTCCGGTTTTCTCGCAGGGGATCCGGATGGGACCGATGGTGCAGGTCTCAGGTCAGGGCGGCACGGACGCCGCGGGAGAGTACCCGGCCGACATCGCGGCTCAGACGACGAACGCCCTGCACAACGTGCTGGCGATCCTCGAGGTGGTCGGCGCGACGTTCGACGATGTGATCATGATGCGCTGCTACCTCACCTCGCAGAGCGACTTCCCCGCGATGAACGAGGCGTACACCGCATTCATGACGCCGGAGCACCTGCCAAGTGGCGTGCTCCCCGCACGAACCACGGTCTTCGTGGGCCTGCCGTTTCCCCAGATGCTCGTCGAGATCGATGCGCTGGCAGTGATCGAAGCCGAGTCGCCTGGCGCGCCTTAGCTCGGACGTCCCGCCGGCGCACGCCGAGCGGTCTCGCCGCCGTCGCGCACGACGACGTCGCCGAGCGCCTCGTCGATCCTCGCCATCACGTCGGCCGGGATCTTCACTCCCGAGGCCTTCACGTTCTCGGCGACCTGCTCCGGACGCGAGGCGCCGATGAGCGCCGCCGCCACGTTCGGGTTCTGGAGCACCCACGCGACCGCGAGCTGCGCCATCGTCAGGTCGAGCTCGGCCGCGATCGGCGCGAGGTTCTGCACGTTGGTCAGCACCTCGTCGCGCAGGAACGACTTCACGAAGTTCGCCCCGCCCTTCTCGTCGGTTGCGCGGCTGCCCTCGGGCAGCGGCGCTCCCGGCTGGTACTTGCCGCTCAGGACGCCCTGCGCCACCGGCGACCAGACGATCTGCGAGATCCCCAACTCGATCGAGGTCGGCACGACCTCTTCCTCGATGACGCGCCAGAGCGCCGAATACTGCGGCTGACTCGAGATGAGCTGGATGTTGAGCTCCTGTGCGAGCGCGGCACCGGCCCTCAACTGCTCGGCGGTCCACTCGCTCACGCCGATGTAGAGGGCCTTGCCCTGCCGCACCACATCGGCGAAGGCCTGCATGGTCTCCTCGAGCGGCGTCTCGGTGTCGTAGCGGTGCGCCTGGTAGAGGTCGACGTAGTCGGTCTGCAGACGGGTCAGCGACCCCTCGATCGACTCCAGGATGTGCTTGCGGCTCAACCCCGAATCGTTCGGCCCCTTGGGGCCGGTCGGCCAGTACACCTTCGTGAAGATCTCGAGGGATGCCCGGCGCTCGCCCTTCAGCGCCTCCCCCAGCACGGTCTCGGCGGCCGTGTTCGCGTAGGTGTCGGCGGTGTCGAAGCTCGTGATGCCGGCATCGAGTGCCGCTCGGACGCAGGCCGTCGCCGTGTCGTTCTCCACCTGCGATCCGTGGGTGAGCCAGTTGCCGTAGGTGATCTCGGAGATCTTGAGGCCTGAGTTGCCGAGGTAGCGGAAGTCCATGAGTCGAGCCTAAGGCGACCCGGTGAACGGATGCTGCGCGCCCTCCTCACCGACCGCATCCACGATGCGGCGCGCCTGCGCAAGCACCGGACCGTCGACCATGCGGCCCTGATGGGCGAAGACCCCGCCACCGGCCTGCGCCGCCGCCTCGAGGACGCCACGTGCCCATGCCGCCGATTCCGCCGAGGGACGGAAGGCCTCCCGGATGATCGGCACCTGGCGCGGGTGGATGCACATCGCGCCCACGAAACCGGATGCCGCGGCATCCCGGGCCTCGCCGCGGAGTCCGGTGTCGTCGTCGATGTCGAGGTGCACGGTGTCGACGGCGGGCTTACCGGCGCTCGACGCGGCGATCAGCACGCGGGCCCTGGCGTACTGCGCGTAGGCGCGGTAGGAACCATCCGGGAACCTGCTGGACGTGCCGCCCATCGCCGCGAGCAGATCCTCGGCGCCCCAGGTCAGCGCGACGACGTCCTCCGCGTCGGCGAGCAGTTCGGCGTTCCGCACCCCGAGCGGGCTCTCGCAGATCGCCAGCACCTGCAGGCCCGACAGCGGCACGAGGTCGTCGAGGGTCTCGGCCTTGGCGAGCACCACCTGGCGGAACGGCGTGCGGCGAAGCACCGCCAGGTCGGCATCGAGCAGCCCGGTCGCGCGCGGGTTGACCCGCACCCAGGTGCGCTCCGGGTCGAGGTGGGCGCCGAGCAGGGCCGCGCGGGCCGACGGCTTCGCGTCGAGGCCGACGGCGTCCTCCCAGTCGATGATCACGGCATCGGCCGACGCGGCGGCCTTGGCGTAGCGGTCCGGACGATCGCCGGGGCAGAACAGCAGCGCGGGCCCGAGCACGTCTAGCCTTCCACCGGCCGGCAGAGCATCAGCGTCGACCGCACCGCGACCGCGACGACCTCGCCGTGCTGGTTGCGGGCGGTGTGCTCGAACTCCACGATCCCCTGCCCCGGCCTGCTGCCCGACAGCCGCTTCGAGCGCACGCGGGTCTCCGAGCTCATCGTGTCGCCCGCGCGCATCGGATGAGGGAACCGCACCTCGCTGAAGCCCAGGTTGGCGACGATGGTGCCCTGGGTGAGCTGGGCGACCGAGGTGCCGACCAGCGTGGAGAGGGTGAACATGCTGTTGATCAGCCGCGTGCCGAACTCGGTGCCGCTCGCCCACACCTCGTCGAGGTGGAGCGACTGCGTGTTCATGGTGAGCGTCGTGAACAGCACGTTGTCGGCCTCGGTCACCGTGCGTGAGGGGCTGTGCACGTAGACCACGTCCTCCTCGAACTCCTCGAAGTAGAGCCCGCGCTGCACGATCCGCCGTTCGGTCATGACCCGGTTCCCTCCTCGATCGATGCCACGAGCTGATCGGCGGCGAGCTGTTCGCCGAGGTGCACGCGCAGCGAGACCGTACCGCGATGCGAGGCGCGCATCACATGCTCCATCTTCATCGCCTCGATGCTCAGCACCGGCTGGTGCTTCTCGACGAGGTCGCCGTCCGCGACGAACACGGCGACGACCGAGCCCGGCATCGGGGATCGCAGCTCCGGGTCGGTTCCCTCTGCCGCTACGCCGCGCCGTTCGAAGCCGAGGTCGTCGAAACACCAGGCGGTGCCGTCATGCGCCAGGTGGATCCGGTCGCCCGTCCGGGCGTATGCGTAGCTCACGAACTGGTCGCCCCAGTGCAGCCTGGCCGTTGCGGCATCAAGTTCGATGTCCGCGCTGACCGGCGCGCGGTCGTCGACCATCACCTCCGCGACGGAGGGATGGCCGAGCACCGAGACCGGCACGACACCCTCGGCCGCCCGCAACCGGAAGCGCGAGGGACTCCGCGTGCCGAGCCGCCATCCCCCTCGGTCGCCCCACGGCCCTGGCTCGTGCCGTGTCGTTCCTGCGGCATCGGTGGCCGCGAGGATGAGGGCGGCCGCGGCGTGATCCCGGTCATCCGGCGCCCGGAAGGCGAGGCCGTCGAACACGCGCTCGATCAGTTCGGTGTCGAGCGCCCCCTCCACGACCTCGGGGACGGCCAGCAGCAGCCTGAGGAACTCGACGTTGGTGGTGACGCCGAGCGTCACCGTGCCGCTCAGGGCGGACTGCAGCCGGCGCAGAGCGGTCGCGCGATCCGGCGCCCAAGCGATCACCTTTGCGAGCATCGGGTCGTAGTCCGACGACACGGTGAGCCCGGGCAGCAGCGCGCTGTCGACCCGGACGCCCTCACCCTGCGGCTCGACCAGCTCGAGGATGCGCCCGCCGGTTGGCAGGAAGCCGCGGGCCGGATCCTCGGCATAGATCCGCGCCTCGATGGCGTGACCCCTCAGAACGACATCGTTCTGAGCCACGGTCAGGTGCTCGCCGGCGGCGATCCGCAGCTGCCACTCGACCAGGTCGAGCCCGGTGATCGACTCCGTCACGGGATGTTCGACCTGCAGGCGCGTGTTCATCTCCATGAAGAAGAACTCCTCCGGAGCGTCCGCCGAGACGATGAACTCGACGGTGCCGGCCCCGGTGTAGTCGACGCTCCGTGCGGTATCGACCGCCGAGCGGCCGATGCGGCCACGGGTGGCGGCGTCGAGCAGAGGCGACGGTGTCTCCTCGATCACCTTCTGGTGCCGACGCTGCAGCGAGCATTCGCGCTCCCCCAGCGAGATGGTGGCGCCGAACACGTCGGCGAGCACCTGCACCTCGATGTGCCGCGGATGCTGCACCAGGCGCTCGAGGAAGAGCGAGTCGTCGCCGAAGGAGGCGGCCGCCTCGCGTCGTGCGGTCTCCAGGGCACCGCGGATCTCGCCTGCGTCCCGGGCGACATGCATGCCCTTGCCACCCCCGCCGGCCGCCGGCTTGATGAGCACCGGGAAGCCGACCTCCGCCGCGGCCTCCGCGAGCCGGTCGTTCGAGAGGCCCGGCTCGGCGACACCCGGCACCACCGGGACCCCGCGCGCTACGACCTGCGCCTTGGCGCTGATCTTGTCGCCCATCACGGTCAGGGCGTGCACGCTCGGGCCGACGAACACCAGCCCTGCGTCGGCGCACGCCTGGGCGAATGCGGCGTTCTCCGACACGAAGCCGTATCCCGGGTGGATCGCCTGCGCGCCCGTCGACTGCGCGGCAGCGATCAGCTTCGGGATGCTGAGGTAGCTGTCCGCGGCGGCGGCGCCACCCAGCCGCACGGCGACGTCGGCCAGGCGCACGTGCCGCGCCCCGGCATCCGCGTCGCTGTAGACGGCGACCGAGCGAATGCCGAGCTCCCGCAGCGTTCGGATGATGCGGCAGGCGATCTCGCCGCGGTTGGCGATCAGGACGGTGTCGAACATCCCGTCACATCCTGAAGACGCCGTAGGAGATGTCCTCCAGCGGAGCGCGGGAGCACACCTCGAGCGCGAGGCCGACGACCCGTCGGGTGTCGGCGGGATCGATGATCCCGTCGTCCCAGAGCCGCGCCGTCGCGTAGTACGGGTTGCCCTGCTCCTCGAACTGCTCGAGCACGGGAGCCTCGAACGCGGCCTCCTCCTCGTCCGACCACGCGACGCCCGACTCCTCCACCTGGTCGCGCCGCACCGTGGCGAGCACGGCGGCGGCCTGCGGGCCGCCCATCACCGAGATGCGGCTGGCCGGCCACATCCAGAGGAAGCGCGGCGAGTACGCCCGGCCGCTCATCGAGTAGTTGCCGGCGCCGAACGACCCGCCGACCACGACGGTGAGCTTGGGCACGCGCGCGCACGCCACCGCCATCACCATCTTGGCGCCGTGCTTGGCGATGCCGCCGCGCTCGTAGTCGCGCCCCACCATGAATCCGGTGATGTTCTGCAGGAACAGCAGCGGGATCCTGCGCTGATCGCACAGCTCGACGAAGTGCGAGCCCTTCAGCGCGGACTCCGAGAACAGCACGCCGTTGTTGGCGACGATGCCGACCGGATGCCCCTCGATGTGCGCGAAGCCGGTCACCAGCGTCGACCCGTAGTCCTTCTTGAACTCGTGGAACTCGCTGCCGTCCACGATCCGGGCGATGATCTCGCGCGCGTCGTATGGCACCTGCAGTTCGGCCGGGACTACGCCGTAGAGCTGGCGGGGATCCACGACGGGCTCGGCGGGCTCGATGACCGGCCAGACCCGCTCACGCGCGGGCGGCAGCGTCGCCACGATGTCGCGCACGATCCGGAGCGCATCGTCGTCGTCCTCGGCGAGGTGGTCGGCGACCCCCGAGTACTTCGTGTGCGTCACGCCGCCGCCGAGCTCCTCGGCGGTGACGACCTCACCGATCGCCGCCTTCACCAGGGGCGGGCCGCCGAGAAAGATCGTGCCCTGGTTGCGAACGATGATCGTCTCGTCGCTCATCGCTGGCACGTAGGCGCCGCCCGCGGTGCTGGAGCCGAGCACCGCGGCGATCTGCGCGATGCCGCGCGCCGACATCCTGGCCTGGTTGTAGAAGATGCGGCCGAAGTGATCGCGGTCGGGAAAGACCTCGTCCTGGCGCGGCAGGAACGCACCGCCGGAATCCACCAGGTAGATGCACGGCAGCTCGTTCTCTGCCGCGATCTCCTGCGCCCGCAAGTGCTTCTTCACCGTCATCGGCAGGTAGGTGCCACCTTTGACCGTGGCGTCGTTGCACACGATCATCACCTGGCGGCCGTGGATGACACCGATCCCGGCGATCACGCCGGCCGCGGGAACCTCGTCGTCGTACATCCCCTCGGCGGCCAGCGCCGCGATCTCGAGGAACGGGCTGCCGCGATCGACGAGGTGATCGATCCGGTCTCGCGGCAGGAGCTTGCCGCGGGCGACGTGGCGCTCGCGCGACGACTCCGGTCCGCCCCGAGCGACGCGCGCCAGGCGCTCGCGCAGCTCGTCGACCGCGGCCTGCTGCGCGGCGGCATTGGCCCGGAACTCCGGGCTCGATGGACGCGCCTGCGACGTCAGAGTCTGCACGAATTCAGGTTACTGATCACTAACTGAAATGTCCACGCGGTTTAGGATCGGATCGTGGAGCAGACCTGGCGCGCGACCGAGAAGGCACAGCGCCGCGAGAAGTACCTGGCCGCCGCCGGCCACCTCTTCGCCGAGCGCGGCTACCGCGCCGTCTCGATCGAGGAGCTGGGCGCGGCGGTGGGCGTCAGCGGACCCGCGCTCTACCGGCACTTCCCGAGCAAGGAGGCGATGCTCGTCGAGCTGCTTCTGGACTCCAGCGAGCGCCTGATGGCCGGATTCGAGGCGACCGTCGCCGAGGAGCGCCCCGATCTCGAGACCCTGCGCTCGCTCATCGCCTTCCACGTCGACTTCGCGCTCAGCGAGCGGGACGTCATCCGCATCCAGGACCGCGAACTGGCCAACCTGCCGGCAGAGACCACCCACCGCGTGCGCGAAGTGCAGCGCCGCTACATCCAGGGCTGGCAGCGCATCGTCGCGCGGCTGCGGCCCGAGTTGGCCGACCCCGAGCTCGAGGTCAGGATGCACGCGGTCTTCGGCGTGCTGAACTCGACACCCCACAACGCGAAGCTGGATGCCGCGACCGACGTCCGCTGCGCCCTCGGCGACATCGCGCTCGCGACCCTGATCGGCGTGGTGCCGGAGCACTGAGCCGAGCCTCCCTGTCGGTTTCAGTTATCGCTTGCTAACCTCATCTCAGTTAGCGGTCCCTCACCGGATTCGCGAGCGAGACGAAAGGCGACGATGCCCGAGTACCTGACCGCCGGAGACCTTCCGGACGACTACCGCGAGCTGGCTCGATCGGTGGCCGACTTCGCACGGAACGTCGTCGCTCCGGTCTCGGCGCAGCACGATGCAGAGCACTCCTTCCCCTACGAGGTCGTCTCGGGGATGGCGCAGATGGGGCTCTTCGGCCTGCCCTTCCCCGAGGAGTACGGCGGCATGGGCGGCGACTACTTCGCGCTCTGCCTCGCCATCGAGGAGCTCGCCAAGGTGGACCAGAGCGTGGCGATCACCCTCGAGGCCGGCGTCTCGCTCGGCGCCATGCCGGTCTTCCTGTTCGGCACCGAGGCGCAGAAGCAGCAGTGGTTGCCGCAGCTCACCAGCGGGGACAGCCTCGCAGCGTTCGGCCTCACCGAGGCCGGCGGCGGGACGGATGCCGGCAGTACCCGTACGCGTGCCGAACTCGACGGCGGCGACTGGGTCATCAACGGCAGCAAGCAGTTCATCACCAACTCGGGCACCGACATCACCTCCCTCGTCACGGTGACCGCCGTGACCGGCACGGATGCCAACGGCGCGAAGGAGATCTCGGCCTTCCTGATTCCGACCTCGACGCCCGGCTTCACGGCCGAGCCGGCGTACGACAAGGTCGGCTGGCGCGCCTCCGACACGCATCCGCTGACCCTCGACGGCGTCCGCGTGCCCGAGGCGAACCTGCTCGGCGAGCTGGGGCGCGGCTACGCGAACTTCCTCCGCATCCTCGACGAGGGCCGCATCGCGATCGCCGCCCTCGGCACCGGCGCGGCCCAGGGGTGCATCGACGCCAGCGTCGCCTACGCCAAGGAGCGCGAGGCCTTCGGCCGGCCGATCGGCGCCAACCAGGGAGTCGCCTTCCGGATCGCGCGGATGCAGGCGCGCGCGCACGTCGCGCGCACCGCGTACTACGAGGCCGCCGCGCTCATGCTCAACGGCAAGCCGTTCAAGACGCAGGCGGCGATCGCGAAGCTGACGGCATCCGAGGCGGCGATGGACAACGCGCGCGATGCCACGCAGATCCACGGCGGCTACGGCTTCATGAACGACTACGTCGTCGCGCGCCACTACCGCGACAGCAAGATCCTCGAGATCGGCGAGGGCACCACCGAAGTGCAGCTCATGCTGATCGCGCGCGAGCTGGGGCTGTAGAAAAGCCCCGCACCTGGCGAGAGGTAACGGGGCTTTCGTACACCCCCCGGGACTTGAACCCGGAACCCACTGATTAAGAGTCAGTTGCTCTGCCAATTGAGCTAGAGGTGCGCAACCCCGCATGAACCGGAGCCGAAGGAACACGATAGCACCCCGCCGCCCGCCCGCGCCAAACGGTCGCCTAGGGTGAATCCATGCCAGATCCCGTGCGCCTCGAAGCCGGCGAGCTCGCCCCGGACTTCACCCTCACCGACCAGAACGGGCGCACGGTGACGCTGTCGTCGCTGCGCGGGCGGAAGGTCATCCTGTACTTCTACGGCGAGGCCGGCACTCCCGCGTGCACCGCGCAGGCCTGCGACTTCGAAGAGAGCCTCGGCGCTCTCGAGAGTGCCGGCTACTCGGTCGTCGGGGTCTCGCGCGACGAGCTGCCCGCGATCCAGAAGATGGCGACCGCGGAGGAGCTGACGTTCCCGCTGCTGAGCGACCCGGATCGGCACGTGCACGACCTTTACGGCACCTTCGGCGAGAAGAAGCTCTACGGCCGTCTGGTGCACGGCGTCATCCGGGCGACTTTCGTGCTCGACGAGCAGGGGCGGATCACGCTTCCGCTGTACAACATCAAGGCAACCGGCCACGTCGCGATGCTGCGCAAGAAGCTGCACCTCGCCGCCTGAAGCCCGGGCGCCTAGCCGCCGGTTCGCCGCATCCTGGCCAGCAGTGCCGGCCCGGTGCGATCCAGGATGCGCCCCCCGAGGCGTACGCCGAGCACCAGCGACCCGGCTCCCCACAGGATCCCGATCGACAGCGCGAACCAGCCAAGCGGCACCGAGTGGAGCGCGAGCGCCACGATGCCGAGCACCAGCTCGGGCAGCGCGACCGCGAGCGTCGCGCCCGTGACCGCGTACGAGCCGAGGATCGAAGTCATGCCCGATCCGGCCTGTGCGGTGAAGGGATTCCGGCCCGAGCGGGCAACCGGCACCACGATCGACGCCGACGAGACCGAGACCACCGCGAGCCCCGACAGCAGCACGCCGAGCGAGATCCCGAAGACCGCGGGCAGATCCCGCCATGCGCCGAGGATGCCCAGCGACACGAGGGCCACGACCACGATCGACGGCAGCGCGAAAGCGAGCAACGCGCCCGCTCGGCCCGCTCGATCGTCGACGCCCCTGACCCCGGACGAGAGGTGCAGTGCATAGGCCGTGCCGTCGTAGGACACCACCGCGAACAGGGTGAGCGGCAACAGCCCCGCGACGATCGGCGCCGCCAGGTAGACCAGCCAGCTCAGATGCACGAGCGAGGCGAGCAGGATCAGCAGCACCGGCATCAGCGGGATGAGCACGAGCTGTCGCGCGAAGCGGGCATCGCGGAACCAGTAGATGAAGGAACGCGCGCCGATCGCGCCCGCCGGCGTCGACGGCACCGGCCGGAACGCCCCGAGCCGGCCGGCACCCGTCTGCCTGCTGACCGCTCCCCCGCCGCGGAAGCGGAACGTCGCCAGCAGGCTCGCCCGCCAGATCACCACCATCACCACGAGGGTCACCAACGCGATCGCGAGCGACAGCAGGGCGGCGCCCGGATGCCCGGCCACGAGTTCCCCCGGGACCGCCCAGATCGCACCGAACGGCGTGAAAGCGAGCACGTCGGCGGTGGCCGGGAACGGCGCGTCCGAGGGGAGCCCGAGAGCGACCGCCAGCGCGACCGGACCCAGCAGCACGACGAGTGCCACGAGCAGCGCGACGATCCGGTCGCGGCGGCGGCGGCCCGAGACCAGGTTCGCGGTGAGGGAGGCGGTCATCCGCGATCCCACGATGCAGATCACCGTCCCGACGGCGCCGCAGCCGACGGCGGCCCACGCGGCGCCCGGCGTCTGCCGCCAGGTGAGCGCGGTCGAGACCGAGGCGAGCAGGGTCGCGATGCCCGGGATCCAGGTGGCGCCGACCAGCGTCATCGCCACCATCAGTCGTGACACCGAGATCGGGAAGGCCGAGAGCTTGAGCGGGTCGATGGTGGGCTCGATCCCTGTCGCGATGAGAGGGATGAGGAACCAGCCGAGCGTGAGCGCCACGCCCCCGATCACCACGGTCGCCTGCTGCACCGGCTGCGGGTAGATCACCAGCACGGCCAGGCCGGCGACCGCGATGACCAGGATGATCAGGGCCTGCAGCGCGCCGAAGACGACGGCCAGCAACTGGAGCGTGTTGCGGCGCAGCGTGTTGGCGAGCACGCGGAACCGCAGGCTCAGGAGCGCCGCAACCACTCGGGCCCTTCGCTGAAGCGGCGGCCGCCGACGAGCTCGAGGAAGCGGTCCTCGAGCGTGGCCGAACCGCGCACCTCGTCGACCGTTCCCGCCACCAGCACCTTGCCGCGCGCCACGATCGCGACGTGATCGCACATGCGCTGCACGAGATCCATCGAATGGCTCGACACCACGACCGTGCCCCCCGAGCGCACGAAGCCCTCCAGGATGTCGCGGATGTTCGCCGCCGACACCGGGTCGACCGACTCGAACGGCTCGTCGAGCACGACGACGCAGGGCGAGTGGATGAGCGCGCATGCCAGCGCGACCTTCTTGGTCATTCCTGCCGAGTAGTCGCTGACCAGGGTGCCTGCGCTCCCCTCGAGGTCGAGCAGCTGCAGCAGATCGCGGGTGCGTTCGGCGATCACCGCCTTGTCGAGCGAGAACAGCATCCCGGTGTAGGTGATCAGCTGCTCGCCGGTGAGGCGGTCGAAGAGGTCGACCCCGTCGGCCAGGTTTCCGATCATGCGCTTGGCGGCGACCGGATCGGCCCACACGTCGAGTCCGTGCACCTTCGCGGTGCCGGCGTCGGGGCGCAGCAGCCCTGTCGCCATCGACAGCGTGGTCGTCTTGCCGGCGCCGTTGGGGCCGACAACCCCGTAGAAGGATCCGCTCGGCACGGTGAGGTCGACGGCGTCGACCGCGATGGTCGACCCGAAGCGCTTGGTGAGGCCACGGAGCTCGAGTGCCGGGATGAGGTCGGTCACGAGGCATCCCGTCGTGCCGACGTCATCGCCACGACGGGTTTCGTGAAGAGGAGCACGAAGACGAGCGCCGCGAAGACGATCAACGGCCAGCCCCATGCGGGCTGCGCCACCTGGCCCTGCAGGGCGCCGACGCCGATCGCCACCTGCAGCACCTGCCAGACGATCGCCGCCGCACGGATCCAGGCCTGGCCGCGCAGGGTGCCCACGACGATCGCGCCGAGCCACGCAGCCGCGACGAATCCGACGATCGTGAGGGCGATCCCGCCCCCGAAAGTCGCGCTTGGTGCGGTCAACGTCTCGATCAGCAGCGTCACCGCGAGCACCGCGACGGCGAGGAACTCCACCGTCAGCAGAACGACCAGGAGCCACAGCAACGCCGGTCTACGGGCCGTCTTCACAGTGTTATCCCATTCGTAACTATTGATTAGCCGTAACAAGTATGAAACCCTGAACCCGGTTGATGTGACGCCTACAGGGTCGTGGGTGAGTCCCGAAATCTCTGAATCCCCCCATTTTCGGTCACTCTTCGACCGCGCGCGGATTCGGTATCCGACGAATCGCGACGCGTCAACAGCAACGAATGAAGGAGCACCACCATGGACTGGCGTGACAAGTCCGCCTGCCTCACGGCCGACCCCGAACTGTTCTTCCCTGTAGGGAACACGGGGCCCGCCGTTGACCAGATCGAGAAGGCCAAATCCGTCTGCGCACGGTGCTCCGTGACCGAGATGTGCCTGCAGTACGCCCTCGAGACCAACCAGGACTCTGGCGTCTGGGGTGGCCTCAGCGAAGACGAGCGCCGCGCGCTCAAGCGCCGCGCGGCCCGAGCTCGGCGCGCCAGCTAACCCCGCCACTCCCTCCTCACCCGGCCTTCGCCTTCGTCACCCAGCGCAGGGGCACCTCGATCGTGACCTCGGTGCCCTCGCCCTCGAGGGTGTGCCAGTCGATGGTCCCGCCGAGCTCGCCCTGGATGAGGGTGCGCACGATCTGAGTTCCGAGCCCCGAGCCGACCTTGCCCTCGGCGAGCCCGATCCCGTTGTCGCGCACCTTGACGCGCAGGTGACCGTCCTTGCGTTTGGCCGAGATCTCCACCTCGCCGTCTTCGCGGCCGGCCAGGCCGTGCTCGACGGCATTCGTCACCAGCTCGGTGAGAGCCAGGGCGAGGGGCGTCGCGTACTCGCTCGGCAACTCGCCGAAGGTCCCGGTCTTTTTCGGCCGCACCGTCGTCGTGTGACTCGATGCCACCTCGGTGATCAGCATGAGCACGCGATCGAACACGTCGTCGAAGTCCACGTTCTGGTCGAGGCCTTCGCTCAGTGTGTCGTGCACCACCGCGATGGCCGTCACGCGGCGCATGGCCTGGTTCAGCGCATCCCGTGCCACGTCGTTGTGCGTGCGCCGGCCCTGGATGCGCAGCAGGGAGGCGACCGTCTGCAGGTTGTTCTTCACCCGGTGGTGGATCTCGCGGATCGTGGCGTCCTTGGTGATGAGCTCCTGCTCCTGGTGGCGCTGTTCCGTGGTGTCGCGCACGAGCACGATGGCGCCGACCCGCTCGCCGCGATGCCGGATCGGGATGGTGCGCAGGGTGACCGTCACGCCGCGCGCCTCGATGTCGGTGCGCCACGGGGCGCGACCGGTGACCACGAGCGGGAGCGACTCATCGACGATGAGCTTGCCGCTGAGCAGCTCGGTGGTGACCTCGGCCAGAGACTCCCCCTCGAGCTCGCCGTTGAACCCCATGCGGTTGAAGGCCGAGAGGCCGTTCGGGCTGGCGAAGGTGACGATCCCGTCGACATCCAGCCGGATCAGGCCGTCGGAGGCGCGCGGGGCGCCGCGTCGCGGGCCGCTCGGCGCCGCCAGGTCGGGAAAGTCGCCGGACGCGATCATCGCGAACAGGTCGTTGGCGCACTGGTTGAAGGTGAGCTCCTGGCGGCTGGGGGTGCGCGCCTCGCTCAGGTTGCTGTGGCGGGTGATCACCGCGATCGGATGCGTCGTGGTCTCCGCGCCGCTCGGGCTGATCCGTCGCAGCACGGGCACCGCGCGCACGCGGGTCGGGGTCTCCTCGTACCAATCGGGAGCGGCCGTGTCGACGATCTGCCCGGTCTCGAAGGCCTGAGTGACCTGCTGCCGCCACTCCGGCTTGATCTGCTGTCCGACGAAGTCGCGGTAGAAGAGGGTGGCCGCCGAGCTGGGCCGCGAGTGGGCGACGGCGATGAAGCTGTCGGATGCCGTGGGCACCCAGAGCACGATGTCGGCGAAGGCGAGGTCGGCGAGCAGCTGCCCGTCGGCGACGAGCAGGTGCAGCCACTCCACGTCGGCATCGGTGGACCGGTGCTGGGCCACCATCAGATCCGAGAGCGTCGACACGCTCCCTAGGCTACGGCGTGAGCGACCTTCAGCCCGGCGGCCAGCTCGGCGGCCAGCTCGCGGATCGCGGTCCGGGCGGCCGAGCGCGGCGCCGCGTCGAGCACGGCTCGCCCGCTCAGCACGGCCGCGTCGAACGCCGCCGGATCCCACGGCACGAGCGCCGGATGCTCGATCCCGCCGAAGCGCGCAAGCGTCTGCCGTACCTGCGCAGCGGGATTCAGCCCGATCGCGCTGGAGCGCAGCTTGTTGATCACGGTGACGATCCGGTCGGGGTCGATCAGTTCGCCGAGCTCCGCGTGGGCGCGCAGGAAGCGCGACAGCCCGACGGGGTCGGCCGCGCCGACCGCGATCACGCGATCCGCAGACCGGAGCACCTCGATCGTCGCCGCGTTCCGCCGCGGCGCGTTGAGGTCGGTCATCAGCTCCTCGTCCTGCTCGAAGCTCGCGGCCACGTCGACGACGGTCACGTCGACCCAGTCGCGGGCGGCGGTCAGCACCCCGCTCACCCGCTCCGTCGTGAGTTCGGGCCAGCGGCTGGCGCGCCCGATGCCGGTGAGCACACGGATGTCGCCACGACCCGCTCGGTGCGGCTGCGCGATCCGCTCGAACTGGGCCAGGTCGAGCGCGCCGGAGCCGGCCAGGCGGCAGGCCGCCGCGAACCCGGGCGCCTCGTCGAGCAGGCCGAGCGCTGGCGCGACGGATGCGGCGTGCGTGTCCGCGTCGGCGAGCGCGACCAGCGCTCCCGAGTCGGCCAGTTCGGCCGCCAAGGCGATGGCGATGCTCGTGCGGCCGGGTGCGCCATCCGGGCCCCAGATCGCGATCACCGTGCCGCGGGCACGCCGAGCACCGGAGCTCGGAGACGGTGGCACCCGCAGCGGGCGCACCCGCGTGTCTTCGTCGATCGCGTCGCTCGGCACGGAGCGGGGTGCCTCCCCCGCCAGGGGTTCGACGGCCGGATCCACCACGCGTTTCGGCGCCCACTCGAATGGGCCGTCCACGGGATCGACGACGCCGAGCGACGCCGCGAAGCGCCGCTCCTGGGTGGATGCGGCGACGACCAGCAACCGCACCCCGAGCGCGTCGCAGGCCGAGACGACCCGCTGGCTCAGGTACTGCGGCACCGCAGCCGTGACCGCCAGCTCCGGACGCGCGGTCTCGAGTTGCGCGGCCAAGTCGTCGGCTCCCGAGCAGCGGGCGACCACCCGGTGGCCGTGCCGCCCTGCCTCGGCGACCAGCCGCTGCTCATCGGAGAGCGGCAGGGCCAGCGCGACGGTCGTCACGAGCCGTCGCCGTTCGACGCGACGGATTCGGTCGACTCGGCGAGTGGGATGCCCGCGGGCAGGACCGCGAGCGCGTCCTTGCTCGCGATCGCCTGCAGCAGGCGCGCGACGCGCGTGCGCGGCACCAGCACCTCGACCGAGCTGCCAGCGCTCGACACCGACACCCCGCCGGAGTCGTCGAGCACTTTCACCACGATCGCGCCGGAGACCAGCACCGAGGGCACCGTCGGATCCGGTGCCGCCGCGACGGAGTCCGGCGCCGAGCCGTCTGCCTCACCGGCGTCGGAGATCGTGACTCGCCCCGCGGCATCCGGATCGGGCGCCGCCCAGATGTCGATCGATGCTCCCGGCACGACAGCGCCACTGACCGTCGTCGCGAGTTGCAGCACCAGCGAGGTCGAGCGCACCCCGGCGGTGCTGCCCACCGAGGAGGTCGGCAGCAGCTCCCCCTTGGCCACCGGCTGAGTCACGATCAATCCGTCATCCGGGATGCGTCCCGCCGCGAGGTAGAGCCGGTCCGCCCCGTCGAGCGCCACCGTGCGCTGCACGAGGTCGCCCGCGTCGATCCGCTCGCCGGGAGCGAGGGCCGACCCCGCCGCGTACACCGTGACCCGCCGATCCGCCGCCGAGACGATCGCGAAGACGCCGACGACGGAACCGACCACGAGCAGCACGCCGAGCACGAGCCGCAGGTCGGGGGCGACACGGCGGCGGGTAGTGGCATCCTGATGGGGCACGGGGCACCTCCAAGTGAAGACGGTCACGAACGCGCCCATGGTCGCCGCAGCCCCGCGTGGGTGCCGCGAGTTATCCACACGCCGGTCGCGCCCGGATGTCGCGACCCATAATCGAGCCATGGCACCCGCCGCGCTCCCCCCCGATTCGTCGGCGCTCGGGCGTTTCCTGACCCTGGCCGACACCGCCGAGGTGCTCAACATCTCGGCGTCGCAGGCGTACGCCCTGGTGCGATCGGGCGAGTTGCCGGCCATCAAGATCGGCGGCAGCGGCGGCGGCCGCGGTGCCGGCGGCCACTGGCGGGTCGAGCGCGACGTGCTCGAGGGCTACATCGCGGGCAAGTACGAGGAGAACCGCCGCCGCAACCTGTGGAACCAGGCGGAGTTCGCCGACATCCCCGAGCTGTTCGCGGACCGCGAGCGCTGAGGCTCGGCGCCCGCTAGAACCTCGCGAGCAGCAACTCGCTCAGCGGCAGGATCCGGATGCGGCTCACCGCCGCCGCGCGCCGCGCCTCCCCCGGGGCGTGCTCGGCGAGATCGAGGTGGTCGCGCCCCACCCGGTCGATCGTGCCGTGCAGCACCCCCTCGGACGCCGTGCTCAGCTCGACGGCGGCCCTCCTCCGGCACAGGTCGCGCAGCACGAACGTGAGTCCGAGGCGGGCGGACAGCGAGACCGGTACCTCGGCTGCCGCGTCGACGGTCATGCTCCTGGCCAGTTGCTCGGCCGTCGGCAGCAGGCTCGCGATCGCGGCAAGAGGGAGGACGCACGAACCGCGTCGCGTCCCGACCAGTTCCCCGGCCAGCCAGTCCCGGCCGACGGAACCGACCGCGACCGTCAGCAGCTCGCCGCCGCGCAGAGCGAAGCGCAGCTGCTCGACCGCGCCCTCGCCGGGGCTCGTCATGGCGGTCACGCGGTCGCGCACCGTGAGCCGGCCGAGGCGCAGCCGCTCCTCCTCGGCGAGCAGGTCGACCTCCTCGGCGCCGAGTTCCTGCTCGAGCTGGCTCTCCAGATCGTCGAAGAGGTTGTCCCAGCGCATGCCGCGACGCTATTCAGCCCAGGCCTCAGCATCCGGCGTTATCCACAGGGGAGTTCTGCCCATCGACAAACTCTCGGGAACCGTGGTTGGTTATGCCCACCCCCGGACGGGGGGCGAATCCTCAGCACGATTCGGAGAGCATGATGAGCACTGCACTCGGCAGCACCATTGACCGGTCTCGGCCGTCGGCGACGAGCTACGACGACTTCGACGGCACGGCCGCCCGGGCTCTCCGCCCGCGCTTCGACCAGGAGGACTTCTTCGGCCAGCAGCCGACCTCCACCTCCGCCCTGCCAGATCCGGCTCCGCTGCTCGAGAACCTCACCCGCTGCGTCATCGAGATCCTGGCTGGCGCCCGCGAGTTGGAGCAGATCGCGCGCTGGGTCAGCGACGACGTCTACCGTCATCTGCTCAAACGCGTCGTCATCTCGACGCGCGCCCGGCAGGCCACAGGCCAGACGCCGGTGCGGCCGGCCTTCTCGCTCGGATCCACCACGGTCTGCGAACCGCGCGACGGGGTAGTGGAGGCCGTCGTGATCGTGCGCGGCCGAGCGCGCGCCCGCGCGGTGGCGATTCGGCTCGAAGGGCTCGACTGGCGCTGGCGGGCGACCGCCATCCACGTTCTCTAGTTGCGGCCCTCGGATGGGCATGCCGGCCCCGGCGCTTTCGGGTAGCGCCGGGGCCGGCTTCCTCTTCCGCCCCGACCGGAGCGGTGCTTGACTAGAGGCCCCGGGCGATCGCTCGGAAGATCGTGACAAGGAAGGAGCCCGCCATGACCACGCACGTCATGCACCTTCGCGCCCTTCCCACCCTCGGGGTCGCCCGCCTCTGAACGACGGTCGCCCCATCTCCTTGGAGCGATCATTTGTCTTCCGACGATTTCTTCGGCAACATCCCGTTGACCGACCTCGAGTTCGCCATCCCGGCGTTCGCGGGCCTCGAACCCGGAGCCGATCAGCGCTGGACCACCTGGCCCTCGACCATGCCCAGTGAGCGGGGACCCCGGCCATTCCCCGACTGGCTGGTCACCTCATCCGGCGCCTTCGACACCGAACTCGGCATCGTGAAATCGGGCAAGGAGGCCGACGTCTTCCTGCTCGAACGCGGCGAGCCCGATCATCCGGAGAGCGCATGCATCCTGGCGGCCAAGCGCTACCGCGGCGCCGAGGTGAGCGACTTCCACCGGGCCGAGCGCTACCAGGAGGGACGACGGATGCGCAACACCCGTGATGTGCGCGCCATCGCCCGCGGCTCGAGCTATGGCCGCTCGGTCGCCGCGGGCCGCTGGGCCCGCGCGGAGTTCGACGCCCTCTGCCGGCTGCACGAGGCCGGAGTCGCCGTCCACTATCCGGTGCAGGTGCACGACACCGAGTTGCTGATGGAGTTCATCGGCGACGGGCGGGAGGCCGCGCCGCGACTGGCCCAGACGCGGGCGACCGGCGACGAGCTGCTCGATCAGTTCGAGCAGGTGGTGACGATCATGCGCGGCTTCGCACGCTTGGGGGCCGCACACGGCGACCTCTCGCCGTACAACCTGCTGGTGCACCACGGCCGCGTCGTGGTCATCGATCTGCCACAACTCGTCGACGTCGTCGCGAACCCCGGCGGCATGGCGTTCCTCGAGCGGGACTGCGCGAACGTCTGCGACTGGTTCACCCGGCGCGGCCTGGAGCGCTATGCCGACGAGCTGCTCGCCGACCTGGTGGCGGAGCTGTTCGGCTAGGCCGTGCCGGGGTGGTCCCACTCCCTACGCCGGCTGCGACTCCCCCACCGGCGTCGTCGGGATGACCACCTGGTGCCCCATCACCGCGACGTCGCTGATCTTCACGACGGTGTCGACGAACCACCACTGGCACGACACGGACTGCGGCCCCGCCTCCACCACCAGGAAGCCGTGGCTGTCGAGGTCGCACCACCGCAGGTCGGGCAGCATCTTGAGCATGGCGGCCTCGTAGTCGCGCGACTCCGCGCCGCGCGGCCAGCCCATCTTGTCGTCGAGGTTCGGTGAGGTGATCGAAGTCGCGGTCCACTCGATGAAACCGGAGCCGTCGGCACCCGATGGATCGGGCACCGCCACGTGCTCGGCCGAGAAGTGCACATCGCCGCTCAGCACGATGGTGCGCTCCGCGGCCCTGACCGCCTGCAGCAGTTCGGCCTTCTCGTGGCCGAAGACGCCCCACAGGTCGTGGAAGGTCTCGACGGCATCCGCGTCGGTGAGTTTCAGCTTGCGCAGCGCGAACAAGGCATCGGGATCGGATGCCGCGGCCTCGACGCTGGCGAGCATCGACGGCATCGCCAGGAAGGTCCAGCCGGGCGCCGGGGACTCGAGCGTCGACATGATCCAGTCGCGTTGGGCCGGGCCGAGTTCCGTCTTGTGCGGCCCATCGGGTGCCGCCGGATCCGTGCGCGCAAGCCGCGTCTCGCACAACAGGATGCGGCCCGCCTCGCCGAGCGAGATCTCCTGCCAGACGTGGTCGGTTCCGTCGAGTGGGTGACGCAGCGTCGGCATCCAGTCCTGCCAGGCATCCATGGCCGCCTTCTTGCGGTCGTCCCAGCGGCCGTCGCGGGCCGGATCGTGCTCGTCAGCGCCGCCCGACCATGCGTTGTCCGAGAGCTCGTGATCGTCGACGGTGGCGATCATGGCGTGGCGCGAATGCAACAGCAGCAGGTCCTGATCGCCGCGGTACTCGCGGTAGCGGGTGTCGTAGTCGGCGTAGCTCACGCAGGTGCCGAGCGGATCCATGGGACGACCGATGTTCGCCCCCGGCGTCTGCTTGCCCACCGGCACCTCGGCGGCCTCGTAGATGTAGTCGCCCAGGTGCAGCACGAAGTCGATGTCGTCCATCCCGGCGAGCGCCCGGTAGGCGTTGAAGAAGCCGGAGTTGAACTTGGCGCAGCAGACGACGGCGAATCGCGCGGGCCGATCGGTCGGAAGCGTTCGGAACAGGCCCTCGGGGGATGTCATCGCTCCCGCCGTGAAGCCGTACCGGTACTGCTCCTCGCCTGCGATGCCGGCGACGAGGGCGTGCACGCTGCCGGTCATCGGATCGGCGACCGCCGTGCCCGCGCGCCGCGTTCCGCCGAGGTGCTCGCCGACACCGACCGGTTCGCACCACCAGGCCACCTCGGCGGTGCCCGGCGCGACGCGAGTCCAGAGCACGATCGAGTCCGAGGTGAGGTCGCCGCTGGCGATGCCGTACGGGAACTCGCGCGTGGTGAGAGGTGTCGGCACGAGCGACAGTCTGGCGCGTGACGTTCGTCCCCACTAGAGGGGGCTAATATTGCACTTGACGCAGAAATGCAAAGGTGTATTCTTGCAATGTCTGCAAAAACAGCACGCCACCGTCGGCGCTCGCCACGTCGACCATCTGTCGTGTTGAGTGACGTCCGACGTATCGATCCGTCACGAAGGACTCTCTTGTCTACAGCAACTGCGCCGGCCTCGGCGCCTGCGGCATCCGCTCCGAACACCTCGAAGCCGATCATGTCGCACCGGCAGATCCTGCTGGTCATCTACGGCCTGATGGCCGGTATGTTCCTGTCGTCGCTCGACCAGACCGT
>DASYDQ010000019.1:0-3789 GCA_036499485.1 Pseudolysinimonas sp. | reverse complement strand
AGCCCGCGGGCCGCGAGTGCCCCGGCCAGCAGGTCGATGTGCGCCTTCAGCGTGCCGTAGTTGGTCTCGTCGCCGCTCGGGCCGTCGATCAGAGCCACCCTCGCCGCATCCTCGGCGCTCAAGTCTTTGAACAAGAAATCGTAGACGCTGACCTTCGGGATGACCTCGTCGGGATACGGGCTCTTGAACATGCGATCTCCTTCGATCGGGTTGCTGTCTGAATACTCGCATTCGCCGACGGGCATGTCCACGATGCGGCTGGGTGTTGGCCGTAGGTCTGGGGCTCGCGCTTGCACGGGCGCGCGCGGCGGCGTGGGCTGGACGTGTGTTCATGACCATCCACGATTGAGGAGGTCTTCATGAGCGACAGCAGCAATCCATCGGTCCGGCAGCAGAACGAAGGCGATGAAACCGAACCCTACGGTGGCGGATCCTCGGCGGGTTCGTTGGGCGCACCAGAGCCCGAGCCCGAGACCGAGACCCCGGACCCGGCGACGCCGGATCCCGATATCAACGGCGACCCGGAGCAAGTGACCTGATGAGCGATCCGATCATGGACGGCCCCGCGACCGACGATCTCGAGGGCGCGGACCGCGACGTGGTTGACGGCGACGTCAATGACGACCAAGACCAACTCGAAGAAGACGACGAACACCAGGAAGAGCAGGACGCACGATGAGCGACCAGACGAACCCACTGCGACCGATGGGCACCGACGTACCGAGCGAGCCAGGGATGCCGACTCCGAGCGAGCCGGGATCGCCCGGCTGGACGGGCGAACCGGTCGAACCGGGCGATCCAGCCGGCCCGATGGACCCGCCGGACCCGAACGCGCCTCGGCCGACCAGTCCGATGCCGAACTGACTCCGACCGGTTCAACTCAACCTTCGGGGAACACCCGTTTGTAGCTGCGCCCGTCGGGCAGCGTGATCGTCTCGGCACGCAACTGGCCGCGCGAGACGCGCAGGTAGACCGCCTGGGCCGTCACGCCGAGTTGCGCGGCCGCCTCGGCGACCGATAACCCCGGCAGCTCGGTTGGCTTGCTGCTCGGGCGTTCACTCCGTTTGCGGCCTGCCTCGTGGCGTTCCGCGATCTCGGCGTCAGTACCCTGCCACCGCCATCGGGATGCCGCGGGGCTGAGCCGTGCGGCCTGTGCGACGTCGCTCCAACTCGCGCCGCTGTCGAGGGCGGCGCGAACCGCGGCCAGAGCAGCCGGATCGGCGTCGAGCTCGGCCAGCACCCCGCGGATCGCGGCGACGCGGTCGAGGGGTGCGGATGCGGCATCCATGTCGAGGGCGAGCAGCCGCTCGAGGGCGGCGCTGGTCTGTGCCGAGAGAAACCCCATGCCCCGATCATCACAGATCGGCAACGTTGCTCGCGGTTGCTGGACGCGAGCAAAACCCCGCCGCTAGGTTGGCAAGTCCGTGCCGCCGTACTCCGCGACGGCCGCCCCGATGATCTGGAAGGAACGGTGGCATGAGCAGTTACCTCCGCCCCGATTCGCGCATTCAGCGCGCCTTCCAGCACCTCATGTAGGTACGCGACGTCGTTTTTCGACGCCCCGGGCCTGCACGAGGCTCGGGGCTTTTTCTGTGCCCTGAGCGCACCCATGTCACCACCACTGTCACACCACGAGAATCGAAAGGACCATGAAGAAGATCACGAACCGGCTGTTCAGCTGGGCGAGCATCCTCGAGTCGAAGACCGAGGAGCAGGCTCGCACCACCGCGACCATGCCGTTCATCTACCCGCACCTGGCGCTCATGCCCGATGCCCACCTCGGGCTCGGCGCGACCGTCGGGTCGGTCATCCCCACGCTGCGGGCCGTCATGCCGGCGGCCGTCGGAGTGGACATCGGCTGCGGCATGATCGCCGTGAAGACCGAGTTCACTCGGGCGGACGTCGATCGTGTCGCCGCGACATCCCCGCTGAGTGTTCTGCGAGAGCAGATCGAGCGGGCCGTGCCGACCTCGGCGGGCGCCTACAACGGCAAGATCGTCGCGACGGCAGCGCCGCGGGTGACCGAGCTGGAGGAGCTGGCTGCGGCATCCGACTTCGACCCGGCCTCGTACGCCGGCAACTGGCGGATGCAGCTGGGCACGCTCGGTAGCGGCAACCACTTCATCGAAGTGAGCGTGGACGAGACAGACACCGTCTGGCTGTTCCTGCACTCGGGCAGCCGGGGCGTCGGCAACAAGATCGCCCAGCGTCACATCAAGGTCGCCCAGGCCGAGATGGAGCGGTGGTGGATCACGTTGCCCGACCGCGACCTCGCCTACCTGGTGGAGGGCACGCGGGAGTTCTGGCGGTACATCGCCGAACTCCGGTGGGCGCAGCGGTTCGCGCTGCTCAACCGGGAGGAGATGATGGACCGGGTGATCCGGCAGGTCTCGGAATGGATCGGTCAGCCGGTCGTCGAGGTCGAACGGATCAACTGCCACCACAACTTCACCCAGAAGGAAGAGCACTTCGGCAAGGAGGTGTGGCTGTCGAGAAAGGGAGCGATCTCGGCTCGCGAAGGCGAGCCGGGGCTGATCCCCGGATCGATGGGCACCGCGTCGTACGTCGTCGAGGGCCTCGGCAACAAGATGGCACTCGAGTCGTCGCCGCACGGCGCCGGTCGGATGTTCTCGCGGAGCAAGGCTCGGCAGACCTTCACGCACGAGCAGTTGCGGGAGGCGATGGTCGGGATCGAGTTCCGCGACACCGACGCCTTCCTCGACGAGATCCCCGCCGCCTACAAGGACATCGACCAGGTGATGGCCGATGCCGCCGACCTCGTCAGGGTTCGGCACACGCTGCGGCAGCTCGTCAACGTGAAGGGCGACTGAACCGCCTCACCACGAACGGGCCCGGACACTCAGTGTGTTCGGGCCTGTTCTTACGTTCTGCGTCAATCCCCGTCGGCCCGCTCTCGTGCGATCCGTTCGTCGAGTTCTGACGGCGAGGCAGACTCGCGCACCGGGGCTGGATTCCTCGTCAGCCAGCGCGCTGCCGTACCAGCGGAGTAGACGCGTTCCTCAGGGGTTTCACCGCCAGCCATCACCATCTCCTCACTCCGCCTGGAACCACGGCGGGTAGACCGCCACCTTCGGCGCCGCTCCCCCGACGTCGGCGAGCAGTTGGCGCACCTGGTCGCGCACCGGCTCGTTGGCGACGCCGACGAGGGTGATCGCCGAGAAGGGGACGGGGGCGGCGGCGAGCAGCTCGGCGTCCAACAGTTCGGGATCGAGCGCGAAGCTCGCGCGCAACAGGGCGGTTCCGTCGTCGCCGGCTGCGAATCGTGTGGCGGGGGCCGCGGCATCCCCGTTGGCGAAGAGCACATCGGGGCCGACCGCACCGGCCGAGGTGACCAGGATCACGAACTCGAGCGGGTTCGCCGCCCGCGCCGCATCCGACCAGTGCACGCCGGCCGCGCCGCTGCGCAGCTCGTTCCACCGCGAGGAGTTGGGGCTCAGCTGAAAGGGCACGCGATCGGCGACGGTGCCGCCGGTGGCGAGCTCGACACTGCGGCGCAGCTCGCGCGTGGTGGCCGAGCTGACGTCGACCTCGGGTGACGCATCCGCCCGGATCGCCTCATCGATCACGATCGCCTCGAGGTTGCGCAGGTGCGTCACGTGGTAGACCCGCTGCGTGTTGAGCAGCATGGTCGGCCGCGAACTGGTGCGCTTGGGCTGGGGGCGGGTGATCGTGCCGCTGCTGCGGGCTCCGGATGCTGCGGGGCGACGAGCCGTTGCAGTGGCCGCACGCCGCGCCGGCTCAGGTGCCTGTCGCGGGAAGCAGATGTCG
>DASYDQ010000018.1:0-1745 GCA_036499485.1 Pseudolysinimonas sp. | reverse complement strand
GCATGCAGCCTGACCACCCGATCGTGATGCTCCGGCCAGATCAGGGTCTCGAGCCAGCGCACCTCATCGACGTCGCGCACATCGATCGGCGACTGGTCTATTCCGGCCCGCCAGACCACCTGCGGCAGGCGTTCCGGCAGGTGGATGCTGCCGCTCACTGCGCACGGAATCACCACGCTGCTCGTGCCGCTCGTCGGGTCGAGCGCGACAATATCGCCGCCGCGGTCGAACCGGTAGCTGTAGCGATCGGGATAGAGGCACAGGCCAGCGGACGCGCCCACCTCGAGCAGGGCGACCGGCCCGTCGATCCCCGAGAGTGCGGTGATCAGCGCCGTACAGCGCGCGGCCTCGTTGGTCTGCGTGGAGCGGGCGAGGATCGTTGCTTCGACCTCGGGCCAATGGTCGAGCATCCATTCGCGAAAGCCGTCGAAGTCGCCGGCCGGGCATCCTGTCCACCGTGCCGCCGCGAACACCAGGTTCGGCTGCTGCTTCTGGAGGGGGAGCGGCTCGAGCAACGCCAGCAGGGATGCATCATGGGCGACTCCGGTGGCCCAGGCCTCGAAGATCGCCGACACCCCATGAGCTTCGTTCGCGGCGAAGCGCAGGTACCGCTCCGAGGTGGTGAGCTCTGGCGTCATTCTTCGACGCTACGCCACGCCTCAGTCGGCACCACCGCGTGCTCAACTCTCAGCCCGCCAAGACAGAATGGATGGGTGGCCGACCCCAACGATGACGACGACGCGCTGAGTTGGGCAGGCGATGAGTTGCGCGGCGGGGTCGATCCGCTGAGCCGCAACCGGGTGGCCGACGTCGCCGCGTCATCCATCGATCAGTTGGATGCCGCGCCCGCAACACCCACGAACCTGGCTCGCACCTCGGCCACCGTCGGGTTCGCAGTGCTCTACCTGGCCATCGTGGTGGGGTGGATCCTCTCGGTGCAGATCACCGGCTCAACCGCCACGGATCTGTTCTCGCAGATCGCCTGGCAGTTCGGCGAGTTCGTCGCCATCGTGTCTGGCGCGCTCTGGTACCTCGCCGTGCTGACCCTGACACCCGACTCGCGCACTCGAGTGAGGGTGGGCTGGTTCGCTCTGGGCGTCGGGGTGCTGCTGCCCTGGCCGATTCTGCTGGCGCTGATCTGATGAGCAGGATCATCGTCTGGGTCGTGTTCGCCGCCCTATTCGCCTACCCGCTGTTCGAGGGCATCTCGAATCTGATCGCCCTGCCGCCGTACTACGCGTCGCTCGGGATCGGCGGGGCCGTGCCGTGGTGGCTGCTGGTCATCGGGGTGGCCGCACCCGTGCTGCTCTACATCGCCGCGCTGCTGGTCGGGCGCGGTCGCGAGCTGTTCGCCCGCACGCTGATCCTCGCGGTCGGGCTCGCCGCGACGAACGCGCTCGCCCTGAGCGTCGTGCAGTGGGCCGCCGCGGTGCAGCCGGCCGTCTCCTGACCCGCGAGAGTACGGATATCTACGTACTCTCAGCGGCGAAAGAGCGGGCAAGCACGTACTCTCAGCGAGTCGACGACGCGCGTCACGAAGAGTCTTTCGACGTCATGACCCCATCGTCGCACCCACTAAACTCATCATGCTCCAAGCCCGCCATCGCAGAGGCCGGCCTCTCCGACCCCGAAGGATCGCTCTCGTGGCCAAGCCGATCGTCCTGATCGCCGAAGAACTCTCTCCCGCCACCGTCGAGGCCCTCGGCCCCGACTTCGACATTCGCAACGTCGATGGCACCGACCGG